>DMSQ01000027.1 GCA_003457135.1 Prolixibacteraceae bacterium
CTTATATCCGGTTTCTGTTCGTCTTGTCAAACTTTTGCCTACGGCTGCCTTCAGATTCCCAGTCTCCCGGGACACCCTTGCTTTCGGCTATAGGATTCCGGTCATTACGGCTCCTTCAGGACTTGCACCCTTTAGATTAACAGCATGCCCGGCACACTAATCCTATCATGCCTTCGGCATTATGATTCAATTATTTTTCAATCTCTGATTCGCATGTATAATACCAGGTTACACCATAGGATATTTCCTGAATATTTCTTCTGATTTAGCCAGTATGTCAACATACTGGGCACGCTGATAAGTGTATGGATCTTTCATATTTTTCCGGGATAACTTTCCACGGAAATCATCAAGTTTTTTATAACCTTTTTTATCCATCCAGGCCTGAACTTCAGAAAGAATGGTTCCCACATAAGCCGGCTGATTTTTATAAACAGTTGAAACGACCTGAACAACATCAGCTCCGGCAAGTATCAGCCTGATTACATCCTCAGCATTATAAATACCACGGCTGGCACAAATACTGCCCTCAATGTTTCCGTAAAGTAAGCCCACATAACGCAAAGCAAGATGATGGTCGCGGGATTGAGTCAATTCCCATGGGAAATGAAAAACCTCCTTTTCAATATCTATTTCCGGTTGAAAGAACCTGTTAAACATGACAAAACCATCAATTCCGGCTTCGTCGAGTTTCTTAATAAAATTTAAAGTGTTGGTATAAAATGGGCTTAATTTCACAGAAACCGGAATTTTAACCGCTTTTTTCACGCTTTTTACAATCTGATATTGCTTATCTTCTATGGACGATGCCCCAATTTCAAAATATCCGGGCGTTGCATACAGGTTTAATTCCAATCCATCAATTCCGGTATCTTCGAGTTGTTTGGCATATTCAACCCAGGTGGGTTCATAAATGGCATTCAAGCTTGCAAAAACAGGGACCGAAGTAGAATTCTTGAGTTTTTTAAGGTGAAGCAGATGATCTTTAGGCCCGGCATGTTCCAGGTTAGGGAAAATACGTCCCATTTCCGAATTTCGGTTGGCATATTCGTTCAGTTCTTCATCAAACTGAAGGCTTTCCAACTGAATCTGCTCTTCGAAAAGTGACTTGTAAACGATTGCAGCGATACCAGCTTCTTCAAGCTCTTTAACCACTTCGGGTTTGGTAACGAGATTACTGGCGCCCAAAATCAAAGGATTCTTTAATTTGACGCCCATGTAGGTTGTTGATAAATCGGTCATAATATCTGGTTTTAGAAATGAAGTCTTTGATCTTAAACTCTGGTTGCGTGTTTTTTGTTCAAGAATTTATGAAAATATAAACCCCGAAGATTTCTCCGGGGTTTATATGTGCCAGACCTATTTTAATTACATCAAACTGTAAGCTACGGTCAAACCAGCCATTACGATTGAAACCATACTCATCAATTTAATGAGGATGTTCAACGACGGACCTGAAGTATCTTTAAACGGATCGCCCACTGTATCGCCTGTTACAGCAGCTTTGTGGCAATCAGAACCTTTGCCTCCCAAATGACCTTCTTCAATGTATTTTTTAGCATTGTCCCATGCACCACCTGCGTTAGCCATGAAAATAGCAAGAATAAATCCGGTAGAAACTCCACCTAGCAGAAGGCCTACAACTCCCGAAACGCCAAAAATAAGACCAGTACCAATCGGGATAAAAATGGCTAATAGCGAAGGAAATAACATCTCGCGTTGTGCACCTTTAGTTGAAATCTCCACACAACGGGCATAATCGGGTTCACCCTCGCCAGTTAAAATGCCTTTAATTTCGCGGAACTGACGGCGAACTTCCTCCACCATACTCTGAGCAGCACGGCCAACGGCATTCATAGTCAGACCACAGAACAGGAAAGCAGCCATTGAGCCTATGAAAGCTCCAACCAATACACGCGGGTTCATGATATCGAGATGAAAATATTGCATCATTTGCGGAATGGAAGCTTTATGAATATCAACATTTTCGAAATGATTATTTGTAGCAAATTCAGCGAATTCAGCAACCTTTTCAGGAATCCGGGCAAGGGCAATCTTAATTTCCTCGATGTACGAGGCCATAAGCGCCAAAGCGGTCAAGGCAGCCGAACCGATGGCAAATCCTTTTCCGGTTGCAGCAGTGGTATTACCAAGGGTATCCAATGCATCGGTACGAACGCGGACTTCATGGCCCAGGCCACTCATTTCAGCATTACCACCGGCATTGTCGGCAATTGGGCCATAAGCATCAGTAGCCAGTGTAATGCCCAAAGTTGAAAGCATACCAACAGCGGCAATCGCGATTCCGTACAAACCCATGCTAATATTTTCAAACTTGAAACTTGCAGCAAAAAGGAAGGCCAGGATAATGGAGGTTCCAACTATCAAAACAGGAATTGCTGTAGAAATCATACCTGTGCCAATTCCTGAAATAATGACTGTTGCCGGACCGGTTTTGGTTGATTCAGCAATATTACGTGTTGGGGCAAATCCTGAAGAAGTATAATATTCGGTAATTTTACCAATACCGATACCACCGGCCAAACCAACCATCATAGCACCCCAAACTCCCAGAAAATTTGGAATATTCAGATATTTCAGGATCAGGAAAGAGAAAATGGCAATCCCGACAGAACTTACGTTAACACCACGGCCAAGGGCAGCCAGCAATTGTTTTTGTGTAGCTCCTTCTTTTGCTTTTACCATGAAAATACCAAATATGGAAAGGACAATCCCGACAGCGGCAATAATCATCGGTGCAATAACCCCGTTCATCTGAGTTTCGACACCCAAACCTGCAAAGGCAGTTGCGCCGAGTGCTGCAGTTGAAAGAATAGCGCCACAGTACGATTCGTACAAGTCGGCGCCCATACCGGCCACATCGCCTACGTTGTCGCCTACGTTATCGGCAATGGTTGCAGGGTTGCGCGGATCGTCTTCAGGGATACCAGCCTCTACTTTTCCTACCAGGTCGGCGCCCACATCGGCAGCCTTGGTGAAAATACCTCCACCAACACGGGCAAAAAGTGCCTGGGTGGAAGCGCCCATTCCGAAGGTTAGTGTGGTAGTTGTAATAATGATCAGTTTCATGGAAGGATCGGCAGCTATGATCCCGTTTGTTGTAGAATCGAGAGCCCCGATGATGTATTGAAGAGCATAAAACCAAATCGAAATATCAAGCAACCCCAAACCAACTACTACCAAACCCATAACTGCTCCTGAACGGAATGCAATCCGGAGTCCGTCGTTGAGCGAACGCATGGCAGCATGTGCAGTACGTGCAGAAGCAAAAGTTGCAGTTTTCATTCCAAAGAAACCTGCTAAACCGGAGAAGAATCCGCCGGTTAGAAATGCAAACGGGACCCATGGATTCTGAATTTTTAACACATAAGCCATGATGGTAAACAAAATGGTTATGACTATGAAAACAATTAAAACAACTTTATACTGTTGTCTAAGGTAAGCCATAGCGCCATCACGAACGTGTTTGGCAATTTTTTTCATCGTGTCTGTGCCTTCACTTTCCTTCATCATCTGATTGAAGAAAAACCAGGCAAAAAAAAGTGCCAAAACAGAACTGACAGGCACAAGCCAGAAAATAGAATTCATAAGCTTTTGTTTTTATGCAACAAAGTTGCTGTTAGTGAATTTTGTTTTTAGTGAATTGAAAGTTCCGAAATTAACAAATAACGCCTTAATTGTTTAAGTAGCCTTAATGTTATATGACAGCATGATTCCAACTCTTAAGTCGAGAGACAAAAATAAATATTCATATCAGTTACCATGAATTAACGCTCTGTTAGTATCAATTTACAAACAATATCTTAATATTGAAATGGTTTTTTCATGAAGGATAGGGCAATTTCGGAAGCAAAAAATCTCGAGATAAAAAATCTTCCTAAACGAACTGAACCTGACTTATTTCGGCTGCAAAGTTATGCAACGATTTTTCTATTTTCTCGACCGTTTTATGGCTTGGTTTGCGCCTTCCGGTAACATAGTGGCTCAATTGACCTTGTGCAACACCTGTTAACCGTCCCAGCCCTGCCAATGATAATACCTTGGAATAATGTTCCAGAAAAGAAGCTACATCGAATTTATATTCAAACTCCAACTCAGGTATCGGCTTCCCTTCGGCTTTAAATAATTCTTTTATCTCACCATAAGCCAATAGAATATCACTTTTAGCTTCTTCAACTGTATTTCCAAATCCGGTTATGCCGAATTCAAGGCTGTCATTGTCCATAAAGGCAAAATATTTGCCATCAGTGTTTTGCTCAATAATTACGATTACTTTCATATGTTTACTTTTTAATCCCTGCACTTTTCCTGATGTTGTCCAATGTACCTTTTGGCACTTCTGCCGAAGGATGCCGTGGGATTGTAAATGATTTACCGGTGATTGGACTGTAATACACATCGTGTTTACTTCCGTGCCGTTTAAAATAACATCCGGCATTTTCAACTTCCCGAATCAACTCAGAACATTTCACGTTGCAAAAATTCACTTGTTAATAAACGTCAAAGATATTAATATTAATATCAAATCGCAATCCTCATGTCATTTATTTCACGATAGTACCGTATCTGACTCAAACCTATTTTTTTACGAACTTCCGGACTTCGCACGATCCATCCTGAACAAGGTTCAGAAAATACATTCCAGAAGCCAGAAGTCCAATGTCGATCTGTGTTCTCATCTCAGCAACTGGGTGCTTAATGACTTCCTCCCCTCTCAGATTGAATACCGAAACAGAACCATTTCCTTCAGATTGCTCAATAGTCAATTTATTTTGCGCCGGATTGGGGAAAACTTTCAGGCCCAAACCTGATTGTCTCATCGTTGTTCCTGAAATTTTTGACTTGTAATAAAGTTTGAAAAATGATTTATTGGCAGGCCGGATTAATCTTTTCCAGCCATCGGTCAGTGTGGTTAAGGAAATCGAGGTTCCGGAGAAATACTCGGTAACTTTAGTTATTTCCTGAATATCAAAAGGTAAATCAGTCACATTCAGATCAAGATAGTTTTGTTTTCCGATGAAAGAAACCAACAGGTAATCGGCGAATTTCTCAACAAAAACCGATTGGTTGGTCCGAAGTCCCTTCAGGCTCGCTTCTGTCCCGAATGGATTAAAAAACAAACGGTTTCCGGTTAATGTAAATCCAATGGTTTTGTTGTCAATGACCAGTTTAAAAGCTTCATCTGTTTTTCCGCCCGAAGCATAGAATCCTTTGGATGCAAGCGTCCTGTTTTCCCAAACATGTGGGATAGAATCGAAATTAGCCACCACATTCCATCCATTATCGAAAGTAGTTTTTTGAATTTTCCGGTCGCTGCTTACAAACTGATGACCGGCCATTTTTGAATAACCAACATTTCGTGTGACAGCCGACATCAGATGATATCCGGAGATAAATTTTTCGAGGTTGGCATACCAGTATTGCTTCGAAGGCGGCATATACAAAGGCATCGTTCCATAAAGGATGTTCCACAGGTTTTTATCGTCCCAGTATGCCGGAACTTTCGAGGCGCCGTCACCCGTGTACCAGGTCGGGATATGAACATCGTGGTAAACCAGACCATGCAGTGGAATTCGCATGGCGGTACTAATATTTTGAGCTTCATAAATTTTATCATCGGCAGAAAGCGGTTGCGACCAATCGTAACCAGCATTTTTTGCCGGAACAATGGTCATTGTACCTTCACCGTAATCTGCATTTTGCATGGCAAAATCATGAACTTCCTCTACTCCGGTTACCAACTTCAGGTCGTTTTTAATGTAACTGAGCAATTTATTTCGGGCTTCAGCATCCTGTTTTCGGGTAGCGGGATGAACCGTTGAGAAACATTCCTCGAGCGAGGCGGCCAGCTCGACATCAATGAACCTGGAGTTGTACCGGTTTGTGGCTAAATCCTCCGGAACATGTTTTTTCGCGTAAGCCAGATGCGTTTCGGCACAGGTATAATATCCCTGAAATGGTTGGGAATTTACGTACGCCAGCCATCCTTTTTTCAACTGCCCGGTTGCATCAACAATCACATCTTCCGGATAGCCTTCGGTCCGGTACGAAGTCCACTCCGGATGGTCGGGAGGCCAGACATCGGTAAAAATATCGTACCGGTTCGATAAAAATCCTCGTGCATTTATGGCATCAATCAGTACCGAAAAATTGTGTTTCCCCCAGCCTCCGGTTAAATTCCACATGGCTTTGTCAATTCCCATCAGCTTCACCGTATCCAAAAATTCAGGTTTAATATTCATTGAAATTGGCCAGAAGTCAACTGCTCCGATGAGTTTGTCAATATTCGGATTTTCGGCTTTTTTTTGAGTGAAGGTTTTTATATATCCCAGTTTTTCGGCATGTTTGCGGTACCATTTGCACATTTCAGGATACCCGTCATCAACCAAGACCAAATAAACGGTGCGGTCGTAACCCAGTTTGTTTTTTGCAGGTTTTTGATTGAGCTGAAAGCTGTAATAATTCTGGCCCGAAGGTTTTTGAAATTGAAATTCGGCATCCCACTGATCGTCGGTGGCAACCATGTAGCCATCTTTCAGATTGGTAACACCTACAAATGGCATGGTTGACTTCCATCCATAAGTTGCAAAATTTCCAAATGGATTTGAATTGGTTACTGGTACCATTATTCCGGTACTGCGTGGAATTATGAAATAGTCGTTGGCCTGATTTGCAATAATACCTGGAAATTTGATGTCCGAATTTATTATCATTGACGCATCTCCCGAAGTTTTCATTTTAAGCGCTTTCCCTTCAAGCGAAAATTCGATCGAAACAGGTGACTTCGACTGGTTTAGCATTTCAGCTTTTACAAGGATGGATTGCGGGTTGATTTGATCAACTGATTTCGTCACCACAAACTCAGCCCATCCGGTCTGATAGCTCTTTGCACTGGCTTTATTGGTAAGTTTCACCGAAAGCATTGGCAGTTTTATAACCGCTTTTACCTGATCATTTTCTACGGTAAACTCTGCGGAAATACCTCCTGAAGTTGATGGACTGAGTGATACATCATCGGCATATAACAGGCAGCTCCCCCATCCTTCGAACCGTGGCTGGATGTATTTGATGCCTTCAGGAATAATGAATGAAGTTGAAAATTTGGTATAAGCCGATGATTTGGAGTCCATTTTTATCCGGCTGTACACCCAATTGACTACCGTTTGACTGGCATCGTACAGGATTACCGAGAAATTAGCTTCCGAGGTCAGGCTTGAAATCATCGTCCAGCACGAAAGGTCGTAGGTTGAACCGGGTGTGACCGTTAATTTTTCGGATGAGGTAAAGGCCCAGTCCTGCGTTCCCGGATAGTCAATTTTGATGGCTTTATTTCCTGAATGTACCGGGCTTGAAACAACAGTTGCAGAGCCGGTTCCCTCCTTCGACCAGAAACCGTTCCAGTTGGTTTTATCCGATTCGAAACCGGAATTTTTTATCAGGTTTTGAGTAAATGCTGAAGACGAAATCAGCATGAAAACCAGAAAACAGGCAGATTTGAATAGGTTCTTTTTCATGGTTTGGATTGTTAAGTCAGGTCAATGATGATAATTGCCGAAATTATTTTTAACGCTGTCAAACACCCTACTCGATCTGAAACTGAATGATTTTGCGTGAGTAATCAATCGTGCACTTATAGTCCATCAAAATGTCACTTCCAAGAAGCCCTGCAATTCGGTATGAAGAATACTTACCGTATATTTCGTTAACATGGCTCAGGTTGATCAGGGCAACTTTCAGCCCCGAAATTTCCAAATCGCCAAAATGAAGACTGAACATCTTCCCAACCGAGGTTTCCATCATTCCCTGGTTTATCCCTGCGCTTTGATAATCGTCTTCATTATCAGAGGCGATAGTTTCATAGAATTGGCTCAGGGTTGAATCCAGAACTGTTTTTGAAGCGCCTGTATCAATGATCCAACAGGCAGAAGTTCCATCTTCAAATTTGCCTTCAATCAGGATATGATAGTTTTTGTGTTCGAGTTCTATAATTAGCAGTGGGATTTCGATCATGGGTAAAAAAAAGCTCCGGTAAAATTACCAGAGCTTCAAAGATAAATTATATTGTTTGTTTTTCCTGAAAAGTTTAGAGAATATTCATCCCGTCAACAACATCCATGATCTCTTTTACTGATGCAGCAGATTGAACCAATAAGGCTTGTTCATCGTCGGTCAGTTTTACTTCGATTATTTTTTCCACTCCGTTTTTGCCCAGTTTGACCGGCACCCCAACGAAAACGTCATTCAGGCCAAATTCGCCTTCCATTTTCACACAGCAAGGGAAAATTCGTTTCTGGTCCATAACGATGGCTTCAACCATTTGCGCGGCAGCCGAACCCGGAGCATACCAGGCCGAAGTCCCCATCAGGTTAACCAATTCGCCGCCACCTTTTTTAGTGCGGTCTATAATTTTGTCAAGAGTTTCTTTATCCAGCATTTCGGTTACAGGGATACCGGCAACAGTGGTATAACGGGGCAGTGGAACCATAGAGTCGCCATGTCCGCCCATCAGCAAAGCCTGTATGTCGCGGGGTGAAATATCCAATGCATCAGCAAGGAAAGCACGGTAACGTGCAGTATCCAGAATGCCAGCCATACCCATTACTTTGTTTTTGGTTGTTTTGGCAACCGCATAAGCAACGTATGTCATCACGTCAAGCGGATTCGAAACGACAATGATAATCGCATCCGGCGAATGTTTGATCACGTTTTCGGTTACACTTTTCACGATACCTGCATTGATCGAAATCAAATCATCGCGGCTCATTCCGGGTTTACGCGGAACTCCGGAGGTGATCACAACAACATCAGAATTGGCTGATTTTGCATAGTCATTGGTTGCGCCAACCAAACGGGTGTCATAATAATTGATGGGAGCGGTTTGCCACAAGTCCAATGATTTTCCTTCGGACAAACCTTCTTTAATATCAAGCAAGACCACTTCTTTTACAATGTTTTTCTCGGCTACGATCTGTGCGCAGGTAGCTCCAACATTTCCGGCACCAACAACTGTTACTTTCATAAATTGTATTTTTATTTGTTTATAGTTTCTTTATACGTATGCAAAGATAAAAGGTATTTTAAAAGTTCAAAAGCCGGTTGACAGAACCCGATTCAACTTTCTGAAACTATTTTACCCTCTCCAGGGGCGTGAACGGTTAACTTTGGCCAGACAATCCAATGCTATATTAACATCCTCGACAATCTGAAAGTCGTACATGCCAACACAAATAAAATCAGCGCCATTATCAAAGGCATATTTGAATCCATCTTCAGGTTTTAGGGCGCCTGCTGCCAGCGTTTTGAAGGCAATCCAGGGTTCTTCCAACCGGCTCATAAAATCAATGGTTTCCTGTGGTTTGGCGCAAAAAATATTGTCTCGCCATCCGGGTTCAGGAACATCCTTTCTTTCCAGATCAACCTGTGCCGACCAGTAATCGTGTGTATGCAGTGTTTTCACCCAAAAGTCGGGTTTAATGCCATGCTCCACACAGGCTTTGATCGTTTCAATGCGATGCGCACCGATGCCTGCAGGCTTGCCATAACTTCGGATTAATTCCAGTCCTTCAGCAAGTTCATCCATAAATGACAAATCATTTTTGAATATTTTGGAATCAGATACTCCGCCATGACTGTATAAAGCTTCTGCTCCTCCTTTAATCGAGACTTCAATGCCTTCTTTGAAATTTTTTCCGGCGCCACAATCTGAAATAAACTGCATCCTGCCACCTGTTTCGTGCCGGTATTTGTTTAAAATCCTAATTTGCTGCGGATTGGAGATGATGCTGTTTATTCCGCATTTTTCTGCCAGTTGCAGGGTTGCCATGACCCGTTCATCGTTGTGATACATTTTAATTAGTTTATCCACGTAAATCAGGTCGCGCGCGTGTGACCAGCCCCCGATCAGGTTTCCTCCCATGACCAGACGACTAAGCTCAAAATTTCCGATTTTTCCTTTAGGTACTGTCCCCTTCAAGTCTTCAAGAGAAGTAAACTGAAAACTTTTTAAAGTGGCTCCCGAAACCGCATCAGTCTTTTCGGTCAGGAATTTTTTCTCGAAACTTTCCCATTTATTTTTTTTATAGATTCCATAAGCAAATGCTCCCAGAAAAGGGACACTGATCATATCGCGCAGAAATTCGCGGCGTTTGCCCGAATCGCCTTCTTCTTCGGTAACTGATTTGGGAATTGGGGCATTAGGTTTTTCTTCTTTCCAGTGTTTGAGCCACCGGTCGGCCCCGAAAAAATATTCGGAAGGCAGGGCTATAAATACAACCAGGACAAAAAATTCAATCAGGTTTTTATCAACCCACTGGTAATTGCCCTCAGCAACTACTCCAAATGTGTAACCTAAAATTGGAGGGTAAGAAACAAAATAGAAAAAAAGCAGGATAGCGCCGGCCACCGACGACCAGCGTACAAACAACCCAATAAATAAAGAAAATCCGATGAGAATAAGCCCCCAGATATTCAGAAAATCAACAATTTTCAACAATTGGGGCGATGAAGCCATCCAGTGAAACAGACCTGCAAATATCCATTTTGATCCAAGCAGGTAATACTTTGCGCTCCAGTCAACTGCGATTAACTTTGTAATACCTTCGTAAAGGAAATGCCAGCCAATCAGAATTCTAAGTATGGTTAGCAGATATGAAGAGTACCTTTTCATGCGGGATAGTTATTTAGGTTAGAAATAAAAACTTCTATCTTGCTGTTTCCCTGCGCGAGGTTGCCAAAACCATCTTTACTCCTGTCTTATTTCCGAGTTGCAATACATCAACCATTGACTGGACAGCGATAGTATTGTCACACCTTACGATAGCAAATGCTTCTACGTTTTCCTTTTTGATCTTCAGCAATTCAGGTTCGATCTGCGAAAATTGAATTTGCTTGTCGTTGATGTAATATTTTAAGTCTTTCGTAACCGATATGGCAATCTTTTCAGTTTGCTTATTCATTGATGGTGATTTGTCGGCCTGCGGCAGGGCTAATTTAATAGCTCCCGGAGTTATCATGGTCGAAACAATCAGGAAAAACAACATCAGGAAAAACATGATATCGCTGAAGGAATTCGAGAAAATTTCAAAATCCTGTTTTCTTTTACTTCTGAAGTTCATATCGAAGTATTATTAATCAAATCAATAAACCGGACACTGCGGTACTCCCAGTTGTGAACCAATCTGTTAACCCTGCTATTTAAATAGTGGTACGCGATGTAGGCAATAATCCCGATGGTAAGACCGACCCCGGAAGTGATCAGTTTTTCGTACAAACCTCCCGAAATTAACGAAATACTGATATTGTCGGCAAGTGAGATGTTGTAAAAAATCTTGATAACCCCTGAAATTGTACCGATAAATCCTAACATGGGGGCAATACCGGCGATCACACCCAGAAAATACATGTTCCCTTCGTATTTATAAACTTCAAGTTTTCCTTCCATCTCCATCTGGTCGTTAATATCACGAATAGGCCGTCCCAGGTTTTTCAGGCCTTTCATTAAAATGCGCGATTCGGAACAATTGGCTGATTCGCAC
Source organism: Prolixibacteraceae bacterium (assembly GCA_003457135.1). GTDB lineage: Bacteria > Bacteroidota > Bacteroidia > Bacteroidales > Prolixibacteraceae > Aquipluma. The sequence continues at coordinate 11,556 of DMSQ01000027.1, forward strand.
AAGGTCAATGCGGCTTCAACTTTTCCGGTTCGTATCAGGTCATTCAGCTTTTCATAAAACGCAGGATCGAGTTGTTTCTGACCTCTTAAATAGAAAAACCGGTCAAAAAATATGAAGACGGCAATTATTGACAGCAGGAACAATGGTACCATTATCCATCCGCCCTTCATAATAAGATCCAAATATGGAATTTCGCTCGCAGTTTCTAATAGGAATATCATCAAATAAATTTTTAGTGATTTATTAAATATTATCAGGTATATAACGATCTAAAATCATGCTTCGTATGCTTCGGGCAAGACTTTTTATTTTTTGAGTATTCAGTATGTAATTATGCCATCCTGTTGGCTCAGTTTCAACGGTTCAAATATGGGCATTTTATTCCAATTAAGAAAAAATTCAAACTTCAGGTGGATTAAAAAAGTAATGGTCCGTGATTTTATTTCATTCAGATGAAAGGGATTATTTCAGGTATTTCATGTTACTTTGGGCAGAATTAACTTTTTGCTGAAGAAAAGGTTTATATCATCAAAAACTAAAAAATTGATTATGGCAGACAGATTATCTGATCCAATTGGCCGGCTGATGGGGCTCCGGTATAAATCACATCCCTGGCATGGCGTTTTTATAGGTAAGGAAGCCCCTGAAAATGTTACAGCATTCATTGAAGTTGTTCCGACCGACACGGTGAAATACGAGATTGATAAAGAATGTGGATATCTGCGACTTGACCGGCCTCAGAAATACTCGAATGTTGTCCCGGCTCTGTATGGCTTTGTTCCTCAAACCTTTTGCGGTGATGAGGTTGGTAATTATTGTATGGAGAAAACCGGAAAGACCGGAATAAAAGGTGACGGCGATCCCATTGATATATGTGTTTTAACTGAAAAGACTATTGCTCATGGCGACATTCTGGTTGATGCCCGGCCAATTGGTGGATTCCGTATGATTGACGGTAACGAAGCAGACGACAAGATTATCGCTGTTTTAACTAATGATGTGGTTTACAGCGAATATAAAGACTTGTCAGATCTTCCTGATATAGTTGTCGAACGGCTCAAACACTATTTTCTGACCTACAAAGATATGCCCGGAAAAATCAGTCATACCGAAATTACACATACCTACGGCGTAAATGAAGCGCTTGAAGTTATTCAATGTTCAGTCAACGATTACCATCAGCGGTTCGACAACATTGGGATTCTACTTTAGCCTCCCCCAAACCCCCTCCACAAGTGATAGCCTCCCCCAACCCCTCCGAAGGAGGGGAGAGAAGAATCGGGATTCGATGATTTATTTTTTGAATTTGTATTCATTGTAAAACGTGTAAATGTTCAGGACTTTCACTGCCTACCTCCCTTCTCCTTGGGAGAAGGGTTGGGGATGAGGCTTTTGTCCTTCGGGGAGATTTAGAGGGGCTTCCTCTTCAAATTCAGATAAGAATATTCAAAACCATTTTTCTCATCAAAAAGATCTTGTCTTGAAAGTTCTTCCCATTCCGGATAAATAATCTCAGGAAAAAACACATCGGCATCGAAGTCGCGATGTACCAGGGTTAGATACAACTTTCCGGCAACAGGATAAAACTGCCTGTAAATCATTCCACCTCCAATAATAAATGCTTCAGTTTCATTTTTTACAGCGTCAATCGCTTCTTCAACAGAAAATACCATTTCGCAACGATCAAATTTATCGTTAGGATTGTCGGTAATCACGATATTACGCCGGTTGGGAAGTGCGCCGTTGGGTAATGACAATAAAGTATTTCGGCCCATGATAACCGGAAATCCGGTTGTAATTTGTTTGAACCGTTTTAAATCGTTTGGCAGATGAAATAACAGTTCATTATTTTTGCCAATGGCAAAATTCTGAGCAATGGCGACGATGATGGAGATATTCTGATGTATCATGGTTGATGGTTAGGAATGAAAGCTAAAAATCTAAACTGCCACTTTTCCTGGAATATGTGGATGAGCCTGATAGCCTATCAGTTCAAAATCTTCATATTTAAAATCAAAAATGTTTTTAATCTCTGAATTTATTTTCATTTGAGGTAAAGGAAATGGCTCGCGTGATAATTGCAGTTTCACCTGTTCCATGTGGTTCTGGTAAATGTGTGCATCGCCGAGGGTGTGAATAAATTCTCCGGGTTCAAGTCCGCATACCTGTGCCATCATCAGGGTTAGCAAGGAATACGATGCAATATTGAACGGAACCCCAAGAAAAATATCGGCGCTGCGCTGATACAACTGGCACGAAAGTTTCCCACCGGCCACATAAAACTGAACCAGAATATGGCATGGAGGAAGCTTCATCTGGTCTATTTGACCAACATTCCAGGCGCTTATCAGGTGGCGGCGCGAGTCCGGATTTGTGGTCAGACTTTGTACCACCTGCGAAATCTGATCAATGTGCTTTCCGTCTGGAGTTGGCCACGAGCGCCATTGGTAACCATAAACCGGACCAAGATTGCCATCCTCACCGGCCCATTCGTCCCATATCTTTACCCCATTTTCTTTGAGGTATCTGATGTTTGTGTTGCCGGTTAAAAACCAAAGTAATTCGTGAATAATTGACTTCAGATGTAATTTTTTCGTGGTCAGCACCGGGAAACCAACTGATAAATCGAACCTCGACTGGTAACCGAAAATACTGATGGTTCCGGTACCTGTACGATCGCTCTTTTCCGTTCCGTATTTGATTACATGGCTCAGTAAATCAAGATATTGCTTCATTTTTTGCCTGATATTTATATTTAAAAGCAAACGGGAAAATTAATCCTAAAACCAGGGCATAAGCAGCAAAAACCAGCCAGATGGTGTTCCAGTCCCGAATTCCATCGGTTGTAAACAAATCCACAATCAGTCCGCTGCCATATCCACCAATCATGGCGCCAACTCCATTAGTCATCAACATAAACAAGCCTTGTGCACTGGCCCGGATGCCTGGACTCACTTCATTTTCGACGAAAAGCGATCCGGAGATATTGAAAAAATCGAAAGCCATACCGTAAACAATCATAGACATGATCAGTAAGTATAACCCACCTCCGGGATCGCCAATGGCGAATAATCCAAACCGCATTACCCACGCGAAAATACTGATGATCATTACTTTTTTAATTCCAAACCGGTTAAGGAAGAAAGGTATTGTCAGGATAAAAAGGGTTTCAGATATTTGTGAAATGGAGAGGAGCAGCAACGGGTGTTGTACGCCAAAAGTATCAGGATGTGTCGTTTTGAAACTATCTAGGAACGAACCTCCAAAAGCATTGGTGATTTGCAATGCTGCCCCAAGAAACATCGAAAAGAAGAAAAAAACAGCCATCTTCCTTTGTTTGAACAACACAAAAGCATCCAGACCAAGGGAAGAAATCAGGGATTTATCCTGTTTGCTTTTTTCCGGCGGACAAGAAGGCATTGTAAACGCATATATTCCAAGCACTAAAGCTGAAAATCCGCTGAAGATCAGTTGCATATTGGATGATTTCCATCCGAATAAATCAACAATCCACATGGCTGCAATGAAACCTACCGTTCCCCAAACCCTGATTGGCGGAAACGCTTTAACAATGTTATATCCGTTCTTTTCAAGCGTTACATACGAAACAGTGCTGTTAAGCGCGATCGTGGGCATATAGAACATCGAATTTAAAAGCATAACCCAGAAGAATATAACAGGATCTTTAATGGTTGAAGCAACAAACAGAAGGCCTGCCCCGATTAAATGGCTCATCCCCAGTACCCGTTCAGCATTGATCCACTTGTCGGCAACAATGCCGAGCACGGCTGGCATAAACAGCGAAGCAATTCCTAAAGTCGAAAATACGGCCCCGATTTGAGTGCCGGTAAAATGAAGAGTTCCACCTAAATAAGCTCCAATAGAAATAAGCCATGAACCCCAGACAAAAAACTGGAGAAAGTTCATAAATATCAAACGGTTCTTAATCCCCATAAAAAGTTCTTTGATTTGAATAGTTTTTAGCGGCCTTAAAACTAATAAACTTATTCTTTTTTCCGGCGGTTTATTTCATCCCTGATGGCAGATGCTTTTTCGTAGTCTTCTGCGTTAACCGCATTGTTCAGCATCTGGTTCAGTTCGGCCGAAGTGTATTTTTCGTATTCGTGTTTCCCTCTTTGTGGTTTGTCACTTACCGATTGATGCCATTCTTCCTGACCTTGTTCATTTTCAAATTCAATAACAATCCCTGCCCGCGCAATAATTTCTTCCGTGGTATAAATCGGACAGTTAAAACGAAGTGAAAGCGCTACTGCATCAGAGGTGCGGGAATCAATGACAATTTGTTTCTCGTTTCGCATACAAACCAATTCCGAATAGAAAATTCCTTCTTCAAGTTTGTAAATAATAATTTCTGTTAACTCAATGCTGAAGGCTGTGGCCATTTGTTTGAAAAGGTCGTGAGTAAGCGGTCGTGGAGGTTTTAATCCTTCCAATTGAATGGCGATTGATTGGGCTTCAATCGGTCCAATAATAATTGGTATTCTCCGGTCGCCGTTCTCTTCGGCCAGTACAAGGGCATAAGCTCCTGATTGCGACTGACTAACTGATAGCCCTAAAATATTGAGTTTAACTTTCTGCATTCCTATCTAAATAGCATAACACGTGAAACAAATATAACAATCATTTTCTGTTTATTTCAGAAATACATTCTTATTTCTAACCCGTAATCCACTGAAATATTAAGCTTCTGAGTTCCTAACTGGTTCCGGATTTACATGGAGTTATCACTATGCCGTAAAACATACAAATCAATTTGACTTTGTCAAGCAAATGCTATTATATTTGTATAGTTCAAAATATATGTAGTATAAAATAAATAAAGTATTTATATCATGACACGCAAACTTAAACCCGATCGCGGGATTCAGGGATTGGTCCCGGCGATTTTTTCTGTAGTACTATTTTTCTGTACGTTGGTAATTTTTGGCTACCAGGCAGCTTTTAATACGTTAGGTATTATTATTTTAGTTTATTCACTTGTCTTTGGATTCTGGCCATTTGCCAGAACAGGTAATGCCTATATTCTTGTAAGTGCATTTTATCTGGTTTTTTTTGGGCTTGTATTATTGCAAGTAGATATTAAAGGAGATATTAACAATCCGATGGCTAATCCGGGCAACGAACTAAAGCTTTCAATGATATTCGTTTATTTGTTCCTCATTTGGCTGATTTATCTTGTTGCACTTAAAAAATTGAAATGGCGAGGCCGCGAGATAATGGAACTGGCAGCCTGGGATGTGGAGGAAGCTCTGGATACTTATACAGAAAGGCCAAGACCAGCGGGTGTCGTGGATTATTCGAAATATGATATAATCGATTTTGGCAACTATCTAAAACGCAACCTGGTTTGTATGTCTTATCAGGAGGAAAACCGGGTAGTATTATTACCTATAAAAATGAGCAATGAATTTGCTATGCTTTATCAACCCAATTTCGACTATCTAAGTAAAACATGGATTTCGTTCGGTTTCGATGGAAATGTTTCGGTTCATATTTCACGCAAAGATTATTTGGATTACCGTGATGATCTTTCGTTCGATCACTTGTGCGAATCGTTGGGTAAGCTAATGATTACTTTTGCCGAATTTTATATGAAAGGCGATAAAGTACGAATAATGGACAGATTGAATTCAGTTAAATTAGGTTATTTTTCATAAGACATGAAGTTTGAAGAAGCAGCCAGGTTTGGCACATATATTTCCAAAAGTTTTGCAAAAGACATTTTCAGGCTTTTGAATAATTACCGTGATATTTCTGCCTCGGAAGCAGCCTCACGATTAGGATTGCACATTCAAACTGTTCAGGATTTTCTGGAAACGATGGCTGATTTGGGAATTCTGGAAAAAAAAGAAGCCGTTGAACGGAAACGCCCTTATTTCAGATATACTCTGAAAATTCAAAAGATAGCCTTTGAAATAAACCTGGCAGAAGAGTTGAAAAATACAGATGATAATTCACTGGAATTTTCAAAAATCAGGGAGAAAAAGAATGCGGGAGTTCGATTTTCTCTGGCACGAAACGGTCAGTTTTTTAGTAGTGTTACTATTTGGGTTGGAAAAGGCCGGGAACGCTCGGAAAAGAAAATAAGCCTTACTACTACTCAGGGAATATTTCTTTTCAATTTGCCTTTCCCCGATGGAGAATTTTTATCGCTCGATGAAATCAGGATTAAAGCTGGAATTGAAAAAGAGCAGATGCCTGAGATTATAGATCTTGTTGAGGAATTGATTCAATGTAAAGTGATTGAATGTGTGAATATTTGATAGTCTGAAGGACTGATTTTGTAGTGAAAGTGTAGTTTTTTGAAATGTTTTGCGACCAACGTTTCAGAAACCTTAAAATGAAACATCAACAAAATAGAAAAGAGTTCAGCAAACTGATTGAAAAGAATCAGCGAATTATCCATAAAATCACCTCGATATACTGCAACAGTGGAGATGATCGCGAAGATCTTTTTCAGGAAATTTGCCTTCAACTATGGAACTCATACGGAAGTTTCAGGGAAGATTCGAAATTTAGTACCTGGATGTATCGGGTTGCACTCAACACAGCCATCAGTAATGTTCGAAAAAAGAAAAACAACTTTTCATTTGAACCTTTGAATGAATACACCCGATTGCCTTTGGAATCCGATGATGATAAGGAAAATGTAAAACTTTTATACAAGGCTGTTTCGATGCTAAACAGTATTGATAAAGCCATCATCTTATTATGGCTGGAAGAGAAGAATTACGACGAGATCGCATCAATTATAGGTACCACTAAATCGAATATAAGTGTAAAACTGGTGCGGATTAAACGGAAACTGGAAGAGATCGTGAACAACACCATAAAACAAGAGTCATGAACGATAATAAATTAAAAGACATTTGGAGCAAAGCAGAGAACTTCAGGGATACCCCGGGCTATGAAAGTGATACAATTGAACGGTTTTTGACAAGTCGCTCCAACTCAATTGCAGAAAAAATTACCAGGATGCTGCAATTTGATATTGCAATAAAATTATTGGCTGCAATTGTTTTTACGATCAATGCTATTTTGTATTTCAATATTCAATCCATTGTTTTTACTACCTGCCTTTCAGGCGCTGCATTAATAATTCCATTTGTTTTGTTTGAACTGAGAATACTACGTCAATTTTCAGGAATTTCTGATTACGGGCAAAGTACAAAAGCAAAATTGTCGGCAATGCTGACCTTTTTGAGAAGTCGCTTTTTTATTGCAATATTGTCAATCTCTTCAACGAATCTTTTCTTTTTTTATTCTGGTTTGTTGTTCTATTTCTTTATAGTTTACGGTCATCTCCGGCAGTTGGATAATATGGATATTTTTGTGTTTTCCATACTTTGTATCATTGGAATTGTAATGAATTTTGTAATAAACTACACTCAGGTCAGATATCATATTAAACACCTGGAAGCGTGCTTGTCTGATTTGAATGACAGCGTTCTGTCGGTTGTTTCCATCAACATTGAAACTCAGCAGAAACAGGACCGCACTATCAAACTATTGCTTGGGGTAGCGCTTATTTTGGGATTTGTTTTGCTCATAGCCATTTTGAAAAAAATCGGGATGTAGCTTGAGCTTTATTCCAAATAGTTTAATCTTTTTGAAGCATAAATTTATATAACCTTTAAATCATCAGCCATGAAAACAATAATTTTTTCATTGCGTTGCTTCCTGCTCTATTTGTTTCTGTCAATTTGGACTTCCGGATTTGGGCAGTCATATAAAAATCTGCCTGAAACCTGGAATTATGCAATTGAAATTAGCGGTGTACTTTGTGGTTATTCCGAATCGAATTTAACTTCGATAGAAAAAGACGGGAAAGAACTGTTAAGCCTGAACGACAATATTGTTGTTAAGCTTTCAGTGCTGGGTGGCGGTGTTGACATGAAAATTGTCAGCCAGTATTTTATTGATCCGGATACCAAAAATCCTGTTTCAATCGAACACATTGTTACAACAACAGCCGAAATGTATGCGTCAACAAAAATTGAAAATAATGTAGCCTGGTTTGCAACTGTAAAAGGCGGCGAAGCAAAGGAAACTCAATTACCTTCCGGGGTAATTCTTGAAAATTCGATCTCTTATCCTCATTTAATGAATGACTTTATCCGGGGAAATGTAAAGGAAAAAAGTTACAGCGTTTTTGATGACATGCGGGGAGTGATTGCCACAAAAACTTACAAACGAATTGGAGTGGAAACATTGGATTTGGCAGGAAAAACTTTTCAGGCAACTGTTCTTGAAGAACTGAATCAAACTTTGGGAACTACCACTAAATTGTGGTTAAATACTGAAAATAGCTTCCCTTTAAAAATTGATGTTTTGGGGAGGGTGATTTATCTGGCTGACCAGTCAGTTAAAAAGAAAATCCAAACCGTTGATCTCGAAAAAATGCTGTTTGCGAAGGTCAACAGATTAATCTCAAATGTCACCGATATTTCTTATATGAAAGCGGAAGCTAAAATTGAGTCCGCCGGCGAATGGATTACACCGGAAGGCCTGAATTTTAAAGGACAAAAATTTACAGGCACTGTTACAAATAATTTAATCGAAGGGGTTTTTGAAATTGAACCTGAAAGATATTCCGGTATAAATGCACCGGGCTTTCCATCTGATTTTAAAAATGAAACTTTTGAAAAATATCTTTATCCAGAAAGTTTAATCGAGTCAGATCATCCGGATCTGATTAATGAAGCACAAAAAATTACAGAAGGTTCAAAAGATTCATGGGAAGCGGCTGTCCGGCTCAGTAAATGGGTTGCCGAAAATATCCACGGAGCTGTACCGGGCGGGACTTCGGCAATAAATACATATACTACAAAAGAAGGTGAATGTGGGTCGCACTCGCGGTTGCTGGCTGCTTTTTGCCGCGCTGTTGGGATCCCGGCAAGGTTGTCGGTTGGTTGTATGTACACTCCATATTTGGGAGGGAGTTTTGGCCAACACGCCTGGACTGAAGTTTATATGGGCGATGCCGGTTGGATTGCTGTTGATGCCACTGCCTTTGAATTCGATTTTGTGGATGCCGGTCACATTCGGCTGGGCGAAAAAACCAGTTTTAATCCCAAAGAAATGAAGATAATTGATTACCGGATTGGAAGCGAAAAAACAACGGAGATGGAAGTACCAGAACAATTTAAGGATTATATTGGGAAATACCTGTTTGCAGAAAGGAATAGTGTTTTTGAGATATTGTATCAGGATGGAAATCTGGCAGTGAATATACCGGGGCAATCGGTTTTATCCTTGAATAATCCGGATGAAAATGGAATTTTCTACCCTAAAATGACACGCCAAATCAATTTCTCGTTTTTAAAAGATAACAAAGGAAAAATTAATGAAATGAAATTACAGCAAATAATCCCTCTTCAAAAAAAGTCAGAATCAGAAAATAGTGATGAGAATATTCCTGAAAAAATTAAACCAATACTTGGCAATTATCTATTGACTCAGGCTCAAGCTGAATTTAAGGTTTTTTACAATGACGGGGCTCTATTCATAAACGATCCATTATTAAATAAAGTGGTGAAGTTGCCAGACCTAAATGAAAACGGAATGTGGATTGACGAGTTCAATAAAAATGAAGTTGAGTTTGAGATTAAACCTGATGGAGAAGTTATCCGAATGATAATTTATAGTAACATTTTAATGCAAAAACAGGTTGAATTATAATTCATTAGTTATGAAATACAAGGTACACCGATTGGAAATTGATATGGAAAATGAACATGTCAAACTCGAACATTTTCTGAACAATTTGAAAGGCGAAGTAGTTACAATTATTCCGAATGTAGCCCGAACAAGCTTGCTTCAAATTTTCGGTGGCTCACGTAAAATTGATTTTTTACTGATTGTAGAGAAAACAGTCTGAACTTTGATCGAAATATATTTTTAAAATATTTGCTAATCATTTATAAACGACTACTTTTGCAGTCCGAAAGATTTTGCGCAGGCTCTATAAGCGGTAATCCAATTGGATCCCGCCTGCCGGAAGAAATATTTAAACAGATTGAAATGTACGCAATTGTAGAAATTGCCGGTCAGCAAATGAAAGTTGAAAAAGGCCGGAAAATTTATGTGCACCGATTGGAAAATGCCGAAGGCGAAACTGTTGTTTTTGACAAGGTTCTTTTAGTAGATGACGAAGGTGCTGTGAAAGTTGGAACTCCGATAGTTGATGGTGCAAGTGTATCAGCTACAGTAGTTGAGCACATCAAAGGAGATAAAGTATTGGTCTTCAAGAAGAAAAGAAGAAAAGGATACCAGAAAATGAATGGTCACCGTCAATACCTGACCAAAATTCAGATTGAAGAAGTAATAGGATAACATTAAAAAAAATTTACCATGGCTCATAAGAAAGGTGCGGGTAGTTCAAGAAACGGTCGCGAATCAGAAAGCAAAAGACTAGGCGTTAAAATATACGGCGGTCAGGCTGCAACGGCTGGTAACATTATTGTTCGCCAGAGAGGTACTTCACATCATCCAGGTATAAATGTTGGTATGGGAAGAGACCATACCCTTTTTGCCTTAATTGATGGAACTGTTGTTTTCAAAAAAAGAAGAGACAACAAATCGTTTGTTACTGTTGAACCTGTAGTTGCTGCAGAAGTCAACTAAGACGATTAAAGATATTCGTTAAATAATCTCCTGCTTTTACGAAGGCAGGAGATTTTTTTGTTTTAAATTTGTCAAACAATAAACAAAAAAATACCGAAAATGCTCAACTTAAAGTTCATACAGGAAAATCCGGAATTGGTAATCTCAAAACTGAAGAAGAAGAATTTCAATGCTTCTGAAATAGTAAATCAGATTACAGGTTTATCTGTCCGGAAAAATGAAATACAGGCCAGTGCTGATCAGTGCAAGGCTGAGATGAATAAGATTTCGAAAGAAGTTGGAATCCTGATGCGCGAAGGTAAAACCGGAGAGGCTGAAGTTGCCAAAAACCGGACCGCTGAACTTAAAGACAGCATTAAACAACTCGACGAAGATTTTGCCAAAATCGATCAGGAAGTTTTCAATCTGCAGGTTTTGCTCCCCAACCTTCCTTCCGATTTAGTTCCTGAAGGCCGCACTCCTGAAGATAATCTGGTGGTGAAAAGGCAGGGTGAAATTCCTGTATTGCCTAAAAACAGTGTTCCTCACTGGGAATTAGCTAAAAAATACGACATCATCGATTTCGAGTTGGGCGTTAAAATCACCGGAGCAGGGTTCCCGGTTTATAAAGGCAAAGGCGCGCGTTTACAACGTGCTTTAATCAATTTCTTTTTAGATGAAGCCCGCAACTCAGGGTACCTCGAAATACAACCACCATACATGGTGAACGAAGATTCAGGTTTTGGAACTGGTCAGTTGCCCGACAAAGAAGGACAGATGTACCATGCCACTGCCGATAATCTGTATTTGATTCCTACCGCCGAAGTTCCTGTAACCAACATTTACCGCGATGTAATTGTTGAAGCCAAAGATTTGCCAATTAAAAATACCGCCTACAGCGCTTGCTTCCGTCGTGAAGCCGGTTCGTATGGAAAAGATGTTCGTGGTTTGAACCGCCTGCATCAGTTCGATAAAGTGGAAATTGTACAGATTGCTCATCCTGATGGTTCTTATGAACGGCTCGACGAGATGGTGGCTCATGTGACTGGTCTGGTCGAAAAACTGGAATTACCATACCGAATCCTGCGTTTGTGTGGCGGCGATATGAGTTTCACCTCAGCCTTAACCTACGACTTTGAAGTATTCTCTGCAGCTCAGGAAAAATGGCTGGAAGTGAGTTCTGTGTCTAACTTCGAATCGTTTCAGGCCAACCGTTTGAAATTGCGCTACCGCGATGAAGCGACCAAAAAACCGGTCATTGCACATACCCTCAACGGAAGCGCTTTGGCTCTGCCACGAATTCTGGCTGCCTTGCTCGAAAACAACCAAACTCCTGAAGGAATCCGGATTCCAAAGGTTTTGGTTCCATATTGCGGGTTTGAGGTGATTGACTAAAGAATAAGGAAATAGAAAAGAGTCAATAGGAAATTAAAATACCAGGAAGAGGCTGTTTGGTTAAAATACCAGGCTGCCTCTTTTTTTTGTAGATTTGAATTCGACGACCTGGTTTAACTTTTTGAATCATGAAACATCTGCTTAAGTCAACTCTTTCTGTTAGTATTGCTGCATCTCCGCTTATTGGAATTTGCACTCTTGTTGAAAAACCTCAAACTCCAAACATCATCCTGATTTTTATGGACGACCTGGGTTATGGCGATTTAAGCTGTTACGGAGCCACTCAATACAAAACGCCCAATCTGGATAAATTGGCCGTACAGGGAGTCCGGTTTACGAATTTTCTTTCGGCACAAGCGGTTTGCAGCGCTTCACGTGCAGGAATTTTAACCGGCTGCTATCCAAACCGCGTTGGAATTTCAGGAGCTTTAATGCCCGATGCCAAAATTGGGTTGAATCCGAATGAAGAAACCATTGCCGAAGTGCTGAGAAAAAAGAACTACAAAACTGCGGCAATTGGCAAATGGCATCTGGGTCATCATCGCGAATTTCTGCCTTTGCAGCAAGGTTTTGATGAATATTTGGGTCTTCCGTATTCGAACGATATGTGGCCGGTAAATTTTGACGGCAAACCTGCAGAAGAAAATTCGAACAAAGCCCGTTATCCTGTGCTTCCTCTGATTGATGGCAATGATAAAATCTGGGAAATAAAAACGCTGGACGATCAGTCGGAACTTACCACTCTTTATACCGAACGGGCTGTTCGTTTTATTACCCGGAATAAAAAGAATCCGTTTTTTCTTTACCTTGCTCATTCCATGCCTCATGTGCCTCTGGCTGTTTCCGGAAAGTTTAAAGGAAAAAGTGAACAGGGAATGTACGGCGATGTATTGATGGAAATTGATTGGTCGGTTGGCGAAATCATGCAAGCACTCGAACAGAACGGACTGGAAAAAAATACCTTGGTCATATTTACTTCCGATAACGGACCGTGGTTGAATTTCGGTAACCATGCCGGCTCAACAGGTGGTTTGCGCGAAGGCAAAGGCTCCAGCTTTGAAGGAGGCCAACGGGTTCCCTGCCTGATGAAATGGCCGGGCCAAATTCAGGTGGGAACAATTTGCAATAAACTGGCCTCAACCATCGATATTTTGCCAACTTTAGCCGTCATAACCAATTCATCACTTCCGGAAAAGAAGATTGACGGAGTGAATATTCTTCCGCTTTTATTGGGCGATGAAAATACCAATCCACGCGAATCATTCCTATACTACTACCGGAAAAACAATTTGGAAGCCGTTCGTAAAGGCGACTGGAAGCTGGTGTTTGCGCATCCAGGCAGAACTTATATTGGATTTAAACCGGGATCTGATGGATTTCCGGGTGAGGTAAATGAAAATTTTCCCCATGAGGAAGGCTTGTACGATATGCGGCGCGATCCGGGTGAACGTTACAATGTCAAAGAATACTATCCGGAGGTGGTTGCCGAACTGAAGAAACTGGCTGATGAAGCCCGAGAAGATTTGGGTGACGATATTCAGAAGGTGGAAGGAAAAAACCGGAGGGAAGCAGGGAGAGCGCAATAGCTGGAAGTCGGAAGACCGAAGTCGGAAGTGCCGATCCCTGAGTAGCGAAGCGTATGGGAGCACTGAAAAGTCGGAAGACCGAAGTCGGAAGTCGGAAGTGCCGATCCCTGAGTAGCGAAGCGTATGGGAGCACTGAAAAGTCGGAAGACCGAAGCAACGCGCCCTGAGTCCCGAGCACTCGGGATCGAAGGGAGCATGAATTGTGAATTGAACAAGAAACATACAAGAGCACCTTTCTTATTTCTTATTTCTCGTTCCTTATTCAATATTTAGAAATTAACTTAATACAATTTAAGATGAACCGAACCAATATATTAACCGTGCTGGGACTTTGCTCTGCCGGTGTTCTGCCGGTTACAGCAGGACAGGCAACAAAGCAAACTCGTCCCAATATTGTTTTTATCATGAGCGACGACCATGCTTATCAGGCCATCAGCGCGTACGGACATGGACTCAACCAAACTCCGAATATTGATCGTATTGCCAGTCAAGGTGCCATTTTCAACAAAGGATACTGTACCAATTCAATTTGTGCACCCAGCCGCGCCGTGATGCTCACCGGAAAATTCAGTCATCTCAACGGCAAAATTGATAACAGGGGAGCATTCGACTGGAATCAGCAGAATTTTGCCAAAATACTTCAGCAAAATGGCTACCAGACTGCGATGATTGGTAAAATACACCTCGATGGAACGCCCCAGGGATTTGATTACTGGAACGTTTTACCCGGTCAGGGACAATATTACAATCCTGATTTTATCGAGAACGGAGTCAAAAAACGGTTCCCGGGTTATGTAACTACTCTGACCACCGAATTTGCTTTGAACTGGCTCGATAAAGGACGGGATAAGTCGAAGCCGTTCTGCTTACTTTATCATCAGAAAGCCCCGCACCGGAACTGGCTGCCGGAAGAAAAATACCTGGATTTATATGAGGATCGTGAGTTTCCCTTTCCTGAAACTTTTTTTGATGATTTTCAGGGTAGGGGAACTGCAGCCCACAAACAGGAAATGGGAATAGTTCCAATCATGACCTGGGGACATGACATGAAATTTGAAAACGATCCGTACACCGGAGAGCCAACCAACTTTATGGGCGATATAAACCGTATGGATGAATTTCAGCGGGCAATCTGGAGGAAAGCATACAATCCTCGAAACGAACTGTTTATCAGGAATAAACCTGAAGGCAAAGACCTGGCAAAATGGAAATATCAACGATACTTGCGCGATTACCTGAAGTGTATCAAATCGGTGGATGATGGTGTTGGACAAATGCTGGATTATCTGGATCAGAACGGCCTGACTGAAAACACCATTGTAATTTACACCTCCGATCAGGGATTTTACCTTGGCGAACACGGCTGGTTCGACAAACGGTTTATGTATGAAGAATCATTTCGCACACCAATCCTGATGCGATTTCCGATGGAAATTAAACCTGGAACAGTGGTTGATCAGTTGGTTCAGAATCTCGATTTTGCACCAACATTTCTGGATTATGCCGGAGTAGAAGTGCCCACTGATATGCAGGGTATGTCGTTCCGGAAAGTAGTAAAAGGCGAAAAAGGAAAGTGGCGCGATGCCATCTATTATCAGTATTACGAATATCCGGCAGAGCATATGGTCAAACGCCATTACGGAGTTCGTACAGATAGGTATAAACTCATTCATTTCTACTACGATGTGGATGAATGGGAAATGTACGATCTGGAAAAAGACCCACACGAAATGAAAAGTATATATGGTGATCCCGCCTATGCCAGTGTCCAAAAGAATTTACACAAGCGCCTGACCGAATTACGCGCCCAATATGGAGATTCGGATGAACTGGATCAGAAATTTATTCAGGAGTTTACCAAAAAGAAATGATGCTGAAAAGAAAGTCTAAATGCTGAGAGACTCACTCCAAGTGAGACTCTCAGTAGCCACTCTTTCAATAAAATTCTTTTCTTATCTTTAAGCAAACAGAAAGCACTATGAAACTTCCGAATTTTGTCAAAAAAGATAGTTATCTCGAACCCTTTGCATCAACCATTATCCGGCGTTTGCAAATGTCCGGTGAAAAGGAAAATGAAATTTTAATTGGCCAGAGCCTGGCCGAATTTGCTCAGGGTCATAAATGGTATGGGTTACACCACGAAAACAAAGAATGGGTCATTCGCGACTGGGCCCCGAATGCCACCGCGATTTATCTGGTTGGACAATTCAATAACTGGCAGGAGATGCCTGAATATGCCCTGAATTCGATTGGTTCAGGAAACTGGGAACTTAAACTCTCCCCGGATAAAATGGCTCATGGCGACTTATTCGCATTTTCTGTTCACTGGAAAGGTGGCCATGGCAAGCGTATTCCGGCCTGGGCTAACCGGGTTGTTCAGGACGATCACACTAAAATGTTTAATGCCCAGGTTTGGGCTCCTAAACAAACATACCAGTGGAAAAAGGCTTCTTACAAGCGAAAAAAAGAAGCTCCTTTAATTTACGAAGGCCACATTGGGATGGCCGGAGAAAATGAAAGGGTTCATACTTACAACGAATTCCGGACCAACATTTTACCACGTATTCATCGGGCCGGATACAATACCATTCAGCTTATGGCCATTCCGGAACATCCTTACTATGGAAGTTTTGGTTACCATGTTTCCAGCTTTTTCGCTCCTTCATCGCGTTTTGGCACTCCCGAAGAATTGAAAGAGTTAGTTGATGAAGCCCATGGACTGGGAATTTCAGTGATCATTGACCTGGTTCATTCGCATGCAGTGAAAAACGAGAATGAAGGTTTGGGCAAATACGATGGAACCCGCTGGCAATTTTTTCACGAAGGGGGCAAAGGCGAACATCCGGCCTGGGATTCGTATTGCTTCAACTACGGAAAACCCGAAGTTATTCATTTCCTGCTTTCAAATATCCGTTACTGGCTCGAAGAATTCAAGTTCGACGGATTTCGTTTCGACGGCGTGACCAGTATGCTTTATTTCGATCATGGCCTGGGCAAAGCATTTACCTGTTACGATGATTATTTTAACGATGGACTCGATCAGGAGGCTTTTTCCTATTTCATTATGGCCAACCGGCTTATTCATGAAATCAATCCGAATGCCCTTTCGATAGCTGAGGAAATGAGTGGATTGCCCGGATTGGCAACTCCTTTAAAAGATGGCGGAATAGGATTTGATTACCGTATGGCGATGGGTGTTCCCGATTTCTGGATCAAGCTGATCAAAGAAGTTTCGGACGAAAAATGGGATGTGGGTTATATTTTTCATGAACTGACTTCGAAGCGGCTGGACGAAAAAGTGGTGAGCTATGCCGAATCGCACGATCAGGCTCTGGTGGGGGATAAAACCATCATTTTCAGGTTGATTGACAAAGAAATGTATTTCAGTATGCGGAAAGATCAGCCGAATCTGGCCGTTGAACGTGGCATTGCGCTGCATAAAATGATTCGCCTGGCAACCATTTCGTGTGCCGGAGGTGCCTACCTGAACTTCATGGGCAATGAATTTGGTCATCCGGAATGGATTGATTTCCCAAGGGAAGGGAATAACTGGTCTTATGCCCATGCCCGCCGGTTATGGAGTCTTCAGGATAACACAGATTTGAAATATGGCTGGTTGTCGGACTTTGACCGGGAGATGATTACCCTGGTAAAAAATGCTAAGCTAATTGAAGTTCCTGAAGTAAAATGGATTTACGATCATAAAGACAATCAGATTCTGGTCTTTTCAAGAGGAAAACACTTGTTGGTTTTCAATTTTAATCCAACCCGATCGTTTGTTGATTATGGCCTGCAAATGAAGCCATCCAAATTTAAGATTGTATTAAATACCGATGAATATCGTTTTGGTGGCCAAAACCGCATTGATACCAGCCTGGTTTATTCAACCATTCCTGAAGGTGGAAATGTAAATCAGAATTATCTGCGATTATACATGCCTGCCCGTACAGCCATGGTTTTGGAGAAACAAAATTAGATGGGTTGAGCTTAGAATCTCGATTCTCTGGGTAAAAGAAAGAATTTTCCATCGTCGAATTGCCAAATTGTTTAATTGTCAAATTGTTGGTTATGCCTTTTTTTACTGAAATACAAATACCTGAATTTCCCTGGAAGTTGGATTATTCGAAGAGCATGATGCTGATGGGGTCGTGCTTTACAGAAAATATCGGGCAGAAATTGCTCGATCTGAAATTTGATGTTGATATGAACCCGTTCGGCATTTTGTATAATCCCGAATCAATTGCCAACAGCCTTCGGATTTTGCTCGAAAAGCGGATTTTTACTGAAAATGAACTGTTCAACGATCATGGTTTGTGGAATAGCTATTACCACCACAGCCGATTTTCGGATATAGACCGCAACGCAACCCTCCGGAAAATTAATGACCGGATTACCAGCTCGTATAAATTCCTGAAATCGGCCAATTTTCTTGTCCTTACTTTTGGTACAGCCTGGGTTTACGAACTAAAAAATACAGGTCAGATTGTTTCCAACTGTCATAAGGTACCAGTATCAGAATTTAAACGGTTCCGGCTTGGAGTGCATGAAATTACCGAAGTTTATCGAGATTTGCTTGAACAAATATGGAATCAGAATCCAGACTTAAAAGTAATTTTCACAGTCAGCCCGATTCGCCACTGGAAAGATGGCGCCACTGAGAATCAACTCAGCAAAGCGACGCTTCTGCTGGCAATTGATCAGCTTATCCGAGGATTTGGTGATCAGGTTTGCGGTTATTTTCCATCTTATGAAATCTTGATGGATGAATTGCGCGATTACCGTTTTTATGCCGGGGATATGCTGCATTTAAGCCCGGTTGCTACTGATTATATTTTTGAGCGTTTCAGTAAAGTAATGATTAGCAATGAAAGCAAAGAGATTTCTAAAAAGATACTGAAACTGAAGAAATCACTGGACCATCGTCCTGTTAATCCGAAAACTTTAAAATTTAAAGAGTTTATTCAGGCAAATTTACTCGAAATCAATCGGCTAAACGATCGGTTTCCATTTCTCGATTTTTCTGCAGAGCGGGCTTATTTTGAACAGGAACTGGCTTTATTTCAGAAATTATAGAATTAGAAACTGTGTAAGTGTTTTTGAGTTTGACACTTTCAGGTCTAACGACGCTGAAAGGTCTATCGTTACTGGAAAGGCTGACAGCGTCCGATGGACCTGTCAGCGTTTAAAATCCTTAACTAAACGACATTGATTAATAATTGGCTATTTGACCAAATGCAAAATCAGCAAAACTCTGAAATTGAATCATGAAAGTATTAATGTTTGGCTGGGAATTTCCACCACATATATCGGGCGGATTGGGAACAGCTTGTTATGGAATGACCAAAGCTTTGTCCGGATTCAAGAATGTTGAGGTCATATTTGTCGTTCCCCGGAAATTTGGCGATGAAGATGAGTCAAACCTTACCTTATTGGGAGCCGATGAAGTTCCTGTTGTAAGAAAGCAAGTTAAATTTGATGATGCAGCGTCAAAAGTGGAGTATTACGAATTGAATTCAGGCTTGATTCCTTATTTGGGCACCAATGAATTTTACGAATTGAAATCGAAAGTTTCTTCCGGGGAAAAAAGGTTGGTAGAAACGACTCAGGAAGGGAAAATTATTTTTGAAGGCGATTATGGTCAAACCCTTTTTCAGGAAATAAACCATTACGCCATTGTTGCTGAAACGATTGCCAGGGAGTTGGAGTTTGATGTGATTCATGCACACGACTGGATGACTTTTCCGGCAGGAATGGCCGCTAAAAGAATATCGGGCAAACCTCTGGTTGTGCACATCCATTCAACCGAATTCGACCGGAGCGGTCAACACGTGAATCCGGCGATTTGTACCATCGAAAAGGATGGTCTGGAGGCTGCCGACCGGATCATTGCGGTTAGTAATTTAACCCGTAATATCATCATCCGGAATTACAACATCGAAGCCGAAAAAGTGATTACGGTTTATAATGCAGTAGAACTTACCGCGGACATGGAACGATCAAACCTAAAAAAGAATGCTAAAGAGAAAGTAGTTACTTTTCTGGGGAGGATAACCATGCAGAAAGGTCCTGAATATTTTGTGGAAGCTGCCAGTCTGGCGCTTCAGAAAATGAAAAATATTCGTTTTGTTATGGCCGGGAAAGGCGATTTGCGTGATGCTATGATCAGGCGTGCGGCTGAGCTAAATATTTCTGATGACATTGAATTTCCAGGTTTTCTTCAGGATAGCGAAGTTTCCGAATTGTTTCAAAGAAGCGATGTTTTTGTAATGCCATCAGTTTCGGAGCCTTTTGGAATTGTAACACTCGAAGCCATGCAGGCCGGAGTTCCGGTAATCATTTCGAAACAGAGTGGCGTATCCGAAATCCTGAATAATGCTATTAAAATTGACTATTGGGATGTTCAGGAAATGGCCGGCGCTATTTATGAATTACTGAATGATCAAGCGCTCAGCAAAAAACTAAGGAATCAGGGTAAAAAGGAAGCTGATCATCTGATCTGGAAAAATTCTGCAGCAGAAGTTCGCAAAATATACCTCGACTTACTTGAAGTTTATAATAGTTTGTAATTTGTACTTTGTGAGAAATAAAAGTTCATTAAATCCAAAACTTAACGTCCTTTTTACATGAAGTATTTCGGAATAAGTGTTTTTTTGACTTCTTTTGCACCTCAAATCGAAAAAGGATCGGATAGATGAAGGAGATGGTAACAGGAGTAAGATTTATTAAACATTCAATCGTGGAACAACCAGTCTGGAAAAAATTATTTGTAGAGTCGAATATCCCGGAGAAACTGACTCCGTTAAAAGAGTTAAGCCGAAATTTGTGGTGGGTATGGAATACCGAAGCCCGGGAACTGTTTCAAACCATTGATGCAGAAATTTGGGAAGAGTGCGAGCATAATCCGATTCTTCTGCTCGAAGAAGTCAATTACCAGCGCTTTCTGGAACTTGAAAACGATACTGAGTTTCTCTTTAAAATGAATCATGTTTCATCGTTGTTGCATAAATATCTAGCCGACCGTATGGTGTTGAACGGACCTTCGATCGCCTATTTCAGTATGGAATATGGCTTGCACGACAGTCTGAAAATTTTCTCGGGAGGCCTTGGCATTCTGGCAGGTGATTACCTGAAAGAAGCCAGCGATTCGAAAGTGAACCTCGTTGCCGTAGGCCTTTTATATCGGTACGGGTATTTTCGCCAAAACATTTCTATTCACGGAGAGCAGCTTTCACATTACGATGCACAGCAGTTCTCGAAAATCCCTGTTCAGCCCGCTTATGACAAGGATGGTAACTGGATAAACATTGAGGTCGAATACCCGGGGCGCACTTTAACAGCACGCTTATGGCAGGTGAATGTGGGTTCGGTAAAACTTTACCTGCTCGATACCGACTACGAAGCTAACTCCGATGAAGACCGTTTTGTGACTCACCACCTGTACGGCGGCGACAACGAAAATCGCTTAAAACAAGAAATGCTTCTTGGTCTTGGAGGTATGCGGGCTTTGAAAAAGCTGGGTATTGAAATGAATGTTTACCATTGCAACGAAGGACATGCTGCCATGATTGGTATGGAAAGGCTGGCCGGTTTAGTTTCAGAAAAAGGCCTGCAGTATGCCGAAGCTAAAGAAGTTGTCCGCGCATCAACGCTTTTTACCACACATACACCTGTTCCTGCCGGCCACGATTCCTTCCATCAGGATTTATTTAAACATTACATGCAAAAATATCCGGAAAAGGTTGGGATAAGCTGGGATGAATTTCTTAGTATGGGGAAAGCTGAATCATATGAGGAACACTTTAATATGAGTTATCTGGCCTGCAACCTTTCACAGGGTATCAACGGGGTCAGTATGCTTCATGGCCAAGTTTCGAAAGAAGTTCTCAGTCCGTTATATAAAGGGTTTCTTCCTGAAGAACTCGCTATCGGGTATGTGACCAATGGCGTACATTATTCAACCTGGACTGCCAAAGAATGGAAAGAACTGCATCGCAAATATTTTGGAAAAGAATTTACGGATGACCTGCTTGACTATGATTCGTGGGAAAGAATCTACAAAATATCAGACGAAGAAATCTGGAATTTAAAGCAGACCCTACGGTTAAAAACGATAGGGTTTATCAAAAAAAGGTTTACAAGCAACTGGATCAAGCGAAACGATAATCCGAAATTGATTTCGGAAGTTTTAGCAAAACTGAATCCTTATGCGTTAACTATCGGTTTTGCACGCAGGTTTGCCACCTACAAACGAGCTCACCTTTTATTCCGGAACCTCGACCGTTTATCTAAACTGGTAAACGATCCGGCACGTCCGGTTCAGTTTATTTTCGCCGGGAAAGCCCACCCTGCCGATAAAGCTGGTCAGGATCTGATTAAACACATTGTAGAGGTTTCGAAACTTCCTGAGTTTGCCGGAAAAATCCTGTTTGTTCAGAACTATGATATAAACCTGGCCAAGATGATGTTGCAAGGTGTGGATATCTGGATGAACACTCCAACCCGTCCGTTGGAAGCATCAGGCACCAGTGGCGAAAAAGGCGTCATGAACGGAACAATCCACTTTTCGGTTCTTGATGGCTGGTGGGTTGAAGGGTACAGGAAAGATGCAGGCTGGGCACTTTCTCAGGAAAATGCTTACGATGTAAATGATCTTCAGGATGAATTAGACGCTGAAACTATTTACGATATTTTTGAGGACGAAATTATACCGGCATTTTATACCCGTAACCGGGAAGGAATTCCTGAAAAATGGGTTTCATATATCAAAAACACTTTTGCTCAGGTTGCCCCAAATTTTACGACTACGCGAATGATGCGCGATTATCACGATCGTTTTTACCGGCCGCAGGCTGAACGAAGCGCCCGTCTGATCGCATCTGATTATAAACTTGCCAGGGAAATTGCACAATGGAAATTAGGTGTTTCGTCGCTTTGGGACCAAATTGAAGTACTGAATGTACAGATTACTGACGGCATTACCAATGTCCTTAAAATTGGGGAAAAATATCCTGCCCTGGTTACTGTTGATTTGAAAGGATTAAAACCTGAAGACATTGGTGTTGAAATGGTAATTACAGAAAATGGGAAAGATAACTCACCAAACCTGGTGGAATGTCTGCCGTTTGATGTGGAAAGCATTGAAGGTTCATTAATTACCTATAAACTCAACCTGCACTTAATGAACGCAGGGGCATTTGGTTATGCCATACGCATGTATCCAAAGCACAAAGAATTGCCTCATCGCCAGGATTTCCAGTTTATAAAATGGCTATAGTGGAGTTGTTATTACTCAGAGTCTCACTCCAAGTGAGGCCCTGAGTAGCACCCACAAATGTTTCAGTAGGCTTTATACGCAGCATTCATCACATTCAACGTTTGCCTGATCCAGGTCCGGTAGCGGGAATCCGGGCTCCAGGTATTTCCGGCGGAAGCAAAATCACAGAAATGAACTTGTTTCGGATTGCGGGCTTCTCCTTCCAGATCGGTTCCCAAAACCAACGGAGCGGTAAATGCCATCCAGATGTGATCGGGCGTTATAGCCGAAGGAAGGAGCTCCACTAAATTGTTTTTTTGTTGCACCACGGCTGTTTCATCAACAAACCCATCTTTAAACCGCGAGTCGCGGGCAAGCAATACGGGTCCCCTCACAATTGCCTGATAGCCGTTGAGAGCAATTAGCCGACCGTTCATGTCAAGTTTCAGGCTTATCTGATCATCCTTCTTCCATTCACGGGTAATTTTGTAATAACTTCCGGAAATGATTCCTTCTGCCGGAACACCGTTTACCAAAACCGAAGTTTGCTTGCTCCACGCCGGAATTCGAAGGGCAAGTGTGAAATTTTCAGTTTTTTCGGGCTGAAGGGTGATTTCGATTTGGCCTGTCACAGGATAACCCGTAGTTTGTAAAACAGTCATCTTATTTTTAGGATTGAGTTGCACGGAGGCTAAAGACTGACAATAAAGGTTGACTGCAATTTCATTTCCGGCAGTCATTAAAGCCATTTTGGGTATCAGGGCAAAAGCCCGGGGTCCATTGGCATTGCAGCAGTTAATGTGCATTCCGCACTGTTCCTCTCCCTCGTGCCGCATCCCTTCGAGCGGACTGTATTTGGCAATTTGTGAACCATCAAATTTCATCGAAGCCATCAGCGCATTGTAAACTGTTTTTTCAATCTGGTCGGCATATATCGGATTGGCCGTGAGCCGGAGCAGGTTGTTGCAAAGTTTAATCCAGGTGAAGGTCACACAGGTTTCCATGGTGTGGTAAGTTGGTTCGGTTTGTCGCTGCCCGCCGTGATAAAAACATTCAAACGCCGTACCCGATCCGGCCACATTAATTTCGGTAGCGATGATATTTTTGACAGCCAGTTCTGCCGATTTCAGGTAATCGGGCTCACCGGTAATCCGGTAAAGTTCGAGCAGCCCCTCGTAGCACGACATCATTTCATAAGCTTTTTGCCCGTTGTCCCACGACCACCAGGTTTTTGGGAACGGGAAACGGTCAGCAACTGAAACACCGTCAATTGCTTTGGTGATTAGCCGCGGACCGTCAGCAGTTTCCCATTGGGCAACGATATATTTCGCGAAATCAAGGTATCGTTTTTCACCCGTGTGCCGGTACAAAAAAACCATTGGTTCAAGAATTGAACTGCTGGGCATTCCGCGGTAATTGCCTGTTTTCACGATATCTGTCTTTCCCGGGCCAAGTTGTGATAGAAGATGATCGGCCAGCTTCCGCGAGGCTTGCAATGCTTTTTGATCGCCTGAAATGTCGTAATAAGCCAGCAAGCCGAGCAATGTATATTTTCGGCCCCAGATGTCCCATTGCTGCAATTGAGCTTCCGGAGAATAATTACCAATGTATCCATCCGGGGTTTGAGTGGCAAGCAATCCGGATACTGCATTTTGTATCATATTCAGCAATTCCTGATCGTGATTGTATTCGTAAGCTGCAATAGCTGACAGAATCCATTTTCCCCAGAATTCGGTTTGCCACAAACGGGTTTCATTATGGATTTTAAATGGTTCTATCAGTTGGGCAATATCTTCTTTTTTAATGCGCTGGTTGATGCTCAAGTCAATTTTTTCGCCCAAATAACCGGAAATCTGAATATTGGCCGGAATCCAGGATTCGAGAATGTCGGATTTGACAGGTTTTACCGGAATGGATTTAGGTTGTGTGAAACAGAAAAAAGGAATCAGAAAAAAGAAAAAAATCAGGAATCGGTTCATTGGAATGTTGGTTTGGTTGTTGGTTTTACTCCGGGGGCGACTTTGAGTCGCCCCCGGAGTGTACTACAAAAATCACCTATACTTTCGGCAATGCCCACGGAGCACGGTATTCGGCTTTGGTCATTGCGTTGGCTTCCGGATCATTCAGGAATTCCTGTTTGTCGCCGTCCCACACAATTTTTCGTCCCAGGCGATAGGCAATGTTTCCCATGTGCGAGAAACGGGCAATGTGAGCTCCGGTTTCAATGTCACAGTTGGGTTTGTTCCGGGTTTTGATACAATCGAGGAAGTTGGCAACATGCAAATCCAGCCCTTTGCCAGTCCCTTGTTTCACAGGTACATCAGCAAATCCTTCTTTGGCGCTGGTGCTTTTGTTTTCGGCCATTACTTCCCAGCCACCGCGGTCAACAACAAGGGTTCCGTATTCGCCGATAAAAGCAACACCATGTGGGCGGCGCTTGAACTGTGCGCCATTAATGCCAATGGTATGGTCCCACAGAATACCAAAATCACCAAAGTCGTACATGGCCATCATCGTATCAGGAGTTTCCATGGCATCAGTAGGGAAAGCATATTTTCCGCCTGAAGAACTAATCGCTTTGGGAACATATTGGTTCATTCCGAACAAGGCGTAATCGAGCAAATGAACACCCCAGTCGGCCATTACCCCACCGGCATAATCCCAGTACCAGCGGAAAGAAGCATGAAACCGGTTTTTATTGAATGGCCTTGAAGGACGAGGCCCTAACCACATATCGTAATCAACTCCTGCAGGAGTCGGTTCATCAGGAACCACGGGAATTGACCGTTTCCATCCTACATACGACCATGAACGAACCGAGCGTACCCGGCCAAGGTTTCCGGCCTGAATATATTTGACGGCATCGAGCCAGTGCGGATCACTCCTTTGCCACTGCCCCACCTGAACCACTGATTTATAACGATGAGTGGCTTTCACCATCAGGTTGCATTCTTCGATGGTATAGCCCAGTGGTTTTTCGCAATACACATCTTTCCCGGCTTCAGCAGCATAAATCATCGGAATACAATGCCAGTGATCGGGAGTTCCGATAATCACCGAATCAATATCCTTTTGTTCAAGCAGCTTTCTGAAATCACC
This sequence comes from Prolixibacteraceae bacterium, assembly GCA_003457135.1. Taxonomy (GTDB): domain Bacteria; phylum Bacteroidota; class Bacteroidia; order Bacteroidales; family Prolixibacteraceae; genus Aquipluma. The sequence continues at coordinate 37,515 of DMSQ01000027.1, forward strand.
GTAAAGCTCGGGTTTTTTACCGGTCAGTATTTCGACTTCAGAAGCACGCTTATTCAGTACATTTTGGTCAACGTCGCACATGGCAGCACAAACCACATTGGGTTGTTTCAAAAAAGCCTTTAAATTTTCGAACCCCTGATTGTTGCAGCCAATCAATCCAACGGTAATCCTTTCGTTTGCACCCACACAACCTGCGTTCATCAGTGTTGGAATAACACTCAGCGCAGCAGCCACTGTGGCCGATTGTTTAATAAAAGTCCTGCGGTCGTTTGTCATCTTTAATTGATTATTGGTTATTATGTATTGGTTATTATTTCTACTTTTGCTGCCTGATAAAATTATGCCATAAAGGTATCAAACAACAGCAATAGTAAAAATAAATCACCGATTATGAGACCGTATATTTTAGCCGAATCCAACTGGAAGACTGTCAAGGACGAAAACTATCAACTGGTTGTGTTGCCCTGGGGAGCCACCGAAGCCCATAATTATCACCTTCCCTACGCCACCGACAATGTAGAGGCCGATGCCATTGCCGCTGAAGCTGCCCGCATTGCCTGGGAAAAAGGGTGTAAAGTGATTGTGTTGCCATGCATTCCGTTTGGAGTAAATACCGGCCAATTTGATGTAAAGCTCAACATGAACATGAATCCTTCCACGCAGTACGCCATCCTGAACGATGTGATCGAAACTCTCAACCGGCAGGAAATTTACAAACTGGTGATCCTGAACAGCCATGGTGGCAACGACTTCAGGCAGATGTTACGCGAGCTGGGCCTGAAATATCCTAAAATGTTTCTCTGTGAGGTAAACTGGTATAAGGTGAAAGAAGCCAAAACCATTTTTGAGGATTTGGGCGAACATGCCGGCGAAGTGGAAACCAGCCTGATGTTTTACCTGAAACCTGAATGGATGCTTCCACTTTCGGAGGCCGGCGACGGAGCCGCAAAAAGGTACAAATTTAAAGCCATGCACGAAGGCTGGGGCTGGGCCGAACGCCAATGGACAAAGGTAACTGCGGATACCGGAATTGGCAATCCAGCGAAGGCAACCATCGAAAAAGGTGAACAATTCTTCAAACTCATGACCGAAAAGATAGGCGAATTTTTGTTTGAAGTGGCAACGACTGACCGGGAAGATTTTTACGAATAAACAGATATTGAAGCACTCACGGGTGAACTTTGTGAAGCACTCACGGGGTGACATAGAGTCACCCCGTGAGTAGCATTTGATCTTTATACTCCTGCAATCCTCTTTTTGTAAACATCCAAACATTCGGTCAAACGGTCTTTGGCAGTGGTATCGCCCGGCACATTGTGCGAAGGATGAATGTAAAGTTTAACTCCGCGGTCGGCCAGTATTTCGGCAACGGTGGTAACAGTCATCCAAACAGCAGTAATGAATCCCATAGTGGACACAGGTCCGATTTTATCAACATGGTTCTTCAGTGTTACGCTGGCATCCTGAATCGGAACGCAGGTATCAACCACCACATCGGCGATTTCAAAAATATTTTTTTCGCTCGAATGTCTTGATTTTTTGCCGTCAGCTTCTCCGGCTGATCCAAACACGATCAGTTTATTGCCCATTTCCTTCACTTTCAGGGCAATGTCAATGTTTACCGCGTTAATTCCGGTATGTGAGAAAAGCCAGAAACAATCATCTTTGTGGAAAGTATAACCTTTCATGATTTCAGTTCCGTAACCTTCAACTCTTTCAAGGAAAACAAAATTGTGTACGCTCATTCCTCCCATGATATTGGTGAAAAAAGTAAGAGGCAATTCAACGATTGGGTGAAACCCGACAAATCCACCGATGCGCGGATACATTTCTTCGATGGGCAAAGTAGCATGGCCACAACCGAAGGTATGCACCCAACGTTCTTTTTCGATGGTACCGGCCATTATTTCAGCCGCTTTTTGAATGTTTTCCATCTGGGTGGATTCAATTTTATCCATGACCTGCCGTGCGTTATTCAACCATTCTTTTGCTAACATATTGGTTTTTTTTAATTGTTTAAAATATTTTGCTTTTTCAGTTTCAGGATTATAAAATAGAGGATGACGAACATGATCAGGATAATTGCCATCATGTAAAGCGAAAAACTAGCTACCTGATAGGTTTCAAATACTATTCCTCCCAAGGCATTCAACAGCATATTTCCGGTCAGGGCCATGACCAGAACCAGGCTGAATGCTGCACCTGAAATATCAGGAAACATGGATCCTACATATCCCAGCATAACCGGAAAGGATGCTGCCGCGCCAAAACCAAGCAGGCCAATGCCCACCAATCCGACTATGTAGGATGCGCCGAACTTCATCAGGATTAATCCTGAAAAAGTCATCAGCAGGCCAGCTACCAGCACTTTCCAGGCCTCGGTTTTTTTTAAGGCAATGCCCAGGATTAATCTTGAGATGGTCAGGCTAATGCTCATTACGGTAAGCGATATCAGCGCGTTTTGAGTGCTGGAAGAATAGACTTCCATGAAATATTTGGGAGTCCAGGTCGTAGTGAGCGTTTCAAAGCCACTCTGGAAAAACAGGAAGAACCCAATGAGAAGGATGGTCTGATTTTTCATCATTTTCAGATATTTCCGGTATGGGATTCCTCCGGAATTTTTTGCTTCAGGACATTTCAAAACAATGAATAAAACCATCGGTATTATCGCCAACGATCCGATAATGGACAAGATAGCGGAGTAACTCATGTTTATTTTCAAAAGGATTGAAGTTACCAAAGGAAGACTGAGTGCTCCCACTCCCCAGAAAACTCCGAGGAAACTCAGATAGGCCCCTTTCTTTTCGGTAAACAGATCGGCAACCAAAGCGCTGGCAGCCCCGTTAATTATTCCGCCGCCCAAACCCAAAAGAAAAATCATTGCACGGATGATGATCAACTGGTTCGTTCGGGCAATAATTTCGAATGCGCTTAAAAGGAATGACAGGCTCACGATCATGATTACTTTGTACCCGAAACGGTCAACTATAGGGCCAAACGAGACAGAGCCAATCAGCGCTCCGGCAGCAAACAATGAGGCTAAAAATCCGATAAAGATTTTATCAACCGAAAATGTAGCAGTCAGGTACTCATTGATGGTTCCGATGGCCACACAGGCAATTCCGAACAGCAACATGGCCAGACAAGCTGCCAGAAAAAGTAGGTTTTTGTTGTGCATATTGGTTCATTGATATTTTTTTAACTCACCCCCCGGTCGCTGCGCTTCCTCCGCCCCTCTCTTTAAAAAGAGAGGGGAAAAGTCCTGCTTGCAGGGCTTGGGGTGAGTCAACATTGCTAAATCTTTTTATTTTATTGCCAAATACCCCGCCCCATACAAAGCGGCAAGCGGGCCAATTGCTGAAACTTCGATAGAAACCTGTGAAAACCCAATTGGTTGGGCCCATTTTCGGGCTTCCACACGAATACGATCAAGAAACCTGTCAGCTTTCCCGAATACTCCTCCTCCAAATATGATCTTCTCGGGATTGAAAAGGCTGACCAGATTGGCCGTGGCCATTCCCCAGTATTCAATGGCACGGTCAATGACGACCTGTGCAACCTCGTCTCCGGCTTCGTATTCCCTGATCAGATTAGTGGCATTTAGTTCCATTCCATCATTGAAAACTCCCGAGTACTTTAGATTTTGCTGTAGCTCTTCATTGGCAAACCGCACCAATCCTTCGCCTGATGCATAATATTCATAACATCCGCAAGGAGTGTATTTTTCCTGAAACGGCCGGTCGAGAGCCATCCAGCCGATACATCCGGCAATGTCGTTTGCGCCCCGCAGAATCTGGCCGTCAATTAATATTCCTGCACCAATGCCGGTGCCAACAGTCATAAATATGGCATTTTTACAGCCTTTTGCATTCCCTTTCCAGACTTCGCCCAAAATTGAACAAGCCCGGTCGCTGTCTATCCTGATTTTTATCTGACGTCCTTCCAGCAATGTTTCCAATTCGTGTAACAATGGATAATCCTCCCAACCTGCAATATTCGGCGCCCAAACGTTTCCTGATTTTGAATAAAATATTCCAGGGACGGAAATTCCAAGTGAATGCAGTAAATCACCCGTCTTATCCGATTCAAGGATAAGGGAATTTATTTGGTTTTGAATTAGCAGCCCGATTTCAAATCCTTCTTTATTCCCGATTAAATGGTTAGATGTTATCAGGATTTCGCCACTATCCGAAAACAGGGCAGCATTGATTTTTGTAGCGCCTAAATCAAGTCCGATAAAAGACATAGGAACAGGTTTTTAGTATTTATTGATGATGGTATGGCTCTCCTTTCAGAATTGTCAGTGCCCGGTAAAGCTGTTCAACAAAAATCAGCCTGACCATCTGGTGAGAAAAAGTCATCTTCGAAAGACTGATCTTTCCGTTTGCCTGTGCATGTACGTTTCCTGAAAAACCATACGGACCACCGATAACAATTACAAGCCGCTTTATTCCTGCGATCATCTTTTTTTCCAGAAAGCGGGCAAACTCAACCGATGTTAATTCAACTCCCTGCTCGTCCAGCAAGAATAATTCATCAGAAGCGCCTTTCAGTTGCATGATAAGTTCACCTTCTTTTTCTTTCTGTTGTTGTTCGCTGATGTTTTTTGAGTTTTTCAGATCAGGAATTACTTTCATTTCAAATGAAATGTAATGCGGTATCCGTTTTAAAAATATCCCCATCCCTTGTTGAAGATAGGCTTCATCCGTTTTTCCAATCACTGCCAGACAAATTTTCACTTTAAGATATATGAATTTTGTTACCTTTACAAAGGTATTTGTTTAAATAAAAATTTGCATAGTTTTTGGTAATAGAATGGTGCTTTTAGAAATTAGTACAAATTTGTGAACGATGAGAAATTTTAAATTGAAACTGATATCCTTGCTTTTTTGTTTTTTTGCTTTGGCAACCGTTTCGTTTGCACAGATACCTGACGAAATTGTGACCTGTATTCAAAACGGTAACGATGCCGGACTGGCCAACTTCTTCAACGAAAATGTGGAATTGGTCGTAGAAAAGCACGACGATGTTTACAGTAAATCTCAGGCACAACAGATTGTTGCTGAATTTTTCAAGTCGAACAAGCCCAGGCAGTTCAGTATCATTCATCAAGGCGGAAAAGATGAAGCCCGTTACGCAATCGGAAGCCTGACAACCAATACCGGAACTTTTCGGGTCTATTTCCTTCTGAAAAATAAAAACAACAATCCCTATATTCACCAGTTACGAATTGAAAAACAAGGCTGATGCATGATAAACTCCCGAAAAAACTGGTTCTCTTTTGGGAAAGGATTCTGATTAAAGCAAAAAAAATCACTTTCCCGGGATTTGATGGGATGGCTCTTTATGATGTCATGGTTTTTTTCTGGCGCAGTATTGTTGATGGGGCTTTATCAACAAGGGCTTCTGCTATAGCCTTTAGTTTTTTTGTGGCCTTGTTCCCGGCTATCATTTTTCTGTTTACCCTTATTCCTTATATTCCGATCGAGAATTTCCAGAACGAATTATTTTTGCTGATTGAAGACATGGTTCCGGAAACGACGTTTATGGCAATCAAAGAAACGGTCGAGGATATTTTAACCCGTCAACGTGGAGGATTACTTTCATTGGGATTCTTTATGGCGCTCATTTTTTCCACCAGCGGATTCGCTTCCATGATGAGCGCTTTCGACGCTTCACTGCATAGTTTTGAGCGACGCACCTGGTTGGGGCAACGCCTGATAGCCCTGTTGCTGTTGGCCATTCTTTCAGTACTGATTACTGTTGCCATCGCGCTGATTACCTTTGGACAGCATATGATTAATTCGTTGGTGGTAAGTGGATATCTGAAAGATCATTTTACCATTTATATGCTTACGATCGGTAAATGGTTTGTGATACTGTTCCTGTTCTTCATGGCCAATTCGTTTTTATACTATCTGGCGCCTGCAAAAAAAACCAAATGGCGCTTCATTTCAGCAGGCAGCACCCTTTCAACTGTTCTGTGTATAATCACCTTTGTTGGTTTTTCATACTACATCAATCATTTCGGACAATATAATAAGCTGTACGGATCGATAGGTACCTTACTGGTTATTATGCTTTTAATGTATATCCTATCCATGATTTTACTGGTTGGGTTCGAGTTAAATGCCAGCATTAACGAAGCAGTGAAACAATCAAACAGGAAGACCCCCAGCCGAAGATAAACTTCTTGCGACTATTTATTCCTTCCCCATCCGGAACAGAATTTCCTTTTCTTCTTTTGTCAGTGAATCGTAACCTGATTTGCCAATTTTATCCAGAATGCCGTTGATCCGGGTTTTATCCTGATTCTTCATCCGGTTGTATTCAATATCATCCACTGGTTTGCGGTACGATACTTTTACTTTTGGTTTGGATACCAATTGTTTTTTCAGGAATGAAAAGATATGAGTTATCCCTTTTCCTAAATCAACACCTCTCCGAAGCTGAAGAATATAAACCATTCCCCAAAAAGCGCCTCCCAGATGGGCCAGATTTCCTCCTGCATTGGTTGATGAAATTCCAATCACATACATTAAAACCGAAAAAAGTGCAATGTATTTCATCTTCACCGGCCCGATAAACATGAGGTAAAGGGTATGATTAGGCGCATGCATGGCCAACGCAGTCACGATGGCAATTACAGAAGCTGATGCTCCCAAAAGCCTCGAATCAACAACAATCTCAGAAAAAACAGGAAATAAATTATAGCCGGCCACATAAAACAAACCACCAGTAATTCCACCTAATAAATAAATGGCAATCAGCTTCCCCTGATCAAAATAACCCAGAAATATCTGCCCCATCCAATACAGCCAAAGCAGGTTGAACAGGATATGAAGGAACCCGAAGTGCAGAAACATGTAGGTTAGCAAAGTCCACGGCCGGCTGGCCAGCATTCCGAAATCGGCTGGTAAAGTCAACCATTCTAAAAACGGGAATTCGCTGCCAGACAAAAAATAAAATACATTGACTATCCTGACCAACAGAAAAATTCCCAGATTGATATAAATCAGCCGTGTTAATGCCGATCCTTCCCTAAACGATTCTTTTATTTCTTCCAGCAGGTTCATAAAAGCCCCTCTCCAACCTCTCCCCTCAAGGGAGAGGCTATATTACTGTGGAATTGGAAATTATTCTTCATAGCGAATATATTTATTTTTAACCTAATTCTTCCGGGCTCCCCTCCTGCGGAGGGGGCGGGGGAGGCTTCTAATAAAAATGGGTCGTATTCTTGTTCCAGTATTTAATCAGGATAAAGCCAAAAAGCATCCCTCCCAAATGGGCAAAATGAGCGATATTGTCTCCTGTGTTTGCTATGCCGCTAAATAATTCAATTGCCCCGTAACCCATTACAAAATATTTTGCTTTAATCGGGATAGGCGGAAATAACAACATCAACTGGGTATTGGGGAAAAGCATACCGAATCCGAGCAAAACTCCAAATACGGCACCTGAAGCTCCTACCGTCGGAACATTTAAAAGTAAATTGAGTTTACCGGCAAGTTCCGTGTAATTCTGTCCCTGTTTTAAAATTTCTGCTCCATTAGCCACCACTTTCTCAACAAATTCAGGCGACATTCTGGAAGCAATATATTGAAATTCAATAAAATTGACCAAACTATAAAAAACTGCAGCCCCCAGTCCGGTCACAAAATAGTAAATAAAAAACCGTTTGGGGCCCCAAACACTTTCAAGTACCCGGCCAAACATCCAAAGGGCAAACATATTGAACACCAAATGCATTAATCCACCATGCATAAACAGATGGGTAACGAGCTGGTAGGGCCTGAAATCGGGCGATGCAAAATAATGCAGGCCTAAGATTTTGGTCAGGTCAATTCCACGCATTTCAAGCACATATGTAGCCAGCAACATGATGGCATTGATGATGATCAGGTTTTTGACAACCGGAGGAATAGTATTGATACTGGGTCTGAAATTATTCATTTTTACTTTTTTTATAGTTTTTGTTTTCCGGTCAAATTGTCATATTAATAATCTTTCAAAATCTTCCAAAGGCATAATCGAAAGTATCTTTTTCCCTTTGGGCGAAAAGTTGGGAGTCTGGCAGGCAAAAAGATTATCAATCAGTTCGCTTATTTCCCCGGGTTTAAGGGTTTGCCCATAAGGTATCGCAGAGGCCTGAGCAAGCGATATGGCAACGGTTTCCCGTGCTTTCACCTGAAGGTTGACCGGCGAATTTTTGTATTCCTCCAGCAAACTTTCAATAATTTCGATGGGCGATGAGGTGTTCAGAACTCCGGGGATTCCGTTAATAATAAAGCTGTATTTGCCAAAATCACGTATATCGAAACCCAAAGCTCTCAGATCGGGCAGTATGCTGGTAAGCAAAATGGCATCTGAAGCATTCAACTCAAAGGTCTCCGGAAAAAGCTGCTGTTGGCTGGCCACCTCATTATTTTCGAGTACCTGCATCAACCGTTCATATAAAATGCGTTCGTGAGCCCGTTTCTGATCAATGACCATCAAGCCCGATTTTACAGGGGTCAGGATATATTTATTCTTAAACTGGACCGAATTCTTTATCGTTTGCTGTTCCTCTATTTTAAACTGAACCGACTCGTCGTCCCATATTTCTGGTTTTGCCTCAAAATTTGGTTCGAGACCTTTATAGAGCGACTGCCAATTCATTTGATTCGATCGTTCTGATGGTTTTAAAAATGAACTGTTTCCTGATCCGGAATGGTTCTTTGTGCTGTCAAACGGATTATATTCCGGATTTATTCTGATTCCGGGCATGCTCACATCGCTGAAATCGCGCAGAGGCATGGGAATTTCAACACTTCCTGCCTGATCAAAATCAATCGAGGGTACAACATTGAATTTTCCAAGCGCTTCGCGAACCGAAGCCTGAAGAATTTGCCAGATGGCCGATTCGTTTTCGAACTTGATCTCCGTTTTGGTTGGATGTATATTCACGTCAATGTCGGCCGGATCTAATTCAAAATAGATGAAATACGATGGGAAGGAATCGGGAGGCAAAATTTTTTCGTACGACTGCATCATGGATTTATGGAAAAACGGATGTTTCATGTACCGTTTGTTCACGAAAAAGAATTGCTCGCCAAAAGTTTTCCGGGCATACCTGGGTTGACCAATGAATCCCGAAATTTTAACTACTGAAGTTTCGGTATCAAGGGGAATCAGGTTTTGGTTAATATTTTTCCCAAATATGGACACGATCCGAATCCGCTTATTTGTTCCGGTCAGTTCATAAATGACCGAACCATTGTGGTGCAGCGAGATGGCAACCTCCGGATTGGCCAGTGCGATACGCTGTATTTCGTTTATAATGTGCTTCAATTCTGCCGGATTCGACTTCAGGAATTTGCGCCGGGCCGGAACATTATAAAACAGGTTCTTGATTTGGAAATTGGTTCCGCTATCGCAACGAACTGGTTCCTGGGTAATGATTTTGGAGCCTGAAATGTGGATAAAAGTCCCCAGATCATGATCGTGTTCTTTGGTTCGCAGTTCAACTTCAGCAATAGCAGCAACGGAGGCAAGCGCCTCACCCCTGAAACCCATGGTACGAATAGCAAAAATGTCGTCAGCNNGTGGCATGCCGCTCAAAAGCCATCCGGGCATCGGTATCCGACATGCCGCATCCGTTATCAATGATCTGGATCAATGTGCGTCCGGCATCTTTAATATTTACTTTGATTTGGCTTGCGCCTGCATCAATGGCATTTTCAACCAGTTCTTTCACTACAGAAGCTGGCCGTTGAATGACCTCGCCGGCTGCAATTTGGTTCGACACCGAATCAGGAAGTAATTGAATGATATCTGCCACAGTTGGATTCGCTATTTCAGTAAAAAGTTATTCCGCGCAAAATTAACATTTCTGGAAGATAAATGACAAAAGACAAAATATCGAATATCGAATATCCAATAACCAATATCGAATATCGAATGAGAAATAAGAAACAGTGAATGATCCCCAACGACTCGAGGCAAATGATAATAAACAACCCCCAAACACTTCGCCTGACCACTGCGACTGAACACTGTGACTGAACACTGCAACTGAACACTGTGACTATTTCAGCTCTTTCCCAAAAATCCGGAATCGCTTGTACACAACACCGCCCATTTTTTCCATTTCGGCGCGTACTTTGGTGTTATATTCCAGTTCGAGGTGCGAATCAATGACCGTTTTTCCAAGTGCTTTGGCCGATTCAAGCATTTTCACCCCCATCATTACATCGAGTCCTTTGCCACGGAATGCTGTATGGATTCCGCCCAACAACAAATTCATCTGTTTTGATTTTCGGGCCGATGCAAAAATCTGAAAAATACCAAAAGGAAACAGGTATCCTTTTGATTTTTGTATTCCTTCGCCAATGTGTGACATGCCAATCAAAAAAGCCACTACTTCATTTTTATCAGTCACAACTATTTTAATAAAGTTAGGATTGATCAGGAAAAGATAACGGTTTGCAAAATCGTCCATTTCAGCTTCTGTAAACGGAATAAAACCGAATATTTCGATAAAAGTCTGGTTGAGAAGTTGAAGGACAGGGTGGATATATGGCTTTACTTTTCGTCTTGAAGTAAATTCCAGAACATACAGGTTGGGATTCATCCGAATTGCCCTTTCCTGAATTTGAATATAGAATTCAGGAATTGATTCAGGAATTTTAATCTGATAGACCACCAGATCAACTTCCTTCGAATAGGAATTCCTTTCCAATAGTTCAACCTGATACGGAAAATTGCAATTCGACGCTATTACGGCAGGCTCATCAAATCCTTCAATCAGAAAACCCTGCGGATCTTTGTCTGAAAAGGCGAGCGGACCAACCATCTTTTTCATTCCTTTTGCACGGGCCCAGTTTTCAACTGCCACAATCAAACCGGTGGCCACTTCCTCATCGTTCCAAGTTTCGAAAAAGGCAAACCTGGCGCTGTTTTCCTGATGTTGATCGTTGTATTTATGATGTATGATGCCCATAATCCGGCCCACTACATCGCCTGCACGATAGGCCAGCAACAAAATAGTATCGCACGACTGAAATGACTTATTTTTCTTCGGATTGAAAAACTCCCATTCATCCATGTAAATCGGAGGAACCCAATTGGAATGGTTCCGGTGAATGGCCGCAGGCAAATGAATGAACTTTTTCAATTCTTTTTTTGATTTTACCTCCTGAATAATAATGGATTTTACACCCATTTTAATCGCTGTATCCATTTGCCTTGCTTAAAGGTTACTACTCGAAACTGAATCAAACTTAAATAAAAATGTCCATAAAGGATTCCATTTTTCAAAAAGAAGAAGAAATCCTGTTTTATCTCTCTTGCCTGTGTTTAAATCCGTTAAAAAATAGATGGAATCCTTGTATGGATATTGCCAGATGTTTCGTAATTTGAGTTCGAAATTTACACATCATGATTTACGAAGAAAAACCGCTTAATCAGGGATTTATTGACGATCCCGAATTGCATCAGAAAATTATTGATGCATTGCCTATTCCTATTTTTTACCGCGATATGAAAGGCGTTTACATGGCCTGCAACCTGGCTCAGGAAAAACTTCTTGGAGTAACAAAATCCCAAATTATCGGAAAGACTGTCTTTGATATTCAACCCTTTGAGATAGCCGAAATTTATGCTAAGCGCGATCAGGAATTATTGGACAGCCCGGGCGACCAGAGTTATGAAGCCAAATTCCGTGATGCATCAGGAACTTTGCACGATGTAGTCTTCACCAAGGCTGTCATCCGCGATAATCAGGGCGAGCTTATGGGAATTGTTGGTTCCATTTTCGATATCACTGAACGGAAAAAAGCCGAACGGAGATTAGAAAAAGCACGTGAAGCAACAGTTATCGCCTCGGCCATGATGCATAAAATCAGGGCGGGTATCATTATTGTTGACAGTGAGCTTAAAGTGGTTGACTCGAACGAAGCCTTTGCGAAAATTTTCGGTACTGAAATTGAAGATCTTTTTGAAACCATACCCGGACTGCATGGGGCCGACCTGAAAGAACTGGTTCCGGAAGTTATTTATAAAATGCTGTCCACCACGCTGCAATCCGGAGAAAACATGATTGAACGTGACCTGAAGATCCAGAATAAACTCATCCATGTATCTGTTATCAGTATATACAAACACCGCGTGGTTGGGGCTTTGATCCGCGATATGTCGGTACCTGCGCTGGTTCGTGAAGAAATTATCAGCCGGGCACAACGGGTAAACCGTAAAAATCTGGAAACCGTGCAAAAAATTGCTTTTTTGCTTGGCGACAATGCGTCCCAAACCGAAGAAATGTTGAATTCGATTATTGAATCGTATAAATACGGGGAAGAAGAATAAATGCCTGATTTTCACATAGAAGTTGATGTTCACCAGTTAAACCGTTATGGACAGGTTGTTTGCGGCGACGTTTTTCATTCGAAACAAATCAGGGCCGAAGGCCGCTCTATTCTGGTACTTTCGGATGGGATCGGACATGGTGTAAAAGCTAATGTACTGGCGACTTTAACCGCTTCTATGGCCCTGAATTATACTTCATTCCATACCAAACCCGAAGTTGCGGCCAATATATTTATGCGAGCCTTGCCCAAAAGTGTGGATGGGAAAGAGAGCTATGCCACTTTTACCATCATCGAAATTGAAGAAGCCGGCCAGGTCCGCATTATTAATTACGATAATCCACGATCGGTCATTTTCAGAAATGGACAAATTTTCAATCCGGCTGAATATCATATTCCGATACGGGGAGAAGAAAATGCCGGTAAAATACTTCGCATCAGGGAATTTGTGCCTTTGCTCGAAGACCGCATCATTTTTATGACCGATGGAATAAATCAGTCAGGACTGGGAAGTAAAAAATTCCCAACAGGCTGGGGGCTCGATAATATTGCCCGTTTTGCTGAAAACCAGATCACCCGCGAATTCGAAATATCAGCCACCAAACTGGCCAGGAAAATCCTTAATCAGGCTTCGATGAATGATTCGTTCGAAATTCGTGACGATGCCACCTGTGGAGTAATCTATTTCAGGAAACCCCGCGAATTTATGCTGATTACCGGCCCGCCATTCTATAAAATTAAGGATAACGATTTCGTAAAAAGGATTCAGGAATTTCCAGGTAAAAAGATAATATGTGGCGGGACAACAGCAGAAATTATTGCCCGCGAAATGGATCTCGAAATTGATATCCAGCACCGGTTTTCAGAAAAAACAATGCCTCCGGCAGCCAAAATGGAAGGTTTTGAAATCGTGACCGAAGGAATCCTTACCCTGGGACGTGTGGAAGAAATACTTGAAACCTACACCACCGACATGCAATTGGGAGATAGCCCTCCCGAAAAAGTGGTCAAGTTGCTGATCCAACACGATAAGATACATATCATCGTTGGTACCCGCATTAACTGGGCGCATCAGGATCCCGACCAGCCCGTCGAACTCGAAATACGTAAATTCGTGGTGAAACGGATTGTCAGGTTACTCGAAACCCGGTTTTTCAAAAAGGTAACGGTCGAGTTGGTGTAAAAAGGATTTTATTTTGTGGCACGATGGAATTTCGGAAATATATATTATCTATTTTTTCCGCCCTGTTTTTAATCATGGCGGTGGTTCAGGAGCATCAGACCCTGAATAAACATCCTGAAATAAGACTGGTTCAGAATTTCAGAAAAAGTTTACTTGAACAGGAATCAAAACTTTCTGATTACCTGAATACAACTGAAAAAAAATTAACAGATAGTATATCGTCTGAAAATTATTTTTCGGTTTTTTCCGGTTTAAACCATTTATTTGAAGATGAGGGATTTGGATTTGTCCTGTTTCGGGGTGAAAAAATGGTTTATTGGTCGGGCAATCAATTTTCATTCCCGAATATACCCAGCTATTTTTCGGGTTCAAACCGCCTTCTTGTCCTGCCAAATGGAATTTTCACCGCCCAGAAAAGAACTGTCGGCCCTTATATACTGATCGGACTGGTACATATCAAATACAATTATTCGTACGAAAACCAGTTTCTTGAAAACTCCTTTGTTCTGCCATTCCGGCTTCCGGCAGATTATAAAATTGTCTCTTTCCGGGGTAATAATGTACTGGAGGTACGCGATGCTACGAATCAATATTTATTTTCGATTGAACCTTCAGGAGCAAAAATTGCCAAAGAATCACAACTTTATATTCCTGCCTTTTTGTATTTGCTCGGATTTATATTTCTGCTTCTATTTTTATATCATCGGATAAGCCATTATAAAAAAGAATATTTTGTTGTTAAAATGGTGTTTGTAATGCTGTTTCTGTTTGTGATATACTGGATTCATATTACTCTTAGGCTACCGGAAATCCTTAACTATTTTAGCATATTCAGCGCCCAATATTATGCGGGTTCAAGCTGGATTCCTTCGTTGGGCGATTTCTTCCTGATCTCGGTACTCTTTTTTTTCTGGAGCCTGGTATTTACCAGGGAGTTTGTACCTGCCGAGCGTTTAAACAGGTATATCGTTCTGCCTGCATTTGTATTTACCGGAGTTTTGTATGAGATTGCTGGTGTTATGATCGGAAATTTAATCAGGAACAGCAGCATTACCCTCAAATTAAACCGGATTACCGACATAGATCAATATAGTGTTAGCAGCTACCTGGCTATTGCCATGTTGTTGTTTTCTGTTTTTCTCATTCATCTGAAGATTATTGAACATGCAAAATTTATAGTGAGAAAGGATATTTTCCTGAAAATCAATCTGATTTCGGTTTTTATCCTGGTCATTTTTGCTCTCCTTTTCCCTTCTACGGGCATCTATCTCCTGACACTTTTTGTCGCCGTAAACGTACTTCAGAGCCAGATAAGGAAAATGCATATTACGCTCTATTCTCTTTCGTACTCCATACTTTTTATTTCACTTTTTTCCGTTGTCAGTTTGCTGGTGGTTTACCATACCATCCAAAAACGCGACATTGAAGTTCAAAAACTTTTAGCTATTAACCTGAGTTCTGAGCAAGACCCGGTTGCAGAAGTTTACCTGGCCAGAATGCAGGATCAGCTTGATACCGATTCAGTAATTCCAACGCTTCTAACACCGCCTTATATTGACCTGGGAAATTATCTCTCACGAACTTATTTCAACGGGTATTTCCGAAAATATGATATTCAGGTTACGCCTTGTACAAGTACCGACAGTGTTTTAATACAGCCGGAAAATGTATCTGAGCCCTGTTTTCCATACTTTGAGCAAATGATTGAAAAGTCTGGAAATAAAGTTCCGGGGAGTAGTTTTTATTTTATGAACAACATGAATGGAAGGGTTTCTTATTTCGGGAGGCTTCATTTTCCGCTCATTGAAAATGGAAATGGCATTTCCGTGTTTATCGAGCTTACTACCAAGATTATTTCGGAGGGGATTGGGTTCCCGGAACTGCTTATGGACCGTTCACTTGTCAAGCCATTTCGGTACAAGTACCTTTCGTTCGCCAAATATTTTAATGACAAGCTGGTAAACCGGTCGGGGGAATATACCTACAATAATTACCTCAAATCATTCAATTTAAAAGAATCAAATTCTGAATTCGTACTCGTGAATGTGGATGGATATAATCATCTGATTTACCATTTTGATGATAAAAGCCACATTATAGTGAGTGGCCGAATGCTCACTTTTACTGATTACCTGATTTCGTTCCCCTATATTTTTGTTTTCTATTTTGTGTTTGTTTTAGTCGTTTCAGTGGTGGGAAATTCTAATTTCAGAAAACTAATTATTCCGCCTGACCTACGTTTCCGGATTCAGGTTTCCATTATTTCAATTGTACTCGGATCACTTTTGTTTGTAGCAACCGGAACTATATATTATAACATTCAGGAATATCGTAATCGCCATCAGTACGACCTTCAGGAAAAATTGAAATCCATTTCAGAAGAAATTAGAAACAGGCTCCAAACAATTGATTCCATTTCGCCCGAATTGCAACAATGGTTGTTCAGGGAGTTATACAAATTATCTAATATTTTCAGGACCGACATCAATATTTATGACATAAACGGAGAACTGCTGGCGACTTCGCGGCCCGAAATTTTCACCAAAGGATTAATCTCTGAACAAATGAATGCTGAAGCATTTTATGAATTATCAGTACGTTATCAACTCAATTACATTCAGCCCGAAAAAATTGGAAGCTTATCTTATCTTTCAGCCTATGAACCAATTATGAATAATAACGGTGATTATTTAGGCTACCTCAACCTTCCGTATTTTACCCGTGAAGATGAACTGAAACAAAGTATTTCTACCTTCATCGTGGCTTTCATTAACCTTTACCTGATCCTTTTTCTGGCCAGTGTGATTGTGGCGCTGGTGCTGTCAAATAAAATTACCAAACCACTGAGTCTGATACGCCAGCGAATCAGAGGTATTCAGTTAGGCAAAAAGAACGAGCAAATTAATTATAAGGCTGAAGACGAGATTGGGGCATTGGTAATGGAATACAATCATAAAGTTGAAGAATTGGCCGAAAGTGTCGAAATGCTGGCCCGGTCTGAACGGGAATCGGCCTGGAGGGAAATGGCCAAACAAATTGCACACGAGATTAAAAACCCGCTTACCCCAATGAAACTGAATATACAGTATTTACAAAGGGCCAAAGAGGAAGGAAACGAACATTACGACGACTTTTTTGAGAGGGTCACCAAAAACCTGATCGAACAAATTGATACCTTATCGGCCATTGCCACCGAGTTTTCGAGCTTTGCTCAAATACCAAAAGCTAATAATGAAGTTTTTAACCTTATCGAAGTGCTTCAAAACGTATGCTCATTGTTCGAACCCAATCAGAACCTGCATTTTACACTCGAAACCGGTTCTCTTTCCGAACTGAGGGTTTTTGCCGATAAAGAACAGTTTTCAAGAGCATTCCTGAACCTGATAAAAAATGGGATTCAGGCTATTCCTGCTGATCAGACAGGTGAAATACGAATTACGGTTCAGCTCAACGAATCAGTGGCTTTGATAACTATCAGCGACAATGGAATGGGAATCAGTCAGGAAGCACAGGAAAACTTGTTTCAGCCAAATTTTACCACCAAAACCAGTGGGATGGGACTTGGTTTATCCATCGTAAAAAGTATAGTTGATAATTTCGGGGGAAAAATATGGTACACTTCAGAACCAGACCAGGGAACCACATTTTATATCGAAATGGCGGTATATAAAAATGGGAACAACCAAAATAAATAATTATGGAATATCGGAAATTAGGGCAATCAGATTTAAATCTTTCAGTAGTTACATTTGGCGCCTGGGCAGCCGGAGGCTGGATGTGGGGCGGGACTGAACGTTCGGAAGCAGTAAAAGCTATCCGGGCCGGGTTCGATTACGGAATGACATCCATTGATACTGCCCCTGCATACGGTCAGGGAACAAGCGAGGAAATCGTTAGGGAAGCCATCAAAGGAATACCCCGTGATCAGGTTCAGATTTTAACCAAATTCGGACTGAGTTGGGAAGGAACCAAAGGCCAGTTCTTTTTCAGCAGTAAAAACAATCAGGGAAAACCGATTGAGATTTACCGTTACTCCGGGAAAGAAAGCATAATCAGAGAATGCGAAACCAGCTTACGGTTGCTGGGAACGGATTACATTGACCTTTACCAGATTCACTGGGCCGATCCGACAACCCCTGTTCAGGAGACCATGGAAGCAGTAGCACAATTAATACAAGAAGGCAAGGTACGTTATGCCGGTGTTTGCAATTATGATGTGGACCAGATGAAAGAGGCGGCCAAATATATTGAATTGGTTTCCGATCAGGTTCCGTACAGTATGGTTAAACGCGATATTGAGCAGGAACTTATTCCTTATCTGATTGAAAACAACCAATCAGTATTGGCATATAGTCCCCTTCAACGAGGATTACTGTCAGGAAAAATCAGGCCGGATCATCAGTTTTCAGAAGGAGACACCCGCGCTGATTTAACACACTATTCGGCGAAAAACATTCAGTTAACAAATGCTTTCCTCGTCAAACTAAAACCTTTAGCCGATGAGAAGAAAGCAACTTTAAGCCAGTTGGTTATCAGATGGACACTTGGGCAACCAGGAATTACCATTGCTTTGGTTGGTGCGCGAAATGCTTCTCAGGCTGCTGAAAATGCACAAGCTTTTCATGTTAAATTAAGTGCGGAAGAGGTAAGTTTCATCAGCACTGAGCTTGACAAGCTACACCTGGAATTATAGTTCGATGATACTCACGGGGTGACTCAAAGTCACCCCGTGAGTAAACGACATAGCTTAGTAAACTGAAACTTGAATTGTAATTGGCCATGATTTACCGGTAAAAAAAACTTACTGATCGAAAAGTGACAATTGTTTTATCCACATTCTATAAATTTGTTCTTCATTGTAAAATTATAGTGACTCATCAAAAAATTTAATCTATGCAATCACACGAAATTGACTACAAAATTGTGGGTAACGACATTCAGTTGGTAGAAATAGAACTCGACCCGGGAGAAACAATTATTGCTGAAGCAGGGGCTATGCTTTACATGGAAGATGGAATTAGTTTTGAAGCTAAAATGGGGGACGGCTCAAATCCCCGCGCGGGATTATTCGACAAAGTGCTGGCTGCAGGGTCGAGGCTTTTAACTGGCGAATCTCTTTTCATCACCCATTTCACCAATCAGGGCTGGGGTAAAAAACACGTTGCTTTTTCAGCGCCATATCCCGGGACTATTGTTCCGATTAGTTTACCTGACCACGGCGGCAGTTTGGTTGTTCAAAAAGACGCATTCCTTTGTGCTGCTTTGGGCACAAAATTGTCCATGCGCTTCAACCGCAAACTGGGCGCCGGTTTTTTTGGCGGCGAAGGGTTCATTTTACAGAACCTGCAGGGGGACGGAAAAGTTTTTATCCATGCCGGTGGAACTGTTATTGAACGACAGCTCAACCACGAAGTGCTTCGTGTTGATACCGGTTGCGTTGTCGGATTTGAAGAATCGATTGACTTTGACATTCAACAGGCCGGAGGGCTTCGTTCGATGGTGTTTGGCGGCGAAGGATTGTTTCTGGCTACCCTGCGCGGAACCGGAAAAGTTTGGTTGCAGTCGATGCCTATCCGAAAACTGGTGGCACAACTCCGGTCATTTGGACCAAATAGCCGCAAGGAATCGAGCGGTGGATTACTGAATAATATTTTCGAATAAGCATGCCCTAAAAACGACTTACGACACAAAGTTGTTGGATGGTTAAATGGTTGATTGTTGATTGCTTTTTCCAGTTCTACTACATGAATTTTAACCATTTAACCATTTAACCATTCAACAGCTTGACCATTCAGTAATTGATTTTACTTGGCAAAGTTAATATCAGAAAATATCCGTATTTATGCGGATATTTTTTTTGAATAAAGGCCTACTTTTGCGCTATGAAATATTTGTCCGGATCAATTAATCCATTTATAGTCACCCTACTTCTGGCCGGATTGGTTTTAATGGGTTCGTGCAAATCTTATAAATACGGTTATTGGGGGAAATTATCAGGTTCAGGATTTGCCCCGGTTATTGAAAAGGATACGGCAAGTAAACTAATGCAGTCCATATCGTTGAAAAAGCAACTCCTCAACAGTGAAACCTTCCGGCTTTCTAAAGAAATTAAGGAAAAAGTCTCCAATGAGAGTCCCATTTCTATGTTTACTTTTAACAAGTTATTCAGAAACCTTCATGAGCAATACGAGATTGATACCGTTTACCATCGACTACTGCAACAATCAACAAATGATACCATTCGTTATCAGAGTAAACAAGCTTTGCTGGAATCAGCTGTGAATTACAAAAAAGCTTTCCAGAAAAACAGATTTTTAAGAAGGACTATTAACCGTGGTGATCTGGCCTACGGAATTCCAACGAATACGTTAAGTCAGACCCAGCAGTTTTTATGGTCGGATAAAAATAACAGGCAATATCTGGTTGAAAACGAAAAAGATGAAAAGGCAACACACACCATTGCCGGCTTTATGTTATCGAATAGCGTTGATAACTGGCAAACGTACCGTTACAAAACAGTGTATTTTTTAAGCAAGATATTTGGCCAGTTTGCAGGGCAGTTTCATGGGAAAATTGATAAAAAAACCAATGCCACGCTTCTGCGATCTCATTTGCAGGAATATGATATCGTTTTACAAAAATCGCTTACCCACCTCACCGAAAAATTTATACCGGGATACTTTGGCCACGTTGGTGTGTATTTGGGAAACGACCTGATGATTGAAACACCGCGCAGCGGAGTTCGGATTGGTTCAACTGAAGAATTTTCGAACGGTGAAATTTATTTGATTGTGCGGCCTGTAAACCTGAGCGAATTTCAGAAGCAAAAAATAAGGGCTTCACTTATGAATCAGTTGGGTAAGAAATATGATTTCAATTTTGATTCGCAATCTCCCGACCGGATTGTATGTTCCGACCTGGTTTGCCTTGCTTACGATTATATCGACTGGCAATCAAAAAAAAGGGGAGGCCATTACATTACTTCGCCCGATGATTTAGTCCTGACCATGTTGGATCATTCTGATTTTTCTTTTGAAATGTATCTCAACCAGGGTCAGTATATCAGCAAACCCGACTCAGCTTTCATTCAGGAATTGCTGAAGAAAAATTAATTGTTTTATCTTCGTTTTCTAAAGTTTGTAAAACTCTTCCCAGCCTTTGCGCGGCGCAGCACCGACCAGCATTTGGTTGGCCAGTTTGTTGTTGGTAATCTTTTTCTTTTCGCGGTCGAAAACCAGTTTGGTATTGAGTTGCTGTGCCAAAACACCCAGGTTGAATACCTGACTTAACGGACCGGCAATTTCGAATGGGGAACGGGTTTTTTCTTCTCCTTTGCAGGCTTTCAGGAAATTGGCATAATGGTTCGATGGACTTTTGGGTACTTCAGGTAATTTCGATTCCATTTCTTTTGCCTTTTCTGCCGGAATAATTGACAAGGTACTGCCATGCGATCCGCCTTTGAAGATCAGATCTTTGCTGTAAATTTCCTTGCCCGGATTCAGTTTCGTAGGTTGAACTTTTCCCACACTGGTTGGCGGAATATTCGGGTCAAGTTCCGAAATGCCAAAGCCTTCAGGAACTTGCGGTATGTTATTTACCCCGTCGTACCACAGGATTTCGCAGGGTGGCATATTTCCTCTCTTTGGAAATTTGAAAGAAAGTGTTGACGACATGGGGAAAAAGAATGGATTGTGCCCCTCCAATTTCACCGGATCAACTTCATAGGGCAAACCTAAATTCAGGAATTGGTGAGCGGTATCAATGATGTGTGCGCCCCAGTCGCCCAAAGCGCCCATTCCGAAATCGTACCAGCAGCGCCATTGTCCATTGATAAAATCTTTGTTGTATTCGTGCATTTTTACAGCCGAGTGCCAGGTATCCCAGTCCAGGGTTTCAGGAATTGGTTCTGCATCGGGGAATTTCGTGATTTTGGGATCCCAGCCGTGCCAGCGTCGTGCTGAATTCATGTGTGCTGTAATCGCGGTCACATCTTTAATAATCCCTGCTTCGGTCCAGGCTTTAAACTGAAAATAGTTTCCTTCGGAATGTCCTTGATTCCCCATTTGCGTAACAACATTGTACTTGCTGGCAGCTTTCATCATCAGTTCAACTTCGTTAAAAGTACGACCCATAGGCTTTTCCACATAAACCGCTTTACCTAACGACATGGCCAGCATGCTGATCGGGAAATGTGAATGATCGGGTACCCCAACCAAAACGGTATCAATCTGATTGGCCATCTTGTCGAACATTTTCCTGAAGTCCTGAAAACGCGGCACATCCGGAAATTTTTCGAGTACTTTCTTTGTATGGGGCGCTCCCATATCGGTATCGCAAAGCGCTACAATATTGCAGAACCCAGTGTTGTATAACGACATTACATCCGATCCACCCTGGTTTCCGATACCGCAGCAGGCCAGGTTAATACGTTCGTTTGCTCCGGCCAATCCTTCTGTCGGGGCATCAACTCCCGACATGGCTTTGGTTAGGATAGCAGGAAATACCATCAGCGATGATAATGCTGCAGCTTGTTTTAAAAACAATCGCCGTGAAGCTTCATTGTGTTTTGCCATGGATCAAATTTTATGAGTTGGTTTTCAAATAAAATCAATAATTACGTCGAAAGGTACAAATAGTAATTTGTGTTTTGAAAGCGAAATGGATAAAATCGGGGAAAATAAAAAGGACTTCCCCGGCAGAACCACTTTTGTCAGAAAAGCCCTTTGTTCACGAACATCTGAGTTCTTATTTCTTCATCGGAATTCGAACAACCGTCAATGAATAGGCATCTAAATTGAAAACAATTTTTTTGCCCGAAAGTTTCTGTTTCCGCTCAACCGGTATAACAACTTCGGGTTTTCCTACCTTATTAAAGGCACTCAGGTCAGCATTCGTCAATACTTGAAGATTGATCTCGCTGCCCGAAATTTGGCGCCCTTCCAACGAAATATTCAGGTTTGCCGGCTGTTTAGCAACATTAACCAATTTCACAACAAGTTCCGAAGTTTTTGAATCAATGGTGGCGCTGGCATATAAGCTATCCTGACCTGTTAGCGGTTTCCCATCGGCTAACGCCGAAACAACATCGGTACCTGCATTGGTCGAGAACAGCTTTTGTACGTAATAATTGGGAGTCGCAACCACATTCTGATTATCGAACCAGATTAAATCGGGGCGCCACTGCCATGCATNNCCCTCTTTATCGTGGGCAGCATATTCACCGGCAAATACTTTTGGCCCTTTTCGGTCGTACGAATCGTAGCGCCCTGCATTTTTCAGGAACCAGTCCGGACTGCGGTAATAATGCTCATCAACAATCGGGACATTTAATTCGCGCATTTGCGACCACAAGTAGTCAAAATCCTGTCCATCAGGCGAAGGGCCAGAACCTCCCACAAAGGCGATTTCAGGATGTTTTTCTTTCAGAATTTTCAGGAATATTTTTAAGCGATCAACATACTGAGTTCCCCACTGTTCGTTTCCGACCCCAACCATTTTCAGGTTGAACGGCGCCGGATGACCCATTTCGGAGCGTAGTTTTCCCCATTTGGTAGTAACTGCGCCATTAGCAAACTCAATTAAATCGAGTACATCCTGTATGTATGGATCAAGTGCATCAAGAGACACCAATTCGCAGGAGTTAAACTGGCAGGCCATACCGCAATTCAGGATTGGAAGCGGTTCGGCGCCAATATCTTCGGCAAGTAAAAAGTATTCATAAAACCCAAGTCCATACGACTGAAAATAATCCGGGGCATTTTTATGTGCGAATTCAGTATTCCAGCGGTTGATGTTGAGCTGGCGGTTTTCAACATTTCCAACTGTTTTCTTCCATTGATAGCGGGTTTCGAGTTCGTGGCCTTCCACAATGCAGCCACCGGGGAAGCGGATAAATCCTGGTTTCAGGTCGGCCAACTTCTGTACCAAATCGGCACGCAAGCCATTCTTTCGATTTTTCCAGGTATGTTCCGGAAAAAGAGAAACCATGTCTATTTCGAGTACACCCTTTCCTGAAAGCGTTACACGCAGTTTGGCTTTTGAATCGGTACCGGAACAGACAAATTTCGCCTTGTAACTTTTCCATTCTCCTGAAAAGCCTTTCATTTCTGTTTTGCCGATCACCATTCCAGCTGAATCAAGCAATTCAATTTTCAACACCGAAGCGCCTTTACTTTGCCTCGCGAATACTGAAAACAGATAATTCCCGCCAGTCTTAACTCCCATTCCGCGAAATCCTTCGTTTATCAGTCCCAGTTCTTTTCCCTGAAGTGATTCGAGCCGTAAAAAACGTGGATTGTTTTCATTCTGACTATGAATGACCTGAAATTGTCCGGCATACTCTTCGCCCAGCTTTTTCCAACCCATCAGTGGTTTATAAAACTCGAACGAACGGTTTTTGACCAGTTCGGCATAAATACCGCCATCGGCAGCAAAATTAATATCTTCAAAAAACAAACCCCACATGGTTGGCTCAATCGGGGCAACCGGAGTACCAGTTTTAACGATCAGCGTTTTAGGTTGAGCATTCAACCAGGCAATTCCGATTATCAGTATGCTGATCAGGAAAAAGGAGAATTTAAGTTTCATAATACGGTTCGATTTTCGGTCCATTGGTTCATACAAATATAATGGTATATCATACGCTTAAACATGCCGCTGTAATACTTTTTACCCTGAACTACAATTTCGATATACGCATTTCTACCCTTCTGTTTTTGGAACGATTTTCTCCCGTGTCGTTAGGGGCAACCGGGCGATCGGGACCAAATCCTATTGCAATAATTCTGCCTGGATCAATTCCTTTGGTCAGGATATAGTCTTTACACGCTTTTACCCGGAGATACGATAAGGAGCGGTTGAAATTTGGCTCACCTTCCGATGAAGTATGACCTGAGAGTTCAATTTCTGCGTGAAGGTTATTTTGCAGGAAAGCAAGCACCTTGTCCAGTTCAATTTTTGATTCATTTTTCAGATCAGCCTTACCCAGATCAAACAGGATGTTATTTAAACGGATTGTTTCACCTACTGATATTTTTCTGTTTCCAAACTCTGTAGTATTTTTCCCTTTTTCCAGATAAATAATTACTTCAGGATTCATGTCTCCTGCGCCAATATCCGCAGCAGACATGGCATCAGCATAACCCGGGAACGAAGCGCTGACGAGTTCGAATCCGGCAGGCACATCACGAAATCCAAATACTCCCATCGAATCAGTTATAGTTGAAAGGTTGTTTGCAAGTTTTACTTTCACCCCGGCAAGAGGGTTATCAGTGTCTTTCTCCAGAACTTTCCCCTGAATGTCGCCTTTACAGGTATTCTCCCATTTTCGGTTTACCAGCAGTCGGATAAAATCAAGGGCAAAGCCATCGGCAGCGCCGGTACTTTCATCAATTTTGAGACTGAAGGAATTATTGGTTGCCAGGGCATTGAAAAACTCTTCCGTCAAAGGAATTGACAAAAGTTTTCCGACCGGACCGGTTTGGTCTATGGCATTCAGCAGCTTTTCTCCTTCGGCAAACCGGGTTCCATTGACGAAAAGTTGAAACTTTGAACATAGTTGAGGCGCCTGAAAATCATCAATAAATAGTTGGAGATAAGCATTCTGTATGATTGAACCATGTAGTACCCCGGTAGGAATAGTCCAGGTTACCGGCTGAGACAGTTGAGGGTGATAACTAGCGGAATAGCCATCACCGCCGCAATCGTGCAAGGCTTCGGGCTTGAACCTTGACGACAGCAAAATGCGGTCAAAACCGGGAATATCCTCATTGCGGGCATCCCAGGGAAAGGTGTGCGGGTCAGTCATACGACCACAAAACGGATCAA
This sequence comes from Prolixibacteraceae bacterium, assembly GCA_003457135.1. Classification (GTDB taxonomy): domain Bacteria; phylum Bacteroidota; class Bacteroidia; order Bacteroidales; family Prolixibacteraceae; genus Aquipluma. The sequence continues at coordinate 62,868 of DMSQ01000027.1, forward strand.
ACCCTTCGGGCCAGCCAAAACCGAGATTGTCAACATCGCCGAGACGAATAATAAAATCAGCATCAGAAGAATTCTTTATGGAGACCTGTTGGCTTGTCCAATTAAGATCGGTTGAAACGTTATTTACCTGAGCCTTCAATTGAAGTATTCCATGCATCAGGAAGGCACAAAAAAGTTGAACTACTAATTTTGTTTTCATACGCTTGAGTTTAATTTGACTTTTAGCTTTCATCTAACAACCTATTAACTACGATATAGTTTTTACCATTGTTTCATCCATGTAAACTTTCAATATCAATTACTTATCAACGCATGAGATTATTTCAGGCCTGAGCTGATCACGGGAATTATTTTTATCAGATAGCGATTTTACAGTTGCAGAAAATATTTTTGAAAATCGCTCTTTCATGCGGTAATAACACTGTTTACCTTGAAAAACGGGTCGTTCACAGAAAATAATTTTGTGTAGGGATTCTATTTTTTAAGTTTGGTTCAGGAAACACATAACGCGATTTTTTTCATGTAAAGAATTAAACAGCATTAATTTCATTCATTCAACGGTATGTGTTAACGCCTTGCATATTGTTGTTAAGGTATTTAAGCCATCGAATCCCCCTTCGGTGGCTTTTTGATATGAATTGCGCCGAATGACCAACAAATAACTCCAAAAAAAACGGCCGGAATAAATCCCGGCCGTTTCTGCTGTTTAATTGTTTTCCCTGATAAGCCAAAAATTAGCAGCTTACTTTCTTTGCACACAATTAGATAAACTATTTTTTTTCTTTTGACCCGACTTCCACTTTAATTTCCTTACCCTCTTTTCCGTCAACTTTAACTTTCTTTTCAATAACCTTGATGTTTTGGTCCCCATCGTTAAATTCCCTGATCATTCCAGGAGCGGGCGGTGGAGGTGGAGGAGGAGGAGGCATCAGTTGGCTATCGAACTTATAGTCAAACGACATATTTTCAGGACCATCCGATTTTTTTCGGATAATCTCAATTTTTTCGCGGCCACCACTCATTTCTTTTTTCCGGTACGAAATGATATTGGGATCATTCAAATTGATGATTTGTCCGGAATGCTGCATTTTCATCATTTTCATGTGAGGTAGAGGCGGAACAGGTGGGATCGGTGGAAAATGCTTCATATCTGAATCATTAAAATAGATCATATGATCTTGGTTTCCGTCTTTGATCATTTTTCTTATTACAATCTTTTTTCCAACCGAATCACAATCTTCAGTAATCAATTCCAAATCATTATCCGAATCCATATGCCAGATCATCGGTTCACCTGCTTTTCCACCTTTGTTTTTGATAATCATTACTTTTTCCTTTCCGTCTTTGTGGTCAACTTTTACATCAAATTGCTGCATTTTATCAAATCCTGATGGATTAACTTTTTTGAAGTGTTTGGGTGGATTTATAGTATCTCCGTTCCATACAAAAACATCGTTATTGGTAAAAATGGTATCGAGTTCCAGTTTTTTACCATTTTCAATTTTCATCATTTTAATATGACGGGACGTTTTTTTCTCTTTTGGTTCGTTCCCTTTTTGGGCAGAAGCTGTGGAAGATAACAATAATGCAGTCAAACCAGCCATTAGGATGAAAGTCAAATAGTTTTTCATGGTTGTATAGTTTTAATGAATAAATTCTGAAACAAAGATACGGCAGATGCAGCAGAACAATGAGTTAAAGCCCGGTTAAAGTCTGTTAACAAAAAGTTAAAGTCCTGTCAGCGCCGCATTTAATGATTATCTTTGATGCCATGAACAAAAAAGTAATCACCGGACTTATCACTTTAATGGGCATTTCGATACTTGGGATTATCGTCATTCAGCTCATCTGGATGAATAACGCCATCCGGGTCAGGAATGAACTGTTCGACCGAAGTGTAAATGAAGCCCTGAACAGCACCACCAACCGGCTCGAAACGATGCAGGATTTCAGGATGATTAATCATTTTTCGTTTGGCGATTCCATGCAATTTAAAAGTTTGATGCCGCCACCGCCACCGCCACCACCTGTTTTTGTTGGCAAAATACCAAAACGTGTGGTCATTCCTAAAAAAAACCGGGATGCTTCGCAAAGGAATATAGAGATGATTGTTAAAGCTGGTAAAAGTAAAAATGGATTTCAGTATCGGATTTCCACCAAAACCGACAGCCTTCATCCGGGTGGTGATGTCATTTATATAACCGATAGTGTAGTCCGAAACCTTGGTTCGGTATATGAGCACGGGCTTAATAAATTTGATTCAGTTGTCGGGCAGTATGATGAATGGACCGATTCTACTGACCAGATTAAACATCGAATAGAAATTAAAACCCACAAACTGAAGAGAATTGCCAATAAGGTTGTTCAGGAGATTTCAACCTGGGAGGAAGATGTTCCGATTGATCGGGTAAATGAAGTATTAAAAAAAGAACTTGAAAACCGGAACATTCCCATTCCATTCGAAACCGGAATCATCAAAGATTCGCTCATTTCATCGAAAACGGAGAAAGCTGATTCAGTCCTTCTGACCAAAAGTAATTACAATGTCAATTTGTTCCCGAACGACATCTTTCAGAAAAACATCCGGCTTTCGGTTTATTTTCCAGAGAAAGAATCGTTCATTTATAAAACGCTGAACTGGTTGCTTCTCATTTCGCTGATCTTTTCAATCATCGTTCTGGTTACTTTTGCAGTCAGTATATACTTTATCCTGAAGCAAAAGAAGATTTCGGAAATGAAGTCGGATTTTATCAACAACATGACCCACGAATTTAAAACACCCATTGCAACCATATCGGTGGCCGCCGACTCGATTACCAATCAAAAAATTATTGAAAATCCTGAGCGGATCAGGTATTTCATTGAAATGATCAAAAAAGAAAATGTCCGGATGAACCGTCAGGTAGAAGATATCCTGAGCATCGCCCGTCTCGATAAGAAGGATTTTGAATTTAAATGGGAGGCTTTCAACCTGCACGAGGTCATTGAAGATGCCATTCAAAGCATCGTGCTTCAGGTGGAGAAAAAAGGCGGGACCATTATCAGCGATCTTAAAGCTGCAAACCCGGTTGCAACAACCGATCCGAGTCATTTTGCAAACCTGATATACAACCTGCTCGATAATGCCAACAAATATTCGCTTAATGCTCCCGAGATTAGAATTTCGAGTAGCAATACTTCAAAAGGCGTACTAATAGCAGTTGAGGACAAAGGTATTGGAATGACTAAAGCTGTTCAGGGACGCATCTTCGAACGGTTTTACCGCCAAACCAGCGGAAATATTCACAATGTTAAAGGCTTCGGATTGGGACTTAGTTATGTGAAAGCGGTGCTGGAAGCCAATCGTGGAAGCATTAATGTTCATAGTGAACCTGGCCGGGGAAGCAAGTTTGAGGTATTTATTCCTTTTATTAGGGAATAGAGCCCCCTTCTAATTCCCCCAAAGTGGGGGAAGGTTTTGGGCGATAGATATTTAGATTGTTCTTTCAAAGCACCAGAGGTGAGAAATATTTATAGTAAAAATTGTGAATGAGGAAAATCGTACGCGTAGAGAAGATGAACAAAGCTTTGCACTAATTTCGAACGAAATAGAATCAACGCTCAAAAAAGTAAGTTACCTTTGAAATTGTAATAACTGACAATGAACCAAAAGCCTCAAATATTTCTGGTCGAAGACGATCTCAGCTTTGGGGCAGTCCTTAAATCATACCTCGAAATCAGCGATTTTGATGTGGTTTGGGTGGATGATGGCCAGCAAGCCCTCCATCAATTCAAAAAAGCAAGTTTTAATATTTGCATATTAGATGTGATGCTGCCCAATGTCGACGGATTCACCATTGCCACGGAAATCCGAAAATTAAATACCGAAATACCGATTTTTTTTCTCACTGCTAAAAATATGCGGGAAGATGTCTTAAAAGGCTACCGAATTGGCGCCGATGATTACATCACCAAACCTTTTGATACCGAAGTCCTGATTTTTAAACTCAAAGCAATTCTAAAAAGACAGCCAGGCAGTGTGGTAAAAGAATCTGGCGTTTACCAAATTGGAAGCTATTTCTTTGATTTTAAACTTCGTACGCTCGAACATGACGGTTCGAAACAAAAACTATCCCCCAAAGAAGCAGAGTTGCTTAAAATGTTGTGCGACAACCTGAATGAATTACTTCCGCGCGAAATTGCACTCAAAAAAATATGGGGCGACGATGGCTATTTCACCGCCAGAAGCATGGATGTTTACCTTACCAAAATCCGAAAACTGTTTACGGAAGATGCATCCATCGAAATCCGTAACATTCATGGAAGTGGATTTATGCTTGAAATAAAATAAATGAAAGTCAATTTATGTTTTTTATGTAATTTTGAAGAAAAAAGAACATGCAGGAAATTCTTGAAAACAAGAAAGAAGTTTTGAAAGTGATTTGCAAAACTCTAAAAGTACAACGATTGTATGCTTTTGGATCAGTTGTCACTGAAAAATTTGGAGAGGATAGTGATATTGACTTTTTATTTTCGTTTGCAGATAATCTGACTGTTGAAGAATATACCAACAATTATTTCTCGCTTCAATATAGATTGCGCGAAGTTTTTAACAGGGAAATTGACCTGATTACTGAAAGGACCTTGTCAAATCCATATTTCATTGATAGTATAAATGAAACCAAAGAATTGATTTATGAAGCGTGAAGTAAAAAAATACCTTTATGATATCCGGACTTCAATTGATTCAATCAATTCTTACCTTGGTGAAAACAGGAATTTCTTTGAATATCAGAATAATAAATTGCTGCGAAGAGGAATAGAAAGAGAACTGGAGATCATTGGAGAAGCTATGGTCAGGATAATAAAGTTAGCACCTGATTTGCAAATTGAAAATGCGAGACAAATTATAGATACCCGAAATTGGGTAATTCATGGTTACGACAAAGTGGATGATGTTGTTGTCTGGGGAATTATATCGAATCATTTACCAAATTTAAAAATAGAGATTGATCATTATCTGGATCAGGAATAAAAGAATCTGCCTGCATCATTTATATCACCCTTCAGAATTAAGAAACAGTCGTCCAAATTAAACTAATTGTACAAAGGTCACACTCCTGTTGTTCAGATTTTATACCTTTGCGCGCTCCCGGGAAATTTTATCTGTAAATGGCACATTCTAATTCCATAGAAATCAAAGAATTTGACACCATCATTATTGGAAGTGGTTTGGCTGGCCTTACGGCTGCCTATCACGCGTCAAAAAAAGGCAGTGTTGCCATAATTACCAAATCGCAACTCGACATCAGTAACTCCTATTATGCACAGGGAGGTATTGCAGCGGTCACTGCTCCCGAAGATTCTTTTGAGTCGCATATTCAGGATACTCTCGTGGCCGGTCGTGGGCTTTGCGACTTCGACGCAGTAGAAATATTAGTCCGCGAAGGTCAAAAATGTGTTCATGAATTAATTAGTCTGGGTATGGAATTCGATCAGGAGAATGGCGAATTTGTTCTTGGGCTTGAAGGCGGTCACAGCCATCGCCGTATTCTTCATGCCGGCGGCGATGCAACCGGCAAAGGGCTTACTATCTTTATGCTGAAAAAAGTACAGGAGCAAACCAATATAAAAGTCTTCGAATATACTACGGTCGTCGAATTGCTGACCGAAAACCAGATTTGTACGGGAGTACAGGCTTTCGATTTTATGACCGGAAAAAATGTCATCTTCAGGTCGAAGGCAACCATTATCGCAACAGGAGGTCTGTCCCGAATATACGACCGGACCACTAATCCGCATACGGCTACCGGCGATGGAATTGCCTTGGCCTGGGATGCCGGGGCGAAAATTGCAGACATTGAATTTATCCAGTTCCATCCATCGGCCCTATACATCCCCGGAGAGGAGGCATTCCTGATCAGTGAAGCCGTCCGTGGCGAAGGCGCCTGGCTGCTCAATCAGAAAGGCGAACGATTTATGCAGCACATTCATCCTTTGGCCGAACTTGCCCCCCGCGATGTGGTAGCACATGCTATTTACAACCAACTTCAACTGCATCATTCTGATTTTGTTTATCTGAGCCTGAAACATCTCAATCCTGAACTGATCAAAAAACGTTTTTCAACGATTTACCATACCTTATTAAAATATGATATTGACTTGACCAGCGATCTGTTGCCCATTTCCCCTGCAGCACATTACATGGTTGGGGGAATTCAGACCGATTTGAACGGAGAAACGAACATTGAAGGGCTTTTTGCCTGTGGCGAAGTGGCGTCAACCGGCGTTATGGGGGCTAACCGCCTTGCAAGTAATTCGTTGCTCGAATGCCTTGTCTTTGGGAAAAGGGCAGCCGAAAGAGCTTCAGTAAAAATAGAAGTCAAATTGAAACCTGAGAATGTCATTCCGATCAGTTTGAATCAGGAAAATGAAACATTTTTTCTTGAAACCAAAAATCAGATTGCAGGTTTGATGAGTAAAAAGGCTGGTATTGTCAGGTCGGCAGAAAAACTCAATGAAGCAATAGTTGAACTGAATGTCATAAAAAAGCAACTTCCTGAAAAAATTAATGAATACAATCTTTTAAAAATCAAGCATATTACAGATATTTGCACCCTTATTTGCGAATCGGCTTTGATTCGGACCGAAAGCCGTGGCGGACATATCCGGGAAGATTACAAAACCGAAAACCCGGAATTGTGCCTTCATCTCATTCAGCAAAAAGACCATCCATACCAATTTCAGGAAGTCAGAAAATAAAATGAACGAACTCGAATTAAAAGCCGCTCAAATCCTCATTGAACTCGCCTTAACAGAAGATATAGGCGAGGGAGATATTACAACCGACAACATTATTCCAGCCGAAACACAGCGCAATGCTAAAATGGTAGCCAAAGCTGACGGGATTATTGCCGGATTGCCAATTGCTGAAATGGTTTTTAAAAGCCTTGATCCGAAATTGAGATGGAAGGTGTTGGCTTCTGAAGGTTCGAAAGTACAAAAAGGCGATGTGCTCGTTGAGTTCGAAGGAACTTACCGTGCTTTACTGACCGGCGAACGAACTGCACTTAATTTTTTGCAGCGTTTGTCGGGAATTGCAACCATGTCGGGGAAATATGCCGATGCAGTAAAAGAATTCAAAACTATTATTTTGGATACCCGGAAAACCTTGCCTGGATTCAGGATGCTTGATAAATATGCAGTAAAAACCGGAGGGGCCGGGAACCATCGGATCGGTTTGTTCGACATGGCCATGATCAAGGACAACCATATTGAGGTGGCAGGCGGAATTACCAATGCAGTAAATGCTGTCCGGAGTAAAATAAAGGAAGGAATCAAAATAGAAGTTGAAACCACTACCCTTGCCCAGGTTCAGGAAGCCATTGATGCCGGAGCCGACATCATCATGCTCGACAACATGGATAACGAGACTATGCAAAAAAGCGTTGAACTGATTGCGGGCAGGGCCAAAGTGGAAGCTTCAGGAAACATGACACTCGAACGCCTGCGCGAAGTTGCGGCCACAGGTGTTGATTACATTTCAATCGGGGCGCTCACCCATTCGGTCAGCGCTTTGGATATCAGTCAACGCATAGAAGATTAATCCTTGATAAACCTGATCATAGATATTGGTAATAGCCGTACAAAGATCGCTTTGTTCAATCAGCACGACCTGATGTTTAATCTTTCCATTGATTTTTTGACAGTGGATCATTTAAAAATGCTTAAAGAAGAACATCCGCAGTTAAACAAAGCCATACTATCGGCGGTTAAAGTTGTTGATCAGGAAATCATTCAGTTTTTATCCGGAAATTTTAATTATTTTCTTGAACTTGATCAACAGACCGAACTGCCCATAGAAAATTTATATGAAACCCCGGAAACTCTCGGGAAGGATAGGATTGCTGCTGCTGTTGGGGCAAACGAACTGTTTCCGGATCAGAATTTACTGATTATTGATGCCGGTACGGCCATTACCTATGATTTAGTTTCGGAAAAGAATCAGTTCATTGGCGGAAATATTTCGCCCGGATTGGAAATGCGTTTTAAAGCCCTGAATCAGTTCACCGGAAAACTTCCTTTAATCAATTATTCTGATGAATTTCAGTTAATTGGAAGAAACACAACCGATGCGATCAGGGCAGGAGTTCAAAATGGAATGCTGTACGAAATAGATCAAACCATCGCTATATTTAACAGAAATTATCAAAATTTACAGATCATTATGACAGGGGGCGATTCTAATTTTTTTGATAAAAAGTTAAATTATTCCATCTTTGTACACTTTAATTTAACCCTAATTGGTTTAAACAGGATTCTTGAATATAATGCTAAAAAGAAATAATGCTTTACTAGTCGTGATGGTTTTGATTATCTGCGGATTCTCTGGCTTTGCGCAAAACAACAACACAAGCTCTCCCTTTTCCAGATATGGAATTGGTGATTTACACCATTACGGATATGGCCGTACTGCTGCCATGGGTGGCGCATCTCTCGGAAGCCGTCATGCCGTTCAGATAAACTCTGCCAACCCGGCTACCTACACAGCCAATGATAGTCTATCATTTGTTTTTGATTTCGGGATTGACGGAACATTTTCCAGATATAAGGGTGATCAGGGAACCATGAATACGAAAGATATTAATTTCAGGTATTTTTCACTGAGCTGGCCGATAGCCAAATGGATTGGTGCAGGCATGGGCATTCAGCCATTTTCTGACATGGGTTACGAAGTGGGTTTTAACGAAGAATTGGTCGGAGCAGGTTTTGTTTACCATAGTTATAAAGGAGAAGGAACCACTTCCAAAGCTTTCCTCGGCACATCAATCAGTCCGTTTAAAGGCTTGTCGGTTGGGGCAAACCTCAATTACCTGTTTGGCCGGTTGAATCAAAATACCGACATTGGATTTAATAATCCGCAGCTCTTTTATATTTCAAAAACAGAAGGAACCCGTCTTCGCGACTTTTCGCTAACTTATGGTCTTCAGTACGATTATGAGCTAAAAAAAGATCAGTTCCTGACTTTAGGCCTTACTTTCGAACCACAATCTGATATCACCGTACTTCACCGGGTGTTTTCATACAAAGGTATCACGGTTGGAGCCAGCACCCTGACCGATACGCTTGAATTGGTGCCGGAAACCAAAGACATCATTAAACTTCCATCAACTTTTGGTATAGGTTTGTCGTACAATAAACTGAACAAACTCGAGATCAATGCCGATTATTATTATGCCGGATGGAGCAAGGCTACCTTTTTCGGAAAAACAGATGAGCTAATCACAGATCAGAGCAGGATTTCTGCCGGATTCGAATATATTCCTGAAGCTTTTTCAATCCGCAGCTACCTGAAAAGAGTCAAATATCGGGCTGGTATCCATCAGGAGAATTCGTACTTAAAATTAAACAATAAACAGATCAAGGAGTTTGGTGTAAGTTTTGGAGTTGGAATACCGTTCCCAAAATCAAAATCAACCGCTAATTTTGCAGTTGAATTTGGGAAAAAAGGAACAACGAAAGATAACCTGATCAAAAACAATTATGCGAAGCTGAGCCTCTACCTCAATCTTTACGACTACTGGTTCGTTCAACGCAAATTTGATTAAGAAAGTCAAACCCAAACCCAATCTGCGTTTGTCTATGATGAAAACTGAATCCACTTTATCTGATATTTCAACGAAAATCAGTCTGTTACTGATTCAAAAAAAAGTATTGCTGTTCATGGTATTAACAGCGATGCTTCTCGTTTCGTGCGGAAAAGAAACTGCCAAAATCAAGATTAATTCGGTTACCGAAGAATTGCCTTCGCTCACCGCCGAAGATTTTGAAATGTTGGTGTCAGACTCCACTGTTATACGCTTTAAACTTCAAACACCTGAATTCATCAGGCACAAGAACGAAAAGGATCCATATACCGAATTTCCCAAAGGAGTAAAAATTGAGAAGTATGACGCTGAAATGAATATTGTTTCGAGTATTACATGCCTGTACGCTAAAAATTTTGATTCCGACAACAGGTGGGAAGCCAAAAACAATGTAGTTGCTGTTAATTTTAAGGGAGATACCCTGAAAACCGAATACCTGGTTTGGGACACCGAAAAGCAGAAGATCTATTCTGACCGGTTTGTTAAAATTATTCAAAAGGATCAGGTTTATACAGGAATTGGATTTGAGTCGAATCAGGATTTTTCAGAATATCACATCAAAAACCTGAAAGGCAATATGTACGTGAATGTGGATGAATAAAAAAACAGGTTATGAATTTGATTTTGGTCATCGGTATTGCCATTCTGTTTTCTGTTTTTTTTCCGGAATGGAAATTGCTTTTCAATCGGCCAATAAACTCAGACTGGAACTCGACAAAAAACAGAATCGCTTTTTTTCAGGTTTAATTTCACTCTGTACGCAAAATCCGGCTCAATTTGTCGCAACTATGTTAATAGGGAGCAACCTGGCGCTGGTCATATATGGCATAGCCATTGCCAGATTTCTCGAACCATTTCTGGCAAACTACCTGCAAACCGATTCGCTGGTTATATTGGTCCAAACAATAATTGCCGCGTTATTCATACTCATTACTGCTGAATTTTTACCAAAAGTATTGTTTCGGATCAATCCAAACGGACTGTTAAAGTTGTTTTCCTTCCCGATAACCTTTTTTTATTTTCTATTTTACCCGGTAACCAAAATTGCGATGTGGGTTTCAAAATTCATTTTGAAAGTCCTGTTAGACGAACCAATCCATCATATTAACGAAAAGGTGGCATTTAGCCGGATTGACCTCGACCAATTTGTAAAAGAACCCGAAAACAACAATTCATTTCAAGCTACTCAGGAAACCGACAGTGAAGTAAAATTATTCCGGAAAGCGCTTGATTTTTCCAAAGTCAGGCTTCGTGAAATCATGGTTCCGCGTACGGAAATGGTGGCTCTCCATATAGAATCTACCGTTGAAGAACTCCATCAGAAGTTCATCGAAACCGGTTATTCGCGCATCTTATTTTATGATGAAAACATTGATAATATTGTTGGTTACATTCACCATTCGGTCATCTTTACCAAACCCGATTCAATTAAATCAAATTTGAGAAATGTTTTGATTGTGCCTGAAACCATGTCGGCCAGCAAACTATTAAGCATGTTTATTCAGCAACGGCTTAGTATTGCCATTGTGGTTGATGAGTTTGGAGGAACTTCAGGAATGGTTGCCAGTGAAGATATTCTGGAAGAAATATTTGGAGAAATTGAAGATGAGCACGACACCACTGATTTAATTCAAAAACAAGTTGCTCCCCATGAGTTTGTCTTATCGGGTCGGTTGGAACTTGATGAATTGAATGAGAATTTTAACCTGGAATTTCCTGAAAACGAAAATTTCGAAACACTCGCGGGATTTATACTCTTTCACCACGAAAGTATTCCCAAAATAAATACGGTTATTACCATCGGATACTATCGCTTTAAAATATTAAAAGCAACCAATACCAAAATAGAATTGGTTCACCTTGAGATAATGGACGATCTAAAATAAAAATTGAATGCAGGGGTTAATTATTGAAAATTATTATCTTCGTACCGCGAAATTTTAACGAATAATTATAATAAAATAACTTACAGTAAATGGCTACTTTACAGAACATACGGAATCGCGGGAGTTTGATGATAGCGATCGTTATCGGTCTTGCCTTAGGCGCTTTTATTTTGGGCGACATGCTCAATTCAGGAAGTAATTTGATGAGGCCCAGTCAGATGGAAATTGCAGAAATTGATGGTGAATCTATACAATATCCTGACTTTCAAAAGAAAATTGAAGAGCTTTCTGAAATTTACAAGATGAATTCGCAGCAAACCCAAATAGATGAAAACACCTGGGAACAAATTCGTGAACAAGTATGGCAAGGATATCTTCAGGAAAATATTGTAGGCAAGGCATCTGAAAAACTTGGAATTACGGTAAGCGTTGAAGAACTTTTCGATTTGGTGCAAGGAGCAAATCCCCATCCGATCATTCAGCAACTTTTCAGAAATCAGCAGACCGGAGCAGTAGATAAATCGGCGATTATTCAATTCTTAAAATCGTTGGAAACCAGTGCTACCCCCGAGCAGAAATCCTATTGGCTGTATATCGAAAACCAGATTAAACAAGATAAGATCCGTTCAAAATATAACAATCTGGTATCAAAAGGCTTGTATGTAACTTCAGAAGAAGCGAAAAAAAGTCTGGAAGCGAAAAACAGAAATGCTTCATTTCAGTATGTTTTACTTAGCTATACTTCAATTGCTGATACGGCTGTTAGCATTTCTGACAGCGATCTGAAAGCATACTACAACAAACATAAAAACGATTACAAACAGGATAAAACAAGGAAGATCGAATATGTAACTTTCGAGGTACTTCCTTCAGCAACTGACAATGCAGCCACTCTGAAATGGGTAACCGACAGCAAACAGGAGTTTGCCACTGTCACCGATAATGCGCAGTATGTTAATGTTAATTCGGACACCCGTTTTGACCCTGGTTATTTTAAGAAGGATGAATTGCCTGCTGCTATGGCCGAATGGGCATTTTCGGCTCAGCCCGGAGATTTCTATGGACCATACTTTGAAAACAATGAATACAAACTGGCCAAAATTGATCAGTTTAAAATGTTGCCTGATTCTGTTCAGGCAAGCCATATCCTGATCAACCCTCAAACGGTTGGAAGTATTGAAAAAGCGCGGGCTATGGTTGATAGTTTAAAGAAAAATATCGAATCAGGCGGAAATTTCGCTGAAGTAGCCATGAAATATTCTGAAGATCCGGGTTCGAAACTAAAAGGTGGCGATCTGGGCTGGTTTAAACGCAAGCAAATGGTTGCTGAATTTGAGGAAGCCGCTTTCTCGGGCGAAATAAACAAACTTTATATTGTTGGTACACGCTTCGGATTTCACCTGATTAAACCGACCCAAAAAGGAAAAGAAACGAATCAGGTGCGCATTGCAACGCTTTCCAGAAAAGTGGCGCCAAGTACCGAAACTTACCAGAAGATTTATTCTGAAACAAGCAAATTTGCAAGCGAAAACCAATCTTTCGAAGCATTTAACAAAGCTGTTGTTGATCAAAAACTGGATAAGAAAATGGCTACACTGAAGGAAAACGATCGCGAAGTGACCGGATTGGAACAGTCTCGTGCATTTGTACGTGCAGCATTTAATGCAGAAAAAGGAAAAATTCTGGTGAATAACGAAGGATCAACAATCTTCGAATTTGGCAATAAATTTGTAATTGGCGCCATGACTGAAGCTACTGAGGAAGGACCTTCATCGTTCGAAGAAGCTAAAATACGTATTGACTTAGCTGTTCGCAAAGAGAAAAAGGCTCAGATGCTTGCAGAAAAACTTAAAAACGCAGCTTCGGGCCAATCTGATCTGGCAAGTATTGCCTCCAGGCTTTCAACCGAAGTGAAAGAAGCTACCGGAGTAAATTTCTCCACCTTCTCAATACCCGCTGCAGGTTTTGAACCTGCTGTGATCGGAACGGTATGCAGCCTTACTGAAGGTAAAATTTCAGCTCCGGTTGAAGGGAATTCAGGTGTTTATCTCACCAAAGTTACTTCGGTCGTTACCAACACCGACATTGACCTGAAAGGTGAAAAAGTCAGGTTGGCTCAAACTTTAAGCAGCAGGGCCGGATCACAGGTTTTCGAATCCCTGAAAAAGGTTGTTGACATCGAAGACAAACGGGCAAAATTCTATTAATAGAATATCACAGGAAAAAAGCGGGCTATCAACCCGCTTTTTTTTATTTAAATTTGCACAATTTTTCATTTAAATGTCGAATATATGGCCAGATATTTTAACGATGTTTCCAGAACTTTTAATGAATATTTACTGATTCCGGGTTTAACAACCAAAGTTTGTTTTCCTGAGAATGTTTCATTAAAAACTCCCCTTGTAAGGTATCAGAAAGGGACAACTCCCGAATTGGAGTTAAATATTCCGTTTGTTTCGGCCATCATGCAGTCGGTATCCGATCATAAAATGGCTATTGCCTTAGCTAAAAATGGAGGCCTCTCATTCATATTCGGTTCTCAGTCCATCGAATCGCAAATCGAAATGGTAAGGAAGGTGAAAAAATTCAAGGCCGGATTTGTAGTCAGCGATGCTAATCTCACTCCTGAAAATACCCTGAAAGATGTTTTAGCATTGAAAGCCGGAACCGGCCATTCAACCATCGGGATTACAGCCGACGGAACATCAAATGGCAAACTCCTGGGTATTGTGACCAGTCGCGACTACCGCGAGGGGAAGGATAATCCGGATACCAAAATCAGTGTGTTTATGACCCCCTTTTCAAAACTGGTAACCGGAGAATTGGGCGTTTCGCTTACCGAAGCCAATGACATCATCTGGGACCACAAACTCAATACGCTCCCAATAATTGATAAAAACCAGAACCTGCAATATTTTGTGTTCCGGAAAGATTACGATGAACACAAGGAAAATCCAAATGAATTACTCGATCCGAATAAAAAGTTATTAGTAGGCGCCGGAATCAATACCCGTGATTACACCGAAAGGGTTCCCCAGTTGGTAGATGCCGGGGCCGATATACTTTGTATAGACTCCTCTGATGGTTTTTCTGAATGGCAAGCTGAAACCATCGCTTTTATCAAAGACAAATACAATGGAAATGTAAAAGTGGGAGCCGGAAACGTGGTTGACAAGGACGGCTTTTTATACCTGGTTGAAGCCGGGGCTGATTTTGTGAAAGTCGGAATTGGCGGGGGCTCCATTTGTATCACCCGCGAGCAGAAAGGCATTGGACGTGGGCAGGCAACTTCGCTCATCGAAGTGGCTGAAGCCAGAAATGAATATTTCAAAAAAACGGGCATCTATGTTCCGATTTGTTCCGATGGAGGTATTGTTCAGGATTACCACATGGTACTTGCACTGGCTATGGGCGCCGATTTCATCATGATGGGACGGTATTTTGCCCGTTTCGACGAAAGTCCAACCAAGAAGCTTAAAGTGGGCAGCAACTTTGTTAAGGAATACTGGGGCGAAGGATCGAACCGGGCCCGTAACTGGCAGAGATACGACGTAGGAGGCAACGAAGCGCTGAAATTTGAAGAAGGTATTGACAGCTATGTTCCTTATGCCGGAAAATTAAAGGATAATCTGGATATTACCCTCGGAAAAATCATTTCGACCATGTGCAGTTGTGGGGCATTAAGTATTCCTGAACTGGAAAAAAATGCGAAAATTACGCTGGTTTCCTCAACCAGTATTATTGAAGGCGGAGCACATGATGTAATTTTGAAAGAGGCTAATATTTAAAGTGTGACTTTATCTTTTTAGGATAGTGAAAGTAACGGCATGAAATTCCTGATGAGGATTCCATGCCTGCCGATGTATTTTGTTATTGAATTCTTTTGTCAATTACTTTGTCTTTAGGATTTCGACGACAATCCCAAATCATAATAATCAAGATCAATTGATCAAAAATTTCATAAATGATTTGATAATCACCTCTTATAAATGTTCTAATAGAATCATAATCAGTCAGTATGCCTAAATATGGATTTTTTGATAATAACCTTATGCTCTTGTTTATTTCTGAATTTAACTTGATGCTATAAGTTACTGTACCATTCTGTTTAATGTAAAACTCAAGAATATACATTAAATCCGATCTGGCTTCAACCGACCATTCTATCTTGAACTTAGCCATTGGTCAATTTCTTTTTGTATTTCATCATGAGAAATTGTTTGTCTGCCTTTTAGCTGCTGTCTGGCTATATCAATCCGGTTCTTTTGGTAATCACTTAGTTTATAAGTGCCATCAGAAACCTTTGACTCTATGATTGTCTTTATAGCATTCAAAAATGAAACATCATCAATATGAGTTAAATGTTCAGTAATTATATGTCTTAATTCTATAGTGCTCATTTTCTTAAATCATTTTTTCAAAGATACACATTCAAATCATTTTTCATTTCCTGATTTCAAAAAAAATCTTCAATGCTTGTCTCATTGCTTTAAAACTTATCTTTGTGCATCTTAAACATACAGACCATTGACGACTACTCCGAAATACGTTGAAACGCCCTTGATGAAGCAGTATTATGCCGTCAAAGCGAAACATCCCGATGCTGTTTTACTTTTCAGGGTGGGCGATTTTTATGAAACATTTGGCGAGGATGCCATTCGAACCTCCGGAATACTGGGCATTACGCTCACCCGCCGTGCCAATGGTTCGGCCAGCTATGTTGAACTGGCCGGTTTTCCTTATCATGCGCTGGATACTTATTTGCCAAAGCTGGTTCGTTCAGGTGCACGCGTGGCCATATGTGAACAACTTGAAGATCCAAAACTGACCAAAAACATTGTAAAACGGGGCATTACCGAGCTTGTTACTCCAGGAGTTTCATACAACGACAACATTCTGGAGCATCGCGAAAATAACTTTCTGGCCTCCGTTCATTTCGATAAAAAGATGGCGGGGATTGCCTTTCTGGATATTTCGACGGGCGAATTTTTAACTGCTGAAGGTTCGTTCGAATATGTGGATAAATTGCTGTGTTCTTTTCAACCAAAAGAAGTTTTGTTCCAGAAAGGGAAAGGGGCCGATTTTACCGCCTTGTTTGGAGGTAAATATTACACCTTTTCTCAGGACGATTGGGTTTATACCGAAAGTGCAGCCAGCGACCGGCTGATGCGTCATTTCGAGACCAAATCGCTGAAAGGTTTTGGCGTACACGAGCTGAATTACGGAATTATTGCTTCAGGGGCAATTTTGCATTATCTTGATCTGACCCAGCATCACCAGACTAAACATATCGTCAACCTCTCCCGCATGGAAGAAGATAAATACGTCTGGCTCGACCGGTTTACTATCCGTAACCTCGAACTTTTTAATTCGATCAACGAAGGTGCAAAAACACTCGTACAGGTGATTGACAAAACCATTTCGCCGATGGGCGCCCGTTTGCTGAAACGCTGGATTGCCCTTCCCCTGAAGGAAATCGCGGCCATCAACAATCGCCTGAATGTGGTTGAATACCTGGTCAATGATGAAAGCCTGAAAGAAAATCTGGAAGACCACATTCGTCAGGTTGGCGATCTGGAACGAATCATTTCCAAAGTTGCTGTCGTCCGTATCAATCCGCGCGAAGTGGTGCATCTCAAACATGCGCTTCAGGCCATTGCGCCCATCAAAGATATTTGCAGTCGAACCGACAGCCCAAATCTGAAACGTTTTGCCGAGCAACTCAATCCTTGCGAATCAATCAGGATGCGAATCGAAAAGGAAATTCATCCCGATCCTCCAGCGCTCATCAGTAAAGGACATGTGATTGCTTCGGGTGTTTCGCCCGAATTGGACGAACTTCGCGAACTTGCTTTCTCCGGAAAAGATTACCTGGCCAAAATGCAGGATCGGGAATCTGAACGTACCGGCATTTCAAGCCTGAAAATCGCTTTCAACAACGTGTTTGGTTATTACATCGAAGTCCGAAATACGCACAAAGATAAAGTTCCATCGGAGTGGATCCGTAAACAAACACTGGTTGGCGCCGAACGTTACATTACTGAAGAACTCAAAGAATACGAATCGAAAATTCTGGGTGCCGAAGAAAAAATTCTGGCCATTGAGGTTCGCCTGTTCAACGAACTGGTGGTTGCTTTGGCCGAATATATTCAGGCGATACAGTTGAATGCCGCTATTGTTGGCCAGCTCGATTGCCTGTTGTCATTTGCTACCACAGCTATCGATTACAAGTATTTCCGGCCTGAAATCAACGATTCGAAAGACATCATCATCAAAGGGGGCCGCCATCCGGTGATTGAACATCAGTTGCCTATGGGCGAATCGTACATTTCGAACGATGTGGTGTTAAATCAGGACGATCAGCAGGTGATTATCATTACCGGCCCCAATATGGCCGGGAAGTCAGCATTGTTGCGGCAAACAGCCTTGATTGTGCTGATGGCCCAGATCGGAAGCTTTGTCCCGGCCGAAGCTGCTCAGATCGGATTTGTGGATAAAATATTCACGAGGGTTGGAGCGTCTGATAATATTTCGCTGGGAGAATCAACCTTTATGGTCGAAATGAACGAGGCTGCCAGTATCCTGAACAACATTTCGGACCGAAGCCTGATTCTGCTCGATGAACTGGGCCGTGGAACTTCAACCTACGATGGCATTTCCATTGCATGGTCAATTGTGGAATACATTCACGATCATGCGAAGTCACGGGCAAAAACCATGTTCGCCACCCATTACCACGAACTGAACGAGATGGAAAAATCGTTTGGCCGTGTGAAGAATTACAATGTTTCGGTCAAAGAAGTTGGAAACAAAGTCATTTTTCTCCGGAAGCTGGTGCCGGGCGGGAGTAACCATAGTTTCGGCATTCATGTTGCCCGGATGGCCGGAATGCCGCCTTCGGTTGTTCGCCGTGCTGATGAAATCCTGCTTCAATTGGAAGATACACACCGGAAAGATGGACTTTCTAAACCTTTGGATGGCATGGCCGAGAAACGGGAAGGTTTTCAACTGAGTATTTTCCAATTGGACGATCCGGTGCTGAAACAAATCCGCGACGAGATCAAGAATCTGGACATCAATCAGCTCACTCCGCTCGAAGCCTTGAATAAGCTGAACGACATTAAGAAGATTACCGGGCTGGATAAACCTTTCAAAAAATAAGCGATCAAACCCGGCTAAAGTTTTTGCTTTTTTTGGAGAAAGTAAAAATACGACTATATTTGCATCGCTGTTTTCGAAAGCACTAAACAGTACGTTCAAACCTAAGAAATACTGCAATTTCCACCAGATTGCGGGATAATATTGAAAAAGGCATCATGTGTTCTGAGTTAATCAGAATCATAAATTTTGCGAGAATAGCTCAGTTGGTAGAGCACGACCTTGCCAAGGTCGGGGTCGCGAGTTCGAGTCTCGTTTCTCGCTCTTTTTAAGGAGGCCCGGATGGTGGAATCGGTAGACACGCAGGACTTAAAATCCTGTGGCCATTGGCTGTGCGGGTTCAAGTCCCGCTCCGGGTACTTTTAAAAAATCAGGTTCAAATCAATTATTGCGAGAATAGCTCAGTTGGTAGAGCACGACCTTGCCAAGGTCGGGGTCGCGAGTTCGAGTCTCGTTTCTCGCTCTTTTTAAGGAGGCCCGGATGGTGGAATCGGGGTGCTTTTTGCTTTCTCAACTATGCAATTATATTTTTTTGTTTTCTTCTAATCTTTTAATTATTTTCTTATATATACTCATCCCTCTAATTTTATCTAGACTTTCCTCTGTTTTTATCCATCCTAAGTCATCATATCCCATTTCAATTGCTTTTTGAAGATTTGAAATAGCTTCATCATTTTTATTTTGCACTATGTAGTATACAGCCCAATTTCGATATACTACTCCTATTTTAGGTACAAGTTTTTGCATTTCTTCAATGCATAATTTTGAATCTTTAAAATTTTTGTTTTTTGCATATGCTAAACTAATTAAATTCAAATATTCAAATAATTTTTCATCATACCCTAATTCGCTATTATTTAAGATATCAAAGAAGTCTGTAATAACTAATTGTTGGCTCCTTTTTAAATATATAATAGCTTTTTGAAAGTCTTTTTCGTAATAAAAACATTGACCTAAACGAAAGTTTAAGTCTGAATTTGTAGGGGAAAGTTCTACTGCATGCGTAAAATCTTCAATAGCCATTTTATATTTTAAATCTTGCTCAAACTGTTGCCCTCTTTTATTATAGTAAATGGACAATACTAATTTGGATATTTCTAAATCAGGGTGATTTGTGCGCAGTTTTTTTATAAATATCTGATAAGCCTTTAATCCATAGGTGATTGCGTTATTTAAATCGTTTTTTCCAAAATAAATATAGCTTTGGTTATAATAGTTGTTAGCGACTTTTATATCATCTAATCCATGGTTATGGATATTTATTGCAATAGCCTTTTTTATTGCTTCTAATGCTTTTTCATGTTCTTTTAGGTGTTCATATATTAATGATAAAGTATTGTAAAATAAGGCCAGATTTTCGTTATACAGTGTTGATATTTTCTCTTGAATTTCAAGAGCTTTTTGTTGTGCTAGCAGTGCTTTTTCGTATCCGCCCAAACTATCACAGAGGAAGATTATGTACGAATTTGGGGTAATGATATTATGTTTTAAAATTTTCTTCATTTTGTCATCTACAGCTTTTGACTCTTCCGCAATTCTTCCGAATCCTAGGTATATTCCTGCTAAATTGTTATAACTTAATGCAATGCTTTCACTTTTAGCGTTATCACTTTGTAACTGAATTTTAAGAGCTTTCTGTTGTGTTACAAGTGCATTTCCATAATCACGTAAATGTGTATATATTACAGCTAAGTTATTGTAAGCTAAAGCTAGGATGGGATTATTGGGTTCGAATTCTTTTTCAAAGATTGTAATTGATTTCTGTTCAAATTCTAATGCTTTTGAATACTCCCCGTCATCAATACAAACTGAAGCAGTATTCCCATATATAAAAGCTAATTCTGTTTCGTCCAACCGAGTGGTATTATAAATTTCAATAATCTTTTCAAAACAAATAATTGCATCTGAGTAATTAAGCTTTGCAGACAAAAGTCTGACTTTTAATGCATATCCTTCAATTACTTCTCTTATCTCCTCTTCCCCTTTATTTTTTTTATTTATTGCTAATTGCAAGGTTTTTTCCAATTTCAAATTATTTAAAATCTCAAGTGCAGTCTCAATATCTTTTTCTTTTTCAATGCTTCGAATCGCTTCCTTTACTATTTCAGAGGCATTATCTGTATTAATTGATGCGATGAATTCTGCTTGTTCCCTTAATTTATTTAATGCAGCATCCTTCTCTTTGCTGAGTTTATCCATTTGTGCGACAAGAGAAGATACTGTTTCCTGATTACTCTCTTGTTTAAGTTTCTCTATATTATCTTTTTTGGCAGCAGACTCATTTTTAGTTGCTTTTGCTAAAATTTCATAAAATCGCAAAGCAGTTTCGTCTTTTTGCCCTGTAGGGCAAATAATTATTTCAATTGGATCATCATCCGGATTCGAAGGAATTCTTAACATTTCCAATTGTTTATTATTAACTAACTCGATATTTTTACCTTTTTCGTCAGTACTTCCCAGAATTATTTTAACCTTTTCTCCGGGTTTTTTTGCTTTAAAAGACAGTACAAAAAAGCCATTACTTGTTGTATATACATCTTGTGGATTTGCGCCAAAGGCACTCACTTGTATCCCAACGGCAGGCTTTCCACCACTATTTTGATACAATACGACTCCCTTTAATAGGCTTTGGGTAAAACCTTGCAAGTGCACAACAATACATATTATGATGAAGCATGTCTTTTTCATGTTTAAAGCCTATTTAAGATCTAATCTTATTTCTTGATCTTTCGAGGATGGATAATAATAAACTGTTTTTACTGAAAAACCTTCCTTTTTTATTGTTAGCAAATATGGAATCTTGTCATTAGGGACTCGCATGTTTTCAGGAAGTGTGATTTTAAAAATGCCAAATTCGTTGGTAATAGTGCTTGTGTCATTTCCAATCATTATCAAAACATCTTTTAAAAAGATACTTCCATCACGGTTCTTGACAATACCTGAAATACTGCCTAGATTTCCTTCTTTTATTACAGGAATATAAATAGGATTACCATCCATTTTGTAAAGTTTTTCTGGCTTATTTAACTTATATCCCTCAGCGATCAACCCAATTCCTATTTCTTTGCCTAAAAACTTTTTTGGAATTTCTCCAAAATTTGTTCTGCCATTTTGACCAATCATTGGAGTCCTTCTATCATTGGCAAAATCCACAATAAGCATCCCGATATTTTCCAATATAATATCCTGTTTCCCTTTTGGTCCATAAACATAGACAGTAAGTTGAGTGGAACTAGGTTCATTAAAATAGGCAATACCTATTGAAAAAAAAGATACTATAGAAACCAAAATTAGAAACCATCTAATTATTAAATAAGATTGTTTTTGGTTTAATTTTGAGAAAATTTTTAACGCAATTGTTGCTCTAAAAAGAAATACAAAAACGCCTAAAGCTAATCCTGCAAATCCTGCTATTTTCCCCCATTCTGATATTATTTCCATAGACTATTTTTATGAATCGATATATTTTAAATCAAGAAAATTGATTTTTGTCACATAACCAAAGATAAGATTTTGATTATGAATTTTGTTTTAAAGTTATATTTTTTGTTAATCATATTTTCAAGAAGAATTAGATCACTTACCTCAAATTCAGGATCATAAATTCCACTAAAAATCTAGTTGATACCTTGCCAAGGTCGGGGTCGCGAGTTCCCTGCCTGATAAGCCGAATGACGGGCAGGGAGTCTCGTTTTAGTGTTTTATAATACGTTTAAAAAATTTTGCGAGAATAGCTCAGTTGGTAGAGCACGACCTTGCCAAGGTCGGGGTCGCGAGTTCGAGTCTCGTTTCTCGCTCAAAGAAAAGCACTTCTGGAAATGGGGTGCTTTTCCCTTTTTTGGGATAGGAAGTTTCCAACTTCCTATTGATCCGGTTTTACTTATTTAATGCGATTAAAAATCGCATCACCCGAAGTTGAAAACATGAATTTGAGATTTGAATTCGTGTATAAAAAAAGAATAACTTGCATCAAGTTTATCCCTAACTATTTCAGAAACCTAATGAAACCAAACCTGCCAATTAGCTCGTTATCCAAAAAATGCTATTTTGGGCTAATCCGACTCCTTTTATTGATCGCTTTTCTATTGATCGCTTCAGGTAATCTGGTGTCAGGACAAGAACCTTCAGGAAAAACATTTATAGTGGCTACCGGAGGATCAGACAGCAATCCGGGAACCTTTTCGCAGCCACTGGCAACGCTCGAGGCTGCCCGTAATGCTGCACGATCGGCCCAGCCTGGTAACCACCGAATCGTTGTTATGCCTGGTGAATATTATCTCACTAAACCGTTTGAACTCGACAGGAGGGATAATGGACTCACCATTGAAGCAGATACGAGCGGAGCAGTAATCCTTTATGGAGGAACTCTGATAACTGGTTGGAATAGAGACGGAGATAAATTTTGGTATGCCGATTTGCCCGGTGTGAAAGAAGGAACCTGGGACTTCCGTTCTTTGGTTGTGAACGGATGGATGCCTGAGCGTGCACGTATGCCTGAATCGGGGACCTTCCTGCATCAGCAAAGCTGGGATATCCGTGTCCTTCCTGCGGTAGCAGGTTACTGGGAACGCCAACCCTATCCTGAAGAATTGAAGGTGATGGCCTACAATCCAAAGGATATTCCTGAAACTCTTGATGTAAAGAATGCTGAGGTGAGGGTTTATCACATGTGGGACGAATCGCTTGTAGGTGTCGCCCAAAACGATATCAGGAAGCATGAATTAATTTTCTCAACACCAGCAATTTATCCACCTGGCGCTTTTGGCAAGAAAGAATATGTCATTTGGAATACACGGGAAGGAATGACAAAACCTGGCCGATGGTATCTCGATCGTACAGCCGGTCGTCTGGTTTACTGGCCCCTGGAAGGTGAGGATATGGCGAAGGCGAAGATAATCGCACCCAAAATTGAGCAAATCATCCGCATCACCGGAGAACCAAATTTGAATGCAGAAAATATAACGATCCGAGGACTGAAACTTCAGGCTACGAACATACCGCTCAAACCAGCCGGCTTTGGTGGCGCTTTTCTCGATGGCGCATTAAATTTGCGGAATACGACGAATTGCAGCCTCGAAAAACTTGAAATCTCGAATGTGGGTGGTCTGGGAATTGTGGCAGAACAAATGACTGATGGCCGGATTATTGGCTGCCATATTCATAACACCGGGGCTTGTGGCGTTAAGGTAAATGCGTTCGATACCTTTATTGCACACAATCACATTCACGATGTGGGTATTTATTTTCCAAGTTCTGTGGCATTTTACACACAATCAAGCGGCAAAGGAACCCATATTTACCGCAACGAAATTCATGATGCACCCTATTCAGGAATGATAATTGGTAAAACCGGACTTTTGGTTGAAGAGAATCTCATCTACCGGGTTATGCGCGAAATACATGATGGCGCCGCGATCTATGCTTCCGGAGGCAATAATATCATATTGCGTGGCAATGTTGTGCGCGATATTTCGGAATCCGGCCAGGGATTTGGGGTTAGCGCCTATTACCTTGACGAAGGTGCAACCGACTGTATAGTTGAAAAAAATGTTTCATTCAATGTGTCAAGACCCGTGCATAACCATATTGCCCGCAATACAATAATCCGCGATAATGTATTCATCACCGATGAAGATATGACCTTGTCATTTCAATCGTCGGCCAACTTCACATTTGAACGTAATACCCTAATTACCAAGGGTAAAATCAATATAACCCAGCCTAATGCCATCAGTATCTGGAAGGGCAATAAAATATTTAGTAACGGTCGTGGGTTGAACAATTCTCCGCAGGCATTCACGATTGATTCTGTAATGCCCTCCATGCCCATTCCCGGACGTAAATCCTATCCGATTGAGGTTTTGCGCACCATTAAAACACCTTCGCTTGACGGAAACCTTACCTCTGATGAATGGCCCGGAGATTTTCAGCGGCTTGACAGGGAACCCTCGCGATTACCGGCAAGTGGGCCGCCTGTTTTAGTCAAGTTTTCTTACGATGATCAATTCCTGTACCTGGGTGCAATAGTTACCATGTTTGAACCTGAAAAGATTAGTCAGGGAAGCGCATGGGGAAAAGACGATGGTATTGAGATTTCTCTTGGTGGTTTGACAGGTAAAGGCAAGCCGGTTACATACGTGATCCGCACATACATTGACGGAACAGTCCAAAGTGTAACCGATGCCGGCGCAACAGCCAGGGAGGCCGAACATCTTGGAAAGGAAGTACGGTTTATTCCAAAAATGAAACAAAAGCGGGGTAATGGTGGTGGTTGGATTGCCGAATGGGCTATTCCTTTCAGAGCGATTGGGTTAAAGCCTAAGCCAAATTTGAAAGTTGCATTTAATATGTGTGCCTATCTGAATGAGTACGGCAAATGGCATTGCTGGGAAGGCGCTCAGGGTGAGAGCTGGCAGGTTGATCAGGCCGGAATGCTCCTGCTTAAGTAAAAACTTGATTTTTACAGTCTCAAAGTTTGAACTGTATTTCAATCATGAATTTATACGTGAGATGTATGAACAGGCTGAGGAACAGGTAATCAACAAAATTAAAACCTATTTAATATGAATCTATTTATGAAAACAATCTGCATATTGGGAGTTGTTTACTTTCTGGGGGGTTGTACATTTTCTGACCAATCCAATTACGATTCCTGGACTGAATACCTGGGAGGCCCTGACCGAAATCATTATTCAACACTTTCTCAGATTGATACTAATAATGTAGCACATTTAGAAATTGAGTGGATTTACGAAACTCCTGATAGCGGACAAATGCAAATGAACCCTGTCATGATAAATGGTGTAGTTTACGGGGTAACAGCAGCCTTAAAAGCATTTGCACTGGATGCAGCCACTGGCAAAGAACTATGGCTATACAAAGATTCAGCGTCAACCAGTGGAACCTGCAGAGGTGTTGCCTATTGGGAAGATGGAAATGATAAGCGCATTTTTTATACCGTGGGTGCTAATTTGTTGGCATTGAATGCAATGGATGGGAAATTGATCCCAACATTTGGGAACAATGGAAAAGTAAATCTGCACACAGGGCTGCCCGATCAGGCGAAGGATAAGTATATCACAAGCACTACACCCGGAACAATATTTAAAAATTTAATTATAATGCCAGTAAGGGTTGACGAGAATGCAGGTGCCGCGCCAGGCCATATCAGGGCATTTGACGTAAGGACAGGGAAATTGATCTGGACATTTCATACCATACCCCAACCAGGAGAAAAAGGTTATGAGACATGGCCCAAAGAAGCATACAAGAACATCAATGTTGGTGCAGTAAATAATTGGGCAGGCATGGCATTGGATAAAAAAACTGGTATTCTCTTTATTCCATTGGGATCGGCGGCACCTGACTTTTATGGCGCCAACAGAAAAGGGCCCAACCTCTTCGCTAACTGTTTGCTGGCGCTTAATGCCGATGATGGTACTTATAAGTGGCACTTTCAAATGATACACCACGATTTATGGGATAGGGACCTGCCTGCTCCTCCCAATTTAATAGTAGTTACTAAAAATGGGAAACATGTTGATGCAGTGGCGCAGGTTACCAAGCAGGGTTACGTTTATGTATTCGACAGAAAAACGGGCGAGTCCATGTTCCCGATTAATGAAATAGCAGCGCCAGTCTCATCTCTGCCTGGAGAGCAGGCATGGTCTTCACAACCTGTACCTTCTTTGCCAAAACCATTCGCGAGGGAAGCTTTTCTATTAACTGAAAATGATGTCAGCCCTTTCGCCACTAATAAAGAGGAACTTAAACATTTATTAACATCTTCAGATAAAAGATTATTCGCTCCACCCGATACCAATAACGTTTTGTTGTTGCCTGGTTATGACGGCGGCGCTGAATACGGCGGCGCAGCAGCAGATCCCTTTAACGGAATTTTATATGTAAATGCAAATGAAATGGCCTGGTTTCTGAGAATGGAGCGCCACAATGAATCACTTCATCCTGGCAAACCAAATCAGCAAATATCAGCCGGTGAACAAATTTATAGTATTTATTGTAGTTCTTGTCATGGGGAAGACAAGCGGGGCATTGCTTCCAGCGGTTACCCCGATCTCTCCAACATCGCGCAGAAACAGGCACAGCAATATGTGCTGCAGATTATCAACAACGGAAAAGGTATGATGCCGGGGTTTCCAAACATCACGAAAGAAGATAAACGAAGATTGGTTGAATATTTATACGGAGTAGAAAAGAAGGAAGCGGTTTCTGCCGATCTGTCAATTATTCCGCAGGATTTATACAAATTCACAGGCTATACAAAATTTCTGGATGAAAAAGGGTTGCCTGCCATTACCCCTCCGTGGGGAACACTCACTTCAATTGATTTAAACACAGGTAAGCATATTTGGCAAACTACTTTGGGAATTACACCGGGTCTCCCAAATCAGGAGACCAATCCAACCGGATGTGAAAATTATGGCGGTCCGATAGTTACTGAAAATGGTTTATTGCTGATAGCCGGAACCAAGGATGGCATGTTCAGGGCATTTAATAAATATACAGGTAAATTGCTTTGGCAAACGAAACTTCCCGCAGCTTCATTTGCTACTCCGGCAATGTATAGTGTTAATGGGAAACAATACATTGTGATGGCTTGTGGCGGCGAAAAATTAGGAACCCCAAAAGGAAATACGATTGTTGCCTTTGCATTAAAGTAACATAGCTGTTTGTCTCACTTTACTTCCGGGATAAACTTTCAATGCTTCTTCCAGAATCTTCAGCGAAACAGCCAAATCTTCCTTCTTCAGCACATAAGCAATACGGACTTCATCTTTTCCGTATCCCGGAGTGGTATAAAATCCTGAAGCAGGCGCCATGAAGATGGTCTGATTTTCATATTCAAAATCGCTAAGCAGCCAGGCACAAAATACATCGGCATCGTCAACCGGAAGGCGTGTTACGGTGTAAAATGCTCCCATCGGGATGGGTGAATAAACTCCGTTAATGCGGTTTAATCCGTCAACTAAAAACTTACGGCGTTCAACATATTCGTCATACACATCGTGCATGTAGGCCTTGTTGTTTTCAAGCGAAGCTTCAGCGGCAATTTGTCCTATGAGTGGCGGACTCAGGCGTGCCTGACAAAACTTCATGACATTTTTCTTCAGCGCTTTATTCTTGGTGATGAGTGCGCCAATACGCAAACCACATTCGCTGTAACGTTTCGAAACCGAATCAATCAGCACCACGTTCTGCTCAATTCCTTCCAGATGAAAGGCAGAAATATAAGGAGCGCCGGTGTAACAGAATTCGCGGTAAACTTCGTCGGAGAATAAATACAGATCGTATTTTTTAACCAGGTCGCGAATCTGGCTCATTTCGGTACGGTTATACAAATATCCGGTAGGGTTATTCGGGTTGCAGATCATAATTCCCTTCGTTCGAGGAGTGATCAGTTTTTCGAATTCGGCTACAGGCGGCAAGGCAAAACCTTCATCAATTTTCGATGGAATGGATTTAATAACAGCGCCCGCCAGAATAGCAAAAGCCGTGTAATTGGCGTAGGCCGGTTCAGGCACAATAATCTCATCGCCGGGATCGAGACAGGCTAAAAATGCAAAAGTGACCGCTTCCGAACCTCCGGAAGTAATGATTATATCTTCGGCAGAAACATCAATTTTAAATGTATGATAGTAGGCTGCAAGCTTTTCACGGAACGATTTGATTCCTTCACTCGGAGAATACTCCAGAATTTTGCGGTCAATGTTCCGGATAGCGTCAATCGCACTTTGAGGGCTTGGCAAATCCGGTTGCCCGATATTCAGGTGATACACCTTTACTCCCCTTTCCTTGGCTTTGTCAGCCAGGGGAACCAGCTTCCGGATGGGCGAATCCGGCATCAAATTACCACGTTCCGATGTATTTGGCATGTTTTGGAAAATATTATCAATGAAGCCGGCAAATATACGATTATCAATCTTAAATTAAAATTTTCGCTTTTCATTTAATGTGAAATCTTAACAGCACAATAACTTTCAATTTCATAGGCAGATAAGACAATTTGAGCAAAATCGGTTTTAAATCCTTTACCAGATTTTCGAACCTGAAAAATTCATTGTATTTTATCATGTTTTGCATGGTTAAGATCATCTATTTTTGAGCGCTGAGAAAACTTTAAAATATTACGAAGATGATTATTGGAGTTCCAAAAGAAATTAAAAACAATGAAAACCGAGTTGCTTTAACCCCGGCTGGAGCGGCTGAATTGGTTAAAAATGGCCATACTGTTTACGTACAATCAACTGCCGGTATGGGAAGCGGATTTGAAGATGAAGATTATATTTATGCACACGCAACCATTCTTCCAACCATTGAAGAGGTATATGCCATTGCTGACATGATCATCAAAGTAAAAGAACCCATCGAATCGGAATATAAGCTGATTAAAAAAGACCAGATTTTATTTACCTATTTCCATTTCGCATCAGGCGAGCCTTTAACTATGGCAATGATCGAAAACGGTTCGATTTGTCTGGCTTACGAAACTGTTGAAATGGCCGACCGTTCCTTACCACTGCTTATTCCGATGTCAGAAGTGGCCGGACGTATGTCGGTTCAGGAAGGCGCTAAATATCTTGAGAAAACTTTTGGTGGATATGGGGTTTTGTTAGGAGGCGTTCCCGGAGTTCCACCTGCAAAAGTACTGATTATCGGTGGCGGAATTGTAGGTACCGAAGCCGCTAAAATGGCTGGTGGTCTGGGCGCCGATGTGACAATCATCGATGTGAGCCTGAAACGCCTGCGTTATCTCGACGATATTATGCCTGCCAACGTGAAAACCATGATGAGCAACGAATACAATATCCGTGAAATGGTTCGCAATGCCGATGTGATTATTGGCGCAGTGCTCATTCCCGGTGCGGTTGCTCCAAAGCTGATTACGCGCGACATGATTCCAACCATGAAACATGGAACGGTTTTGGTTGACGTAGCAGTTGATCAGGGCGGTTGTTTCGAAACAACTGTACCCACCACACACGATCATCCGACTTTCGTGATTGACCATGTTATTCACTACTGTGTAGCCAATATGCCGGGAGCGGTGCCTCGTACATCAACCCTGGCTTTGACAAACGCAACTCTGCCTTATGCGTTGGAAATCGCGAACAAAGGATGGAAAAAAGCCTGTTTGGACAGTGAACCATTGCGAAAAGGTTTGAATGTGGTAAAAGGAAAAGTGGTATATCAGGGCGTTGCTGATGCATTTGGACTTCCTTATCAGGATGTTTTGACAGTATTGTAAAAAGCCCCCTTCAATTCCCCCGCCGGGGGAAGGCTAAGAGATTGGAATTAGGAAGATAACCTTATTTATAGGCCGGAACAGCAAGTTTCGGCCTTTTTTTGTTGTTTATTCTCAACAATATTGATATATTTGTGGATAATAAACAACATTTAAAATGCGAACAAAAAAGCAAATACTGTTTCCTAAATTTCAAAGAATTATGGAGCAGTTGGGCGAAAACATCAAGCTGGCTCGAAAAAGGCGTAAGCTAACAACCATTCAGGTAGCCGAACGGGCTGGAATTGACCGAACTACGCTTTATCAGATCGAAAAAGGAAATCCAAGCGTTTCAATGGGATCATATTTCAATGTATTCAGGGTACTTGGACTTCATGACGATTTTCTGAAACTGGCTGCGGATGATGAGTTTGGAAGAAAGCTTCAGGATTTGGAATTAATTGGAAAATCTCGAAGTAAACAAACTTGAGGTACTTTGAATGATTCGGTCATCGAACTTATTTTTCTATTTTTGCAACTTCGTTTACAGCATAAATAAATACAATGGATATCCCCAGCAAATACAACCCCGCCGAAGTTGAAGACAAATGGTACCAGTATTGGATGGAAAATAAGTTTTTCCATTCCGAACCCGATGATCGTGAACCTTATACCATCGTCATTCCACCGCCAAATGTCACGGGCGTGCTTCACATGGGCCACATGCTCAATAATACCATTCAGGATATCCTTACCCGCCGCGCCCGGATGCTGGGCAAAAATGCATGCTGGGTTCCCGGTACCGACCATGCTTCGATCGCCACCGAAGCCCGGGTGGTAAATAAACTGAAAGATGAAGGCATTTCGAAATTTGACCTGACCCGGGATGAATTTCTTGAACATGCATGGGAGTGGACCCACAAACATGGAGGAATCATCCTGGAGCAACTCAAAAAACTAGGCTGTTCCTGTGACTGGGGCCGTACCGCTTTTACGATGGACGAAATTCGCAGCGAATCGGTGATCAAAACCTTTGTTGATTTGCACGATAAAGGACTCATTTATCGCGGTGTTCGCATGGTGAACTGGGATCCGGCAGCCAAAACCGCATTGTCGGACGAAGAGGTGATTTTCCGGGAAATGCAATCGAAATTGTATTACCTGAAATACCAGATCGAAAGCTCCCCCTCCGGGGGAGTTGAGGGGGCTGGGGCCTTCGTCACCATCGCAACGACCCGTCCTGAAACGATTTTGGGTGATACTGCCGTTTGTGTTAATCCGAACGATCCGCGTTTTACTCATCTGAAAGGTAAACGGGTTTTGGTTCCGCTGATCAACCGTTCGATTCCGATTATTGAAGACGAATACGTGGATATGGAATTTGGTACCGGATGCCTGAAAATCACGCCATCACACGATGTGAACGACTATGAAATCGGGCTGCGTTTCAATTTGCCAAGCATTGACATTTTCAACGAAGACGGCACCATGAGCGAAGCTGCCGGAATGTTTGTCGGCGAAGATCGTTTTGCCGTTCGCGAGAAAATCATGATCGATCTGGAAGCTGCCGGAAATGTGGCTAAAGTGGAAGATTATACCAATAAAGTTGGTTTCTCTGAACGTACACATGTTCCAATCGAACCCAAATTGTCAGCTCAGTGGTTCCTGAAAATGGGTTCGATCATTCAACCTGCCATTGATAATGTGTTGGACGATACCATTCAGTTTTATCCGCCGAAATTCAAAAATACATACCGTCACTGGATGGAAAACATCAAAGACTGGTGTATCAGCCGTCAGTTGTGGTGGGGCCATCGCATCCCGGTGTGGTATATAGAAAGCCCCACAGCCCCCCTTAATCCCCCCGGGGGGGGAGATTGGGGATTTGTGGTTGCCGAAAATGAGGAAAAAGCCCGCGAATTAGTGCTCAAAAAATTCCCCTCCCTCGGAGGGGTTAGGGGAGGCTCTGATGGGGGAGGCTTTTCTTTGCATCAGGACGAAGATGTGCTCGACACCTGGTTTTCAAGTTGGTTATGGCCTATTTCGGTTTTCGACGGAATCAGTAATCCTGATAACAAGGAAATCAACTATTATTATCCAACCAACGATTTGGTAACGGGTCCGGATATTATTTTCTTCTGGGTGGCCCGAATGATTATTTCCGGCTACGAATACCGCGATCAGTTCCCGTTCAAAAATGTATATTTCACCGGGATGGTGCGCGACAAACAGCGCCGCAAAATGTCGAAATCACTGGGTAATTCGCCCGATCCGCTCGACCTGATTGACACCTATGGAGCCGATGGCGTTCGCGTGGGCATGTTGCTTTGCTCACCAGCCGGCGGCGATTTGATGTTCGACGAAAGTCTGCCACAACAAGGAGCCGGTTTTGTTACTAAGATCTGGAACTCTTTCCGTTTGGTTAATGGCTGGGAAATCGATGCCATGATTCCACAACCTGAACATTCCCGGATTGCCATCAGTTGGTTCCACGAAAAGTTCAGCCAGATCGTAGAACAAACCGACGACCACTTCGATAAATTTCGCATTTCGGATGCTTTAATGAGCGTTTATACCACTGTTCGCGACGAGTTCTCCGGATGGTTGCTCGAAATGGTGAAGCCAGCTTATCAGCAGCCTATTGACGGAAAAACTTATGAAGAGTTGATTGACATTTTCGACGAAGTGTTACGCTTCCTGCATCCGTTTATGCCGTTTGTGAGCGAAGAAGTTTGGCAGTTGCTGAAAGAACGCCAAAAGGGTGATAGCATCACAATTAGCTCATGGCCAAAGTCAACCGGTTACGATGAAACTTTAATTGCCCAATTTGAAGATGTAAAAGAAGCCATTGCCGGAATTAGAAATCTTCGTATAAAATATAGTATTAAAAATATACTTCCGATTGAAATTGCAGTTAAAGCTGGAGAAAAGGGTTATTATAGCGAATTCAATAGTGTGTTGGAGAAGATGGGGAATATTTCATCTATTGAGGAAACTTCAGAAGATAAAGATGCTCCATCTTTTATGGTTGGGTCTTCAACTTTTTATATCACAGCTTTGACAACGACAACAACGTCTACAACCACGACAACAACTACGACTTTAAAACCCAATGTGGCAGAAGAACTGAAGAAACTTCAGGTTGAGTTGGATTATACCAAAGGCTTCCTGAATTCAGTAATGAAGAAATTGAGCAACGAACGATTTGTAAGCAGCGCTCCTGAAGCTGTTGTCGCTGTTGAACGCGCCAAACAGGCCGATGCCGAGGCTAAAATTAAAGTTCTGGAGGAACAGATTTCGAGTTTGAAATAATAGCCCCTCCTAACCTCCCCGAAGGGGAGGAACAAGAAATTGGCAATCATCTTTTTAAAAACTCATATTTCCGGATAGGTATTTCGGGTGTTTACCATATCTCATTTCCGGTAGCTCGACCTGTATCAATCTCTTGATGAATATTTTGTCTGGTGATTCCTGTAAGAAAAATTTCGGGTACAAGATATTTAGGTGAAAATATTTCCTCATACACTTTCAGCGAATTGGTCTCATCCTGAAAATCGAACGGAAAAATATCAATCTTCAAATCCTCTTCGTATTGAAAATGAAGCTGTCTGTTGAACCCGGGGTGAGCAGGATAAATCAGGATGAGATGGGTATTCCCGTTATTCTGCTGATACTTTTTCCCATACGCAAACAGTTGATACATATCGGTTTGTGAAATGTTGTAATTCGCCGATGGCAAATCCTCATTGATCATTTTCCACTTTGTGTCGGCTACAATTGTGAGTTCATTGTGATGGATAACCATGTCGGGACGAATGCGAAACTTGTTTTGACTGAGGTTTAAATCGCTCACCAGGAAGTGCTTTTTATCCTGCGTTGAGATTTCCCAGTGTGGATAAGTCTGCTTGATTTTATGCGACACGTAAGATTCAAACAATATTTCCATCGGAAATAAAATAGCCGTATTCAGATGATTTCCCTTGTAACTGGTAAATGATTTGTTTTGTAAAAAAACTTTTGCCCAGCGCAAAGCAAGTTCATAATGATTGAAAAGACGGTTCTGTCCTTTCAAATTTTGTAAATCTTTATTAAGATGGTTGCATTCAGAAACTTCCTCGAACAAATGCAAGAAACTGATAATCTGTAAAATATTTTTAGCCGATTTGCTTTTGTCTTTCAGGTAAACAAGTGCCGATTTCAGAATCCGGTTTTGCGGGATATCGGCTTTAAATTCATCAAAATGCACATAAAAACGTTCCCTCCTAACGAGGTTTTGCTTCAGGTTTTCGCTAAATAGTAGTCGGCCTTTTAGGAAAATTTGATTTT
This sequence comes from Prolixibacteraceae bacterium, assembly GCA_003457135.1. Taxonomy (GTDB): domain Bacteria; phylum Bacteroidota; class Bacteroidia; order Bacteroidales; family Prolixibacteraceae; genus Aquipluma. Next base: position 97,106 of record DMSQ01000027.1, read on the forward strand.
CTTCGGTTGACGAATAATGGTGCTTGATACCGCGTTTTAGCAGCAATTCCATTTCTTTCAGGAACACCGAGATGAAAATTTCAAGAATGGGCATCCGGCTGGCCTTCAAATGAGCCTGATCGATACTTTTAAATGGAGAATTTCGAAGAGATCGGAGCATTTTCATCAACACAGTTTTGGCCTCCTTTATTTTCATTGGTTCATCGCTGTTTTCTGATTGAACAATCTTTGGAAGTATTTCAATAACTGTGCCTTGCCGGGTTTCTATCACTCCAGCGTAATTTTTAACCTGAATAAAATCCCTGCCTTTTTTTCGTTGGAGCGAAAATGCCTGTTCAATTTCCGATGCCGGATCGTTGTTTTCGGCTACAAAATTTTTCAGGCTTTGAAACGAACTGTCGTCAAGAAACAGGCAGTCAAAGCTGTCTTTAGGTTTTTCGGGATGGAAGTCACGACTGTTCCAAATAGTGCCAAACTCGCAAATATGTTTGCACTTAGCCATTTACACCATCGTTTTTACAGGTTTCTGATAAATTTGGATGAATACCCCAGCCGGAATCCGGTCAAAATATTCAGCTTCAAGGGCCGGGTTGATTTCGTAAATGATTTCATCTTCAAAATCGTCGAGATCGGTACCAAAAAGCTCTTTTTCGGCTGACAAATCATAATGCTTTTTAACCCGTACCAGTTTTTGTTCTTCGGTTTTTCCCCAGCTTTTGTTGTCCCCCAAAACCAGTTGCAGCTTTTCCCAGTCGTTGTAAAAGTATTCCTGAAATAGCGGGATTATTTTATTCTTGAAAATAGCGCAAATCTCATTCTTCGAATTGGCCTGCATGAAAAACGAATGCCCGATAGTGTGGTCACGGTCGAGTAGGAATTCAATCCGCTCGTTCATTTTACTCAGAAGAAGCTGAAGGTTTATTCCATCCACATCCTCTTTCAACAGACTGGTATCGGGCAACATTTCCCTGAAGCAGAACCTACGGCGCAGGGCGGTGTCAATTAATGCAATGCTGCGGTCGGCTGTGTTCATGGTGCCAATGATATACAAATTGGATGGAACTGAAAACTTCGATTTAGAATAGGGCAAAACCACTTCAATTTCGTGTTCGGCTCCTTGTCGTTTGTCTGGTTCAATCAGTGTTATGAGTTCGCCGAAAATTTTGGAAATATTGCCACGGTTGATTTCGTCGATAAAAATTGCATAATTATTTTGGTTGTCTTTCCGGGCTTTCTCTGCGATACGAAGAAAGATTCCGGGTTCAATTTTATACCTCAATTCCTCATCTTCATCAAAAACGGGGCGGATACCTTCAATGAACTCTTCGTAGCTGTACGACTGATGAAACGTTATCAATTCGTATCGTTTTTCTTTTGTCTTTCCATCTTCAATGTCGATGAAATATTTGATGTAATTGTTTATTAGCTTGTAAGTTTTACCTGTTCCCGGAGGACCGTAGAGAATGAGGTTTTGGGGAATATTTATTTTACCCAGCAAAGATTCTCTAGCAATATTTTCGTTTATCATTTCGTCATGCTTATATTTTATTGGTTTGTATCTTTCCTTAAAATCTTTTGCTGCTTCGGTTAAATACTTCTTCCCTCCTTCAGTACCAATTAAAAAATGTGTAAGTGCATCAGCTACATAAAAATTTCTTAGCTCAGGAAATTTTTTGATAAGATCTAATTGGGCTTTTTCAATTGCGTGATATTCCGAAATAAAATCACCTTGTATCCTGTATCCTAATATTTTTAATGCCTCATTGCTCTTATTATTAACAATTGTAAATTTGGTCTTGTCAATCCGATTTAGATAGATTGTAGATCCACCTTTTCCGAAATTTTGAAATTCAAACACTTGGCTAAGCCAATCATTTAAGTTGAAATTCATATTAAAAGGTTTTAATATGAATTCTCTAAATTTCACATAGTCCACTTCAAGCATTGACTTGAATTTAGGGGCTGTTCGATATCCTTGTGATTGAATTTTGCCTCCTTCGTGTTTGAAATTGAAGAAGTATTCGATAAATTGATCACGATTCAGATTTCCAAGGAATTCACTTGATTTAAGTTCTGGATAAGCATCTTCATTTATGCAATGTGGATCATTTTTGTACCAAAGAATGAATGCTTCAATTATTGCATTTAGATTTTCAATCATTTCCGATAAGTTTTAAAAGTTATACCTGATTTTTTGGTTACTTAAATGTAGCAAAACTTTCATTAATACTCAGCGAGAATCTCAAGGTTACTTTTCGAATTGCACATCCACCAACCTCAATATTTTAAAAACTTGATTAAAATTTATTACTCCATACTTGGCATTAAACAAATTCTAAGAAATCATAAAACATGTAATTATTGATAGCAAGTTATGCAGTCCTATTCAACATCAATTTAATCATCATCTTCTTCTTTCTCAACCGTAAAGAATGCTGCATGAACCGGCGCCGGGCAAGGACTGTCGAATCCTTTGATGGCAGCCCAGATCACTTCATTAAACTGGGCATCGGGTACACGGTCTTCTTTGCTGAAATCGAATGTTTCGCTTAATCTGGAAAGTTTATTATCATCGGTATTCTTAAGGTTTAAGTCAACCAAACTGGGAAGCGCCTTAAAAGGAGGATGATTGGCCGTTTTGTTAAAGCACCGCCATAATGGTTCGGCAGCGGCATCGTATTGGCTCATCGGCGGCAAACCCAGGATTAATTCGATGGTGCGAAGCGCCGAGGAGGTTGAATACATGGTGTGGTCAACAAATCCCTGTTTCACAAAACCGCCGGCCAGATAGGCAGTCGTTCGGTGGGCGTCAACGTGGTCTGGCCCGTTTTGAGCGTCATCCTCTAAAATAATAATCACACTTTCATTCCAGATGGAAGAATTGCTGAGGTGCTCAACAAAAAGCCCAACTGCCAGGTCGTTATCGGCCGCATGTGCCAACGGGGTAGGCCTGCCGATTCTTAAACCTTCGGTATGATCATTGCCAAACCGGATGCTGTTAAATTGCGGAACTTTGCCTTGTGAAAGTAACTTTTCAAAATCCTGTTTCCACCACCGAAACCTTACGGTATCGCGAATCGCCATATCCCAGCCAATATAATTTTCGCAGAAATGATCCTTTAATGCTGGGATGTTTGGTTTGTTATTATCACCGATAAACTCACCGTAACTCCGGTACGAGACGCCATATTTTTTACAGAAATCCCATAAAAAGCCACTTTTATTATTTGCTATTTCGCGCGAGCCTTCTCCTGGGTATGAGCCTCCCCTACTTCCATAACTGGTCGGCCAGTTTTTTTCCAGATAATCATTGGCATAAGCCCCCATCGTCCAGTTATGGCCATCGGCGCTCACTTCGCCATCCACGTAAAAGTTATCGAGCAAAACAAATTGTTTGGCCATAGCGTGTTGGTTCGGCGTAATGTTTTTTCCGAAAAGCACCAGGGTCGAATCGCCGTTGCCCTCCGGAATATCACCCAGAACCTGATCATAAGTGCGGTTTTCCTTGATGACATAAAACACATATTTAATGGGTGATGGTTCGCCAACCCGCGATGGAATTGGATTCCCTTCTTCTCCGGTTGAATGCATTTCATTCTCTTTGATATATGGGGTATTTTTGTAAACCGCCTGCGAAAAAATACCTAACTGATCTTCAGTTGGTTTTTGAATAGCCTGAAGGGTTCCTGTAAACAGGCCGCCAATGTATTGCACTTTTGGTTTCTTATTCAAATCAGCATGATGGGCAACATCCTCTTTTTTAGGACTTGGTCCGAAAGGATTGGCTTTGGAACTCAATCCCTTACCATTGGCCACAAAAATGGTGTTTTTCACTACACGGACACATGTTGGATACCAGCCTGTAGGTATAAAACCCTTGCTGAAACTCTTGCCTGGATTGCTTACATCGAAAACAGCCAGACAATTGTTATCGGCATTGGCGATGTACAAGGTATTTTCATCCCCGCTCAGCGCTAAACTGTTGGTTGTCGTTCCTGAAGGTGAGTCTGGATAAAGGGCCACATTCAATATTTCAATTACTCTTTTCTGCTCAAGCGAAATGACCGAAACCGAATTGTCATTAGCATTGCTTACAAACAGATATTTCCCGTTGTGGGTGATGCAGATGTCATTGGGATTGTCACCAACCGGAATCCATCCTGCCATACTTTGTTTTTGAGTATCGAATAAAATGACTTTGTCGCAACCCCAGCAGGTAATGTAAAGCATTTTACAATCGTCAGACAATAAACAGGTATATCCTTCGCCGCCCAATGGAAATTGAGATTTTACTTTCTTCTCTTTCAGATCGTACACATACAGCGAATTGTTTTCTTTGGTAACGGTGTAAAGCAGTTGCTTATCATCATCAACTGCAATGCCCGCAATCGAAATTTTCTCAGGCCAGGGTTTGCCGAAAACTAATGTGTCTGAAGGAGTCAGCTTATTGTTTTTAACCTGAAACTTAACGATCCAGTTGTCGTTTCCTCCTGAAGCATACAAATATTTTCCATCTTTTGAGAAAGTTAAGCCCAGCCAGCTTTTTGCAATTGTCACCGAATCGAGAATGAGCATTTTTTCGGGATCAATCAGTTGAATGCTTTGATCGCTTTGCCCGTTATTGGTTACTGCCAGCATCTTCCCGGAAGACGATACCGCAATATTCAGGGGTAAATCGCCAAGAGGCAACATTTTACCAACAGGCGAAAGCTTCCAGCCGTTCGGCAAAGAGACGCGGCCTGATTCAATTTCTTTCAAACTTTGCCCGTTAACCTGGGAAACCAAAACGGATAAAAGATTCAGGCAAAGCAATACAATCACGGTTTTTAATCTGGCGTAAATCATGGCGTTTTATAGTTGTTATTTTATAAATTTAAATTCTGGCATAAAATTAAAAACTTCCGAAGGGATTCTTGAATGATTAAGTATTTCAATCATTTTTTTGACCAATTCAGGATGATTACCAGCAATATTCTTTTCTTCACCCAGGTCAGTTTTCAGATCGTATAATTCTGTGGTCGTATTATCCGGAGTCAGTACATTATACCGAACCAGTTTCCAATTGCCCATCCGAAGAGCCTGTCTTCCTTTTAATTCGTGAAACTCCCAATACATGCTTTCATGTTGTTTTTGTCCCGCTTGTCCGGTTAAAGTTGGAAGAAATGAGATTCCATCCAGATTTTCAGGAGCAGGAATACCGGTAATTTCGGCAACTGTTGGCATCACATCCCAAAAAGCCGAAACATGGTCTGTTGTCGATCCGGCTCTAATTATTCCGGGCCAGCAGGCGATCATTGGCACCCGGATTCCGCCTTCGTACAAATCGCGTTTGTAGCCTTTCAAAGGACCGTTGCTGTCAAAATAGTCAGGGTCGGCGCCGCCTTCAAGATGCGGGCCATTATCGGATGAAAAGATGATGATCGTGTTTTTATCCAGTCCGAGTTCTTTCAGCTTTGCAACCACTTCGCCCACCTGTTTGTCGAGCAAGGTAACCATAGCCGCAAAGGCCGCGTGAGTTTCATTTTGTCTTCCGTAACCACCTTTCCTGAATGTTTCCGATTTGGGTTCAACTCCTTTAAATATTTTTTCCGGCATTAGTTTGCCCCTGAATTCCTTCAGGTTTTCTTCAGGAACCGACAATTCGGCATGAGGAATAGTGTTTGGGTAGAAAAGAAAAAATGGCTTGCCGGTTTTTGAAGGGTCATTTTTTCCGATAAACTGAAGAGCCCGTTTATGGATCAATTCAGGAGCATACTGGCCAGACTGATTATCGGAATTTCCTTTCAGGATAAGCTTTTGATCGTTGTCCCACAAATATTCGGGATAGTAATTATGTGCCAGGTTTTGGGAATTGAATCCGAAAAATTCATCAAATCCTTGTTGGTTTGGATCACCCTCGGTACCAATAAAACCAAGACCCCATTTGCCGAACGCTCCGGTAGTGTATCCGGCTTGTTTCAGCATTTCGGCTAAAGTAAAGGCACTGGCCGAAATCGGATATTCCCCTTCAGGTTTCCATCCTTTATTTCCACGTATTGGAGTATGTCCGGTATGTAAACCGGTCATCAGCGATGAACGCGAAGGCGCACAAACTGTGCTTCCGGAATAATGCTGAGTGAATAGCATGCCCTGGCTTGCCAAACGGTCAATATTGGGAGTCTTGAATTTTTTCTGTCCGTAACAACTGAGATCGCCATAGCCCAAATCGTCGGCCAGGATATAGACGATGTTTGGCTTCAAATTTTTAACACCTCCGGTTTTGGCATCGCTTCCCGACAAAAAGAAAGAAAGAGCAGCAAGGCTGGTTAATATAGGTTTACCTGGATTCATAGGATTATTTTATAATTTCTTTTTGAAGCGCTTCCAGTGATTTTCCTTTGGTCTCGACATACATGAATTTCACTACAAAAAACTGAAGCAGCATCATGGCAGCAAAAAACAGGAACGGGTAACCCCCTGATTTTGCAGCCATTACCGGAAAAGTCCACGAAACAACAGCGGCCATGGTCCAATGGGTAAAACTTCCCAACGCCTGCCCTTTTGAGCGCACCGTGTTCGGAAATACTTCGCTGATGTAAACCCAGATAACCGCTCCCTGCGAAAAACCAAAAAACGCGATATAGCTGATTAAAAGCCATACCAATAAATTCTGATGGCTGTTGGTAAAAAAAATAAAAGCCACTCCTGAAAGCGAAACCGCAGTACCAATTGAACCGATCAACAATAGGATTTTTCGCCCGACTTTATCAATGATTGACATGGCCAGCATGGTAAACAGCAGGTTGGTGGCGCCAATGGCCACACTTTGCAAATCGCCCGAAACCTTACTGAATCCGGCCTGGGCAAAAATATCGTTCAGGTAATACAGCAAGCCGTTTATTCCTGAAAGCTGGTTAAACATGGCAATGGACACCGCCAGAAAAATGGGATAACCAAATTTTTTACTGAAGAGAACTTCTTTTCCGGTTTTCTTTTCTGACTCAATAGATTCCTGTATTTCTTCAATTTCCTTTTCAACAAATTCTTCTCCCGTTTCGTAGAGCACAGACCGGGCTTCATCAACCAATCCCATTTTTATAAGCCAGCGCGGACTGCGGGGAATGAAAAAGAGCGTAACAAAAAAGAGAATGGACGGAATTGCCATCACTCCAAGTTTCCAACGCCATTCAACTTCACCTAAGCCAATCAAACCGACTAAATAATTGGAAAAATAGGCCATCAGGATACCAAGCACCACATTAAACTGAAACATGCCGACCAATCGTCCCCGGTATTTGGCCGGTGCAATTTCGGCAATGTACATCGGGCCAACCACCGAAACACCACCTACCGCAATTCCACCAAGAAACCGGAAAAAGAGCAGCGAAATCCAACTAAAAGAAAAGGCACAGCCCAAAGCTGATAGGGTGTAAAAAACGGCCAGATAAAAAAGTATTTTCCTTCGCCCATACAAATCTGCCGGTTTTCCAACGACCATAGTGCCGATAATTGTCCCTATCAAGGCGATGGAAACGGTAAATCCAAGCCAGAATTTATCCAGACTGAATAGCTTTTCGAGCGACGAAGTTGCACCAGCTATTACCGCAGTATCGAATCCGAACAGAAATCCACCCAGAGCTGCGGTCAGGGTAATAAAGATTAGGCGATTGTTTAGTTTCATATTGAAAGATGTAGTAATCGGAGCATTTCTCAAATTTAGATAAATATCGGTTATTCCTGAATTTGTTCTGAACTATTTCATCTGCTTTTTTATTTCCCTTGTAAATCTGCCGGTATAAAGTACTTTTTCATCAACAAGTCGTCTTTGATTAGACTTTGAAATTTTGTACTTTCACACTGGTAAAAGGAAATCAGGAAAAATAAATTCGAATGCGTACAACAAAACCACAAGGTCCATTGAAAATCAGGACATTCCTTTTATGGGACGTAACCCTCGAAGGATTTGATTTAATAAAAAACAAACAACTGGTCATTGAAAGAACTTGTTCTTTGGGGAATCTTTCAGATTTTAAAGAACTAGTTCGCTTCTATGGATTCGAAACCATCAAAAGTGAACTTTTAAAATCTGCCTCACTAGATATAAAATCGCTCAACTTTTTTAGCCATTTTTTTAACATTCCGATAGAACAATTCAAATGCTTTTCAAAGAAACCGTTGCACCTGCAACAATGAAATGTCCAATATGACCTTAATAAAATCAATATCAGGAATTCGCGGGACAATAGGCGGAAAACCCGGCGAAGGTTTAAGCCCGCTCGATGTGGTCAAATATACCGCGGCTTATGCCGAATGGGCAAAACAGCAACATCCCGGACAAACCATCACTATTGTAGTTGGCCGCGATGCCCGTATTTCGGGCCCGATGGTGCAATCGCTTGTTGTGGCAACGCTTTCAGGAATGGGCTGCATGGTTGTTGATTTGGGTATGGCAACTACTCCAACCACCGAAATTGCAGTGAAAGAAGAACAGGCACAGGGCGGAATAATCCTGACAGCAAGCCATAATCCCAAACAGTGGAATGCCCTGAAATTGCTGAATTGCGATGGTGAATTTCTGAATGCTTCCGAGGGTGCGCTGGTTTTGGAAATCGCCGAAAATGAAACCTATCAGTTTGCTGAAGTTGATGATTTAGGCGAAGTTTTTACCAAAGATTATACCGATATTCATATACAGCAAATCCTCGATCTGGAACTAGTTGATGTGGAAGCAATCCGGAATGCAAATTTCAAAGTAGCTATTGATGCCGTAAATTCGGTTGGCGGAATTGTTATACCAATTTTGTTAAAAGCTTTGGGGGTGAGTGAAATTGTTGAAATCAACTGCGAAGCAACCGGCCATTTTGCCCATACTCCTGAACCACTTCCTGAAAACCTGGTGGAAACCGCTGATATAATCCGCGAAAATTCTGTAGATGTTGGTTTTGTGGTTGATCCTGATGTTGACCGCCTGGCCATCATCAGCCAAGATGGTTCGATGTTTAACGAGGAATATTCGCTGGTTTCGATTGCTGATTATGTGCTGAGCCAGACTCCCGGAAATACGGTTTCCAACTTATCGTCGTCGCGTGCCCTGCGCGATATTACCGAAAAACATGGAGGCAAATATTCGGCTGCAGCGGTTGGCGAAGTAAATGTGGTGGCCAAAATGAAAGCAACCGGCGCGGTAATTGGCGGTGAAGGAAATGGCGGAATTATATACCCTGCATCGCATTATGGCCGCGACTCGTTGGTTGGTATTGCTCTGTTTTTGACCTTGCTTGCCAAATCAGGACTAAAATGTTCGGAGTTGCGCAAAACATATCCCGATTATTTTATCTCGAAGAATAAAATCGAACTCACTCCTGATATTGATGTGGATGGTATTCTGATTAAAATGAAAGAAAAATACATGCATGAACAAGTGACAGATATAGATGGCGTGAAGATTGATTTTGCCGATCGTTGGGTACATCTCCGGAAATCGAATACCGAAGCGATTATCCGGATTTATGCCGAAGCTCCGTCAATGACAGAGGCTGATTTGCTTGCACAAACCATTATTCAGGATATCCGGTCATTGATTTTCTGAACAGACAAGAACAGGCCAGTTGTCAAATGGTAACTGGCCTGTTCTTGTTTATTCCTTTTTCCTCTTTTCTTTTTTCGAATTATTGAATTCTTTCTTTTTTGGCGATTAATTGTAATACAATTAGTTCTTTTTCCTGAATCACTTTTTTTTGTATTTCCATTTTCAACTCGTTTCCTGCTATTCTGTTCTTAGCTGATGTGATGTCTGATTCCTTCGACTTGATTTTACTCTTGAACGATTTGTTTTTGCTAAATAAGTTTGATTTTTCTTTTGCCAGTTCTTTTAATTCTTTTTTTGCAGCATCGTATTCAGGTGTTTTTTTTGTAATAGTTGTGAGTTTAACTTCCTTTGCTGTTATGTTTTCATTCAGCCTTACAATGGCACTTTCTACCTCAAATATTCCGGCATTAAGCTCCTGAATATCCGATTCGAAACGGGCGATTGCTTTTTCTTCTTTTCTTGAATCCGATTCAAAATCCTTTTTTACATCTTCCTGTCTCGATACTACTTTTTTTGCCTCTTTGATCTGATCGTCAACAACACTTTTATAGGCTTCTACGCCAAATTCATGAATATAACTTTTCAGGTTTTGTATTCGTTCCTGATCAACATTCGATTCGTTAATAAATATGGAATCGGTGTATTGAAAAAACGCGCTAAACTGACAGCCATTTGGCATTTCGGACAATCGGGCATAAATGTCCATGGAATGATTGGTGATGGATGATTGTTCAATTGAACGGACATACAGTTCATCTCCTTTTTTCTCAACTTTGAGTTTGTCGCGGCTCACCTGATTTTCATTGCTTTTAAACGCATTGCCAATCTGCGTGGCCAGGTTGTCTAATCGTTCGCCAATACCCCGGTTGTTGACATACTGCTTCCAAATTGGTTCAACATCCTTAGGTTTTGATTCAGGAATTATCATTGAAATGGACATTTGCAGGCCTTTTGACATGCCTTTTTCTTCAATTTCAACTTCAATCTTTTGCTGAGAACGGGCAAATAAACTGAATGTAAGGATTGCGGAAAGAATAAATAGTTTTTTCATATCTCTTTTTCGCTGTATAACGAAAAATAGATAACCAATGTTTAGGTTTTAATGATAAAATAGTATTCAGTATGAATAATTTAAAACTGAATTTTAACACCAGACTTTACTTGGTTTGAGCGAGCCTTGATAATAAAGGATTTCCTGATAGTTTTTACATGGAAAGGCTATCAGGTGGGCCAGACTGCCTTTGCTTAACGAACCGCGATCCGAAAGTCGCAGGGCTTTTGCAGCACGGAAGGTGAGTGCTGCTAATGTTTCGGCGGTTGTAAGTTTTTCGTAAGCGCCAAACACAGCAGCTTGATTGAGCAGATCGCCCATGGGCGCCGAACCCGGGTTCCAGTCGGATGCGATAGCAATGCACATTCCTTTATCGAGCATCCGGCGGCCTTTTGGGAAAGGCAAACCCAAACCCATAGAGGCTCCAGGAAGCAAAACGCCAACCACATCAGATTTTGCCAGCAGATAGATATCTGAATCCGAACTCGATTCTAAATGGTCGGCGCTGCAGGCCTGGTACTCAACAGCCAACCGGCTTCCCAGACTTGAAAATTGATCGGCATGAACAGTAATTTCGAAGCCAAGTTTTTTTGCAGCATCCAGATAAATACGTGCTTCTGTTTCGTCAAAAGCAATCGTGTCAACAAAAATATCGGCCCGACTGCTAAGGTTTTGAAGTTTTACCTGCGGAAGAATTTCATTAACCGCAAAGTTGACGTACTCACTTTTCGTTGAAAACTCAACCGGTTTGGTGTGGGCCGCCAAACAAGTAGAGATAAGCGAAATCTGATGTGATTGATTTGCTGTTTGGATTGCACGGAGCATTTTAAGTTCATCCTCCACCGAAAGTCCATAACCACTTTTTACTTCACAAGTAGTAACTCCATTTTGCAGTTGTTTGTCACAACGATGCAGGAGCAGTTCTGTCAATTCCTGTTCACTGGCAGCTCTTGTGTGGGCGACGGTGCTATTTATTCCTCCTCCATTCAGGGCGATTTCCTGGTACGACTTGCCTGAAATGCGCATGGCGTAATCGCTGGCCCTGTCGCCTGCAAAACAGATGTGCGTATGCGCGTCAATGAATCCGGGTAATAAAACCATAGGTTCAGTAATCACTTCTTTTTCTGAAGCTGGAAATTTCGCTTTCAAATCGGTGTATTTCCCGACGGCCAGAATTTTTCCATGCGAAACCAAAACTCCTCCTTGCGAAATAATTTCAAGCTGATCGTCGCTCAGTGCCCCTTTTAACGGCAGGTTGTGCATGGTCACGATCTGGGAAAACGGGCCAATGAGTTTAGTTACCATATTTTGAGTCCAAATTTGGTTGCCCATTCAGTCGCTTTTTCATATCCTGCATCAGTATGGCGCAAAACGCCCATAGCCGGATCGTTGAACAGAACCCGTCGGATACACCGTTCGGCGCGATCAGTTCCGTCGGCCAGAATTACCATTCCGGCATGTTGCGAAAAACCTATGCCCACGCCGCCTCCGTGATGAAAGGATACCCAGGTCGCGCCACCGGATGTATTTGCCAGCAGGTTTAGCAATGGCCAGTCGGAAATCGCATCAGAGCCATCTTTCATGGCTTCGGTTTCGCGGTTTGGAGAAGCAACTGATCCACTGTCCAGGTGATCGCGGCCAATCACAATAGGAGCTTTTACTTTTCCGGTACGAACCAGATCGTTGAATATCATTCCGGCTTTCTCGCGTTCGCCCACACCCAGCCAACAAATACGCGCCGGAAGTCCCTGGAAAGCGATTTTGTGGCGGGCTTCCTTCAGCCAGTGGACTAAATGTTTATTTTCGGGAAAAGCTTCCATTAATGCCTGATCCGTAGTATAGATGTCTTCAGGATCACCTGACAAAGCTACCCAACGGAACGGCCCCTTCCCTTCGCAGAAAAGCGGACGGATGTATTCAGGAACAAAACCGGGAATGGAATAAGCATCAAGAGTCCCTCCCTGCAGAGCATATTCGCGGATGTTGTTGCCGTAATCGAATACTTTCGAACCGCGTGCTTTCATTTCGAGCATAAACGTCACATGCCGCGCTATCGAAGCGATTGATTTTTGTTTGTACAATTCCGGATTCTCTTTTCGCAAAATCAATGCTTCGGATAAAGTCATTCCGTTTGGAACATAGCCGTAAACGGGTTCGTGAGCCGAAGTCTGGTCGGTCAGGATATCCGGAATGATGTCATCTTTCAACAAACGCTCCAGCACATCACCTGCATCGCCAACCAGTCCTACCGATATAGCTTCACCATTTGCTTTTGCTTCCAGTGTCCATCTTACAGCTTCTTCATACGAAAAGGTCATTTTATCAATGTAGCGCGATGCGATCCGTTTTTTAATGCTTTCAGGATCGATATCAATGCCCAGAAAGGTTGCACCAGCCAGAGTTGCAGCGAGTGGTTGGGCGCCGCCCATTCCACCCATTCCTCCTGAAACGATCAGGCGATGTTTGAGGTCGCCGTTGAAATACTTCTCACCGCAGGCTACAAAAGTTTCGTGTGTACCCTGAAGAATTCCCTGCGAACCAATGTAAATCCAGCTTCCGGCAGTCATCTGGCCGTACATCATCAGCCCTTCTTCTTTCAGTTTGTAGAAATGTTCCCAGGTGGCCCATTTCGGAACTAAATTGCTGTTGGCAATCAGCACACGTGGAGCTTCAGGATGAGATCGAAGGATACCGACCGGTTTTCCGGATTGAACCAAAAGGCAATGGTTTTCGTCGAGTTTAAGTAAAATTTCGATAATTTTCAGCACCGATTCGCGGTTGCGGGCTGCCTGTCCGGTTCCGCCGTAAACGACCAGTTCAGCAGGATTTTCGGCTACCTCTGCATCCAAATTATTCAGGAGCATACGAAGTGGGGCTTCAGTCTGCCATGATAAGGCGTTCAGTTGGCTGCCACGCGGCGCTTTGTAGCTGGGGTGCGAGGCATATTGTTTAGTAAATTCCGTAAACTTCGTCATATTGACTTGTTTTAATGTTGTTGTTAATGGCAGTTTCGTTTAACACTGAAACTAACTTTTTCGATGAAATCAGGTTAATGCAAGTCTGGATATCTTCGCCAAAAACACGGTCTTCTTCAGCATGGTGGATGAATTGACGCACGTAAATGTGACAAGCTTCAAGCAAAATTCCCGAATGAAGGGGACGGCGATAATCGAAAGCCTGTGATGCTGAAAGTAATTCGATGGCCAGAATTTTCTCTAAATTTTCAACAACCTGTAAAGTTTTTCGTCCGCTGATCGAACCCATGCTCACATGGTCTTCCTGTCCGAGTGAGGTTGGAATGCTATCAACCGATGCGGGAAAGCAAAGGGTTTTATTTTCGGAAACCAGAGCTGCCGAGGTGTATTGCGGAATCATAAATCCGGAGTTTAAACCGGTATTTTTCATCAGCAGCAGGGGCAAACCTTCCTTTCCTTCCAGAAGCAGATAACTTCTCCGGTCTGAAATATTGCCAATTTCACTGGCCGCCATGGCCGCATAATCGAGGGGCAAAGCAATGGGTTGTCCGTGGAAATTTCCTCCGCTGTAGGTATGGTCTGAATCAACAATGATCGGATTATCGGTCACCGAATTGATTTCAATTTGGATCATCTCTTTCAGGTGCAGCCAGGCGTTACGTGAAGCACCATGTACCTGCGGCATACAGCGCAACGAGTATGGATCTTGTACTCGGGAACAGCCGATGTGCGAATGCAGGATTTCGGAATCTTTCAGCAACGACCTCAGGCGTTCGGCAACATGAATGTTACCATGAAACGGGCGGATTTCGTGCAGGATTGCTTCGAAAGGTTTTACTGACCCTAAGAGAGCCTCAAGCGACATGGCTCCAATAATATCGGCTGAATCAAGGCAATTGGCCAACCGCTCCACGATTTTAATGCCGTGAGCAGCCATGAATTGAGTTCCATTGATCAGGGCCAAACCTTCTTTGGCGCCAAGCAGGATAGGCTGAACATTCAGCATCTTCAGAACAGTTGATGTATCTGCTGCTTCTCCCTTGTAACTCACTTTTCCAAGGCCGATCAGGGGCAGAAAAAGGTGTGCCAGCGGCGCCAGATCGCCCGATGCCCCTACCGAACCCTGACAAGGTACTTTGGGAATGATGTCGTTTTCGATCAGCCAGATAATCCGTTCGACTGTTGATAACTGAATGCCCGAATATCCTTTCGACAAGGCATGAACCTTTATAATCATCATTAGCTTGGCCAGTTCGTCTTCGATAAAGTTTCCAACTCCAACGCTGTGGCTGATTAAAAGGTTGTATTGCAGCCGGGCAGTGTCTTCCGGCGAAATAATGGTAGTGCAAAGCGGCCCGAATCCGGTGTTGATGCCATAAACGGTATTTTTGCTGCTCACAATTTCCTCAACAGCTTTCCGGCTGAATGCGATTTTTTCCTTCGTTTCATCCGAAATCACTCCTTTTATCCTACCTTTTGCAAGGTCGAGGGCAAGGCCAATACTCAGGAAATCTGATCCGTAGTTGAATTCGTTCATGTTTTTCTTTTTGATTTGGTTTTGGTTCCTTTTTAATGGATGTTTGAGTATAAAAAAGTTTTGCAATGACTCCATCCCCAACCCTTCCCCAAAATAGGGAAGGGAGTTTCGGCATCGGGAATTCTGAATATCTGATCTTTAAATAATATTCGTACCAATTTTGCAGGATGATAGGTCCTCCGTCTGGGGGATTAGGGGACTAATTGATTCATTCTTTCTGCCAAGGGCCTTGCATCCAGGTTTTTTTCAATTTCGGTAATCGCATTTAGAATATTCCGGCTAAATTCGCCCTCCGAAAGAAATTCAGCCATCATCTGATCAATCTTGCTCCAAACTGGTTTAATCTGCATCAGAAGCCGTGTTCCATTGTCCGAAAGTTCAATCATCCGTTTTCGCTTGTCGGTGGGATCCAGACTGATTTTCACAATATCATTTTTCTCTAATATCCCCACAACCTGTATTACTGAGGGGTGCGAAACCTGCAACATGTCGGAAATCTGGGTAATCGACATTTTTTCATTTTCAGAAAGCAGGTACATGATGTGAAACCAGCCCGGTTCGAACTCAATGTTGCGGTTTTTGTATATGTTTCCCATCTCGAGCATCAGCCGTTCGCTGAGTTTCCGAAGCCGCGAGCCTAAAATAAGCTGCCCCAGTTTTTCATAGTAATTATCGCTCATTGTTCCCGTTTGTTGATCGTTTTTATGGTTTGCTCACACATTTCATGTGCTCGTTGAAGCAATGTATTTGCTTCTGCCAAGATTTTTTCTTTGTAGGTTTCATCCTGAATTTCTTTCAGGTTGATCAGCACATTTTTATGCGCTCCCCAAATACCGGTCTCCAGTGATTTTGCCCCAACTTCCACATCCGATTTTGAGGCAAGATTGCCAAACCGGGCTACTTCAAGCATCATATTCCAGGCGTAATCAGCTATACGCATCGTTGTAAGCGGCACTTCAATCGCTTTTTTCAGACCACTCTGCATGGCAGCATATCGTGCCTGTCTTTCATCTTCGGTTGCTTTTGGCAAACGCATGGCTTCCACATAATCGTTGAAGGCATTGGTGTCTGCATCAATTAATGGAATGAGATCGTTCGTTACCCGATGTAAAACCGGGATAATTTTCCGCATNNCAACTGTAGCCGAAGCCGAACCACCGCCGGGAGCTGATGTGCGGGCAGCAATGCTTTTCACAAAATCACGAACCGAAAGATCGGCCAGAGGTTCATTTCCTTCTTCACGAACCAGATATTCAATAATTCGTTTTTCAGGAATAAAAGGAGCAATGGAATTTAATCCCAGCCGATCAACAACCAAACTGATCTTTTGAGCTTCTTCCACAATCATCAGGTTTTCTTTTTGGATGTAATATTCCGCTGATTGAAGCATGGCATCGAGTGGAACCAAACCCACTAATTCAGAACCTATGACAGCAATATTAAGCAATGCTGCAATGGATTTACATGCCTCAAATGCAGTATGAATTCCTGTTACCTTGTAGTCAGTGAGGTTGATCGAGATTTGAGCCAGGTTATATTCATCAACATACCATCCTATTGCTTTGGTTTCCTTCAACAAGCCGGGCACTCCGTTGTTCCTGCCATTATCCCTGATGTCGAGTGCAATGCGGTGAGCCTGTTCTTTGGTTCCTAAAAGATTTACGTTATAGGCAATCAGAAAATTACGGGCGCCGGTAACTGTCGCTCCCCATTCGGGAACAAAATTGGCCGGTCCAAAATCCGGTTTCCATTCGGGTTTGGTGATTCTTTCAGGAATCGCTTCGTATTCTCCTTCCCTAATTTGTGGTAATTTCTTCCGGTATTCTGCTGTTTGAGCCTCTTCGTAAAGGTAAATCGGGATATCGAGTTCTTCCGAAACTTGTTTGGCAAATTCTTTCGCACAGGCCACGCATTCTTCCATAGTAATGTTGGCAACCGGAATAAAGGGGCAAACATCCATCGCTCCCATCCGGGGATGTTCACCGTGGTGGTTGCGCATATCAATGAGTCCATGAGCAACTTTGGCAGCATTTACCGCTCCCTGAACGACCGATTTGGGGTCGCCGACAAAGGTGATAACCGTCCGGTTGGTTGACTTTCCGGGATCAACATCGAGTAACTGACATCCGGAGGTTTGTTTGATAGCATCGGCAATGGCTTCAATGATTTTGCTGTCCCGTCCTTCAGAAAAATTGGGAACGCATTCGATGATTTTTTTCATCATAGATTGATATTATTTTGTTGTTATAGTTTTTTTCCTGACAAGAAATTTATTACTATTTGTCAGTTCAAAATCAAAGCTTTATCGAAAAGCAAAAATAAAATAAATTTTACGTAAGTACCTACGCAAGATGAATTATTTTAACTTATGCTTTTGAACCAGCAATTTTAAATATTTCAGGTTGACTGGCTAAGTTGCAATCAATTGACCTGTTTATAGCCAAAAGTCCGATTAAAAAAAATGATCCTTCAACCAACATGTAGCCTGAGTAAACTCATTAAAATAGTAAACACTTATTAATATGTTTGCCCGTAATAAATTCTTCTGATAATTTATCCGGAGATCTGGACTGCATCAATTTAGTGCAGTTGGAAAAAACACAGACGGTTCGATATAAACTCAACTCAGTTTAATGAAAACAATGATGGAATTGTATCCTGAAATACTTGCCAGGATTAATGAACTTTGGCGCATTGTGGGCAATTCGCCCATGCTGGCCATCCGGTATAAATACTTTGGCGAAGTTCGTACCATATACGCGAAAAGCGAGCAATTCAATATTACCGGCAGCATCAAGGATCGGATGGCGCTTTATATCCTGCAGCAAGCTTACATTTCCGGACAGATAAAACCTGGGGATACTATTGTTGAGGCTACAAGCGGAAATACCGGAATTGCATTTTCTGCCATCGGAAAGGCCCTTGGGCATAAGGTAATTATCGTCATGCCCGATTGGATGAGCAAAGAACGGGTTGATATTATCCGCAGTCTTGGCGCAGAAATTATTCCTGTTTCAAAAGAAGAAGGCGGATTTTTAGGAAGCATCCACAGAACTGAAGATATTGCAAATAACCGGACTGATATTTTTCTGCCCCGTCAGTTTGCTAACCAGGCCAATACCGAGGCACACCGGGTTACGACCGGAAAAGAAATATGGTGCCAGTTAAACGATCAGGGTATTATTCCTGATGCTTTTGTAGCTGGTGTGGGTACCGGAGGAACGGTAATGGGGGTTGGCCAGTTTTTACGCGACAAAGTTCCAGGTATTAAAATACATCCGCTCGAACCTGCCGAATCGCCAACTTTGTCAACAGGCACTAAAGTTGGGGCCCATCGTATTCAGGGAATTTCGGATGAGTTTATACCATCGCTTATAAAACTTGATGCTCTCGATGAGGTCATATCAGTGAATGATGGTGACTCCATCATCCTGGCACAAATGCTGGCTTCAAAACTTGGATTGGCGGTTGGTATTTCGTCAGGTGCGAACTTTCTTGGGGCGGTAAAAATTCAAAATGAAATGGGTGGACAGGTAAAGGTAGTAACGACCTTTTCCGACAGCAACAAGAAATACTTAAGTACCGATTTGATGCGCACCGAACCTGTTCGTCCAGATTATTTATCAACCAACATCGAACTTCTCGATTTCAGAATCTTTAATCGCACCTGCCAGGCGTGTAATATTTAGGGAATGTAATTGATTTCAATCCAATTCTCCATAAAATCAACTTATTTTTGGCCTATAGATTGGTCAATAGACAAACTTTTAAACTTGTTTAACACAATATTGGATGAAATAATTATTATTTCTCCAAATTATTAGGAATGAAGATATATTTTTGTTCTTAATTATCGTTTTGCAGTTTGACCAACTCATAATTTTGTAACCCATAGCCATGAATAACAGAAAATTTCTTTTAGCAGCACTTGTTGCTGTTTTGTTAATTGTTCTATACTTCGTTTTTCTCCGAAAAGGCGAAACCAATTTTAACCAGGTAACCACCCATGTTAAACGAGGGGCATTCTCTTCCCTGATTTTTTCTTCAGGCCAGCTCGAATCAGAAAAATCTGAATCAATTGAAATTCCCGAAAAACTGAAAGACCGGAATTTGCGTATTTATGAACTAACCATCACTCACATGGTTGAGGAAGGAACTGTGGTTGATTCAGGCGATTATGTGGCAACTCTCGATCATAAAGCCGTTGAGGAGCAGATTAAACTGGCTCAGGATGAAATGGAAAAAACCTTATCTGAATATGAGGACAGTAAAATTGACTCGAACCTTAACCTGAGCAATCAGCGCGATGTCATTGTCAACGCCCGGCTTGATCTTGCCGAAAAGAAAATTATTATGGAAGAATCGGTTTACGAATCACCTTCTATTCAGAAAAAAGCCAGTATGGATTTAGACAAAGCAGCACGGAAATTAGATCAGGAACAAAAGGCATATCTTCTGAAAAGGCAACAGGAAGTAAATCGGGTTGACCGGAAATACATCAGCTATCGGCAAATTTTAGAACGGTTGGGAGAACTTCAGAAATTATTCAATTCGCTCGAAATAACTGCGCCCAAAGCCGGTATTGTTACCTATTTTAAGTTTCCATGGGGCGAAATTATTAAAACCGGATCGAAAGTCGGGCCATACAATTCGGTAATTGCCACCATTCCTGAAATGTCGAACCTGATTTCAAGGACATACATCAACGAAATAGACATTTCGAAAGTTAAAGTGGGGCAAAAAGTAACCTTGGGGATAGATGCATTTCCTGAGAAACAATTGTCGGGCCAGGTTATTTCAGTGGCAAATATCGGTCAGGCCATGCCTAACAGCGATGCCAAAGTTTTTGAAGTTAAAATTAAAATCTACGGGAAAGACAAGGATTTAAAACCCGCGATGACCACCAGCAATGCTATTGAAGCCGGTATTTTTGCTGATACCATAATGGTTGCAAGTGATGCCATTTTTGAAAATGACAGTTTGCGGTTCGTCTATCGGGGAGCAAAAAATCCGGTTAAACAAATTGTATGGCTGGGCGATGAAAATGAAAATAATGTACTGATAAAAAAAGGTTTAAAAGAAGGAGATGTGGTTTGGTTAACCGAGCCCGAAAATGTGGAGGAAATGAAAATTGTTGGTTCCGATATTTTTTATGAAATCAAAAAGGAAAAAGAAAACGTGAGATTACAGGCCGAGAAGGAACGTGAAGAGATGCTTCTGAAAAAGCCTGAACCAATACCGGCTGCAGGAGCAGGGATACCTCAGAAAATGACTCAAATGAAATAATCACACGAAACTTAAAATCTAAAAAGGATGATTTTTAAAAAATATTTTCATGATATAGTTATTGGTTTTGAGGCGATTATAGACAATAAACTCAAATCAATCCTGACCGCATTAGGGATTATTTTTGGAGTCGCCGCGGTAATCAGTATGCTGGCAATTGGCAACGGAGCCGAGCAGGAGATTCTGGAACAAATAAAGATGGTTGGTGTGAACAACATCATTATTACCCCAACAGAAGTCACAGGCGATGAAAACTCATCCGAAAGTAAGGATGAAAAAGCCGGGGCAAAGAAGTTCTCCAGAGGCTTAACACTAATGGATTTAAAAGCCATTGAAGAGGTTGTGCCAACAGTTAATATGCTCAGTCCGGTGATCTCATATAATTACTCAGCCATTATTGATGGAAAAAGCAAACCGGTTGTACTTGAAGGAGTAAATACCAATTATTTTAAACTGTTTAATATTAGCCTTCAATTGGGTGAGGTTTTTAATAACATGCAGTCGGAGGCGGGTTTGCCTGTTTGTGTAATTGGTGATAATATCAAAACCGTATTTTTTAATCAGGAGAATCCGATTGGTAAACACATTAAATGTGGTCAGATCTGGCTGAAGATTGTCGGCGTCATTGAACGTCGCGACTTTACCGCATCGGCCTCCGATGAAATGGGAATAAGCAGCTCTGACAATAAAATATTTATTCCGGCACAAACCATTCTGATGCGGTTTAAAAACCGTGCATTGGTTCGTGCAGATGAAGTTGAAAAATCATCGGCGCGACGCAGGATGATTGTTGCTGATTCGAATACACAGTCAGCATCTGAAGATAAAAACCCCAATCAGTTGGATAAAATAATCCTTCAGGTGAAAGAAACCGAACAATTAGGTGTAACTGCCAATATTGTAAAGCGCTTACTCTTACGGCGCCATTCGGGCCTATATGATTTTGAGGTTACCATTCCTGAACTTTTGCTCAAGCAGCAACAACGGACAAAGAAAATTTTTAATGTTGTATTGGGGGCGATTGCCGGTATTTCGTTAATTGTAGGTGGTATTGGAATTATGAATATCATGCTTGCTTCGGTCATGGAACGGATTCGTGAAATTGGTACCCGGCAGGCCATCGGCGCTTCGCGTAAGGATATAGTGGCGCAATTTCTTGCCGAATCAACTCTGATCAGTATATCTGGCGGAATAATCGGAATTGTGTTAGGGGTTGCACTTTCAAAGATTATTACTGTCTTTTTTGATATCAAAACTATAGTTTCCCTGTTCAGCATTGTAATCGCTTTTGGCGTTTCGGCCTTGGTCGGAATCATGTTTGGCTATATGCCTGCCAAAAGGGCTGCTGATAAAGATCCGGTTGAATCGTTACGCGCTTAAAATCTATATAATGAATAAAACAATATTACTCCTGATTTTCCTTTGTTTCGGATTTTTCAATCAGGTAAATGCCCAGCAGGAAAATTACACGCTGAGTTTGAATGAAGTGGTCAGTATTGCATCTCAGAAATCGCTTGATGCTTTCCGGTATAAAAACATGTACCTGGCCAGCTATTGGGAATACAGGTATTACAAGGCAGATAAGCTGCCTAGCCTCAGCCTGAGCACCACTCCTCTCGATTTTAACCATTACCGGAAACGTGAATATAACTTTCAGACGAATGAGGAAGAATACGTTTTGCGTGATTATTTTAATTCGGATGTGGCTGTTCAGTTGAATCAAAAAGTTGGATTGACTGGTGGCAGTTTCTTTTTAAGCTCCGAATTAGGGATGGTAAAAAACCTGAGTGGCGACCAAAAAACTTCCTATCAGGCAACTCCCGTAAGTATTGGTTATAATCAATCATTGAATGGGTACAATGCCTTAAGGTGGCAATCGAAAATTGAACCGGTGAAATTTGAAAAAGCAAAGAAAGAGTTTGTGCAATCGCAGGAAAATCTGGCCATGAAGAGTACATCCATGTTTTTTGAATTGGTTGACGCGCAAATTCAACTGAAAATTGCACAAAATAATATGGCCAATGCTGATACCTTGTACAAAATCGGGAAAGGACGCTTTCAGGTTGGAACGGTAACACAAGATGAGCTGTTAAATCTTGAACTGGGTCAGTTGAATGCCCAGCAAGCGTTAAGTAAAGCCAAACTGGAAGTTTTGAGGGCGCAATCGGGACTGAATTCGTATCTCGTTTTAGATAAACAAACCCTGATCAATTGTCAGGTTCCTTCCGAAATCCCTACTTTACAGATACTGGCAGATGAAGCATTGGATTTGGCCCTAAAAAACAATCCGGATATTCTGGACCAGGAACAGCAAATGCTTGAACAAAACAGGGATGTGGCCAGGGCAAAATCAGAAACCGGATTAAATACAAGCCTTTTTGCTGTATATGGACTGAATCAGTCGTCAGAAAATTTCGATATGGTTTACGATCAGCCCGATCAAAGTCAACGGTTGCGGTTTGGCGTGAATGTTCCGTTAGTTGATTGGGGTCGGCGAAAGGGGCGCTTAATGATGGCCGAATCAACACGCGAGGTAGCCAATGCCCGTATCCGGCAGGCTCGTATTGATTTCGAACAAAATATTTTTCAATCGGTTATGGAGTTTAACCTTCAGGCCGAACAGGTAAAGAATGCTGCCAAAGCCGATACCGTTGCACAGAAAGGGTTTGAAGTTACCTTCCAGCGTTTTCTGATCGGAAAGGTAGATGTCATCAAGCTGAATATTGCCCGGAACGATCGTGAATCGGCAAGGAAAGCTTACATCAATGCAGTTAAAACGTACTGGAATTACTATTATCGGTTGCGCATGCTTACACTTTTCGATTTCGTGAAACGTGAAAACCTTACGGCTGAATACGATAAAATTATTCATAACTAAGCTGATATGCATAAAAATAAAAAATACATCATTGGTATTGCAACTGTGGCAGTGATCGGGATAGCCATTTTTATCCTTGTTCTGGGAAAACCGAAGAATGAAAAGAATTACAAAGTAAAAAGAGGTAACCTGGAGGTATTGGTCAACTGTAAGGGAGAGGTAAAGGGCGAAAAATATACCGAAATCAATCTTCCCGAAGAAGTTCGTGATCAGAATTTACGCATCTACCAACTTAAGATTGTTGATGTAATCCTTGAAGGAAAAGCCGTAAAGAAAGGCGATTATATTGCCAAACTCGATGATAGCCAGATTGCCACTTTAATGCGTAATGTGATGCTGGAGAAGGAGAAGTTTGATGCTGATCTACGCAATGCAGTGCTTGACAGTGCCGTTAATTTGTCGCGTAAACGAGAGAATATCAATAATGCCATGCTCGATTTGGAATACCTGAAAATTGATCTGGAACAATCGAAATATGAATCGGAAGCTTACCAGCGCAAAACGCAGATGAGGTTTCAGAAGGCTGAAATAGAAGTAGATAAAATCAGGCGCGACTATCTTCTTGACAGAAACAGGTTAAAGATTCAGGTTGGAAGGAATGAAGAGCGGGTTGCTGAGTTGAATAATCGTATCGCCAAATATCAGTTAGCGCTTGCCGCGACAACAATTCGCACTCCGGAAGATGGAATCGTCATGTTTGCTAAAGATTGGTCAGGCAAAACTTATGGAAAAGATTCGGAAATTAATATCTGGAGGCCATTGATTGCCACTCTTCCTGATATGTCGGTTGCTCTTTCAGAAACATTCATCCGGGAAATTGATATTGCCAAAGTTGAGATAGGCGATAGTGTGCGGATTACCATTGATGCACTACCCGATAAGGTCTTCTGGGGGAAGGTAATTCATATTGCTACCATTGGTGAAGACCATAAAGATTTCGATATGAAGGCTTTTAAAGTTCTGATCCGTTTCGAAAGGTCTGATAAAGATATGAAACCCGGAATGAGCGCAAACAACGACATTGTTATAGCATCATATCAGGATATACTTTTATTGCCTATGAAAGCTGTTTTCTCCAAAAACGGGAAGCAGGTTGTTTTCCTGAAAAAGGGCGGGAATATTTCGGAACTGGAAGTAAAACTAGTGGCTGAAAATGAACAATTTGGGGTTGTTGAAAATGGCATTAAAGAAGGTGATGTTGTTTTGTTGTATCAGCCGAAGGAGTTTCAGCCCGGGATTGAGAAAATTGCCAATAAATAAATGCCGGCCTCAGATTACCTAGCTATTAACAATTGTTTTGAATTGTCCATTTTATTGTGTGAATGGTTTTTGTACTTTTGACAGTTTTAAAATACCAAAACCTAATCCAATTCTATGAGAATCTATTTTCTGGGCTTGTTCCTGCTTCTATACATCTTTTCGCATTCAACTGAAAAATTTATACCAGGCTTTAAAAAATCACTTTCCGATTCGGTCGTTCACAAAAAAAACGAAAACTATATCCTCCACGTCAAAAAAGCTACATCGCCCATTAAAATAGATGGACTGATCAGCGAACCCGATTGGGAAACCGCCGAAAAGGCCAAAGATTTTCGTTTGGTACTGCCTGTTGATACCGGATTTGCAAAATCACCTTCCGAAGTAGTAATGACTTATGACGATAAGGCATTTTATCTGGGCATCACTTTTTTTGACACCATTCCCGGGAAACGGATTATGGAATCCTTCAGGAGAGATTTTATGTTTGGAAACAATGACAATGTGCTCGTATTTTTTGATACTTTCCTCGATCAGACCAACGGTTTTTCCTTCGGTGCTTCAGCTTCAGGTGCTAAATGGGATGGCACCCAATCTGACGGGGGAATGGTTAATACCAACTGGGATTGTAAATGGGATTCCAAAACAGTGCAGTACCCCGATCGTTGGGTGACTGAAATGAAAATCCCCTTTCGTTCTATTCGTTTCAAATCAGGAACCGACCGCTGGTATGCCAATTTCAGCCGGCTCGACCTTAAAACCAACGAAAAATCGTCGTGGGCTCCGGTTCCACGCCAATTTCCTACGGCCAGCCTCGCCTATACAGGGGTATTACAATGGGAACAACCGCTACCCAAATCAAAAATGATGTTTTCCTTCATTCCTTATTTGTTTGGAAGTGTTTCCAGGGATTTTGAGTCGAAAGTCAATACCAGCGCCCGTTACAAAAAAGATTTTGGCTTTGATATGAAACTGGGAATCACCACTTCCATGAACCTTGATTTGACTTATAATCCTAACTTTTCACAGGCCGAAGTTGATCAGCAGGTAACCAATATCGACCGCTTTGAACTCTTTTTTCCTGAAAAGCGTCAATTTTTTCTTGAAAACAGTGATTTGTTTTCCAATTATGGTTTTGCTTCGGTAACTCCATTTTTTTCGCGCCGGATTGGGCTCGATGCGCCGGTTTTGGCAGGCGCAAGGTTAAGCGGCAAACTGGGTAATAATTGGCGTATTGGCTTACTCGATATGCAGTCGGAACGCATTGGCCCTTCTCTTGATTCACTTTCGCGCAATTTTCTGGTTGCCTCCATTCAGCGAAAGCTGTTTTCACGTTCAAACATCGGGATGATCATTGTCAATAAAGAATATATGAATGAATCCGGGGCTCAGAAATTCAACCGGGTGTTCGGGCTCGATTACAATTTGGCCAGCCGGAATAATAAATGGAAGGGCAAATTGTTTTATCACCATTCTTTTAGTCCTGAAAATCCGGGCCGTCAACAGGCTCAGGGTTCGATGCTTTCTTTTTCATCCAGACGGCTGCTCTTGTCGTTTGCACAGACCAATATCGGAAAAAACTATAAAGCAGAAACCGGTTATGTGCCACGGGCAGGCATTGGTATAAACCAGTATAATCCGATCGCATCGCTCTTATGGATTCCGAATAAGCGAATAGTTAGCCATGGTATCCGTTTTGAATCCAATTATTATTTCAATTCCGATTTCAAGCAGCTCGATCATCTTGCCACACTTTCTTACCAGTTTGAATTTAAAGATAAATCAACCTTTGCTACGGGCATTAGAGATTCGTACATCCGGCTTAATCATGATTTCGATCCTACTCACCTTGGGAAATCGTTTCTTAAAATGGGAACTGAATATTCAACCAACCAGGGTTTTGCTCAATATCAATCAGATATCAGGAAAATGTTTAATTTCGGAACAACGTTTACCAAAGGAGGCTTTTACAACGGAAAGATTAATGTCGTTGATGCCCGCATGACATTCCGTTACCAACCTTACCTGAACCTTTCGTTTAATTTTTCATACAACGATATTCGCCTGCCAGCTCCTTTTGAGTTTACCAATTTCTGGCTTTTAGGGCCCAAACTCGACCTTACTTTGAGTGATAAGGTTTTCTTTTCAACGTTCGTTCAGTACAACGAACAAATCGAGAACATGAACGTGAACATGAGGTTTCAATGGCGGTACCAGCCGGTTTCCGACCTGTTTATCGTATATACCGGCAACTATTTTACCGGCGACTGGAGCCCGAGAAACCGTGCGTTGGTGGTGAAACTGAGTTATTGGTTTAATTAGAAGCCAAGGATAAAGGAAAAAAAATGATCAGTGGTCAGTCTCAGTTGGCAAAACACTTGCTGATGCAAATTCCTGAACACTGATCACTGTGACTGAACACTTTTTTCAGAACTTTTCAAACACTCCCAGTCCAAACAATGCAAAGTCATATTTGATTGGATCATCCCCATCAAATTTTCGGAGTTTCGCGGTAATTTCTTCTACAGCTTTCCAATCGTTTTGGGTTCGGGTGAGAAGTCCAAGTTTACGGGCAACATTTCCGGTGTGAACATCGAGTGGAAGCAATAATGCAGAGGCTGGAATTTTTTTCCAAAGCCCAAAATCTACTCCGGCATGGTCTGACCTGACCATCCATCTCAGAAACATGTTGAGCCGTTTGGCTGCAGCGCCTTTTTGCACGTTCGAAACATGCTTTTCGGTGCGGTGTAAATGGTCCAGTTCAAAGAAAACTTTTCTGAAATAATCCAGAGAACCGAAAATACTGTTTTCAATTTGATATCCTTTCGTGAAAACCTGTTCCAGCCCGCCATGATTCAGATAAATGTTTTTAAGCGATTTCAGGAAATAAATGCAATCGGCGCCATTGAATGTACGGTGTTTGAAGTTCTGGAACACACCCCACTCCTCCTCCGGAGTTTTCATCAGGAATTCGATAGGATTGTTGTTCATGAGGTAAATCAGCCTCATGGCATTGCGGATAATGGTTGGACGCTGGCCCCAGGCTAGTGTGGCGGCCAGAAAACCGGCAATCTCAATATTTTCCTTGGTATAAAAAAGCTTCGGAACCTGGATAGGATCTGTTTCTATGAAAGTTGATCGATTGAATGAAATGACTTTCTGGTCAAGAAAGGTTTTTATGTTTTCTGAATGGTCAATCATTTATAGGAATAAGTTTTTTTGAATTCTGCGACTGCCAATTTTTCTTTTTCAATATTACAGTTAGCAGGATTTTCGTTGCGGCGCATACAAAATTTTGTTTCAATTTAGGCGGCAGGGTGCGCCTTATTTTATTTCCTCATTCATACCCCGGATTCCGTTTCACTGCATCCGGGGCTATTAGTATTCAACCCTTTCAGGGTAAAAGGCAATTCATTTGCCTGATGAATTTTTTGTTTTTCTTCCTTTTCCCAATGACTTATGACTTTTTCAGCTATTCGATGCGTCCATCCTTCATCCGGATGATACAATCGCTTTGGGCGGCGAAACTTTCGTCGTGGGTAACAATAACCAGGGTTTGGTTAAACCGGTCGCGCAGGGTAAAGAAAAGTTCGTGCAGGTCTTCGCGGTTTTTGGTGTCCAGGTTTCCCGAAGGTTCGTCGGCCAGGATCACCGAAGGATTGTTGATCAGAGCCCTTGCAACAGCAACACGCTGGCGTTCGCCTCCGGAAAGTTCGCCGGGTTTGTGGTTGAGCCGGTCAGCGAGGCCCAAAAAATCGAGATATTCCCGGGCCTTTAGCTCAGCTTCCTTCTTAGGGATCTTTGCAATAAAGGCCGGAATACACACATTTTCGAGAGCCGAAAATTCAGGAAGCAAATAGTGGAATTGAAATACAAAACCGATTTGGCGGTTTCTGAAATCGGCCAGTTGCCGCTCATTCATGGCCGAGATGTTTTGTCCGTTAATGAAAACTTTTCCGGAATCGGGCAGGCTCAAGCTGCCGATAATCTGAAGCAGGGTAGTCTTTCCGGCTCCACTGGGCCCAACAATCGAATAAAGTTTGCCTGCCGGAACTTCCAGATTAATTCCCTTCAAAACCTGAAGATCGCCAAATGATTTTGTTATTTTTTCGACTTTGATCAATCGTTTTTTATGGTATTGGTAATGTTGTCGGTTCCCTTTGTGACATCACTTTTTATTTCCTGAATGTCTTTTTCAATTTCGCTGGTGTGTGTGCGGATACCTTCCTGTATATCGCTTTGGGCTCCCTGAAAGGTGGATTTGATTTCCCGGATTTCGTCGCCAATGCCATCGCCACTTTCATTAATTTCACGTTTAATTTCGTTGGTTGCTTTCTGAAATTCGCGCATAGCCTTGCCCAGTGTTTTTGCAATATCAGGAATTGCTTTCGACCCAAAAAACAACAAGGCTACAAAAATAATCAGTACTATCTCACTTCCACCCATAACAAATCATTTAATTAGTTGGCCTGAAAAAATTTTCTGCAAATATACAAACTAGTTCAGTATAACGGGCAAACATACCGTATAATGATCGGAAAGTTTAAGGAATTATTCCCGAAATGTTATTGGGAAATACAATTGCCGGATGGGTATGTTATTAAAACGAAGCAGGAACTCCATCCGTTGATAAACGGACGAAATTCCATGCTTCAGGATTATTTCAGTGCTGTAGATTAAATTTTACTTACTTTTTTTACTTTTAGAATGGTATCATACACGATAGGTGCAGCAATAAATACAGTTGAATAAGAACCAACGAACACCCCTATTAACAGGGCGAAAGTAAAGCCTTGCATGGATGTGCCACCGAAAATGAAAATAGCAAGCAGTACAATGAAAACGGTTAACGAAGTACTGAAGGTACGACGAAGCGTGGTGTTCATGGCATGGTCCATGTTGTCGGCCAAAGTACGTTTCGGATAGAGGTGAATGTATTCGCGGATACGGTCATAAACTACTACCGTGTCGTTAATGGAATAACCGATCACCGTTAGGATTGCAGCAATAAATCCCTGGTCAACTTCCATAGAGAAAGGAGAGATGCTATAAAATATGGAAAATATACCCAGGGTAAGAGTTGCGTCGTGGGCAAGTGAGAGTAAGCCGCCCATTCCATATTGCCAATTCTTAAACCTTATAGCAACATAAATAAATATCATGAGCAACGAGAGCAATACCGCAATTACTGCATCTTTTTTGAGGTCATCAGAAATGGTAGGACCAACTTTCTGTGAACTTTTAAGATTCAGTTTTGAGAAAGTGTCACTTGAGATGTCCCCAATAAAACCGGATTTTTTTAATCCTTCAAACATTTCCTCTTCCACCTGGTTGTCTGCATCTGCACTGAGGTCATCAATCTTATAAGTAGTGGTAATACGCACGGTGTTTGCATTACCGTAAGTTTTAACTTCAGGGGTGTGGCTGAAAACCACAGCTAAAGCGCTTTGTACATCGGCAACTTTTACATCTTTATCGAAGCTAACTACGTAAGTACGTCCACCTTTAAAATCGATACCTGCCTGAAATCCACGTACTGCAAACGAAATAAATGAAATTACAATGAGTGATCCCGATATCCAGTAGGCAATTTTGCGTTTGGCAAGGAATGGAACACTAGTTTTACGCAACCAGTTTTTGGTAAAATTGGAAGTAAAAGTAATTGGTATATTCTTTTTTAATTGACTTTCAAAAATGAGCCTGGTAATAAAGATTGATGTAAATAGGGAAGTAATGATACCAATGATCAATGTGGTTGCGAAACCTTTGATCGGGCCTGAGCCAAAAAAGAAAAGAACAATACCGGTTAACAGGGTTGTAACCTGTCCGTCAATAATGGCAGAATAGGCTGCATTGAATCCATCATGAACAGCAAGCTTTAACGATTTGCCGGCCAGCATTTCTTCTTCAACACGTTCGTAAATCAATACGTTGGCATCAACAGCCATACCCATGGTTAACACGATACCGGCAATACCCGGCAAAGTCAATACAGCTCCCACTGAAGCGAGAATCCCAATCAGGAAGAACACGTTTACAATCAAGGCAATATTAGAAGTCATACCTGCCTTTTTACTATAGAAGAACAACATGTACCCTAATGTCAAAAGAAAGGCGATAAGAAAAGACCACATACCACTGTTGATTGCCTCTCGCCCAAGTGAAGGACCAACAACATCTTCAGCAATGATAATAGCCGGAGCCGGCATTTTTCCTGATTTCAGGATGTTTGCCAGGTCCTTTGCTTCTTCAATACTTTCAAGACCGGTGATTGAAGAACGGCCACCGGTGATTTCCTGGTTTACATTTGGGTATGAACGTACATAGCCATCTAACACGATGGCAATTGATTTGCCAACATTGTCTTTGGTCAATCGTGCCCATACTTTGGCGCCTTCACTGTTCATGTTCATGGTTACTTCAGGCTGGCTGCCCATGTCGGCATAATCCTGCCGTGCATCGGTAATAACATCACCTTCAAGAGGAGCTTTACCGTCGCGGCTGCTTACTTTTATAGCGATCAGACGATAGAATTTCTCTTCTTTGTCAATAGCTTTTGCTGTCCATTTGAAAATCAGGTTTCGTGGAAGTAAAGCCTTTACCTGATCCATTTTCAGATAATTGTTTACAGTAGCCGTATCTTTAAAGTGGGAAGTACCAACTGCAGCTCCGGGATATAACTGGCCATCGGCAGTCACACTTGGCGATAAAACAGAGAACAATGGGAACTGTTTATTTATGTCGGCATTTTTATCCAAAGAAGCCGAATCCGTTTTTGCTGTTTTTTCCAATTCACTTAACAGACTGTTCGAATCTTCCGTTTTTGCTGCTTTTGCTGTAGTGTCGGCAGGAGCAATAGAAGCCTGAGATTTGACAGCCTGAATTTCCACCAGTTTCTGGTTGGCCTGAGCCAAATATTGATAAACTTCGCTGTTGTCATAAGTTTCCCAGAATTCGAGGTTGGCCGTTCCCTGCAACAGTTTACGAACGCGTTTCGGATCATCAACTCCCGGAAGTTCAACCAGGATGCGACCTGCAG
This sequence comes from Prolixibacteraceae bacterium, assembly GCA_003457135.1. Classification (GTDB taxonomy): domain Bacteria; phylum Bacteroidota; class Bacteroidia; order Bacteroidales; family Prolixibacteraceae; genus Aquipluma. The sequence continues at coordinate 128,697 of DMSQ01000027.1, forward strand.
TCTGTAATGGCTGGATATTTGGCTGGGCCACACCGAAACGGTCAATACGTGTGCGAATGATGTTAAATGAATTGTCTATAGCGATTTTGGTTTCCTTGTGCAAAACGTCCAATACTTCTTTATTGGTTGAATTGTATTTGATCTGGTCTTTTAATTCCAATGTGTTGAAAATGGAAGCCAGTTTGCCGTTTGGAGAAATCTCTTCGAAAGCTTTGCCAAATGAAGTTACAAAATCATCCTGACCTTTTTTCTGTTTTTCAACGGCCAGCTTAAGCGCTGCACTAAAAGTCGAATCCTTGCTGTAGTTTGACAATGATTTGACCAGATCAACCACCGAAACTTCGAGGGTCACGTTCATACCGCCCTGCAAGTCAAGACCAAGTCCAAGCTGGAGTTCTTTAACTTCTTTGAAGGTATATTTACGAAGACCTAATAAATTGTAAACCACTTCGCTTGACATGGAGTCAAGGTAAGCGAGTTCCTTTTGTTTTTCTCCTTTTGCATATACCTTGGCATCTTTTTCAACTTTGCCCGCGAAATAAGTGAAGCTAAGCTGATAAACACAGATCAAACCAATTAGTATTGCAAAAAGCCTAATTGCACCTTTGTTTTGCATTTTGTAAAAATTTAAATTATTTATTATTAGTTATTTATGATATTTTCTGTTCCGACTGTATTATTTCATCAATTATTATCAAGAACCAAACCCATTTCGGTTTGGAACAATGATCCTGTCAATAATTAATCAGGAATTAAGCTAACGGAGGAGTGTCGTCGGGACTGGCATACAGAACCCGGTTAAAAGGAAGGGAATGAAACGAACAGATGACCGGAAATGATGAATGAAGCGTTTCGGCTTTCATCAGTTGGAATGTCCGAAGATTATAATATTTCAGTATAAATTTATCCTGAGTATATGCAAATCGAAAACGAACTGAAAATTCTGTTCCCAAAGTTTTAAGATTGTAAGTAGGAACCTGGGTACAGAAGAAAGTCTTATTTGCTTCAGTGTCGTCAGAAGCCGGAGTTCTATTCATCTTTTCGGTCAGCTTCTGATTGGCTGAGTGATATATATCGAATACGGCTGCCGCACCAACTAAGGCAAGAAGCAGGCTCAGCCTTATAATAAAGCTTTTCGATATGTATTTCTTAACACGCATTATTTTCTTTTTCAGCCGCCAAATATATTTATTTTTTCTGTGGAATAGGTAACAAACAAAGTAAAAATTGACGCCTTACCTTCTGTCTTGATTAACCAATTGGATAAAAGTCACATTTTGTGGATTATTCCGTATAAACCAGTCTGAACTGGTCAACTTTACTGATACTGATACATCCATTATAATGGAAACTATAAGGCCAATATTACTTTCTTCATTTTATACAATCAGGATACTGTTCTTTCTGATTTTAATGGTTGTTTCCTGCTCATCGGCCAGGCAGGATCCGGAGAAAAAGGATAAAAAAAATTCAAACAATATGAATACGGTACAAGATGAAGAAACGCCTCAGTGGAAAAAAGAGACGAAGAATATGGTGAAAAGCCAACTGATTTCACGAGGGATTGCTGATCAGAAGGTGCTCCGTGTGATGGAAAATACCCCGCGCCATTTGTTTATTCCGGAAAACTTAAGGAAGGTAGCTTACAGAGACGGGCCCTTGCCTATTGGCGAAGGACAAACCATTTCACAGCCTTATATCGTTGCCATTATGACCGAATTACTGAAACTGGAAGGTCATGAAAAAGTCCTTGAAATCGGCACCGGCTCTGGTTACCAGGCGGCTGTGCTGTCTCCGCTGGTTGATACCTGTTACACGATTGAATTGGTACCCAGCCTGGCCAAAAGCGCCAGTGAATGTTTAAAGCAACTCGGCTACACCAATGTTATTGCCAAATGTGGCGACGGATACCAGGGCTGGCCTGAACATGCGCCATTCGACCGGATTATCATCACTGCTGCACCCGAAGAAATTCCAAAAACACTGGTTGAACAATTAAAGCCTGATGGGATCATGGTACTTCCTGTCGGGAGATTTTATCAGGAACTGATTGTAGTAACAAAGACCAGGAATGGGATAAACAGGGAAAGCATTATCCCTGTCCGCTTTGTTCCGATGGTGAGACCAGATTGATTGCCGCTAATCCGTTGGGTTTCTTCTTCCTGAATTTCAGATAGGGGATTATGTCTTCATTTTTGATTCCGGCAGTACCATCGTATTCAATGGTAACCACTGGAACGCCGGTCAATTCCTCTATTCTGGAGGTCATGGCTTCGGTCACCAGCGACGGACAGCAATACGAAGGATTGGTCTGAATAAACAAATCCAGATCGGGATACTGATTGATCAGCCTGTGTATTTTCAGGATATTTTCCACTGATTCTCCCCGATGCAGAATGTTTAGTCCAAACCGGTTGAGCCAGTCGTCGGTTTCTCCGGAAGTGGACGATTTTGAATATCCGTTGTACTTGTAAAAATATTTTTTGTATTGATCTTCTACCAATGGGATCAACGATTTCATAAATTTGATTTTCGCATAATTCATGTAGCGGCCTTCTTTAAAAAACCGTTCGGTATAAGGATTAACAACAATTTTTATGTACTCACTGTATGGGGTGGTAATCACTTCGCCCCCGTTATCTTCCACCATGCTGATCAGATTCTGGTTCATCAGATCGTTGTCGCGCACGTACAAATCACCGAAGATGGCCACTTTCGGACGATTTGTGCGTTCAATATCAATAGACTCAAAACCTTGCATAATTTTTTCGAGAACCGGTTCTTTCGGTTTACCCTGCCGGAAGGCATCATTCAGCATAGCCAACGCCTGGTCGGTCATTTCATTTGTCGTTCCTCTGACCTTTTCATACGGACGAATGTTGCAGCCGATTTTACGCACAAAGCCGCCGAACATATAAGCCAGATAGGCATTGATAGCCGTGGGCAATGAAAAATCGTAGAAAACCACATCGCCCTGATAGACCGACGCCTGTTCCATTCCTTTACCATAGTTTTCGAGCAATTTTTTCATGAAATGCGGGAACATGCTGAGGTTGCACGAAAGAGTGGACTTCGTGATCCAAAGGGCGGTATCGGCCGGATTCAACTGGTTCGACTCCATATAGTCAATGGCATTCCTGACAATTATACTCAAGGGCAAACATTGGCCGGTATTCATGCTCAGGCTACGCTTTATTGACTCATCGGTGCTGTTTGCTATATGGGCATCAATGCCGCTGTTTTGCAGTACGGCCTCCAGCAAAGGCGCAACATACGGGTCCCACGAGGGCAACAGAAGCGTTTTGTTTTTCAGGTTCTTTGAGCCGGCGAATATGGAACCCGATAGTTGGTTATCCTCCGGTTCAATCTGTTGAACGAGCTTACTGAAATTACTGAAATCAATGGCATGCGACCGGAGTGTTTGGGAAGCCTCGTTGACAAGCGTCCGGATGTAATCGGGCCAGGACTGATTTTCTCCTGAAGCCGCTTCCAGCATCTTTTCTTTCTCTCCGGTGATTCTTTTTTCAGGCGCAGACTCTTGTCTTTTGAGGTGATTCCTGAAGGCCCGGATGGCTGCTTCAATCCTCGTTTCATAACCAACTGCTGAATCATGTTCATCGAGTTGAAGGATCAGATAAGGTTTCCGGCAGGCATCAAATATCTCCTTGAAATATTCGATCACGAACGAATCGGGCGTGCATTTGAAAGACGTGATGAGTACCGGGTAACAATTATCGGTTCGCGAAATAACATCAGCAGCATACAAAATTTTGGAGGCAAATTTCCATTTAATTGACTTAACCAGTTCATCGGCTATATTGATTTCAGCAGGTTTGAAGGGCAACATATCCATAAAGAATGTTTTGACCCCCATTTTTTCGATGATGTCCGGAATTGAATTGTTCATTGATGGGGACAGCACCGTATAGGGACGCCCCAGCAACATCACATGGATTTCGCCGGGATCTTTTATTTCCTCCTGATAAAGCGACCTCCATTCTTCGCGTACCGACTGAACCTGTTTTTTTGCTTTTTCCCAGGCCAGGTTAATGTCAATAAACCCAATATCGTTGATTCCGATGGATTTGAACATCCGGTAAATTTCGAGCCGGATAAAAAGTTCGCCATTTGAATATTTCAGCAAAGGAGTAAGAAGCTGATGACCTGAATTAAAATTTTTCTGCACGGAGATGATTGAAGAAACAAACTGGGTGTAATAACAGTATTGCTTGTTCATCCTGGTTTCCTGAAATTCTTCGAGGTAAACCGGAAGGAAAATATAATCGGCCTTTTTGCTCAGATCATCCACATGCCCGTGCATGGCGGCGATTGGAGCACAAAACTCGGCGCTGCTCAGGTTTTTTCCGTCTTTTACGGCAGTTTTATAATCTTCGCTGGTAACCGTACGGATGGAAAGAAAATCGAAAAATTTTCTCCAGAACAGAATTTCATCAAACAGGTGCAGTCCGGCCGGAATTCCAATAGTAGTGTGGGTTTTGGCTGAACTTGCCCTGAATTTGAACAACTCCTTTCGTTTGCTGATCAATTGAAAATGAAGGGATTTGTTCTTCACGTATTTATTGTCCTGATAATCCCTGCCGCATAAAAAGCCGTAGGCTTCTGTCTCCTGATCAATTTCAGCCACTTTGAGTTTGCAATGATTGGTGCACAATTCGCAGACTTCGCTCCTGACTGGTATCGCTTTTTTATACAGACCGAGTCCCCGAAATTTGGTGCTGGTGACCAGATTATCGTGTAATTCGAGCGCCACACCCAACGCTCCGCTTAAATGGCAGTACTTCGAAACCAGGATTGGTTTGTTCAGTTTCTGTTCAAAAGCAGCAACCAACGCTTTGTTTTTCGCGGTAGCTCCCTGGAAATAGATAGTATTCCCGATGTAGCCGGTCACTGCCACTTTGGTGAGGTAATTCTCGCGTGTGGAATGCAAAACAGCAGCCAGTATTTCGTCGGTCGAATAGCCGGCCATCAGGTAATGGTTCAGGTCGCGTTCCATAAAAACTGTGCACCGGTCGCTTGCCATCGGTGACTGAACATGTTGGACCCTTCCTGAATATTCATCCAGGCTACATCCCAGTCTTTTGGCCTGTTCTTCAATAAAACTTCCGGTACCTGCCGCACAAACATTATTCATCACCGAAAAAGTAACCATTCCGTTCCGCATCACGGTAAACTTGGAGTCCTGCCCGCCAATCTCGATAATGGTATCCGTTTCCGGATTCAGTTCCCAGGCGGCCCGGGCGTGAGCAGTTATTTCATCCGGGATGAGGTCTGCTCCAATAATTTTCCCAATAAATTTCCTGCCCGAACCGGTAGTGCCAGCTCCTGAAACACTTAAACGGATCTGCCGTTTTTCCGCAAAATCAAGAATGGCTTCAAAAATAACCTGTACAGCTTGCAGCGGCTGACCCGATGTGGACGTATAAAATCCGGCCAGAACTTCCTTTTTTTGATCGAGTATAACTGCTTTAGTACTCGTCGAGCCAATATCAATGCCCAGAAAAACCTGTATCCGGCTTTTCTTTTTCAGGAAGGCATAAACATCAACCTCAATCACTTTCATCGCCGGAAAATAAACGGATTTGAAATGATACTGTTCGTGCGATTCGAAATCGGGATAGTCTGATAATTTCAGTTGCAACGGAGGATAATAATATTTTTTTTCCTTTTGTTCTGAAATTACGATATCACCAATGTTTTGGAGGACGCTTCCAGCAAGGGTTTCATCATCCTTGCTATTTATGGCCGCGCCTATTGCTCCATAAACAGGTGCATACGCGTCAACGGTAATTTTCTGATGGATTAAACGTCCGATATGGCCGATAACTGCTTTATTTAAAGCGACTCCGCCAGCCGCGACAACATTCGGCGCAGCATTGTTCTGAAAGACGGTATCAACAATATTTTTTGCCAGGCCAAAAGATAATCCGTCACAGATTTCACCGAGTGAATACCCTTCCTGCTGGGCATGAATCAGATCAGTCTTGGCAAAGACAGCGCATCGCGAAGCTATTTTCGGGAATGTTCCTTTGTTCTCATAAGCCAGCCTGCTAAATTCCTGAATACCTGACAGGTTCAGCCGTTCGGCCTGCTGATCGAGAAAATTACCTGTTCCGGCGGCACACGAAGTATTGGATTTAAAATTCAGGTATTCACCGTTCTGATCGAAAGTCACGAGGCCGAATTTCTCAGCGCCAATGATTAACAGTGACTGAACCCTGGGATGAAAATATTTGGCCGCTGTGATGTACGCAATCCTTGAGTCAACCGATTTGGCGAACCTGAAGATAGAAGGCGACGAAGCCGTATATCCGATCGAATTGAGTTTTTTGATTTCGATGCCACAAAGTAAATGCTGTAAACTTTCGGCGATAAGACCCTTGTGAAAAGTATAGGAGTTGCTAATAATCCGGTTATCTTCATCAATCATTGCAATGCCAATTGCAACAGAACCAATATCTACACCCAGATAATTCTTTTTAATTACCATCTAACTTCTTATTAAGAATGGTTAAACGACAATAAGGCAATTCTTCAGTGGAAATGAACTAATTCTAAATCAAAGCTAAAGTATATAATTGGATTTAAAATCGAATTATTGAAAAATATATCTTTGCATGAAAATCGAATAGAAAAATGACCAAACTTGATATCACCATAACCGGCGACCTGGGAAGTGGTAAAAGCAGTATTGCAAAGGCCTTGTGCAAAATGCTGAATTTCAAATATTTTTCAACGGGTAGCATTCAACGGCAAATTGGAAAAGAAAATGGGATGAACACCCTGGAGTTAAATTACTTCGCGGAAGACAATACGGATATTGACAAATATATTGACGACCAGGTAATTAAATTAAACGACGAACCCGATTCTTTTATTCTCGATTCAAGAATGGCCTGGCATTTCATTCGTAGGTCTTTCAAAATCTACCTGACCGTAGATCCTCTTGTAGCAGCCCAAAGGGTAATTGCCGACAATCAGCGGGAATGCGAACCTGTGATTGAGGATGCTTACGAGAAATCTTTAAACCTTCTGGAACGGAGGGCTGCCGAGAACAAACGGTTTTTGGCGGTTTATGGCGTTGATTGCGGTGATTTGACCAATTATGATTTGGTCATTGACACTACTTTTTCGAGTGTTGAAGAAGTTTCAGAATTGATCGTCGAGCGTTATACCGATTTTTTAAATATACAAAATTCCTTTATCTCCTTTCCCGATTACTAAACACCTTATACAACTCGAACCAAACAATACTTGAAAAGCCCGCTGCAACGCAAATCAGCGCTTCATTCAGGCTGATTTTTTCGAACTGAAACAAGTTCAACAGAAAAGGCACATTCAGGATCAGGATCAGAAAAAAAGCAGCTCCGCCAACCACATATTTGACGGTTTTGTTTGGTGTAGCTATGATCTTGAAAATATTTCGCGTCCACGAACGGTTCGAAAGAATGATGGCGATGTTGGCTGCAATAAGTGTTGTAAAGGCCAGTGCCCGTACTTCCTGTTCAGAGTAATGCATTCTCAGGCCGAAGAAATATACAGCGAAAACGATGACCAGAATTCCGATTCCCTGCGAGCAACTTAGCCAAATCTTTTTAGCCCCGAAAAAAGGTTCGTTAATTGCTTTTGGCGGACGGTTCATGACGTTTTGTTCTTCCTTTTCGGCTTCAAAAATAATGGAACAAGCCGGGTCTATAATCAATTCCAGAAAAACAATGTGAACAGGCCACAGCAGCAAAGGCCAGTCGGCAACAAACACCGGGATCAGCGATAATCCTGCAATTGGAACATGGATAGCGAAAATATATCCCAATGCCTTTTGCAGATTATCAAATATCCGGCGGCCCATTTTTACAGCGCCTACAATCGAGGCAAAATTATCGTCCATAAGCACCAACGACGAAGCTTCACGGGCCACATCAGTTCCTTTGTCGCCCATAGCAATGCCAATATTAGCGGACTTCAGGGCGGGTGCGTCATTTACGCCGTCACCGGTCATGGCTACAATTTCACCGTTTCGTTTCAAGGCGTTTACTATTTTCAGTTTTTGTTCAGGAACAATCCTGGCAAATACATTCACTTCCTTAATCCGTTCAGCCAGTTTATCTTCGGTCATTTCCTGAAGTTCAGGCCCACTAATCGAAACCTGAGGGTTTTTTAGTCCGATTTCGCGGGCAATGTTCATGGCCGTTACCGGATAATCGCCGGTAATCATGATGACCCGGATTCCGGCCTGGTAACATTCGCGCACCGCTTCAGGAACAGTTTCCCGAATCGGGTCCGATAAGGCGATCAAACCAATAAATTCGAACTCGAAGTCGTGTTGAATTTCAGGCAGATTTTCGGTTCCAATCAACGATTTGGCTACACCCAGAACCCGCAATCCGGCAGAGGCCATTTCTGCAACTGCTGCTGAATATTTTTTCATATCCGCTTCAGGAAGATGGCATAATTCGAATATAGCTTCGGGAGCTCCTTTAGTCGCTATGGTTTGCCGGTGTTTTTCGTGGTTGGAAAAAACCCGCGACATGGCCAGCAAATCCTTCGACAGCGGATATTCCTTCACCATCAGCCAGTCGGTATGTAAATGACCGGTATCTCTCAGGTACACCTCACCCATCTTTATTATGGCGCGTTCCATCGGATCAAACGGATTAGTCTGGCTGGATAGAATACCATATTCGATGATTTCATGAAATTCTTCCGGAAAATGTGTTTGGTGATCAACTTTAAAAAAAACCGAACCATTAAATAAACGAGCCACCGCCATCTTGTTCTGGGTGAGCGTTCCGGTTTTATCGGTACACAAGACTGTTGCCGAACCCAGTGTTTCAACCGCTGAAGGTTTTCGGGTCAGCACATTTTTTTTCGACATCCGCCAGGCGCCCAGAGCCATAAAAACCGTAAGCACTACCGGAAATTCTTCGGGCAACATAGCCATTGCCAGGGTAATTCCAGCTAAAAATCCTTTTAACAGATCGCCACGATTAAGGGTAAATACCACAATAACAAGCACACATAGCGAAATGCCAATGATGGCCAGCCGTTTAACCATGATCTGCATCTCTGTTTTCAGCTTGGTCGGTTCTTCTACCACCGATTCAAGCGCTTTCCCGATTTTCCCGATTTCGGTACTCTGGCCAATTGAAGTTACCTGTACAATCCCATTTCCCTGAACGATCATCGAACCTGAATACACGAAAGGCAAATCGTCGCCACCTGGCAGGGTATTTTTATCCACGCCATTCCATTCCGATTTACGCACCGGAACAGATTCTCCAGTCAGGAGCGATTCGTCAGCCATCAGATTAACGGAATAAAGAACAGTTGCATCAGCCGGAACACGGTCGCCCTCCTGTAAAATAATCAGGTCATGAGTAACCACATCGCGGCCTGCAATCCGTTTTTCTAATCCTTCGCGTATCACCAAAGCACGCGGACTTGCCATATCCTTTAAGGCATCGAGAGCCTTTTCGGTCTTTTTCTCCTGATAAAATTCGATGCCCATAATCACGAATACAAAGCCAAGAAGCATCAATCCTTCCTGAACATCGCCCAAAATCAGATAAAGCGATCCGCAGACCACTAAAAGCAGAAACATGGGTTCTTTCACTACACCCCAGGCTAATGTCAAAAAATTCTTTGGTTTCGACGATGGTAATTCGTTTAAGCCTTCTTTCTGTTGTTTCTCTTTTACTGTTTCTTCACTTAATCCACGGAATTTCTCCGATTTTAAATCGATGTTCATGATCATTTAATTAGAATATTCTCACCAAAAACACATCATTTATGATTTGCTGAAAACTTTTTCGAACAACATTTCCAACAGACCGACTTCTGTCTTGTCCAACTTTCCGGCAATCCGATCAGCCATTTGCTTGTGTGCAAAATCGTGCATGTGATTAATTACCTTTCCTTTAACGGTGAGATGTAAATGAGCGCTCCGGCGGTCCTCGTCCGATTTCACCCGGTAAATGAAATCTTTTTCAATCAACTTGTCAATAGCCACTTTAACAGTTGGTTTAGTCAGTTTCATTTCAGCAGCCAACTCGGTCATGTTTGGATTGTGAAGGTTATTGATGGTTTCCAGATAATTCATCTGGGTGAGTGTCAACTCATTGAAGTTAAACTGTTCTTTGGCTGATTCTTCCATCCGCCCTATTTCGAGCGAAAGTTTTGCGATGATTTCAACTAGTTTTTCCATGAAGTAAATATAGTTAGAATACTCTAACTAACAACATTAAATGAATCATTCTAAATTGCATTTACCTTCTCCCTTCCCCACTTTGCAGGGAAATCGCTTTTAAAACAATGGTGAATTATTTGGCGAATTGAATACAATTTGTTATCTTTATGATTAATTGTTGGGTTAGCGTTAAAAAAATGGCTAATCTAAACGCACAAAAGTCTATTTATCAAAATGTTTTCGAAGATTATTTTTCAGCCTTGCAAGATCCACGTAGAACAAGCAAAGGACATTTCTATTATCCTC
>DMSQ01000028.1 GCA_003457135.1 Prolixibacteraceae bacterium
ATCGAGTAGGAAGTAGGTGATTAATTCACCTACTGTCCTCTCACACCACCGTACGTGCCGTTCGGCATACGGCGGTTCATAGAATTAAGAGCGTTGTTATAAACTTCGGTAAACGAAAATAACCCATGGTCTTTGAAGTAAGCATTTGTAAGTGAACATGCTAAGATAGGACTATTGGAGGTATGCCAGTAGCCTTTTCTTGTATTTGCATATTCCCACGCTTTGAAGTAATTGATGCCTAATTTGACTAGATTCTTATGTCGGCAACCAATTTTCTTCCATTGCTTCCAAATGCACATCCGTAACCTTCGGCGCATCCATTCGTCAAGTCGTTGGCAATGTTTCCGCATATCGGCGAGCTTGTAATAGTTGACCCACCCTTTTATCAGCAAGTCCAAATCTGTTATTCGCTCCTCTATGCTTTTCCCATTGCTCCGCTTGGTATAGGTTTTAACTTTCGTTTTTATCCTGTCCAATGTTTTGGAGTGCAATTTCACATTTACCGCACCTTTGGAATAATAAAAGCTAAAACCCAGAAACTTCCGCTTTGTCGGGCTATCAACAGCACTTTTCGACTGGTTGACCTTTAGTTGCAATTCCTCTTCGATGAACTTTCCGATGCTGGCCATTACCCTACTGCCCGCCCTCTTGCTTTTGACATAGATGTTACAATCATCTGCATAGCGGCAAAAACGATGGCCTCTTTTCTCCAGTTCTTTGTCCAGTTCGTGCAACATGACATTCGATAGTAACGGACTTAATGGGCCCCCTTGCGGTGTCCCTTCATCCGATGGGCTGAACAGCCCCCCAATCATTACTCCCGATTCCAAATATGCCCGGATAAGTTTCAGTAAACGCTTGTCTTCTATCCTTACGGACAAAAGGTACATCAGTTTATCGTGGTTTACCCGGTCGAAGAATTTCTCCAAATCAATATCAACTACTGTTTTATACCCTTCGTTGATGTACTCCTGCGCCTGTTTGATGGCTTGATGTGCATTGCGCTTGGGGCGAAAACCGTAACTGTGCGTGGAAAACTCTTTCTCAAAAATCGGTGTCAATACCTGGGATATCGCCTGTTGGATCATCCGGTCAATTACCGTTGGGATACCCAACAACCTCACTCCTCCATCCGGCTTGTCTATCTCGACCCTCTTCACCGGCTGGGGTTTGTAAGTACCTCCCAATATACTTTGCTTGAGACTTTCGCCATGTTGCCGCAAGAATGGAAAAAGTGCTTCTACCTTCATCTTATCAACCCCTGGGCTGCCAGCATTCTGTTTGACCCGCTTATAGGCCGCGTTCAGGTTATCCCGATCCAGAATTGCTTCAAGTAAGTACTTGGTGTTTAATTCGCTCTCGTCTTTCCCTTCTGTACACGCCTTGGCATAGCTCTGCTCTCCTGCATTAACTCGGGATTCCATCCCTGCTTCCTGCTGGTAGTTCCGACATTGTCCGGAATTGGCTGCTTTCTTTGCTTTGTCCATGAGTAATACAAATGTTTAAGACATTCTACGTTCTGCCCTTCTCCCGAGTAATCGGAGTACTATGGCTTCTGCTGACTTCTGGCCGTTCAATCACACATTACTGCATGGGTTGGTGGTTCTGAAAAACATACCACCGATTCGGTCAGATCTCCCCGGGTAAGTACGATAACTTTCTTCTCATATACCTGTTGCATCTACTCCAAAGGGCTCGGGTAGTATGGGACTTCGCTTTGTTTGGCAAGCTCGTCCGCCCTCTGTAAGCCTTAATATGCACTTCCTGTTCGTCAGGCCGAGAATTTGCCTCCGGCTTCCTTCAGATTCGCAGTCACCCACGACACCCTTGCCTTTGACTAATGATTCCTACTACCAAGCTCATAGCGGACTTACACCGCCTAGTTATCGCCCATGCCGGGCGCACCAAAAAAAAGCCGCCTCAAATTAAATTGAGACGGCCTTTTAGATGATAAATGTCTTAATATAAGGATAAACTAAGCTAGTTTAACATTTACGGCATTTAATCCTTTGTTGCCTTCCTGAAGGTCAAAGGTCACTTCGTCATTTTCTCTGACTTGGTCGTTTAAACCAGATACGTGTACAAAGTACTCTTTATCTGATCCACTGTCTTTAATAAATCCAAATCCTTTGGATTCGTTGAAAAATTTTACTGTTCCTTTATTCATGATAATTTAAATAATAATTAATCCGACAAAGGTATGGATTAATATTGGATAATTCGTTTATTTTCAATAAATTAATTTAATATTACACCTTTTCAATAGGTTTTCGTATTTTAACCCTGAGATGTTTGTAATCGGAAGGAGTAAGTCCGGTCATTTTTTTAAACTGGTTCGATAAATGGGCCACACTGCTGTAGTGAAGTTTGTCGGCTATTTCAGAGATATTTAGTTCATCGTAAACCAGCAATTCTTTCACCCGCTCAATTTTATGGTTCAAAAAGAAATGTTCAATGGTATTGCCCTGATTCTCCGAAAAAAGATTGGCCAGATACGTGTAGTCATAATTTAGTTTCTGGCTTAAATAATCAGATAAGTTAATCCTAAGCTTACTATCTGAATAATGAACCAAATCAATAATGATGTTTTTTATTTTCTCGATGAGGATGCTTTTTTTGTCTTCGATTAATGCAAGCCCCGATTTCTTCAGGTTGAAATTCAGCAAGTCTTTAAACTCCCTTGAGATATCTTCAGGAATTTCGACTTCGCCTAAATTGATATTTGTATATGGCACACCAAGTTTTTCAAGTTCTGATTTCACTACCAGCTTGCAGCGATAACTGACCATATTTTTAATGTGGAGATCCATGCTGCCTGAATTAGAGAATGCTTATAAATTTGGTTTTTGTACTATTTTTTGATGACAAATGTTACTTAATGCGCCTTACTTTTAAATGGGTTAAAAATTGTTTTGCTTTTTATAAGCTGAAATATCAACGACCGATAAAAGGCACTGACTTTCGTCGCCGGTCACTATAGCCTCCACATATACGTCATGTAAATGCTCGTTATCACTACCAACCATTAATTCGCACGATTGTTTAGATTTACCCATATATACCATGCTTAAAAAATTATTAAATGTGGGCAGTGTCTCTTCTGAAACATATAATCTAAAGTTACTGTGCAATAAGCTAAAGCGTCGTTCCCCCAGCATCTCGGCCCCGGTAAAATTCAGCTCGCAGATCAGTCCTGTATGATCGAGTGAAAAATAGCCCATAGGCGCAAAGTCATACATCATGGTATATTTTTTAAGGGCGGCTTCTGTTCTTTCATTGGCCTTACGCAATTCTTCGTTTTGCATTTCCAATTCGATCTGGTGAACCTGCAATTCGTGAACGAGCCTTTTTACATCGGTTTCTATCCCGGAAATGGAATTTTCTTTTTGCGTCAACCTGAGTTTTTTTTCAGCATTCATGCGCAAAACCTGTGGATCTGTTAAATCGCGTTCTTCGTTCATGTGGTTTTATTTTTATTTTAGTTGAATAAAGTTAAAAGTCAGAAGTCAGAAGACCGAAGTCCGAAGTCCGAAGACCGGAGTCCGAAGGTTTTTCCTTCTGACTTCCGACTTCGGTCTTCTGACTTCTATCATCTTATTTTCTCCCTGAATGCGACCATTCTATTCATTAAATTATATGCGAATTCATAATTCTGATTAAATTCTGATTCTAAAATATACCCTCTTCTTTTTGCTTTGTGTAAACACGTAACAACCTCAGCAAGAGAACGTATAGCATAACCTGTGAATTTCTGGAATTCCGGATTTGATTGTCCAATTGAACCTTCCGAAATGTTTAATGCTATGGAGTCCACCGCTCTTCTAATTTGGGAAGAAAGATTATATGTTTCTTCTTTAGGAAATTTACAGGCGATCTGAAATATACTTTCTCCAAAGTCCATAGCTTTTTGCCATATAATGAGTTTCTCAAACTTAAATTCCATATTTCTTTCTTTCTTTATTATACTCAACATTTTAAAGTGCATTTCCTGTCTTCCAACTTCGGTCTTCCGACTTCCGACTTCCGACTTCCGACTTCCGACTTCCGACTTCCGACTTCGGTCTTCCAACTTCGGTCTTCCGACTTCCGACTTCCGACTTCCGACTTCCAACTTCGGTCTTCCGACTTCCAACTTCGGTCTTCCGACTTCCGACTTCCGACTTCCGACTTCCAACTTCGGTCTTCCGACTTCGGTCTTCCGACTTCCGACTTCCGACTTCCAACTTCCGACTTCGGTCTTCCGACTTCCGACTTCGGTCTTCCGACTTCTGACTTCCAACTACTTCTTCGAAACCAGAATCATTTCAGTTTGCAGGCTGTTGAGCAATACATTGACCGACCATTCAAGTTCGCAAACCTTATCGCCGGCAGCTATCACCTGCATTTCATATTTAGAATCAACCTTTTCTTTCATCAGTTTTTGGATTTCATTTTCAGTCTTTTTTTGTTTTGTTTCAGGAACAAACAGTTGAATAAAATTCTGACTGATTGCATCTTTACGTTTTCTTCCGAAGAATTTTTCTGCTGCAGGATTAAATTCCACAATCTTACAATCGCTTGATAATTTAACGATTACATCTGACGATGAATTCAGGATTAATTGATGCATCTGATCATTTTCGTGCAATTGTGCTTCCAACTGCTTCATGTCGGTGATGTTGAAGAATGTGATAACCAGCCCGTCAATCCGGTCTTCGAAGGTGCGGTAAGGCATGATGCGAATGGAAAACCAACGCTTGTCTTTGGTCGGGATTTCTTTTTTAATGAAAACCAGTGACTTTAATACTTCCCTGGCATCTTCAACCAATCCGGGATAAATCAGATCGGAAACAAGGTCGGTCAATTGCCGGCCTATGTCGGTTTTTATGAGTTTAAAAATCTTTGTCGCCTGAGGGGTGAAACGTCTGATATTTAAATCCTTGTCGAGGAACAGGGTTGCAATATCAGTGCTGTTGAGCAGGTTTTTCATATCATTGTTCACCCTCGCATAATCGTCAATCTTCGATTGCAGTTCAGCGTTTACTGTTTGAAGTTCTTCATTAAGGCTCTGCATTTCTTCTTTCGAACTCGTAAGTTCTTCATTGGTTGACTGAAGTTCCTCATTAGTTGATTGTAATTCTTCGTTGGTTGATTTCAGTTCTTCCTGCGAAGTNNTGCGAAGTCTGCATTTCTTCCAACGAGTTTTGCATCTCTTCGCGGGTATTCCGCAACTCTTCCTCCAACTCCGATTGCATCATACTTATGATGGTTTCCTTTCCTTTTTTTGTATCCAGTCCGGTGGCAGCAACCTGGGGCAGATCTGTAAAAATAATCATGACCATACCGTTTAGCGGTTCCGGTTTATCAATCCGTTTAATCGTAACATTCAGGTTTTGCGAACCACCGTTTGTACCTACTTTCATGTTGTGTAAAACCACAACTTCTTTTTGCAAAAGGGCTTTGCGGAAGGCGCCAGGAAATTCGTTGCGAATACCTTCGCGCAACATGGCAAAAATATTCAGGTTTGCCTTACCGACTGCCGGCTCCAGATATTTTCCGGTACGTCCGCTGATGTAAATAATATCGCCATTTTCGTTCACCAAAACGCCTGGAGGCGAAAAGTGCTGAAGTAACAGTTTATCGGTAAGTTCCTCAATGTTTGGTGTTAATTTTACTGGCATTTTTTGCTCCATGTTGGTGAGTTTTGATCGGGAAAAAGAAGAAGGAAAATCGAATAATCCGGGGGTTGCAACAAGCGTAGAAGAACGTTGGTAAATTTTTAATTTATCATCAACCGATTTAAAAAGAATGCTTTGCGTTCCAAGGGTTTCTGAGCTTCCAAGTATTACAATTCCTTCAGGATTAATACTGTAATAAAACAGGCCAAGTATTTTCTTTTGCAACTCCGTATCCATGTAAATCAAAAGATTACGGCAGGGAAGTATGTCGAGNNATGTTGTGCTGGGCAAATACAACCATTTCCCTTATTTCTGTTGTGACAAGATAGTTTTCATCCTGAGCAGTAAAAAACCGGTTCAGTCGCTCAGGTGATACATCGGCAGTAATATTTGCAGGAAAAATACCTTTTCTGGCTGTTTCTATGGCTTCATTGTCGAGATCGGTAGCAAAAATCTGCAACAAGATACCTCCATGCGGTTTTACTTTTTCGAGCGCTTCTTTAAAAACCATCGCCAGTGAATATGCCTCTTCTCCGGTTGAACATCCAGGCACCCAAGCCCTCAGAATTGAACCCTCGTGAAGGTTGGCAATCAGATTTGGAATAACACTCTCTTTCAACTTTTCCCATACAGGGGCATCCCGAAAAAAATTAGTTACCCCAATCATTAATTCCTTGAAAAGAATCTCTACTTCTTTTGGATTTTCAGTTAAAAAATTAGCGTACGAAGCAATCTTGCTGATGTGATGAACCCCCATTCGCCTTTCGATCCGGCGATACATGGTGTTTTTTTTATAGGATGAAAAGTCGTTGCCGGTATGGATTCGCAACTGGGAAATGATTCTTTCGAGCGAATTTTTGTCTTGAAACTCTATTCCCTGATCTGATTTAACTACAGGAATATGTTTTAATAAATTGATGAGACTTAAAGGCAGTTCATTGGCCGGAGCCACAATATCCGCTGCCACCGAATTGATAGCATTGAGGGGCATACTGTCGAATTTTGCCGTGACAGGATCCTGTACCATAACAATCCCGTTATGTTCTTTTATGGCGCTAAGTCCTAAACTGCCGTCGGAGCCCATTCCCGAAAGAATAACACCGATGGCATGTTTATGCTGGTCGTCGGCAAGTGAACGCATGAATAAATCAATCGGAAGGCGAAGTCCTCTTATTTCAGCCGGTTCGACCAGATGAAGCGTTCCTTTTGAGATAGACATGCTCTTGTTGGGCGGAATAACATAAACGTTGTTGGGCTTAACCGCCATGCGGTTTTTCACCTGAAGAACTTTCATGCCCGAAACCCGCTGAAGTAATTCGGGCAGCATACCTTTTTGTGTTGGATCCAGATGTTGGATAACCACATAGGCCATTCCGCTATCCGGGGGCACATGACCTAAAAATTGCTCCAAAGCTTCCAGTCCGCCAGCCGAAGCTCCGATACAGACTATTGGAAACTTGCCTTTTTCCGATTCAGAATGTTTTTCTGCTGAGGTTACTTTAGATTTTAGTTTTCCGGATATCATGAATCATATACAATTAGCATCAAATAAAGACTATACGCACCATTTTTTAAGTGTAAATATAAATTTTAATTTTGCCTTTCGGCAAATTGATCTGAAATATTACGGATATGATCAATTGCGCTGAAAAAAGGTTCGCTTAAGAATGCCCGCAGCATCCAAAGCATTTTTTCGTGCTGCTCTATTATACCCAACACAAAATCAATGGTGCCATAATCTTTTATTTTTTCGGAATTTGGAATGATATCATTCCGAATGATGTGAAGGATCGTTTCATGATCAATGATCAGGGTTTGAATAATCTGGGTTGAATTACCGAAGTCGCTGTTCTCTTCACTCACCTGGGTAACACGGAGGAAATCTCTTAGTGAGCCCAATGCAAAATGACCTGTAGCACGGATCCGTTCGGCAATGTCATCAATCATGACATCCAATACATCGTGCTGAATTTCGAAAAACTTATGCAGTTCGTAAAAGTTTGACCCGGTAACGTTCCAATGTGCATTGCGGGTTTTGGTGTATAGAACATATTCGTCGGCAAGCAGTTTGTTTAGAAGAGTTCCAACTTCATTTTTAACTTTGTCCATCATTTCTGATTTTAGTTTCATAATCCTGGTTTAAAACATATCATTTACGGGCATCAATGTATTAGATGTAACGCGGCAAAGTAAATTTGAATTTGCTTCCTTTGCCTGGTTCGCTCTCCACCCAAATTTTTCCGCCATGCATTTCAATAAATTCCCTGCAAAACAAAAGTCCAAGTCCGGTACCATGTTCATTATCAGTTCCCAGTGTTGAGTGAAACTCGTCTGTTTTGAAGAGTTTTCTTTTGGTATTTTCTGAAATTCCAATGCCGTTATCCTTTACTTCAATTTCGACAAATTGATTGCCTTCTGTTGCACTTACGTAAATTTCGCCGCCACTATTCGAATATTTTATTGCATTGCTGATCAGATTTCTGAAAATTGTTTGAACCATTTGAATATCAGCAGTTACAAGTGTATTATGGCCGATGGAATGACCCATTGTAATTTGTTTTAGAGTAGCTGAGGTATTGAAACTCTCAAATTCATTGATAACCAATTCGCGCAAATTAATTTTAACCGGATTGAAGTTACTCTCGGTGTTTTGTGAAACTGACCATTTCAGAAGGTTATCGAGAAGCTCCAGTGTCCGGACTGCTGAATTGGAAGCAATATGAATCAGTTTTTCCAATTCAGCTTTGTTGTAATCCTCCATATTTTCAGCTAATAAATCCAAAATACCAATAATGGAATTGAAGGGATTTCGTAAATCATGCGCTACAATAGAAAGGAATTTAGCATTTAATATAATCCTATCAGATAGTTTCTTTCTACTTTCATCTAAAAGATTTACTAACTGATCATTGATTTCTTCCATTTCAGACAAACGCAACAGTAACATTTCCTTCGAAGTATCCATTTTACTTTCAATGCCCGAAATAGGATTCTTTATTTCGGAACTTCCGTTTATATGTTGAAGATTGCTTCCGGGAGATTTCAGGTTGTTTGGTAATTCATGTTGTTTAGTTCTCATGTAATAGATGGAATGTTAGATAATTAATTAAGCTCAGGAATAATGTTTTTACAGAACCGTAGTTGTTTAAAATGGGAGGGTGTTAAACCCGTTTGCTGTTTAAACTGATTGGTCAATGCTGCCGTACTGCTATAATGCATTTTACGCGCAATTTCGTCAAGATTTAAATCCTCATAAACCAGTAATTCTTTTATCCGGTCAATTTTGCGTTTGATGATGTATTTTTCGATGGTTATACCTTCAATTTCTGCAAATAGTTTATTCAGAGAAATAAAGTTGTGGTCAACACTCATACTGATGTAATCTGAGAAGCTTATTTTCAAATCTTCATCAGAATAATGCTCCACATCCAGTATCGCCTTTTTTAACTTTTCAATAAGCTTGTTATTGCTTTCGCCAATTAGTTCAAATCCACATTGTTTCAAAGCCGCGGCCAACTGTGAACGCTGAACTGAGCTTATTACTTTTTCAGTATCTATTTCTCCTATCTTTACGCTAATAAATTGAATGCCAATCTTATCCAGCTCTGATTTTACTGTTCTTTTACAACGGTCACAGACCATATTCTTAATATAGAGCTTCATATATTTTGATTTTTGTAAATTACTTCATAATGATGAATTTTCATAAAAGGCTGGTTGATTGTTATTTATTCGAATTTGGCTATTCTCGTTAATTTCTGGATTAGACATGAATAACCGGATCATCCATGCCATTTTTTTGTGCTTCTCCAATATTTCTGTTAAGAAAATGGCCGTACCACGATCACTAAATACTTGTGATATAGGAGATAATTCATGTTTAATAATGCTGATAATCCTTTGGTGATCGTTTAGGAGCGTTTCAAAAACCTGTCCTGAATTTCTGAAATTTTGACTTTGGTCGTTAATTTGTGTCATACTCAGGAAATCTTTCAGTGAGCCCAACGCATAATGACCCAGTGACCGGATCTGTTCCGCAATTTCATCAATCATCAGGTCCAGCATATTATACTGGTTTTCCAAAAACACATGTAGTTCGAAGTAGTTTGATCCATCAACGTTCCAGTGTGCAGTCCTTGTTTTGGTATATAGCACGTACTCATCAGCCAATAAAAGATTGAGAAAAGTCACAACCACTTTATTGTTTTCGGTCGAAGTTTCGGTAGTCTGGTTCATAATTTAAGATTTAAAATTTATTATTTAATCCATATATAGTCCTGAAATGATAACCATACACTGAAAAAGTAAGCGCATCAGTGATTAGCGCCGGTCGCCTGAAAAGGGTCCAGATCAGAAGTTTCCAATATTCACTTCTGCCTTTACTTACAATCCCAATAATAATTACCGATTTTATAAAACCAAGGAGAAAGGGAAAATCCCTGGTTTGCCGCCCGGCATGAAGCTTTTTGTAATTCAGCAAAAACTGCCGGATTCTTTTGTAGTATGGTTTTGCGGAATAGATATTCTGTATGATCTTTTTATATCCATCCAAAAGCTCCTGGTGGTTCATTACAGGGACAAAATTCATGGATGAGTCGGTGTTGTTCCCCGATGATTCGGAGGTTAACCTGTTTTCGGCTTTAAGCCGTTTGTAAAGTACCGTATTTTTGGGGGCGTTTAACAAACCAACCATGGCCGAAACAATACCACTTTGCTGTATAAAATCAATCTGTTTCTGAAAAACAGTCGGAGTATCTGAGTCAAATCCTACAATAAATCCGCCCGAAACCTGTAATCCGGAATTTTGCATTTTTTTTACGCTTTCGAGCAGGTCCCTGTTTTTGTTCTGTCCTTTGTTGCATTCCTGAAGTGATTTTTCGTCGGGAGTTTCAATACCAACAAAGGTGGACGTAAACCCTGTTTCGGTCATTAACGACATCAGTTTTTCATCATCAGCCAAATTAATGGAGGATTGAATGTTAAATGTAAACGGATATTTATGGTTTTGCATCCATTTTTTCATGGCCGGGAGCAAGTTGTTTTTGACCTGGTATTTGTTCCCTATAAAGTTATCGTCAACAATTAATATGGGTCCACGCCAATTCAAATGGTAAAGGATTTCAAGCTCTTCAATAATCTGACTGGTATTTTTCATCCTTACCCTGTGGCCCAAAAGAGAAGTTATTTCACAAAAATCGCAGGAGAAAGGGCAACCGCGCGAAACCTGAATATTCATGGTAACATAGTCCTTTATTGATAACAGACAGTAATCGGGAACCGGTGATTTGGTTATATCGGCAAAATCATTGGTTTTATACACTTTTTCAGGTTTCTTTCCTGCATTTAAGTCATTCAGGAACAGGGGCATCGTTATCTCTGCTTCATTTAAAATAAAATGGCTGATTTGCGGATAGTCCTCATATTCCTGGGTAAACAGCGGGCCGCCTGCAATAATTTTTACTTCATACTTCAGGCAAAGTTCAATAATTTTGTTCACCGATTCCCTTTGTATGTACATAGCGCTAATGAAAACATAATCGGCCCAAAGGATATCTTTTACCTGAAGAGTTGTAACATTGAGGTCAACGAGTTTTTTATGCCAGTTTTTCGGAAGCATGGCCGAAACGGTGATTAATCCAAGAGGCGGCACAGTGGCTTTCTTGGCAATAAACCGCATAACATGTTTAAAACTCCAAAAAGAATCGGGGTATTGCGGATATACTAATAATACATTCATAAACAAATTATTTATGAATGAAAGTTAGATAGAGCTCAAGCCAGATGTATTACACAATTTTCGAAAAGATTTACATCATTCACACATTTAACAGTAGTTTGTACGGTTTACCTACCATCGGGCGGAGTAACTCTTTTCATTCTGAGGCTCTTAAAGAAAGTAGGATTTAATCCGGTAACTTTTTTAAACTGGTTGGATAAATGGGAAACACTGCTGTAATTCAATTTATATGAAATTTCGGTAAGACTGAGTTCGTCATAGATCAGCAATTCTTTTACCCGTTCAATTTTATGGGAAATAATGAAGTGTTCGATGGTAATTCCGGTTACTTCTGAAAAAAGACTGGCCAGGTAGTTATAGTCGTGCTTGAGTTTATCACTGATGTATTCAGAAAAAATAATTCCGGAGAGTTCATTAGAATAATGTACCTTTTCTACTATTGTATTTTTGATCCTTTCAATCAGAATAGATTTTTGATTGTCCATCAGCTCAAGGCCTGATTGTAATAATCTGTATTTAAGCTGGTCGAACTGTTCTTCATTAATATTCTCCATGATCTCGACTTCGCCTAATTCAATCTTTCCATAATGGAGGCCTAGCTTATCCAACTCAGATTTCACCACCATTTTGCAGCGCATCGAAACCATATATTTGATAAAAATTTTCAATTTTGGTTTTTAGTTATCCGACATCTGTTATAAACACTCATACCTATGGGATTGTAAATTTTAGCACGAATAAATATAACAAATAACTTTGAAACTTATTTTTTTTTTTGGATTCTGAACCTTATAAAAAGTAGAAGGGAGCCTGGCGGCTCCCCAATAATCTACATTATTGCGATTCGTGAAAAAGGGACTTGTTTTCTCTGACTGAAAGGCAATGATGATGCTGTTTGATTAAAACATTTCTTTCAATAAATGTCAGAGCTTCAAAATAATTTATACTTTCTTTAGCAGTTTGTTGTCTCATTTTTTTAAGTGCACATTCAATAAGTTCACTTCCAAAAGGACAATTGAATAAAAGACCGTAATAGTTTGAATAATTTTCTCCCATTCTTTCTGCTATCAAATACAAACTATACTTATTACATCAGTTTATTCTATAAATACAGAAAAGGTAACCCTCCAAATCAATAAATTTTAAAATTAAAAGTTTAAAGATCGCTTTGGCATATTTTTATATTTTTGCAGAAGTTTTTTTTAATGAATTTTTTTTTAATAGATATGTTTGAGAATCTGAACGAAAAGCTGGAACGGTCATTTAAACTTCTGAAAGGTCAGGGGAAAATAACCGAAATCAATGTTGCCGAAACTTTGAAAGAAGTTCGCCGCGCTTTGCTCGATGCCGATGTTAACTTTAAGATAGCCAAATCATTCACCGAGAATGTCCGTAAAAAGGCATTGGGTATGGATGTATTAAACTCGATTAAGCCAGGTCAGTTGATGGTAAAAATCGTGCACGACGAATTGGCTGAATTGATGGGAGGAAAATTTGTTGATATCAATTTAAAAGGAAATCCTTCGGTTATTCTCATCGCCGGTTTGCAGGGATCGGGAAAAACCACTTTCTCAGGGAAATTGGCCAAAATGCTGAAAAGCAAAAAAGGGCGTCACCCATTACTTGTTGCCTGCGATGTTTACCGGCCTGCTGCAATCGAACAGCTTAAAATTCTCGGACAGCAAATAAATGTTCCTGTTTATTCTGAAGATGGCAACCTCAATCCGGTAAAAATTGCATTGGATGCTATCAGGCAGGCCAAATTACAGGGAAATGATGTTGTTATCATTGATACTGCCGGCCGTTTAGCTATTGATCAGCAAATGATGAACGAAATCAGTGCGGTCAAAGATGCGGTAAAACCTCACGAAATTTTATTTGTCGTAGATGCTATGACCGGGCAGGACGCCGTTAATACTGCCAAAGAGTTTAACGACAGGCTTGATTTCGACGGTGTCGTACTCACCAAACTGGACGGTGATACACGTGGTGGGGCTGCAATTTCGATACGCGCGGTGGTTGATAAGCCAATTAAATTTGTTGGTACGGGTGAAAAGCTGGAGGCGCTTGACAATTTTCACCCTGAACGTATGGCCGACCGTATTTTGGGAATGGGCGATATCGTTTCACTGGTGGAGAAAGCGCAGGAACACTTTGATGAAGATGAAGCAAGGAAACTTCAGAAAAAACTGGCTAAAGACCAGTTCAGTTTTACTGACTTCCTGAAACAAATTCAGCAGATTAAAAAAATGGGTAACCTGAAGGATCTGGCAACCATGATTCCCGGAATGGGAAAGGCCTTAAAAGATGTTCAGATAGAAGATGACGCGTTTAAACACATCGAAGCTATTATTTTTTCGATGACACTGGCCGAACGTGAAGATCCCAGCTTATTGAATGGTTCGCGCAGGAAAAGGATTGCTGATGGATCAGGCACTAATATTCAGGAAGTTAACAGGTTGATCAAGCAGTTTGCTGAAACCCGAAAGATGATGCGTGTTGTTTCGCAGGGAAATAACATGAAACGGATGATGGGAAATATGGGCCAGAAAAGATAACCGGATAAAAATTTACCAATGATATTAATTGACGGAAAAAAAACAGCGGACGAAATCAAAAAGGAAATTGCCGAAGCAGTTAAACTGATTGTTTCAACGGGCAAAAGGCCTCCCCATCTGGCTGCTGTTTTGATTGGTCATGATGGCGGCAGCGAAACCTATGTGGCCTTCAAAATTAAAGATTGTGAAGAAGTTGGTTTTCGTTCAACGCTTATACGTTTCGAAGACGATGTGACTGAACCGGAGCTTATCGCTAAGGTTCATGAATTAAACAACGACGATGATCTGGATGGGTTTATCGTTCAGCTTCCTCTTCCGAAACACATTTCAGAGCAAAAAGTAATTGAAGCGATTGATGCCAGAAAAGATGTGGATGGATTTCATCCTGAAAATGTTGGGCGTTTGGTGCTCGGGTTACCGGCATTTTTATCGGCTACTCCTTTCGGTATTGTTGAACTGCTTAAGCGATACCAGATACCAACTTCAGGAAAGAATTGTGTCATAGTCGGGCGGAGCAATATTGTTGGCCGGCCATTGAGTATTTTAATGTCTCAAAAGGCTGTAAATGCTACAGTTACCGTTGCCCACAGCCAGACAAAAAATCTGAAGCAGGTTTGTGCTGAAGCCGACATCCTGATTGCAGCGCTTGGCTCTCCTGAATTTATTAAAGCCGATATGGTCAAAGAAGGAGCTGTGGTCATTGATGTTGGAACCACGCGGGTAAATGCACCCGATACCAAATCAGGCTGGCGTTTAAAGGGAGATGTAAAATTTGATGAAGTAGCTCCCAAGTGCTCATACATTACCCCGGTACCTGGCGGCGTTGGGCCAATGACCAGGGTTTCGCTCCTGCAAAATACTTTATTGGCAGCCAGTCGTAACATATAAAACTATGAAATTTATGAAACTCAAAATAAACATGAATCTAAGCAAAGTCGGCTTTTTATCATTGGCGCTGTTCATTCAGGCATGTAGCACTGTGCCGCTAATCGGACGAAAGCAGGTAAGCCTTCTGCCGGAATCGAACATGGTGGAAATGAGTTTAACCAATTACAGTCAGTTCTTAAAGGAGAATAAACTATCAACCAGCAAAGAACAGACGGATATAATAAAGCGGGTTGGAGCCCGGATGTCGGTAGCCGTCGAAAAATACCTGAATGAAAACGGATTTAAGGACCGTATTGCAGATTTCAAATGGGAGTTTAACCTGGTGGAAAATATGGTGCCCAATGCCTGGTGCATGCCCGGTGGAAAGGTTGTATTTTATACCGGAATATTACCACTGACAAAAAATGATGCGGGTGTTGCAGTAGTTATGGGTCACGAAATTGCGCATGCCGTTGCACGGCATGGTAACGAACGGATGAGTCAGCAAATGTTGGTTCAATTTGGAGGTATTGCACTTTCGGAAGCAATCAAAACCAAGCCGGAACAAACTCAGGCCATCTGGCAAACAGCCTACGGACTGGGGACACAGGTTGGGGTAATGTTACCTTATTCGCGGCAGCACGAATACGAAGGAGACAAGCTTGGCCTGATTTTCATGGCTATTGCAGGATATGATCCCAAGGAAGCCATAGCTTTTTGGGAACGAATGGCAGCAAATTCTTCAGGAAAAACGCCTGAATTTTTAAGTACTCACCCGGTTGAGCAAAATAGAATTGAAGCAATCAGACAATTTTTACCTGAAGCCGCAAAATACAATACAGCTAAATAATGCTCACACTGAATCTGAATAATTTGATACCGGAATTTATATCCTGATTCAGGTATATATTTGCTTATCATCCAATGTAATTTATGTTCACGTGTTTGTTAACATTTTTTTTAAATTCTCATTATTTTTGCCTATTTTTGAAAAAACAAGAACGGAATAAACTTTATAAGAGCATGATGGAAGAAATGGAAAAAAATGAGGATCGTTTAGAGAATGACAGCAAATTCAAGGAAGAAATATATTCTGTAGCTGTCAGGGCAGGGAAAAGAACCTATTTTTTCGATGTGAAATCAACGAGAAGAGATGAATTTTACCTGACCATTACTGAAAGTAAAAAACGATTCGAACAGGATGGAAGCTTCCATTTTGAAAAACACAAAATTTTTCTGTATAAAGAAGATTTTGAAAAGTTTATGGATGGATTACAAGAGGTAGTTACTTATATTGATCAAAATCAGCAAGATGATTTTGAAAGTCGGGCTGATTTGGAAAACTATCAAAACAAGGAAGAACGGGTTCTTGAAAATGTGAGCACTTCAAAAGACTATACCAAACTCGAATTTGATGATTTAAATACATAAATGTTTTGCTGCTATTTTCAGTTCCAATATACGATCAACCGGATAATTATCCGGTTGATTTTTTTTTGTGCCAGACCATGAGTTTGAAAAAATTCGATCCAAAAGGAAAAGGATTACCATTTTATGATAATCCTTTGTTCCAATTTTAGTTTAGTTCGATCGGAAAATAGATATTTGGTTAAAAGAGAAAAGGTTTTCTATTCTATAGAACCGCGATGCTAATATAATAGTTATTTGAGAACTCCTTTTAATATTTTTTAAAAATTTAATAATGTTGGATAATGTTAAAAATAGTTAGTATTGTAAATCACTGTTTTTCAGGAGTTATATTTTAGGAATATGTTTTATAATATCAGATCGCGCATTACACGCGGGAAATGAAGATAAGTACTATCAATGGCAAAACCAGCCATTGATAACGTATATTCAGACATCAATGTCTTAATTTGTGTTTTGGTTTATTACATTTGCACAAAAAACAGTTGACACGCTTATATAACATAGTTGATGCAAAGGTTTTAAAATCCAATTTAATGAATGAAACTTATGCTCGTAAGACGATCTCATTTTATCGGTATTTTATACTTGAATCTCCAACTGAATTTAGAGATCAGTTGTATAAAGATTGGTCAGGATTAAACTGCTTCGGAAGGATTTATATTGCCAGGGAAGGAATTAATGCTCAAATGAGTGTTCCGGAATCAAATATGGAAGCTTTTCACGAATCGTTGCTCCGATATCAAATATTCGACCGGATTCCGATCAAATATGCCATTGTGGACAATGGAAAATCTTATTACAAACTTACCATCAAGGTTAAAGCTAAATTAGTTGCAGATGGGCTCAGCGACGATACATTTGATGTGACCAATGTAGGCAATCATTTGGAGGCTGAGGAATTTCATTCTTTGGTTGAATCAGGTAAGCATATTGTGGTTGATATGAGGAATCATTACGAATCGGAAATTGGTCATTTTAAAGGAGCTCTGTGTCCGGAAGTTGATACTTTCCGTGAAGAAATGGTCCTGGTAAAAGATATGCTCACTGACCAGAAAGACAAAAAAATATTACTCTACTGTACCGGAGGTATTCGTTGTGAAAAGGCAAGCGCTTATTTGAAACATCATGGTTTTAAGGATGTGAACCAGCTTCATGGTGGAATTCTGGAATATGCCCGTAAAATTAAGCAGCTCAAACTGGAGTCGAATTTCATCGGAAAAAATTTTGTATTTGATGAGCGGTTAGGTGAATCGGTAAACGGTCAGATCATTTCGCATTGCCATCAATGTGGAAATCCCTGTGACGACCATGTGAATTGTGCCAACGAACTCTGCCACTTGTTGCTTATCCAATGTCACGAATGTGCTGAAAAGTATGAAAAATGTTGTTCTTCAGCATGCTGCACCATTAAGAATACTCCTGTATTGGAAAAACAGCTTTACAGACTGCAGGCAAATCGCAAATTCGGAAACCGCCATATCTACCGGAAAAGCTTTCTCCTGGCAAAAAATAATACTTTTACCGGTTGTAATCCTGAAAAAGAATAATAACCAGTAAAGTAATATGTCTAATTTTTGGGAAACCCTTCAGAAACCAATGTTTG
Source organism: Prolixibacteraceae bacterium (assembly GCA_003457135.1). Classification (GTDB taxonomy): domain Bacteria; phylum Bacteroidota; class Bacteroidia; order Bacteroidales; family Prolixibacteraceae; genus Aquipluma. The sequence goes on from DMSQ01000028.1 coordinate 17,854, forward strand.
CATTAGCGCCTATGGAAGATGTAACAGAAACCTCATTTCGGGAAATTGTTGCGGGGCTTTCTGATCCTCAATATCTTCATGTTCTTTTTACTGAATTTACATCGGTTGATGGAATGAATCATCCGGTTGGAAGAATCAGGGTAGGAGAGAGGTTGTTAGTCAGCGAATCGGAAAAGCAATTATTGAAACAGAAGAACATCAGGCTTGTTGCCCAGATTTGGGGCAAAAAACCAGAATTGTTTCATAAAATTGCCCGCGAAATTACCTCGGAATATGAGTTTGATGGTCTGGATATTAACATGGGTTGTCCGGTTAAAAATATAGTGAAAAACGGCTGCTGTTCGGCTTTGATAAATGAACCAAGCCTTGCTAAGGAAATCATACTGGCCACTAAGGAGGCCACTCATTTGCCGGTTTCTGTCAAAACCAGAACAGGCATCCAAGCACATGATACCGAAGTCTGGATCGAACATCTGATGGAAACCAAACCTGCTGCAATCATTCTGCATGGACGTACCCAGAAGCAACAATCTGACGGACTGGCAGATTGGGAGGAAATATCAAAAGGTGCGCGGATCAGGGACCGCATTCATCCCGGAACCAGATTTTTGGGAAATGGAGATGTTTCATCTGTTTCACACGGAATAGAGCTATGCAACAATTACAAAATTGACGGAGTTATGATTGGACGGGGAATTTTTCAAAATCCATGGTTTTTTAATCCTCCACATTTGCCTGCTTCAAAATCAGAGAAACTGAATCAGTTGTTGCTTCATACCCAATTATTTGAGCAAAATTGGGGTAGAAAAAAGAACCTCAATATCCTGAAACGCTTTTATAAGATTTACACCAGCGATTTTGCCAATGCAGCAAAATTACGTTCTGACCTGATGGAAGCAAAAACATTTGAAGAGGTTTACCACTTTGTTCATAAAGAACGCCATTCCTGATATTTTCTTTCGGTTGCTGTAAAATAACTTTCACTCCTTATCATTTTCAAAATTGGAATAGTGGAATTCCAAAAAAAAATGAATTGGATGTCGAAATGAATGATTTTACTCCTTGTCTGTTAATCCAATTTAACTTTAATTTGAATTTCAGGAAATTGATTGCATATCGTTTTGTAACGGTTTCGTACTCATTTTATTTAAACAGTGGATTTTTTGTTATAGCCAATCTTCAAACTAAAATAATTTTGGATGAACATTAGAAAAACATTACGGTCATTGCATCGGGATTTTGGTTATTTTGTGGTTGGTATTACCTTTATTTATACTGTTTCGGGCATTGCACTAAACCATCGGCAAGACTGGAACCCTCATTATTTTCTTATTTCAGAAGAACTTACTATTCCATTTTCAGATCGTACTGACCTTAATAAAGACGAAATACAGTCGTTGCTGGATCAATTTGAATTCAGTCCGGTATATAAGAAGCACTTTGTGACCAAAAGTGGAAATATTAAAATTTTTGTTGAAGAAGGAACCGTCATTTACAACCCTCAGAAAGGGTTGGCCGAACTCGAAATCTTGAAAAAACGACCTTTCTTTTTCCAAATCAATAAAATTCACCTGGCGCAAACCGGTAATCTTTGGATTTGGATTTCGGATGCGATGGCTGTTTTCTTGTTGTTTGTTGCTATTTCAGGTCTTTTTTTATTGAAAGGCAAAAATGGAATAAAAGGCCGCGGGCTTTGGCTGACCAGCTTCGGAGTTGTAATTCCATTGGCAATTATTTTGTTCTATTTATCCTGATTGTATAATCTTTAATCCATATTACGATGAAAAAATCATTGATCCTAATTTTTTGCTTATCAGTATTGTTGTCTTGTTCCAATCAGAACAAACAGAAAAAAGAAGAAAAATCGGCTGAATTGGTTGTTTTAACTGTTGATGAATTGTTGGCCCAGGGGAAGGACCTGGTAGGAAAAGAAGTGACGGTAAAAGGGACGGTTACACATGTCTGCAAGGAAAGCGGTGCCCGTTGTTTTGTGATGGGAAGTACCGAAGACATCAGTATTCGGATTGAAGCCGGAAAGATCGGTTCGTTTTCGCAAGAACAATTGGGAAGCGATATCCAGGTTAGCGGTATTCTTCAGGAAGTAAAACTGGAGGAAGAAGATCTGGTTGAAATGGAAAAAGCTGCTGCAGCTGGCGAATCGGCCAATATCGGACATGCATTAGGTCACGACGGCCCAAAACTACATGATGTTGACGGTGGTAAACACGATAGCGTCAATCAGGAAAAGAAGCTGGAGGAAATGAACCGGCAACTTGCTGAAAGTACCGAAGGATATGTGCCTGTATATTATTTGGAAGGATTAAAACTCGTTGAAAAGAAATAATTTACAAGTTGTTATTTGAACTTTTACAATTAGGGTAATATCATAAATCATCCGGAAAGTCAATTTTCAAAATTGGCGCATCCGGATGATTTTATTTTTTAGGATCGGCGACAAAATTCAGTGAAACTGAATTTACACAATGCCGGGTATTTTTTGAGGTGAGTCCTTCGCCTATAAAAACATGACCCAAATGGCCTCCACATTTGGCACAGGTTATTTCAGTCCTCCGGCCGTCGGAATCTGTGGTCCGTTTCACTGCGCCCTTTATTTCATCGTCAAAACTCGGCCACCCACAATGCGCGTCAAACTTATCGGTTGAGCGGTAGAGTGGGGCATTGCATTTCCTGCACAAATAAGTTCCTTTTTCTTCGAATTTATAATAGATCCCTGTGAAAGGCCTTTCCGTTCCTTTACCCTCAATAACCGACTTTTCAAATGCATTCAATTCATTGAATTTCATAGAAGTATCTTTTTTTTGCTTGTTAATGTCCTGTGCATTGACAATCATTGACAAAAAGGTCAAGATCCCTATCAATTTGCGTTTCATCATTTTCTTTTTTGATTAAATACAATTTAGACAAGCGGAATGTTTACGACATAGATAATAATTATTTAAAACTCATATATTGTTCCTCCTTCGATGAGATCGGTAAAAGTCGTATCTTTCACAAAAAAAAATATGAAACGGCTTTTTAAATATTTTCTTCAGGGCTTATTGTTTTCCGGGCCTTTGGCGGTGACACTTTATACGGTTTTCCTGATGTTTAATTACGTTGATCGTTTAATTGGGGATCCGTTAAAAAAGCATTTTCAATTAGATATTCCGGGTATCGGAATTGTTCTTTTGTTTATTTCCCTGACTTTGTTAGGACTAATCGGACAAACTATTATTGCCCGGCCATTCATCAGTTTTACCAAAAGGCTGCTTGCCCGTGCCCCTCTCCTTAATGTTATTTACACTTCGCTGAACGATTTGTTCACAGCATTTGTAGGTAAAGAGAAAAAATTCAATGTTCCGGTCATAGTTTGTATGAATCAGGAAAACAATTTATGGAAACTGGGGTTTGTAACTGAGAAAAATCTCAGTGAATTTGGCCTGAATGAGATGGTTGCAGTTTATTTTCCACATTCGTACAACTTTTCTGGCGAGTTGTACATTGTCCCGGAAAAATCAGTAAAGTTGATTGGATTAAGCCCGTCAGAAGTGATGAAATTTGTGGTTTCAGGTGGTGTAACAAAAGTTAATTGAATATTATGTCCACAGAAGTAATATTAATGGGTGGTTTTTTGTTGTTGATCATTTTTGTGTTAATGATTGATTTATTGGTTGTTGGAAGACATTCACACATTGTTTCGACCAAAGAAGCACTGGGTTGGACAAGTGTTTGGGTTGCGCTTTCGATGGGCTTTTATGTGTTTCTTCGGTTTTATGGTCACATGCTGCACGGAATTGAAACGCAGGCAGAGTTAACAGATGTTGTTAGCAGATATGCTCCGGAATTGAGGTTCCGGCTGACTGATTTTGAAGGAATGTTGGGTGAATACCGCGCACACATGTCAATGAGTTATCTGGCAGGTTATTTCATTGAACAGACTCTTTCGGTAGATAATGTTTTCGTGATCCTGATGATCCTTCAGGGTTTCTCGGTTCCGCAGAAAAATTACAAAACAGTACTGTTCTGGGGTGTTTTAGGCGCTATTGTTTTACGGTTTATTTTCATTTTTGCCGGTGCTGCCCTGATTCATCGTTTCGAGTGGGTGTTATACATTTTTGGCGCATTCCTGGTATTTCAGGGAATTAAAATCCTGGCTAAAAAAGACGGTCATGTTAAAGATCCGCACGATTATGCCATTGTCAAATTTTTATCGAAATATCTGAATATATCAAAGGAATATCATGGCGATAAGTTTGCCTTTAATCACCACAAAAAGGTTTATTTTACACCATTAATGCTGGTTTTGGTTTTGGTCGAATTTACTGATGTCATTTTTGCGCTCGATTCGATACCAGCAGTTTTTTCGGTATCGCTCGATCCATTCGTAGTGTTCTTTTCCAATATTTTCGCCATTATCGGACTTCGCTCCCTGTTTTTCCTGTTGGCTAATATGATTGATAAATTCCGGTTTCTGAATATTGGTGTAAGTGTATTGCTCATATTTGTCGGAGTGAAACTACTTGCTCATACCTGGCTCGAAGAAATCGGCTTTAAACCATCTTATTCATTGTATTTCATAGCTACAACATTAATACTTAGCGTGGTGTTTTCTGCTCTTTTTCCGGAGAAAGAAAAATCATAGCCTGACCTGATAACTATATTTTTTACGTTTAAAACCTTATGGTTTGATCTGAATGACATCAATTAATCACTCATTTACATTACAGGAAAATGTTAAAATTCGCTTATCAAAAACCATTTCCGATTAAGAAGGATACCACGACGTATCGTCTTCTGACTAAAGATTTTGTATCAACTGTTGAGTTTGATGGACGTAATATTTTGAAAATTGCTCCTGAAGGGCTTGAATTGCTGGCCAAAGAAGCTTTTGCCGACGTTTCATTTTATCTGCGGGCATCTCATCTCGAAAAACTGGCTTTAATCCTGAAAGATCCGGAAGCAACCGATAACGACCGTTTTGTGGCCCATACGATGTTGATGAACCAGGTAGTTTCTGCTGAAGGTGAATTGCCCACCTGCCAGGATACAGGCACTGCTATTGTTATGGGGAAAAAGGGCGAAGATGTATATACAGGCGTAAATGATGCTGAGTTCCTTTCAAAAGGCATTTTCAACACCTATCAGGACCGCAACTTACGATATTCGCAAGTGGTTCCGTTAACCATGATGGACGAAAAAAATACCGGAACAAACCTGCCTGCACAGATTGATATTTATTCAGAAAAAGGCAATACCTACGAATTTCTGTTTATAACCAAAGGGGGAGGTTCCGGCAACAAAACTTACCTGTATCAGCAGACCAAATCATTGTTGACCGAAGAAAACCTGACCAAATTCATCAAAGACAAAATCATGGATCTGGGCACTTCAGCTTGTCCACCCTATCATTTGGCCGTCGTTATTGGAGGTACATCAGCCGAAGCAACTTTGGCAACCGTTAAAAAAGCTTCTGCCGGATATTTGGATCATCTGCCAACCGAAGGAAACGAAGGTGGACAGGCTTTTCGCGATCTGGAATGGGAAAAGAAGATTGAAAAAATTGCATGGGAATGTGGCCTCGGCGCCCAGTTCGGAGGTAAATACTTTGTTCACGATGTGAGGGTAATCCGTTTACCGCGCCATGCTGCTTCTTGTCCTGTTGGACTTGGCGTAAGTTGTTCAGCCGACCGCAACATCAAGGCAAAAATTACCGAAGACGGTATTTTCCTTGAAGAACTGGAACGTAACCCGGCCCGTTTTCTTCCGTCAAAGGCTCCTAGTATGAAACCTGCAATTGACATTGATCTGGATCAGCCGATGGCAGAGGTGCTGAAAAAATTATCACAATACCCGGTCAAAACCCGCTTGAACCTTTCAGGAACATTGATTGTAGCACGCGATATGGCTCATGCCCGTCTGAAAGAAATGCTTGATTCAGGCGAACCAATGCCTGAATATTTGAAAAGATACCCGGTTTATTATGCCGGACCTGCCAAAACACCGAAAGGAATGGCTTCCGGTAGTTTCGGGCCAACCACTGCCGGGCGCATGGATCCCTATGTTGATTTCTTCATGAGCCGTGGAGGTTCAATGATCATGCTGGCCAAAGGAAACCGAACCCAACAGGTGACCGATGCCTGTAAAAAACATGGTGGTTTCTACCTCGGTTCTATTGGCGGACCGGCTGCAATCCTGGCAAAAGTTAGCATCAAATCGAGTGAGGTGATTGATTTTGAAGAACTGGGAATGGAAGCCATCCGCAAAATCCGTGTCGAAAATTTCCCTGCATTTATTATTGTTGACGATAAAGGAAACGACTTTTTCAAACAACTGTAGTATGCATTTACCCAACCTGCAAAACAGTAACATCAGTTATTTTCTGAATAAAGAAGATATTATTCTGGAAACAGCACAGCAAATCATGAAAGATTTTGGCATGTTTGGTATAGAAATCTCATTCTCCGGAAATGTAGAAAATGCTTATCACGAGTTACACGAACAATTGATTAATCAAATTTCGGTTTACCTCGATAAAGATTACAACCGGTTAATGGCCGTTTTGTACCAGGTTGACATTACCGAACATGAAATTGAAAAGACCCACCGCGAATTGCCCCACTACAACGATCTGGAAGTGCTGGCCCATCAGGTCATCTTCCGCGATCTGAAAAAAGTACTGTTCCGGAGGTATTACAAATCGCAGCCGGAATAACTGATTGCAAGGTTAAATTATGAATGAAAAACCTGCAATTCTAAGCTACTCTCAAAGCCTTGATGCCTATTAACCGTTAATTAATAATTCACAGGATTTTATATCTTTGAATAAAAGTAATGCCATGAGAATACATAAAGAAGTTGTGCTTAATGACCTGAGTAGTCTGTTGAAATCCAGATTCTCTGATAATTTGAAGGACGTTGTGCTTTTCGGATCTCAGGCTTACGGAAAGGCTCATAAAGATTCTGATTATGATTTCTTAATTATTATGAATCAAAAAGCAGATTGGAAAACTGAACGAGAAATATCTGATATTTGTTATGAAATTGATTTAAAGTATGGCATTTTAACAGATGCTCACATCATGAGCGAATCAGAATTATCGACATTGCGGGGGAAGCAACCAATTTTTGTTAATGCACTTTCAAATGGATTACACGCATGATTGCAGAAAATGACATAGAGGTTGAGTCATTATTAATCGAAATGACAGATTTTATTAACGAAATAAAAAGAATCATAAATAATGCTACCTGAATTTTCCTTTTTCCAAGATATTTTGGTTTATTCTCAATACCAAGAAAAGCTCAATCGTTGTTTAACTGATTAACATTACCCACCGCGAATCGCTCCACTACAACGATCTGGAAGTATTGACCCATCAGGTGTTTAAACAAAAAAAGAAAGCAATCTGATTTCCAAATTGCTTTCCAATGATAAGTGTGTTAAAATGGTATGCTGCTTAATTGACGTATCCACCCCACCATTACCGTC
>DMSQ01000051.1 GCA_003457135.1 Prolixibacteraceae bacterium
GCTTAAAATCTAACGGAGTATTGTAATCTTCAATCGTTAATCATCGTCCTTCCCATCCCGAAGCCAATATGTCGGCGATGTGAATGGGTTTGATGGGTAATTTATTTTTCAGGATGTATCCTTCCAGGTTCATAATGCACGACGACTCGGTTGAAATAATGTATTCAGCTCCGGTTTTCAACGCATTCTCTACTTTTTGTTCGGTCATAGCGGTTGAAATCGCGATGAATTTTGCAGCAAAAGTACCTCCGAATCCGCAACAGGTTTCGGTGTCTTCCATTTCTACCAATTCCAAACCTTTAACTTTCGACAACAACAAACGAGGTTCCTGACGGATACCGTACTCGCGCAATGCGGTGCAGGCATCGTGGTAACAAACCTTGTGCGGAAACTCAGCTCCAAAATCAGTAAATTTTAAATGGTTCACCAGGTAGTCAGTCAGTTCAAACAGGTTTCGGTTCAATCGCAGATAATCTTCAAAACCGGTTTGCCCATTTTTAAACAGATCGGGATAATAGTTTTTAATGAACCCGGTACACGATGCCGACGGACTGACGATGTGCCTGTCGTTCGGAAAATCGCGGATGAATTTCTTCGCTAAAGTTTTGGTTTCGTCCCAGTATCCGCTGTTGAATGCAGGTTGTCCGCAGCAGGTTTGCTCCGGATTGTAATTCACATCCAGTCCAGCCTTCCGGAGTAATTTTACCGTATTAAAAGCAGTATCAGGATAAATCTGATCAATAAAACAGGGTATAAAAAGATCAACTGTCATTTCTGTTTTTATTTGGGTTGAAGATACCAAAGACTTTCCTCAAAACAAAAAAGCTGCCCGAATGAGCAGCTTTTGCACGGGAGGAGCGACTCGAACGCCCGACACTCGGTTTTGGAGACCGATGCTCTACCAACTGAGCTACACCCGTATCTTTTTGCGAGGGCAAATATAGTAATTAGTTTTTCAGAACCTAGAAAAAATTCTGGCCAGGATTGAAAAATTCAGGAGAAATGCAAGTGTTTGAATTGACGAAAAATTTGAAATTGTGTTCCGGAAAACAGGAATGCCATTCAAAAAATCCGGATGGCATTCCTCTGATTTGCTGTTCAGAAAAGGTTAAAATACTTTTCGGTTGAATGTTAAGGGATTTTAATTTCCTTTGTTATGTCCCCTTTTGTAAGCACGGCTTTGTTGTCGCATTCGCCATTTCCATAGTCGATGGACCACTTGCGGTCGTTGGAATTTGAAAATGAAACGATACCGCTTACAATATGGTGGCACGAGGCTTTAAAAACCAACGGCGTTTTATCGGAAATTGCCTTGCTTACTTTAACTCCTGAAACCTTTGTAAATTCAACAGATCCCCAGCTTACAACCTGATTATCTTCCTTATTTGCCAGATTGTTCATCTGATACTGACGGGTCAGGTTGGCAACTCTTTTGGCTGTTCCTTCGCCATTGGGAAAAGTGATGGTAACGTTTTCGGTAAGCACGGCGGTCCTGATATTGTTGACCTGATCTTTGGAAATGGTTTTAGTAATTTTTCCTTCAATTTTTTTACCGTCAACAAAGTAGTTTTCAAACGATTTGTCCCGAACCGAAGGGAATGTATTGAATGCGGTGCAGGTTACTACGATTTTTCCTGAACGCTTTTTGCCATCTCTTCCTGTACATGAAGTCCCAAAATCAATGGTCATCACCTGCGGATTGTCAGTTTTATTTACTGTTACAACCGGACAATCGCCGAGGTAAAACGAATTAACTATGGTTCCGGATTTGAGAAATCCGAAATTCAAATTTATGGCATCATCAACCAGAATATCCAGATCATTAAGAGTTTCTTCGGCCTGGGTTTCCTGCTGGCTTAATAAAACTTCATCAAAAGCAGGAGTAATCCCATCTTTCTGACATGAATCAAATGCAATAAACATCAGACATAAAGTGAATAAAATTTTTACATGTTTCATAATGGCAGATTTTTTAGGAATTAATTGATTTACCTTTAAGAAGCTGATAATGCATAAAAGTTAAATTCAGGAATCTCTTTTTTTATAAAAATAGCTATATTTTTCGAAAAATTACTGACCTTCAAATTTAACCTTCGACTGCTTTTAACATCCAAAGCGTAACAATGATCCATGAACCGATTAATGAACGAAACGTCTGATGTATATTTATTTTCTTTGATCAAAAACCCGGCTTCGAAAGATAAAGGCTTTTTGCAACTGATGGATACCTACAAAAAGCCACTTTACTGGCATATCAGGAGATTGGTGGTGTCGCATGAAGATGCAGAGGATATTTTACAGGAGACATTCATCAATGTTTACCGGTTTGCCGGTTCATTTAAAGGTGAAAGCAGTATTTATACCTGGCTTTACCGGATTGCAACCAACGAATGCACCAAACATTTCAGGAAAAATAAGAACTGGTTGAAAAATGCAGAATTAATTACCGATAAAATGCTTGGAGACATTTCAGGAAACGATACCGAAAACAGTGAAGTGATGCTGATTAAATTTCAACAGGCTATCATGAGGCTTCCGGAAAAGCAAAGGATTGTTTTTAACCTGCGCTATTACGATGAACTGAGCTACCAAGAAATCGGACAAATTCTTGATTCTTCGGTGAATACGCTGAAAACGAATTATCATTATGCTTGTGAAAAAGTCAGGCAATATTTGATTGAACATGCATAATCGGGCAAATTGAAAATAAGGCAGAAACTATAAAAATGGAACCAATAGATGAATTTAAGGAAGTAGGCAAAAACTTACCCTATCGGGCGCCGGACGAATTTTTTGATGAGCTTTCCGAAAAAATACTTCAAAAAGCGAAAAACAGGGAACAAAGTCATAAAAAAATGCTGATTCTCTGGCGTCCGGTTGCAGCGGTTGCATCGCTGGTGGCCATGGTTTTTCTTGGCTATTTGTTTTTCGATACTGAAAATGGGAATAAGCAGATAGTTCAGGATAATCAAGGGCAAACAGACCAATTGATTAAGCAGAAATCTGAATTGTCGAAGGAACAAGCCGTTGAAGAGATAAAAAAAGACGTTACAAAGAAATCAGATTCCGAAGCCAATAGTACCGAAAATATGGATAACGTTCTCACTGATTTAACAGATGAAGACCTGATGCAACTTGCCGCTATGTATGAAACAGATCCTTTTACAGATAAAGCCATGCAATAACAATTTAAACTGATTGTGATGAAAAAAATAATTTCAGCCCTGTTTTTAGTCCTGATCCTGTTCACAGGATTTGTCGCTTTGTCGCAAAATCCGGATCGCCTGCCTTTGGTCCATCAACGGATGGTCCAGGCAAAACTGCGTGAAATCAGGTTTCAATTAAAGCTCGATCAAACTACATTTGATCAGTTTCGGCCTGTTTACCTGAAATATGAAAGGGAAATTTCAGAGATAGATTTCCGAAACCTGGCCAGGATGATGAAAGTTGATGCCGATAGCCTGTCGTTGGAAGAAGCTGACCGGTTGGTTGTTAATCAGATGGAAACCGCCAAAAAGTTGATTTCGATCCGTGAAAAATATTACAAAGAATTCAGAACCGTTCTTTCCCCGCAACAAATTATCAAACTCTATCAGACCGAGGCCGATGTACGCAAAAAAGTCATGCAGGAAATGAAAAGGAGAATGATGAGCCGGTAATTTGTTACTTTAGCGTTTGCTTAAGTCAAATTGCCAAAACTATGACCAATTCTCCTTCGTCAGGCATCGAAAAGAACATGATCATTATCTTCGGTGTCACGCTGATTGCAGTTATGGGTATTGCCAGTATCACTCCGGCTTTCCCTGGAATCATCAGGTACTTCGGGATCTCGACACAACAGGTGGGCTGGCTGATAGCGGCCTTCACGCTTCCCGGAATCTTTTTAACCCCATTGACCGGAATTCTGGCCGATCGTCTGGGCCGGAAACTGGTGCTGGTACCTTCGCTTTTTATCTTCGGAATTGCCGGTTTCCTGTGTTCGTTTATGCGCGATTTTAATTCTTTACTGCTCTTCCTGTTTATTGAAGGAATTGGGGCAGCCGGACTTTCGAGCATTAACATTACCCTGATCGGCGATTTGTATTCGGGAGAAAAGCGAACGGCTCTGATGGGTTACAATGCCAGTATCCTGAGCATTGGAACGGCTGCTTATCCGGCTTTGGGAGGACTGATCGCTACATTTGGCTGGCAACACATTTTTTATCTCCCTTTACTAGCCATTCCCTTGGGGGTCTTTGTCATTTTTGGCCTGAATAATCCTGAACCTAAAGATCATCAGGGAATTGGAGAATACTTCCGCCGAATATGGAAAAGTATCAATCAGCGCAGCGTTTGGGGATTGTTTCTGGTTAATATGTTGGTTTTTATTTTGCTTTACGGAGCTTACCTGACTTATTTCCCGATTTTGCTTTCCGAACGATTACAAGCTTCGTCTGTGCAGATTGGATTGATGATGTCAATTATGTCGCTGGTTACAGCGGCCACTTCCTCGCAATTGGGGCGGATCAATAAGCGTTTTCAGTCAAAAACCATTTTGCTTTTTGGAACTGGTCTTTATTTTCTATCTATGGTTTCCTTACTGATCAGTCAAAGCTGGGTTCAGATAATTGGTTCGGTGATGATTTTCGGCCTCGGACATGGTTTATTGATTCCTTCCATCCAGAATTTGCTGGTCGGTTTTGCTTCAATTAAGGAACGGGCCGCATTTATGTCGTTCAACAGCATGGTTCTGCGCATCGGTCAAACCATAGGCCCATTGCTGATCGGAGTATTTTATGCTATTGCAAGCATACAGGGATCGTTATTGGCCGGGGCAGTTGTAGCATTGATCATGTTTGGAGTAGTTGCGGGGATGGTGAAGGGAGTGGGTCAAAAAAGCGACAGCCCCTGAAGCATTTTAGGGTGATTCTCCACGGCTTGAAGTTCGGGTTCGAAGCTGTCATGCTGAACTTCCTACCCGCTCGCCTGGCAGCTACCGTGTACCCACAAATCTATTAATTTTGGCTCTTTGAAGATTGATTTGGTTCGCATGTTTTGTACTAAGGTTTCCCAAAAAGAATAAGGTTTTATTAATCGTCATAGTGCAAAAAAGATGTGGTACATGGAAGTCGCCATGCAGGCGGGGTTTCAGCATCTCAACAAAATAAAAAATTCAAATACCTCGTCCGAAGTATTTGAATCATTTAAATGAGATACGGAAAGAATGATTTATAAATCATCTCCTTCCGGATTTTTTATTGTCTAAATAATAGCAATCCTACCAGGCAAACAGCGGAAGGTCTTTCATCATTGTATTCACCCGTTTGCGAACCGAAAGAATAACTTCTTCGCTTTCGATGTTGCTGATTACTTCGTCAATCAGGTCAACAATTACGGGCATCATATTTTCTTTTACTCCCCGGGTTGTAATTGCGGGCGTTCCAACACGCAATCCTGAAGTAGTAAACGGTGAACGGCTGTCGAACGGAACCATGTTTTTATTGATGGTAATGTCGGCGCGTACCAAAGCATTTTCTGCCTGTTTTCCTGAAATTTCAGGAAATTTGGTGCGTAAGTCAATCAACATCGAATGGTTGTCGGTTCCTCCTGAAATTACTTTATACCCTTTGGACATAAACGCTTCGGCCATCACAGATGCATTTTTCTTTACCTGTGCCTGATAAACTTTATAGGAAGGATCGAGCGCTTCGGCAAAAGCAACAGCTTTTGAAGCAATTACATGTTCAAGCGGCCCGCCTTGTTGTCCGGGGAAAACCGAGAAATCGAACACCTGCGACATCATTTTAGTCACTCCTTTAGGAGTCTTGAAGCCAAATGGATTTTCAAAATCCTGGCCCATCAGGATGATTCCACCGCGTGGGCCACGCAGGGTTTTATGAGTGGTTGAAGTTACTACATGGGCATGTTTAACCGGGTTATCGAGTAGTCCGGCAGCAATCAAACCGGCAGGGTGGGCCATATCAATCATCAGCATAGCTCCGATTTTATCAGCAATAGTTCGCATTCGGGCATAATCCCACTCGCGTGAATAAGCCGAAGCTCCCCCGATGATCAGTTTGGGTTTGTGCTCCAGCGCCAAAACCTCCATTTCGTCGTAATCAACCATTCCGGTTTCTTCTTTTACATGGTAGGCAATCGGGCGATATAAAACTCCCGAAGAGTTTACAGGCGAACCATGTGAAAGGTGGCCACCATGAGCCAGATCCAAACCTAAAAATGTATCTCCCGGCTTCAGGATAACAGCCAGAACTGCCGCGTTGGCCTGGGCTCCGGAATGCGGCTGAACATTAGCATATACTGCTCCAAATATTTCTTTGATCCGGTCAATGGCCAGTTGTTCGGTCATATCTACAAACTGGCAGCCGCCATAATAGCGGTTTCCGGGATATCCTTCGGCATACTTGTTGGTCATTACTGATCCCATCGCTTCAAGGACTTGTTCGCTGACAAAATTTTCGGAAGCTATGAGTTCAATGCCGCTAATCTGACGCTGACGTTCCTTTTCAATGATTTCGAATACTTTGGTATCTCTTTCCATCGCAAAAATTAGTTAAATTTTATGGCGCTAAAGGTAGTATAAAATCAGGGAGCCATAAAAATGAAGTTATTCAAAAAATCAGGTATTTTTGAACAATTAAACATTAGTTAAAATGACAGAAAAACCATTATTTTTTGAATCGGCATGTATTTTCAGCATTATTGGAAGCAGTATTGGTTTTATAAGCATGTTCACAGCAACAATTTTTTTCAGGATAGTTACCGAAAAGATAACCCTTATTACCAATATTACAGCAACTGAAAAATTAAGCCCGATCTATTTTGCCTTTCTGATGGCGGCATTCAGCATATCATTGGCAGGAGCAATTAAGCTTTACCGGATGCAACGAATTGGACTTTATTTTTATCTGACAGCCCAAACAGTCATCTTATTTCTGCCGGTGATCTGGCTTGGATCCAACGCTTTTTCGGTAACCAATGCTATATTTACGCTTATTTTCTCAGGTGTATATCTGTATTACTATCGGATTATTAAGAATATTTAAAAATCAATTTAATGAAAACATTTTATAAATTTCCAAGCCTTTGCCTGTGTCTGGGGCTTTCCCTACTCATTTCCTGCAATATAAAAGAGTCGAAAATTATTACTGTCACCGGTGAGATTCCGGCAAGCTCAATGGGAAAAACTTTGCACCACGAACATCTGTTGGTTGATTTTATTGGCGCCGACAGTACTGGTTACCACCGTTGGAACAAAGCCGAAGTGGTTGAAAAGGCGCTTCCCTATTTGCTTGAAATTAAAAAATTGGGATATAAAACATTGGTAGAATGTACGCCTGCCTATCTGGGGCGCGACCCGGAGTTGTTAAAAATACTGGCTGAAAAATCGGGAATACAAATCATAACCAACACCGGATATTACAGCGCTGTTGGTGGAAAATATATTCCGGAACACGGTTTTACGGAAACATCGGAACAATTGGCCGAACGCTGGATTGCCGAAACAAAAAACGGTATTGAAGGAACTGGTATTCATCCGGGATTTATAAAGATTTCGGTAGAACGAAACCCGTTGGAAGAAATTAACCGGAAAGTGGTTGAAGCTGCCTGTATCACGCACAAAGCTACCGGCCTGGTTATTATGTCGCACACCGGGCTTGCCGTTCCGGCTTTTCAGCAACTCGGAATATTGAAAAAATATGGTGTAGATCCTTCGGCATTTATCTGGACCCATGCCCACAACGAGCAAGATTTTGCAAAACATACCGAAGCTGCAAAAATGGGAGCATGGATTGCTTTCGACAATTTTACACCAACACAATTAGGAAGATATGTTGAGTTCGCCCTTTTAATGAAAAAGGAAGGCCTTCTGAATAAAGTCCTGTTTTCGCACGATGCGGGCTGGTACGATCCCGGAAAACCTGAAGGTGGCAAGTTCCGTGGATTCACCGAAATAGAGGAACTGCTGATTCCTGCCCTCAAAAAAGGTGGTTTGGAACAAAAAGATATCAATCAGCTTTTTATAATTAATCCGGCAACGGCTTTTCAGGTGCAAATCCGCTTATCAGAATCCTGAAACTTTATTTTACTCGTACGACAAATCGGCCATGGTATCGCGGTAAACAGAAAATACACGTGCCCTTGAGATGAATCCGATGTATTTACCTTCGTCAATCACCGCCAGGTTATACCGGCCACACGATTTAAATTTATTGACTATTACTTCCATAGGATCGTTGGGTGAAATAAAAAACTCGGGCATATACATCAGATCCCGCACCGTGATTTTCTCATATAATTCCTGCTCAAACATGAGGTTGCGGATATCGTTCATTTTTATCATTCCCAACATCTTCCCGGTTTCATCTGTAACCGGGAATAAATCCCGCTTCGAGCGGGCAATAAAATAAGTCATTTGGCCAAGGTTCAGATCGGGCGATAAAACCTCAAAATCAGTTTCAATCAATTCTTTCGTGTTCATATAGTGCATCGCAGCCTTGTCTTTGTGATGGGTTACGAGGTCACCCAATTCGGCCAGCCGTTTGGTATAAATGGAATGTGGCTCAAAACGGGTAATCGTTACATAGGCCACTATGGCCGAAACAATTAAAGGAATGAGCAACTGATATCCTCCTGTTACTTCAGCAATTAAAAATATCCCCAGTAACGGGGCGTGCATAACTCCGGCCATTAATGCTCCCATTCCGGCAAGGGCAAAATTGGCATGGGATAAATTCAATCCGAAAAAAGTATTCATTGTAAGAGATACAATATACCCGCCAATAGCGCCCATGAATAAGGTTGGCGCAAAAATTCCGCCCACTCCGCCACTTGCCGTGGTAATAGCCATTGCTACCACTTTCAGAAAAAGAATTATGACCAGGATCAGCAAAAGTACCGACGGCTCGGTTTTCCAGTCAAAAAACACTGAATTGTTCAGTAAATCAGGACCTTTGCCAAGGAATATTTTGTTGATGGAATCATATCCTTCGCCCCATAACGAAGGAAACAAAAAGACGATCAGGCCCAATGACAGGCCACCAAGCACCAACTTGGTAAAACTGCTGTTTATCCGTTTAAAACGACTTTCAACAAACATGCCGGTGCGCGTAAAATAAAGTGAAATAAATCCGCAGAAAATTCCGAGCAAAACATAGTAGGGAAGGTTGTTTGAATTGAATTGGCTGGTCACATCAAAATGAAACAAGACTTTGGCGCCCATGAAAAAATAGGCAAATGTTGCAGCGGTTATTCCTGAAATTAAAAGCGGAATCAATGAAGCCATAGTCAGGTCGAGCATCAAAACTTCGAGGGTAAACATGATTCCGGCAATCGGCGCTTTAAAAATCCCGGCAATAGCTCCGGTGGCCCCACAACCAATCAGTAGCCTTGCCTGGTTTTGGTTCAGATTAAATATACGTGAAATATTTGAACCGATGGCAGAACCAGTGTAAACAATGGGTGATTCTGCTCCGACCGAACCCCCAAAACCTATGGTAAATCCACTGGTAATCAGCGATGAAAACATGTTGTGCGCCTTGATGTAACTGCCTTTTTTTGAAAGTGCCGATAGAATTTTTGAAACGCCGTGACTGATATCGTCTTTAATCAGATATTTAAGGATCAAAACGGTGATCAGAATTCCAATCATTGGAAAAGCCAGATAGGCGAAACTTCCGCCGGATGATTTTAAATGGTTGGTCAGGAAAAAACTTACATAATGGATAAAACTCTTAAGTGTATAAGCTGCAATACCTGCCAGCAAACCAATCAGCAGGCTAAGCATATAGATCCGGTTTTTTTCTGAAATCTGGGCTAATTTATTCTCAAGTTTCTTCATGGCGAGGAATTAGCCTATTTACTTTTCTTTTTAAATATCTCTTTCATGCTTTGCCAGAAGGGCTTTTTTTCTTTTTCAGTACCAGGTTTTTCATCCTCTTTTGCCTGTTCCCTGATAGCTTTCTCCTTCATTTTCAGTTCATAATCCTTTTTAGTTTCTTTTTTTCCGAAAAGGTCATGAAAAAATCCCTTTAAACCGACCTCCATAACCTCACGATACGGAGCAATATCGAGTAATGCCAGACTTTCTTCTGAAGGCGATGTGAAATTCTTAAACCGTAAATTCTGATATTTGGAATTGTGAAGGATTTGACTGTAAAAATGTCCAACTATTGGCAGGGCAGTATGTCCACCCGCACCGGTTTTAAGCGTACGGAAATGTATAGAAGGATCTTCTCCTCCTACCCAGGCCCCGGCAACAAGGGTTGGTGTCATACCGATAAACCAGCCATCGGCCTGGTCTTGAGTAGTACCTGTTTTTCCTGCAAAATCAGAATCAATGCCCCAAACCGAACGAATAGCGTTTCCGGTTCCATCGTTCACCACAGATTTGAGCATTTGGGTAATAATCCGGCAATTCTCAGGCTGGGCAACCTGTTCTTCGGATTGAATGTTATGAAACTCTTCAAGGACCTGCCCTGCATTGGATTCAATGGCTTTCAGGTAATATGGCGTAATTTTTCGGCCTCCGTTCACAATTTCTGAATAGACACAAACCATTTCTTCGAGCGAAACGGAAGCTGAGCCCAAAGCTAATGAAGGATATTCGGGCAATTCTGAATCAATGCCCATCCGTTTCGCCAAATCCGCCACATTCGATATTCCGGCCTGCATCAACACCTCTACAGCAATCGTATTGATTGATTTTGCCAGCGCTCCTTCCATCGAGTAAAAACCGGTATAATCGTTGTGAGAGTTTTCGGGCGACCAGTTGTTGTAATCTTCATACACCTTCTTTTCGTTGGCAAAATAGGTGTCGGGCGAAATCCCGGCTTCAAGTGCAGCTAAGTAAACAATTGGCTTAAAGGCTGAACCTACCTGACGCTTGGATTTGGTGTGGTCGTATTTAAAATAGCGGAAATCATTTCCGCCAATATAGGCTTTAAGTTCTCCTGAAAATGGGTCCATCGCCATAAAACCGGTATTCAGTATTTTTAAATAATACTGAATGGAATCCATCGGAGTCATTTCAATCTGCTTGATTCCATTCCAGTTAAACAATGAAACGGAGGTTGGTGTGTTGAAAATTTTACTGATCTGATCTTCAGGTACACCATTTTTCTTGAGTTCACGGTAACGTTCCGATCGTTTCATGCCCCGGTAAACCACCGACTGATCATTTCCCCAGGGCTTGTTTTTCCCCCAATGTTCGTCGAATAAATTCTGAATGTTTTTCATTTGTTCCGAAACGGCATTTTCGGCAGCCAATTGCATATCAAAATCAATGGTGGTCCGAATTTTCAACCCGTCGGTATATAAATTATAGATAGTCTGATCTTCTTTCAGGTGGTCGTCGCACCAGGTTTGCAGAAATGGCCTGAGTTTTTCCATCAGGTATGGAGCCGGGCCTTCATTATAGGTAATCAGATTATAAGTCAGATCCAATGGTTCTGCCTTGTACATTTTTGCTTCCCCAACTGAAATGTAGTTATTTTTCAACATTTGCTCAATAACAACGTTGCGTCTGTCTAATGAGCGTTCAGGATTTTTTCGGGGATTGTAACTATCGTTTGCTTTTAACATTCCAACCAGGGTCGCTGCTTCATGTACTTCTAACTTTGAGGGAGGTTTACTGAAAAATCGTTCTGAAGCAACTCCAATTCCAAAGGTATTCTCGGCAAACGGAACGGTATTAAGGTAAAGTGCCAGTATTTCATCTTTACTATACAGCTTTTCGAGCCGGTATGCAATAATTGACTCTCTCAGTTTGTTAACCGGCATGGTCAACGGACCGAAAGACTTGCGCGGGAAAAGATTTTTAGCGATTTGCTGGCTTAAGGTACTTCCACCACCAGAGCTTCGGTCCTGCATTAGAACTGATTTGACGAATACGCGGATTAAGGCAATTTCGTCGATCCCCCTATGATGGTAAAACCGTGCATCTTCGGTGGCAATCAGTGCATTGATCACATTGGGCGAGATCTGGTCAAAACTCACATTGCTACGGTTCTCGATATAAAAGCGTCCCAATAATTTTCCATCACTGGCGAATACTTCGGTGGCCTCCGGATTCTTGATTTTTTGTAATTCCTCGGTTGATGGCACCGTACCTGTAAACCCCACATACACAATCAGAAAAAGTAGAAAAGCCAGCAACAGGAATGCAACTCCGGCTTTAATGAAAAACATGAATAATTTACGCACAAAACTTCTGGATGAACCAGACTTTTTTCGACCTGAAGATTTAATTTTTACCGAAGATATAGGTGATTTCTTTTTCAAGAGGAGTAATTGAATTTATAAATGGTAAATTGACAACAAACTTAGTTGAACCAATAAAAAACCTGGTATTCGCCAGGTTTTTTATTGGGATATTCTTTCCTGGTCTTTGAAATCCTGATCACGGGCACGGCTTCTGAACCTATTATCGTTCGTGTTGCTGAATTTAGAATAGGACGATATGGCAACATAAATTGCGGTCAGGGAAATCAATACAATTCCTATATTTCGAAACGGACTGAACAGCAACACAAATGAAACAATAACGGCAACCAGCAACCAAACTTCCGGAAAGTTCCGGCGATTTTTATGGTTAAGAATTTTCATTAATTTCCTCCTTTCACTTTGAGTTCAAATGGTTTTACGAACTTAAGAGGTGGTATGTTCCCTAAAGAGGCATGTTTCCATGCTTGCGGGGCAGATTTGACTGCCGTTTATTATGGGTCATTTTCAGCGCCTGGAGGATCTTGCTCCTGGTATCCTGGGGCAAAATAATTTCATCAATATAACCCAGTGCAGCAGCCCGGTATGGATTGGCGAATTTTTCACGGTAGTCAAGAACAGCATCGGCTTTTTCTTCTTCACTCAGCTTTCCACGGTATAAAATGTTGATTGCACCTTCAGGTCCCATCACTGCAATTTCGGCGGTCGGGTAGGCCAGGTTCACATCGGCGCCAATGTGTTTGCTCGACATTACATCGTAGGCACCACCGTAGGCTTTGCGTGTAATGAGCGTTATTTTGGGAACAGTTGCTTCGGCAAAGGCATATAGCAGTTTCGCTCCGTGTTTAATAATTCCGCCAAATTCCTGAGCTGTTCCCGGCAAAAATCCCGGAACATCAACCAGCGTAACTAACGGAATATTAAAAGCATCGCAAAAACGCACAAACCGTGCTGCTTTTGATGAGGAATTAATGTCGAGAACTCCGGCCAGATGGGCAGGCTGGTTGGCAACAATCCCGATTGATCGTCCGCCCATTCGTGCAAAACCTATTACAATGTTAGCGGCATAATGTGGCTGAACCTCCAAAAAGTGTTCCTCATCTACTATTTTATGAATGATATCTTTGATGTCGTATGGTTTATTCGGATCAACCGGAACAATCTGATTTAAGGTTGCATCTGGCCGGTTTTCAGGATCAGTTGAAATTTTTAAAGGTGGTTCATCCATATTGTTCGAGGGTATGAAACTCATCAATTCCCTCACCATCATCAGGGTTTGCTCTTCATCGCTTCCGGTGAAGTGGGCTACCCCGCTTTTCGATGCATGGGTGATGGCGCCGCCAAGCTCTTCTTTGGTCACATCTTCATGTGTTACCGTTTTAATCACTTCAGGACCGGTAACAAACATGTGGCTGGTTTTTTCGACCATAAAAATAAAATCGGTGAGGGCAGGCGAATAAACCGCACCACCGGCACATGGTCCCAGTATAACACTTATCTGCGGGATGACTCCTGAACAAATTACGTTATTGTAAAAAATATCGGCATAACCTGCCAGACTTTCAACGCCTTCCTGAATACGAGCTCCACCTGAGTCGTTAAGTCCGATTAGCGGAGCTCCCATTTTTACGGCCAAATCCTGAATTTTCAGAATTTTATCTGCATTGGTACGGCTGAGTGTACCGCCAAAAACGGT
This sequence comes from Prolixibacteraceae bacterium, assembly GCA_003457135.1. GTDB lineage: Bacteria > Bacteroidota > Bacteroidia > Bacteroidales > Prolixibacteraceae > Aquipluma. The sequence goes on from DMSQ01000051.1 coordinate 13,916, forward strand.
GAAGTCCTGCGCGAAAACATATACCAACCGTCCGTTTATTTTTCCATATCCGGAAACCACTCCGTCGCCTGGATACTTATGTTTGTCAATTCCGAAGTCGGTAGCCCGGTGGGTAACCATTTTGTCAATTTCGTAAAATGTTCCGGGGTCTAAAAGAATGGCAATTCGCTCGCGGGCAGTTTTTTTACCTGACTGACGTTGTTTTTCAAGTCGTTCAATTCCTCCGCCTGCTTCAGCTTCCTGGTTCAGTTTTTCAAACTGATTAAATTTGGCATTTAAATCCATAGGTGTTTTATTTATTCTATTTCGATTAATTTTTGGTTGGCATCAACGGTACTTCCTTCGGTAACATGTATGATGACAATTTTCCCATCAATAGGCGATTTGTACTCACTTTCCATTTTCATGGCAGAAATTGTAATTACGGTATCTCCTTTTTTCACTTCATCGCCAACTGAAACCGGGATTTTAACCACTTTGCCAGGCATTGGCGATGAAATGGTATTTTCAGAAATTAATTGGGTTGAACCCGACCTGTTTCTGAGGTACCTTGATTCGGCATCTATTATTTCAATGTCGTAGTGGTCGTATAGTGTATAGGCCGTATAGAGTTTGGGATTTGTTTGCGGAACCAACTCTATATTGTATGAACGGCCTTTATTCAGGATCGAAAAAATACCTTCATCATTGTGCATTAAGTCAACCTGATAAATTTTATCATCAACCTTGATTTCCAGTAGATTTTCATATTGTTTCAGTATTTCGACGGAAGCAATCCGTTTGTCGAGCCTTATTTCTATTGACATATTTTATGAAGGATTATAAGCGTTCGAAATTTTTTTGATACGTGTATTTTTTCCAACGGTTTTGGGCCGTGTACATTTCTTTCGAAGTTTGTGCGATATTAAGCCTGTCAAGATATTCAACGTAAGCTGCAATGATGATCATATCTTCACAATTTTCTTCGCATTTAGTTTCAGCAAGCAGAAATGCTTTATTTTTCTCGATAAAGTTGGTGTCGTAATTTCCACTCCTGAAATCCTCTGTTTCCATGATCCGTTCCAGAAACTTGATTGAAGTTTTTACTCCGGTAATTTTGTATTCGTACAAAGCGCGTCTCATTCGTTCAATGGCTTCTGCACGGTTTTCGGCCCAAACTATCAGTTTCGAAATCATAGAATCGTAATGGATCGGTATTTCGTAACCTTCATACACATAGCCGTCAGTTCTGACCCCAAGGCCTAAAGGTTGGGTAATGTTGTAAATTTTTCCAGGGTTAGGCATGAAATTATTGTCCGGATCTTCGGCATAAATCCGGCATTCGATGGCATGGCCGGTTTGACGGAGTTCTTCCTGACTAAAAGCGATGGGATGACCTTCGGCAACTATAATTTGTTGCTTGACCAGGTCAATTCCGGTAACACGTTCAGTAATCGGATGTTCAACCTGAAGGCGGGTATTCATTTCAAGAAAATAAAAATTGAGATCGTTGTCAACCAGGAACTCGATGGTACCTGCACCTTCATAATTAACAGCTTTAGCAGCATTGACCGCACATTTTCCCATTTCCAGACGCAGTTCGGGCGTAACCAAAGGTGATGGCGTTTCTTCAATCATCTTCTGATGTCGGCGCTGTACCGAACACTCACGTTCAAAAAGGTGCAATACGTTACCATGTTGATCGCCTAAAACCTGAAATTCGATATGATGAGGAGAAATAATGTATTTTTCCACATAAACTGAATCGTTTCCAAACGATGAATGGGCTTCTGATCTGGCCGACCTGACCATAGAGATGATATCTTTTTCTTCAGTAATAAGCCGCATCCCTTTTCCTCCTCCTCCAGCCGCAGCTTTTACCATCACGGGCAGACCAATCTGACGGATTGTTTCGATCGCATCTTTCTCTGTCTTCAGGCTTTCGGTAGTTCCCGGAACAACTGGTACTCCGGCTGCGATCATAGTTAAGCGGGCCTGAATTTTATTGCCCATCCGATTAATCACTTCAGGCGATGGACCAATAAATTTAATGTCATTTTCAGCACATTTCGTTGCGAAATCAGCATTTTCGGATAAAAAGCCATAGCCGGGATGTATCGCATCCGAATTTGATTTTTTAGCTACTTCGATAATTTTATTTGCATTTAAGTAACTTTCAGACGATGCTGCCGGCCCGATGTGATAAGCTTCATCAGCATAACGTACGTGCATCGAAGTCCGGTCGGCATCTGAAAACACAGCAACTGTCGAAATGCCCATTTCCCTGCAGGTTCGCATAATCCTGATTGCAATTTCACCTCGGTTTGCAATAAGGATCTTGTTTATTTTTCGCATATTATTGATGTTAGTTCAACCATTATATTGTAAGCCGAATTAAATTACAAGCCGAATTAAATTACAAGCTACTAAAACCCATCAATGGAATGAATTGTTTGCCAATTTGATTTTGAATAAATTAAAAAAGACACAATTAACATATACACAATTCCGTATTTATTTTATATTTGTTCCGCTTAAAAAAAAATTATGCTTCTTCGTTTATTTTTTTTCCTCTTTATTCTGCTAATTGGATTAAGTTCTGCCGTTGCTCAACCTGAAAAATATAGCCTGTCGTCTGATTCTACTGTAAACCGCCTCGCCGGGGCTCACAAAGTTTACTATGCAACGCGCATCGAAAAACGCCCCAAAATTGATGGCAGACTTAACGATGTTTGCTGGGAAACAGGCATTTGGTCTGGCGGATTTATTCAGCAAGTCCCCAATCAGGGAAAAAAACCGTCACAAGATACGGAAATAAAACTTCTTTTTGACAACAGTAATTTATATGTGGGCTTCAAATGCTATGACAAAGGCCCCGGAAAGATCAGGCCTATATTAAGCCGACGGGATAAAATGGCAGGGGATATTGCCGGAATTGCAATCGATTCATACCACGACAAGCAGACTGCTTATGAATTTAACGTGGCAGCTTCTGGTCAAAAAGTTGATTTGGTTCATTTGGGCGCCTATTTATGGGACTTTAACTGGGATGCAGTTTGGGATGGCAAAGCGCAGGTTTATGATTCGATCTGGACTTCTGAAATACAAATACCTTTCAGCCAGATCCGGTTTTCTCCGGGTAAAGAACAAGTTTGGGGTATGCATGTTTGGCGCTGGATTGACCGGCTGAGTGAAGAAGATCAGTGGAAGCTTATCCCGATTGATGCACCGTCAATGGTTTATTTGTTTGGAGAACTGAGAGGAATTGAAGGAATCAAGCCAAAGGTCAATTATGAGTTTCTGCCTTATGTGAATTCCAGATTTAGCCCGAATACTGATCTTAAAAATAAAATGAGCTATGGATATGGCCTAAATGGTAAAGTTGGCCTGAATTCAGGTTTTACTCTGGATTACGCTATTAATCCGGATTTTGGCCAGGTTGAAGCTGATCCGGCAGTCCTGAATTTAACTTCCTATGAAATATTCAACGAAGAAAAGCGACCATTTTTTCTGGAGGGAAATACCATCCTCGATTTTAGTTTTGGCGAAGATATGCTCTATTACAGTCGCAGGATTGGCCATGCCCCAAGCTATTTTCCCGGTTTAGACGATAACCAGACCATGAATATATCTGAGAACACTCCAATCTTAAGCGCTTTAAAACTGACCGGTAAAACCAAAAACGGATTGTCGGTAGGAGTGCTTCAAAGTTTTACAGCAAAGGAAAATGCAATTATTTATACTAATGACTCAAAATCAAAAATGGCCATTGAACCATTCACCAGTTTTATCGTCGGGCGCATTAAACAGGACTTCGATAAAGGGAATACGGTTGTGGGAGGCATGGTAACTTCAACGTACAGGAACATTAACGATACCCACTTGGAATTTTTGTCGAATTCATCGTTGGCCGGAGGGATAGATTTTCAGCATAACTGGAAAAAGCGAAAGTATTTTATTGATTTCAAAGGCTTTTTTACAGAAATTAGAGGTGATGAAAAATCAATTTCCAAATTACAGTACTCCCCTGTACACAATTATCAGCGGATAGATGCCGGCCATCTGGAATATGATACGTTGAAATCAAGCCTGTCAGGTTGGGGTGGGTCGTTACAAGGGGGAAAACGCAGCGGGAAACTTAGAATTATTGGCTCGCTGAATTGGCGAACTCCCGGTGTAGATTTAAATGATGTGGGATATTTAGCACAGGCCGATGTGATCAAACAAATGGTCAATGTCACCTATAAAGTTAGCCAGCCTAAAGGGATTATCCAGAGTTATTTTGTTGAATTTGAACAGGAACACAATTGGAATTATGGAAACGAAACCACACTCGACAGGTTTAAAATACATGGCTTTACCCAATTTAAAAACCTTTGGAACGTACACCTTAACTTAAAAGGGTATATTAATTATTTCGACACGCGTGAGCTTAGCGGAAATCCAAACATTTTCCTTGGACCAAACCTTTTATTCAGCGGCCCTAAATTGTTTAAAGACGACTGTTTCAGGGATGTTGAATTATTTGTCCAAACCAATCAGGCCAAGGATTTATTCATCGGTGTGGGGCCCCGCCTGAGATATATTGAAGATCAAATTTCAAAATCGAGTTCTTTTACCGCTTTTATTCGCTGGCAAATCAGCGACAGGTTTAGCATTTCCTCACGGACAGTTTTTGATCATTCAATTGATAACCATGAATATATCAAAAATACCAGGTATCTGGTCGGAAAGATTGACCGCAATACCATATCATCAACATTTCGTCTGGAATATTTTGTTTCGCCTGAAATCTCATTACAATATTACGGAAATCCTTATGCTTCAATCGGAAAATTTGACGACTTCAGGGAAGTGGCCGATGCCGATAACAAATCGCTGGCCTTGCGCTATAACAAGCTCGAAAAAACTCTTATGGCAAATAACACTTATATATTAGAAAATGATGAGCCGACTAAATACACGATAAGAAATCCTGATTTCAATTATCAGAAGTTTAATTCCAATTTAGTCGGACGGTGGGAATTTAAGCCTGGTTCTACCTTTTACCTGGTGTGGACCAATTCCCGTTTTGCTAACGCTGGTGTGTTGGATCAATCAATCTGGAAAAGCTTTGTTAACATTCCTAATGTGAAATCCCAAAATGTGTTTATGGTCAAATTCAGCTATTGGTTTTCGTTATAAATTGCTTTCTTTTGCCTGAAATTGAGAATTTAAAGTTGTGACTATTTCTGACTATTTACCTGTTTACCGAAAAAATCTGACGCTGGCCGTTCCTGTTATTTTTGCACAAATAGGGCAAGTGACTGTTAATCTGGCCGATAATATGATGGTTGGTCATGTCGGAACTACCGAACTTGCTGCTGCATCGTTTGCAATCAATGTCTTTCATGTGGGAATGTTATTTGGACTGGGCTTAACTTTGGGCATAACTCCCCTGGTTGGGCAATCATTCAACTCACAAAATCCGGGTGGAGTAGGAGGATGGCTTAAAAATGGCGTTTTGGTGCATTTCATTTCCGCTGTGTTGCTTTGTTTGCTCATGTCGTCGGTTGTTTTCTTTATGGGACGAATGGGACAGAGCGAAGAGGTTGTACGGGCAGCAATTCCATATTTTTTGATTCAGGTAGCCTCTCTTTTACCCATGATGATTTTCTTTTCAATGAAGCAATTTTTTGAAGGGGTTGGAAATACAAAAATTGCCATGGTCATCACCATTATTGCCAATTTCTTAAATATTGGCCTTAATTATATCCTGATATTCGGTAAATTGGGATTTCCGGCCCTCGGACTGAATGGCGCCGGTTATGCCACTTTAATTGCAAGATTGATTATGCCGGTCATTTTTCTCCTGATTATTCTAAAAAGGCCGTCGTTCAAGGTTTACTTTTATTCGGCAAAAAAAGCAGGTTTCGAAATTAAAAAAATTAAGCGAATGTTATCTGTCGGATTATCAATCGGAATGCAAATGATCATCGAAATTCTGGCCTTTAGTGTTGGCGCCATTATGTTGGGATGGATTTCGAAAGAGGCGCTGGCCGGTCATCAGGTTGCTATCGGGATGGCCGGGATGACCTACATGATTTCGTTTGGTTTGGCTTCGGGAACAACTATCAGGGTAAGCCACGCCTTTGGCGATCGCGACCGGAATGAGTTAAAACATGCCATTTTCGCATCGCTTCATATAGTGATTGCTTTTATGTCGCTGATGGGAATTTTATTTATAGTATTACGCAATCAGCTTCCACTCTTGTTTACAAGCGATCCTGAAGTAATTAAGTTTGCAGCGGGATTGTTGATTGTTGGCGCGTTTTTTCAGATTTTCGATGGAGTGCAGGTTGTTTTGCTGGGCGCTTTGCGTGGAATGGCCGATGTGAGAATTCCAATGTTTATTGCATTTTTCTCTTATGTCGTTGTCAGTTTGCCCATCAGCTATCTACTGGCCTTTGTACTTAATTTTGGGTATTCCGGAGTCTGGATTGGATTTGTATTCGGACTTTCCACAGCCGCTATTTTATTTGGTTTCAGGTTAAAATATACCTACCGGAGCGCTGCCCATTTGTCGTAGCAGATAATTTACTTCAGGATTTAAGGTTTGAAAGACCATAGTTAAGGCCACTCCGAAAAGTCATCCGATGAATGTTTTTGCAAAAGACTTAAAAATTTTCAGTCTGTTAATCTGTTAATTAGGAATTCATCGGATGACTAAATTATAAGTAAAATTACAAACGAAAAAAGCTTACAATCGGAATAATATCTAAATTGCAAGCTTTTTACTTTCTGAACCTTTTAACCTGATTTTACTTGACGTATGGTGCGGCTTTTAAGAAATCATAGCTCTTTTGAACGCTTACCACAGGGTCAAAATTATATCTTTCAACTTCAACATAAGAATCTTTCAATCCGTTTTTATAGGCCGTTTCATAAATCGGTTTGAAATCCATCAGCCCGCTTTCACCGATTTCTTTTTCATCTTTGATGTGCAATACAGGGAAACGATCAGGATACATATTCATGTAGTCAACGGCTTTGTAACCGCCTTTCATGACCCAGTACACATCCATTTCGAAGAATACTTTTTTAGGATCTGTGTTTTTGAGCATCAAATCATAAATAATACCATCCTCAATTTTTGCAAATTCGCGGTCGTGGTTATGATAGCCGAACCGAACCTTTGAAGAAGCAGTTATTTCTCCTATTGCGTTGTAAAAATCGCACCACATCTTTAATTCGTCCATCTTTTTGGGCATCGGCATACTTGGTTTGACCAAAAAACGAACGCCTGCCTCAAGATGATCTTCAAGCGCCTTTTTCCACCAATCCATGGATTCTGCATGTTTATCTTTCGAATAATTTGGTCCTCCGATATGGGCGCTTGTCAGTTTCATGCCAAGATCTTTAACTACTTTTTTGAATTCTGAAGGAGCCATTCCGTAAATTTTCCCTTCAGCATAATTAGCAGCTTCCAAGGTGGTGAAGCCAATGTTTGAAACCGTTTTCAAGGTTCCCAATGCATCTGCTTTCATAGCCTCGCGTAATGAATAAAGCTGCAATCCAATGCCCTTTTTAGCTTTTGCTGATAGTTCAGTTGCCTTCAGTAAGGAGCTGCCCAATAGGCTTCCGGCAACAATAAATGAACTGGTTTTTAAAAAATCTCTTCTGTTTGTCATTTTACTCTTTTAAGATGGTTATTTTTCTTAGTGCAGTAAGGGTTTTTAGCCCTTCGGGAGTGTCAACTTTGCCGACAAGCATGTCTTTTTCAAGTTTTAGCTCAACATTAATTTCGCTGCCATCAACCATTGTTGAAAACTTTACGACTTCCTTTTCGATATTGAGATTGCTTACAGCTAATTCACCGGCTTCAAGTTTAATTACACAGGTAATTTGTCCATCAGTTTCAGAAAAAATCAAACTTCCTTTTTCGTATCCATAAGGCGCTTCGGTAACTTCATAAAGCCATTCGCCTAAAATGTGTTTGTTTTTTACTTCTGCCTGAATTTGTGAGACTGAAGACAATAAAATTATTGCTAAGATCATTAGAGTCAAAAACTGTTTTTTCATAGTTATCTGTTTTTTTGATTATGGGCTAAAAGTAAAAAAAAAAACAGGAGTTTTAATTCAATAGGATGAATGATATTATCTTTTCAATAGTCCTTTTTTGAATTCAGAATTCCTTAAAAAAGGCTCCCTTCGAGCCACAATTTTTTATTTTGAAAATGAATCAGAAGATAATTCAACTTATATCTCAACGAGTTGGTATTCAGGAAATACAGGTAATTAATACAGTTAGTTTACTGGATGAAGGCGCAACTGTCCCGTTTATTTCGCGATATAGAAAGGAACGGACAGGAAGTCTCGATGAAGTTCAGATTGAAACCATCAAAGATGAGAAGGAACGATTGGAGGAGTTATTAAAGCGCAAGGAAACCATCCTGAAAAGTATCCAGGAGCAAAATTTCCTGACTCCGGAGCTCTTACAGCGAATTGAAGATTGCTTCGATACCACCGAACTGGAAGATATCTATCTGCCTTACAAACCAAAACGGCGGACCCGTGCCATGATTGCACGCGAAAAGGGTTTGGAGCCACTGGCTAAAATAATCATGAAACAAAATGAGCCGGATATTGACCGAAAAGCGCTTTCCTTTATAAACGGGTTGGTTGAGTCAGCAGATGAGGCCCTTGCCGGCGCCCGCGATATTATTGCCGAATGGATTAATGAGAATGAAATAGCGAGATCAATAGTGCGTCGTGCTTTTGATTCGGGAGCTTTTATTACAAGTAAAGTGATAAAAGGCAAAGAAGAGGAAGGCGTCAAATATCACGATTATTTTAATTGGAACGAACCGCTGAAAAAATGTCCGTCGCACCGGTTAATGGCTATGCGCCGTGGTGAAAATGAGGGTTTTCTCAGGGTTTCGATTTCTCCTGAAAGTGAAGATGTTATTTTGAGGCTTAAACGGTATTTTATAAACAGCGGAAACAGTTCCGCCGGTCAGATAGAATTGGCCATATCCGATTCGTACAAACGATTACTGGAGCCATCTATCGAAACCGAATTTGCCAATTTATCGAAGGAAAAGGCCGATGAAGAGGCCATCCGGGTTTTTGTGGACAATTTGCGTCAGTTACTGCTTGCTGCACCCTTGGGACAAAAGCGTGTTTTAGCTTTGGATCCGGGTTATCGTACCGGTTGTAAGTTGGTTTGCCTCGATGCCCAGGGAAATTTGCTGCATAACGAAACCATTTATCCGCACAAACCGCAGGAAGAAACGAAACAGGCGGCTCGGAAAATATCTTCGCTGGTGAGTTCGTATCAGATTGAAGCCATTGCTATCGGAAATGGCACTGCCAGCCGCGAAACAGAAACTTTTATCAAGAAACTGCATTTTGACCGTGAATTGCGTGTTTACGTGGTTTCGGAAGATGGGGCATCCATCTATTCTGCATCAAAAATTGCCCGCGATGAATTTCCGCAATACGATGTAACTGTGAGGGGCGCTGTGTCTATAGGCCGGCGGTTGCTGGATCCGCTTGCCGAACTGGTAAAAATTGATCCGAAATCAATAGGCGTTGGCCAGTACCAGCACGATGTTGACCAGAAAAAATTGCAAAACAGCCTGGATAGGGTAGTTGAATCGAGTGTAAACCTGATAGGGGTAAATGTCAATACGGCTTCGAAACATTTGTTGACTTATATTTCGGGACTTGGACCCATGCTTGCTCAAAACATTGTGGATTACCGAAAGGAAAAGGGCCCTTTTCATTCGCGGTCAGAATTAACCAGGGTAGCCCGTATGGGAGCAAAAGCCTATGAACAATCGGCCGGATTTTTACGAATTCCTGAAGCTGAAAATCCACTGGACAATTCGGCTGTTCATCCCGAATCGTACTATGTGGTTGAAAAGATCGCGAAGGATTTGAAAACCAATGTTCAGGAGTTGATTTCGAATGAAGAGTTGCAGAAGCAAATAGAATGGACGAAATATGTGACGGATCAAATTGGTCTTCCTACATTGAAAGATATTCAGATGGAACTCGCCAAACCTGGCCGCGATCCCCGGCAAATCATCAAAGTGTTCGAATTTGCCCCTAATATTTTTAAGATAGAAGATTTGGTGGTAGGAATGGTTTTACCCGGAATTGTCACCAACATCACGAAGTTCGGAGTGTTTGTTGATGTAGGAGTGAAACAGGACGGGTTGGTTCATGTTTCGCAAATGGCCGACCGGTTTATCAGCGATCCTTCAGAAATAGTTAAACTTCATGAGCATGTTCAGGTCAAGGTAATTGAACTCGATTTTCAGAGAAAACGAATACAATTAAGCCTTAAACAAGCACAACCGTTATAAAATTACCTTTTCCTCCGGAATAATAATCCACATAATCAGATAAGCAAAAAGACCGGGAAAACCAACACTGGCTATGGATAAAATTACGTAACCAATCCTGACAATTGTCGGATCAATATCAAAATAGTTTGCAATTCCGGCTAAAACACCGCCTATCATTTTGTCTTTTGATCTGGTAAGTCGTTTCTGTATAGTCATTTTAGTTGCCCTCCCCGTCTTCAAAAAAACTGTCCTGATTTTCCAATTCAGCTTCAAGAAACTCTTCAGCTTCATTGAGCAACTGCGCGATGAGATCTTTGTCTTTTGGTTTTTCGTCTATCCAGTAAATAGTCTGATTAACATCGAAATCTTCGATATCGCTTCCGACAATGAACCGGGGTTTCTCATTGTGAACAACATACAACATATCAGGCATTTCCTGAGAGTTGTCGGCAAGCAAAAATTTTGGCAGCATGGGTTTCTGTTTTTTGATTTGTTAAACAAATTTAGATAAAATTGGGAACTTTCAGCACTGATGTTCATCTAAATTTAAGCATTTACCATTCAATAACTTTAAATCTGCCAATATTAATCCCAGGGGCGATTCATTCCATGAAATACTGATGTATCAATTCCAATAATTGATCTTTTCTGACGGGTTTTGTAAGATAATCAGTACATCCGGTCTAATTGATGATATTGAGCCTTCGGGCGCCACTTTATTCTATGATTCCAAATAGATTTTAAAAAGGTAAAATTGTCGTACACCCCCAATGGAATTTGGATTTCCTTCGTACTTTTGCGCATCTAATTGCAATGTATGACTTTGGTTTATCCTGAAAATTTTGAATCGAAAATTGGTTTTGATAAGATTCGTGAATTGCTCAAAGACCGTTGCCTCAGCGATTTGGGACGGGAACTGGTTGATGATATCCGCTTCAGCAGCAATTATGAAGAGCTCACCGAAAACCTTTCGCTGGTTGACGAATTCGTAATTATCCAGATGGAAATGGAAAATTTTCCGACCAGCTATTATTTCGATCTTCGCGAAGCACTCTCTAAAATCAGGATTGAAGGCCGTTACCTTGAAATTCAGGAATTGTATGATCTGAAACGTTCGCTCGAAACGATTTCAGGAATAGTCCGTTTCCTGAAGCAAACCAAAGAAGGGCAGTTCCCATGCTTAAAAAGGTTACTTTCAGGTGTACAGGTTTATCCGTTTGTGATCGAACGAATTGATGCCATCCTGAATAAATACGGAAAAATAAAAGATAATGCTTCTTCAGAATTGGCCCGTATCCGGAAAGAGCTGTTAAGCAAACAGTCCGGAGTTTCGAAACGTTTGCATGCCATCCTGAAAAAAGCACAGGACGATGGGTGGGTTGAAGACGATGCATCGGTTGCTATCCGCGACGGGCGCGCAGTAATTCCGGTCACTTCTGCGTTTAAACGCAAATTGAGTGGTATAGTGCATGATGAATCATCTACCGGAAAGACTTCGTACATCGAACCGGCCGAAGTGGTTGAACTGAACAACGAAATCCGCGAACTTGAATATGCCGAAATGCGCGAAATCGTTAAGATCCTGACCATTTTCTCGAACGATATCCGGCCGTATTTACCAGACCTGGTTCTGGCATACGAATTTCTGGGCAGAATTGATTTTATCCGTGCGAAAGCTATTTACGCTATCGCTATCAATGGCATTAAACCATTTTTTGAGAATAAATGCCAGCTCGACTGGGAGAACGCCGTACATCCTTTGTTAATGTTGGCTTTGCGGCGCGAAAACCGGAAAGTGGTTCCATTGAATATTCGCCTTACTCCACAAAAACATATTCTTCTGATTTCAGGACCCAATGCCGGAGGAAAATCAGTGTGCCTGAAAACCGTTGGATTACTGCAATATATGCTTCAATGCGGATTGCTGATCCCTGTAAAGGAAAACAGCGAAACCGGAATTTTCGATAAGCTTTTTATTGACATTGGCGATGAACAATCAATTGAAAACGACCTGAGCACTTACAGTTCACATTTGATGAACATGAAGTTTTTCCTGAAGAATTCGAACGAAAAAACCCTGGTTTTGATTGACGAATTTGGAACCGGGACTGAACCCATGCTGGGCGGCGCCATTGCAGAATCAATTCTTTCGCAGTTGAATGAGATGAAGGCCTTCGGGGTAATTACCACACACTATACCAACCTGAAACACTTCGCTTCGTCGGCTGATGGCATCGAAAATGCAGCAATGATGTACGATTCATCCAAAATGGAGCCACTGTTTGTTCTCGATATTGGAAAGCCAGGCAGTTCGTTCGCCTTCGAAATTGCCCGAAAAATAGGACTCCCGGAGGCTATTCTTCAGGATGCGACCGAGAAAATCGGGAAAGATCACATTAATTTCGATAAACACCTGCGCGACATTGTGCGCGACAAACGGTATTGGGAAACCAAACGGCTGAAGATTCGCCAAGTGGAGAAAACGCTCGACGATCTGGCTGAAAAGTATGAAACTGACCTGAATACGCTGGATAAACAGCGAAAAGAAATTATCCTGAAAGCCCGGCAAGAGGCGGATCAGTTATTGGCTGAAGCTAATAAACGAATTGAAAATACCATTCGTGAAATTCGTGAAAGCCAAGCGGATAAGGAAAAGACCAAACAAATTCGGGCTAAACTGGTTGAGTTTAAACAGGAGGTTGAAGTGCTGGCCGGTAACCAGGATGATCTGATAACCCGGAAGATTCAGAAATTAAAAGAAAAAGAGTTAAGCAGGAATGCAAAGAGAGGTGAGAAGAAACCTGTTATCGTAAAAGAAAAAGAACCTGAACCTGATATCTGGAAAGCTGGCGACAAAGTTTTAATGACCGGAAATCAGAATGTGGGCGAGATACTGGAGCTGAACGAGAAAAATGTGGTGGTTGCTTTTGGCCATATCCGTACATCGGTAAGCCGCGAAAAACTTCAGAAAATTACCAGCAACGAAGCGAAGAAAATACATAGGACATACAACCAGACCATGCCCAATATCAATAAAGGATTGAGCGAAAAACGCTTGAATTTTAAAACTGAAGTTGATGTTCGCGGTCAGCGTGGGGAAGAAGCTTTGCAGACTATTCGCGAATTTATTGACGATGCCATTATGCTCGACTTTGGGGAATTAAGAATCCTGCACGGAAAAGGTAATGGCATATTAAAGGAAATGATCCGCAATTACCTGAAAACGGAACCGGCCGTTAAATCGTTTCGCGACGAACATGTTCAGTTTGGAGGCGCCGGAATTACGATTGTCGAAATAGGGTAGTGGGTAGTGACAAGTGTTCAGTCGCAATCACAGTTTGCAGTTTCAAATGTCATTAATTGTCATTAGTTTCATGTCATTGGTGGTCATTTAAAGTTTGGTATATTTGGAAGAATTAGAATAACATGAATATATAGAGAAACCATTGGGTTTTCAGCCCTATTAATAAGGGAGACAGATAATAGCATAAGGCTTCGACGTAAGCTCAGTCGAACGGCACCACCCTGTGAAAATGGGAAAAAGAACAAATCCGTCCGTGGGAAAGCCTTCTTCAGGAAAAAAACCTCTTTTCGGACAGAACACCTTCGGTTTTCAAAAAGAGGGTACATTAAAGCTAATTGTATCAGATTGGATTTACAAAAATAGTCGCACATTTTTAAAAGATGACATAAAAAGTATATATTCGACTTTTCAGAATATGAGCTTATAACGATGGCATTCGGATATAATCCAATGTTTAGATCTAGCTCAAACTGCCAACTATATTTTTGACTAAGCATATCAAATGAAGAAGTTTACTATCTCATTAATCCTGATTTTCATTCTTCTGGCTGCCATAGCGTTTTCCCAGACTCCCATAACAATCAAAACCACATCAACCCAACATGGCCCTGAAAAGGGTTCGCTCATTATCATCGGCGGAGGCCGCATCACACCCGAAATCTGGAAAAAATTTACGGAACTGGCAGGTGGCCAGGATCATGCCAGAATCGTGGTGGTCACGGCAGCTTTGGGCGACTCTGCCGGATACAAGCTTGAATCGGTTGAGACTCTTAAGCAGGAAACCGGGATCAGTCATGTCACTTTACTGCACACCAAGAGCCTGGCCGAGGCCAACAGTGAAAAATTCGTTCATTCACTGAAAACCGCGACCGGAGTGTTTTTTGTCGGAGGGAGGCAATGGCGGATTGCCGATTCGTACCTGAATACGATGACCCATCAGGCTTTTTTCGATGTGCTTGAACGAGGCGGCGTCATTGCCGGAACTTCTGCCGGTGCAACCATTCAGGGCTCTTTTTTATGGCGGGGAGATACAAAAAGATACGCTTGAAGTCATTGGAGAATCATACGTTGCTATTTTTGATTACAATAGGATACAAGGCAACGGCCCGAAACACACGGTTGGCGACAAGGAAGATTACACCGCTTCAAACGGACCGTTTTTCTTACTTCATGAAGGACAAAAGTATGATTTAGGCTCAAGAACGGTGATAAAAGAAAAAACTGACAAAAAAATATCCAAATGAAACAAAAATTATTCCTGATCATTTTCCTGTTGATTATGATTCTAGCTGGAAACAATGTTGCACAAGACTTATCGTATTACTTTCCTAAAGAAGCGGTTTTCAATCCTGAAATTCCAAAGCCTGAAGATGTTTTGGGCTTTCAGGTTGGTGAATTCCATGCCAGTCACGATAACATTGTGGATTATTTCAGGCATTTGGCAGAGGCTTCGCACAGGGTAAAATACGAAGTTTACGGCAAGACGCACGAAAACAGGCCGCTTACAGTTGCGATTATCAGTTCTGAAGCTAATATAAAACGCATTGAAGAAATCAGGAAACAGCACCTTCAACTGAACGACCCGTCGGTTTCTTCAAAGCTGAATGTTGCCGATTTGCCAGTGGTCGTCTGGTTGAGCCATAGTATTCATGGAAACGAGGCCAGCGCCGTTAACTGTTCGATGCTGACAGCCTATTACCTGGCTGCCGCGACCGGAAAGGAAATGGAAGAATTGCTTGATAAAACAATCATTATAATTGATCCGGCAACAAATCCTGATGGTGTGCAGCGCTTTTCGACCTGGGCAAACGGAAACAAAAGTTACATGACGAATCCTGATCCGGCAAGCAGGGAGCACAACGAATCGTGGCCCGGAGGCCGCTACAATCATTACTGGTTCGACCTGAACCGTGATTGGCTACCTCTTGAACAACCCGAATCTGAAGCAAGGATTAAAAAACTTCAGGAATGGAAGCCGAATATTTTGATTGACGAGCATGAACAGGGAACCAATGCTTCCTTCCATTTTTCACCCGGCGAACCAAGCCGTGTAAATCCATTGGTTTTAGCCGAAAATCAGGCGCTGACACAAAAACTGGCAAACAATTATGCCAAAGCGTTTGATGAAATAGGTTCTTTTTATTTTTCCGCCGAGCGATACGATGATTATTACATAGGCCGTGGCTCGACTTACCCAGATATGAATGGCGGAGTTGCATTGCTTTTTGAGCAGGCCAGTGTCAGGGGCTTTGTTCAGGAGTCGGAAATCGGTTTGCTCACATTCCCTTTTGCAATCCGAAATCAGTTCATCGGGACGGTTTCAACAATCAAAACTGCTTTCAGCATTAAGAACGAGTTTCTCAGTTATCAGAAAAACTATTACCTCTCTGCAATCGACGAAGCTAAAAAAGAAACTCAAAAAGCATATGTTTTTGGCAATGGAAATGATCGGAATGCCACCTTCAGGTTTGCCCGGTTGCTGAATATACATGGAATAAAATCGTATTTATTAAAGAGCGATTTGAATGCCGGAACACACTCTTTCAATGCTGCTTCGGCATACATTGTGCCGCTCGACCAACCTCAGTACAGGCTAATCAAATCCATATTTGGATTGCACCTCAATCCGAAGGACAGTTCATTTTATGATATTTCGGCCTGGAACATTCCGCAAGCATACAACCTGCCTTTCGAAACGATTAAAACCTATTCCGGAGTTACCGGGGACATTTTTTCAGCAGACCAGTTGCCAAAAGGGAATACTATTGGGAGCGGCACGGCCTTTGCCTATATTTTGAAATGGGAGGATTACAACTCCACCAGGGCCTTAACAAGGCTTCTGAACGAAAATATCGTAGTTAAAGTCGCCGGAAAATCCTTCGAAACACTGGACGGGCTGAAATTCGGACAGGGTTCCATCCTCATTCCCCTTGGCTCAATAAATACTGATCAGGCTAAAGTGGAGAAGATAATTTCGGAAATTAATTTGATTGACGGGATTGATGTTTACCTTTTAAATACTGGCGACAATATGTCGGTTGATCTGGGCAGTTCTTATTTTTCGGTGATAACAAAACCAAAGATTGCAGTACTTACCGATGACGGGGTGAACGCTGTAAATGCCGGTCAGATATGGCATCTGCTCGATACGAAGTATAAAATACCATTTACCATGCTGCCTTTGAAAGCCTTTAGACAGAGTAGCCTTAACCGCTATAATGTAATCGTTATGCCCGATGGAAATTATCAGGATTTGGATGAAAAAGTGGCCGGAAAACTTCAGGATTGGCTGGCAACCGGAAATACATTGATTGCTTTCGAAAATGCAATAAGCTGGCTCAACAAAAATAAACTGATAACGGTAGAACTTGAAAAAGATGACACGAAAGCGATTGGCTACAATTATGAAAATTCATTGTTATTCAAAGCCTCCCGCGAAGTGCCCGGAACCGTTTTTGAAACCCGTTTGGATCTGACTCATCCGATCAATTACGGGTATCAGACCGACCGGCTTCCTGTTTTTAAAGATAATAAAATCGTTCAGCTTAAAGCAGAAAATATTTCAGCCAATTATCCGGTCTGGTACACCAATTCTCCCTTGCTCGACGGATACGCACCTGCCGGTTTTTCCAAATCATTAAGCGGAACTCCGGCTCTGGGAATTTTCGGTTCAAAGAAAGGACGGATCATCGCTTTTTATAACAACACTATATTCAGGGGATATTGGTCAGGTACCAGCCGTCAGTTTGCCAACAGTCTGTTCTTTGGCGATAAAATCCGTTTGTCATCGGGTAATGGGCCGGATTAAACCAATATTTACTTTTCCACAATCTCTCGTCCAAACGGGGTCAATGCCAGAGAAACGAGTTTGAAATGCTGTTTGGCCCAGGGAATGCCAATGATGGTGATACCAAGAAGAATTCCGAAAATCAGGTGGGTTAAGGCAATCCAGATTCCGCCAATGAGCAGCCAGATCAGGTTCATGATGGTTGACAGGCAGCCCGGGGCTGATGGACTTAGTCCAATGGTTTTTCCAAAGGGCCACAGAGCTAAAAAAGCCAGTTTAAATGCCTGAATCCCAAATGGTATTCCGATAATGGTAATGCACAGCAAAAAGCCTGCAACCATATATTCCAGAAAGACCAAAAAGCCACCAAAAACCAGCCAGATTAAATTTCCAAGTGTGCCCATAATGTTTAAATTAGTAGCGTAATTTACAATACATTTGTAAAATAAACTTCTTAACATGGAAAAAATTAAAATAAAATCACTTGGTCCAATCGAAGAGGCGAATGTAAATTTTGGAGATTTAACTTTATTGGTTGGTCCTCAGGCAAGTGGTAAAAGCATATTCATCCAAATGCTTAAGCTAATTGTTGATAAGAAACATATCAGAAAAACGCTTGAACAGTACAATTTTATTTGGAGTAAAAATACTGATGATTTATTCGATCTGTTTTTTGGCGATGGAATGCATGGGATATGGAAAGATAAGACTGAAATTCTATTTGATTCAAAACCAATTGACAAAAAAAACTGGCTCCAGAGACAGAATGAAAGCTATAAAAATGCTTCCGAAACCATGTTTTATATCCCAGCTCAACGAATATTAAGTATTGCCGATGGACGACCAAAATATTTCACAGAATTTGACGAATCCGTTCCTTATGTACTAAGGCATTTTAGTGAAACATTGCGCCAATTGATGCAGTCTGATATTGGCACACAAGGTTCAGTTTTCCCACTAAGTCAACGGTTGAAAGCTCCGCTTCTTAATTCGTTTAATGATAGCATTTTTCACAATGGTAAAATTGTTATTGAAAATATTTCAGGACAAAGAAAGTTTCGGATGCAAATTGATGGACTAAGTATTCCTTTTATGACTTGGAGTGCTGGTCAAAAAGAATTCATGCCTTTGCTCCTTAGTTTTTACTGGCTTTGCACTTCTTCAAAAATAAGCCGGAGGGATGAAATTAAATATGTGGTTATTGAAGAGCCTGAAATGGGATTACATCCACAAGCCATTCAATCTGTTATTCTTCAAATTATTGATTTGCTCTCAAGAGACTACAAAGTAATTGTCTCAACTCATTCTCCTGTATTTCTTGAATTTGCCTGGGCGTTTAATTTATTAAAACAATCAAAAGTAAGTAGTGATTCTTTGTTCGAGTTGTTTGATATTAAAAGGACTGCACCAACAAAGCGTTTGTTCGAAAATATTGTTGAAAAGAAAACTATAAATACCTATTACTTTGATAGGGAAAATGATAAAGTAAGAGTAAAAGATATTTCTTCTCTTGATGCTGGCAGTGAAAATGAGTCAATATCAAATTGGGGCGGATTATCCGAATTTTCCGGCAGGGCTGCTGATATTGTTTCTAAGTATTACACTGAAGATTAATTGAATCCAGATGCCAGCATTTACATTTAAACAAGCAGTAGAAGCGACTCCGGAAATCGCAATGTGTTTTCGAACTGGGCTGTCTGCTTTTGGGAGGTATCGTAATAAAGTTGAAGTTCGTGATATAAACCTGATTCAGGGAAGTGTAGAGATTGATGAGTGTACAAAGTATTTGTATCCCAATGATAATAGGTGGGATTATACTTTCGCATATAATTCAGAAGTGTATTTCGTTGAAGTTCATTCTGCAAATTCCGGAGAAGTTCGTGCTGTGATATTGAAATTTAAATGGTTAAGGCAATGGCTTAATAAGAAAGCTCCTGAAATCAATAAATTGAAAGCAAAAAGTAGAACTCCATATTATTGGGTACAATCAAAAAACTTTCAAATTCCCAAAAACACTCCTCAATATAGAATGGCAGTTAAGGTCGGATTGATGCCTATCCCGAAATTAGTTCTTGAATGACAAAATTCTTTTCGAACGAAGCTTTCACGGTGATGCATATCCGCAATTTCCGACTGTTTATGGCCTACCGTTTTTTTATGACATCGGCAGTGCTGATGCAGGCGGTGATTGTGGGCTGGCAATTGTACGACATCACCGGAAATCCATTTTCGTTGGGATTGATTGGCCTTGCCGAGGTGGTTCCTCAAATTAGTATTGCGCTGTTTGCCGGTCATTTTGTTGATATATGGGACAGGAAAAGGATCATTTTCCGAACGAGTTTTCTGTTGTTGATCGGATCAGCAATTTTGCTGGGTACCAGCATTGATTCAGAAGTGACCCGGTTCCTTCAGGGTACGATGCCTATCTTTTTCACTGTTTTTCTGGTTGGCCTGACAAGGGGGATTTTAATGCCAGCGCATACGGCTTTGCTGGGGCAGTTGGTGCCACGCGAGTTGCTTGCCGGAGCAGCAACCTGGGGAAGTACAGTCTGGCAGGTGGCAGCGGTTACCGGGCCTGCGCTGGGAGGATTAATGTTTGGTTTTTTCGGAATTGTTCCTGCTTATGTTCTCGTTTTTACTTTTTTTCTGATCTGTGTAATTCTCATCTTTTTAATCAAAAGCCCGGGAAAAATGGTTCATCATCCTGACCGGGACTACCGCATTTTTGCAAGTATTGGTGAAGGAATCCGGTACGTATTTAAAAATCAGGTTTTGCTGGGCGCTTTTTCGCTCGACATGTTTGCTGTTTTATTTGGAGGTGCTGTTGCCATGCTGCCGGTTTTTGCTTCCGACATCCTGAAAGTTGGCCCTGAAGGATTGGGAATTTTGCGTGCCTGTCCGGCTATTGGCGCCATTCTGATGTCAGTGATGCTGACCTTTTATCCTCCGTTCAAACATTCGGGCCGGCAAATGCTGTTCAGTGTTGCCGGATTCGGTATTTGCATGATTGTTTTTGCACTGTCCCAAAATTTTTACCTATCGGCAGTATGCCTTTTGCTAAGTGGCTCATTTGATTTTGTGAGCGTAGTTATCCGAAGCAGTATTCTTCAGTTGTTTACATCCAACGAAATGAAAGGCCGGGTATCATCGGTCAACAGTATTTTTGTAGGATCGTCGAACGAACTGGGAGCCTTTGAATCGGGAGCCGCCGCCAGCCTGATGGGATTGGTTCCATCGGTTATTTTTGGTGGGGTGATGACGCTGATTGTAGTAGGAGTTGCGGCTGCAAAGGTTCCTAAACTTCGGAAATTGTCTTTGATGAATTATGGTGAATCTAATGAAAAAGAAAAAATGTCCAATATTCAAGTCGAATAACCAATTTCCAAAATGTTGTTGACGCTACCTTCAGCAAAATCAAAACCTGTCAGCGTCCGAAGGACCTGATAGCGTTAAGAAATAAGAAAGGAGAACTTCGATATTCCTCATTTCTTATTCGAAATTTCTCGTTTAATAATTATTCTCCTAAACCTTCACCAACTTCCACTTTCCTTTCCGGAAGTAATACCAGGCTGTCAGCGTCAGTGCAGTTTCGGCAGCTACAATAGCTACTGAAATTCCGTAGATTTTCATGTCAAGAACAATAGCAAGAAGATATGCCAATGGTATTTCGAACAACCAGAAACAAAACAAGTTGATCCGGGTTGGGGTCGCAGTGTCGCCACTTCCGTTAAATGCCTGGGTCAGCACCATTCCTAATGCGTACGAAATAAATCCAATACTGATAATCCGCAGACTGATGGCGCCATTTCGGATAACTTCAGGATTTTCGATGAAAATGCGAATAAAAGCTTCAGGAAAAACAATCAGGATTAATCCGACCAGACCAAGCAACACCATGTTGATGTAGCCCGTAATCCAAACTGTCCGCTCAGCCCGTTCGGGTTGTTTAGCCCCCAGGTTTTGTCCGACCAGGGTTGAAGCAGCATTGCTCAGTCCCCACGAAGGCAGAAGCACAAAAATCACAATCCGTATCGAAATAGTATAACCAGCCATTACTTCTGAACCCAATTCAGAAATAATGCGGTAAAGTGCAATCCAGCTTGATGTTGCTATAGTGTATTGCAGAATTCCGCCAGCTGAAAGTTTAAACAGTTGAACCATCACTTTTAGTTTTATTTTTAAGTGCTGAAGTTCCATCCGGATACGTTTATTTCCGTGAAAAAGCAAATAAAACTGATAACAAACGGCCAATCCGCGGCCAATGGTGGTTGCAATGGCGGCTCCCATCAGTCCGAGTTCAGGAAAAGGACCGATGCCAAAAATCAGCAATGGATCCAGTATCAGGTTGATGAGGTTGGCAAATACAAGAACCCGCATCGAAACGGCTGCATCTCCCGAACTGCGGAAAACAGCGTTGATGATGAAAAGTAGCATAATGACTGCATTACTGCCGAACATGATGGCAGGGAACATATATCCGGATTCAGCCATTTCTTCGGAGGCGCCCATCAGCAGTAGAAATTCTTTGGCATAAATGATACCCGGAATGGCTATCAGGATAGATACAACAAGTCCCGAAATTATTGCCTGGAATGCCACCACGCCAGCTTTTCCCGCTTTTTTCTCTCCAATCCGGCGGGCTACCAAAGCAGTGGTTGCCGTACTCAGTCCCATACAAATGGCATAAACGATGGTCATTGACGATTCGGTAATTCCAACAGTAGCAACTGCATCAGCGCCTAATCTGGAAACAAAAAAGATATCAACTACGGCAAAGATTGACTCCATAATCATTTCGAGAACCATTGGGATGGAAAGAATGAGCAATGCTTTGCCTATGCTGTCGCTGGTGAAATCCCGGTCGGTTCCGGAGATGGCTTCTTTAATGTCGGTCCACAGCGACTGGAATGGGATAGATTTTAATTGGGCTAAAAATGATATTGGGTTTTTATCAGGCATGATAAAAATGGATTATAGTGAAAAATAAAAAGTTTGGGTAAAAGAATAATGAATCCGCTTTCTGCCGGGCAGAAATTAGATGTTTGCGGATATACAGACCGCCGGAGTTGAAATCAGTTTCATATTTCGGTCTTTTTGGATAATAGGACAAATATATTCAAATTTGATATTAATATGAACCTGTTAATGATAAATATGTTTCAGGGGTAAAAATATTTCAATGAAGCTCATACGATTAATTACTATTTCAGGAATTGTTCTGTTTTTTGCTGCCTGCAGAAACCACCAGTCAAGTTTCCCGATAATAAATTCACAGTCATTTAATGAAATACAGGTCACCCTTGACGGCTCATTGGCTAAACGGATATGGGCTGATTCTATGAACCAGGTTCAGGAACAAATTCCTTTGAGTAAAAAACTTGATGAAATGATTGCCATTACTCAAACATTGCAAAAAACAAAACCTGACAGTAGCTGGATGTTCCTAATGAAAAGTTGGGAAGAACTGAGGAGCAATGAAGCTTTTTTTTCATCTGACACTTTGGCGAACCCGGTTTTTGTTCTTCAGAAATGGGCCGAATTAAATATCAGCCTGTTAAAATTAACAGGTGAAGTACGGTTTGGCGATACTTTGGAGAAACTTCTTTATGGATCGCCTGCTCCCGTTCTATCTGAAAGATTATTAAAATCAGTGATTTATACTCATATTTTTGATCAGATATTTATCAATCTCATTGGTTCTTCAAGCCTGAACCACTACCATACAACCGGTGGAATGATCAAACTGACACAGGAAACCGATTTCCCTGTCAGAAATGAAATGTACCTGAAATGTGAAAGCAATGATGTCCGTTATCTGGACGTGTTTGTCAGGATTCCTGAATGGGCTGTTAATCCAACAGTTAGTCATGGTAATGTGAAGTATGTAGCTCATCCCGGTGAATATTGCCAGATTTCGCGGAAATGGAGAAATGGCGATGAGTTCAAAATTATTCTGAAAAATTAACGGGAAGGGATTTTATCAGGTACATTCATTTATCTTTGTGAGCATTCAAAAAAAATGAGATATGAGCGATCGGCCCCTGATTTTGATTACCAACGATGATGGTGTTTCGGCAAAAGGATTGAAAGAATTAATTGAAGTCATGCGCCTTTTTGGCGATGTAGTTGTTGTGGCGCCCGATACTCACCGCTCCGGAATGTCGAACGCTATTACGGTTGATCATCCGATACGGGTTACCAAAACCATTGAGGAAGAAGGTTTTCAGGTTTACAAATGTACCGGCACTCCTGTTGATTGTGTGAAGCTTGCATTTAACCAATTGCTCGACCGTCATCCCGACTTCGTAGTTTCAGGAATTAATCATGGTGCAAACTCTTCCATCAGTATCATGTATTCAGGTACGATGGGCGGAGCTATTGAGGGGTGTATTCATGGTGTACCGTCAATAGGTTTTTCGTTGAATGACTCTGATCATGAAGCTGATTTTTCACGGGCGAAAATTTATGTGGCACGCGTTTTTCAGCAGGTAGCCGAAAACGGACTGCCTCCATTTGTTTGTCTGAATGTAAATATTCCGAAGGGAGAAATTAAGGGCACAAAAGTGTGCCGCCAGACTTCAGGGAAATGGGTGGAAGAATACGATAAACGTACCGATCCGCATAAACGTGAATATTATTGGATGACAGGTTATTTTAAGAACTTCGAGGAAGATGTGATAGATACCGATATAACTGCACTCGAAAGCGGTTACGTCTCAGTGGTTCCGGTAAATGCAGATATGACTTGCTATGATACCTTTGAGACCATGAAAAGCTGGAGGTTTTAATATGGACCTGCGAAAACACAACCGCCTGGATCAAATTTTAACTGGCTTGTTAATCGGGATCATTTTGCCGGTAATTATATTCCTGATTACTTATCAGGTCAAATACAGCGATTTGGAATTTACGGTTTACCTGCGAAAAATTTGGCAAATGAAAATATTCCTGAAAATACTTAGCCTTTGCGTGTTTCCAAACCTGGGAGTTTTTTTGCTTTTTCTTTGGATAAAATTTGAACGGGCTGCCAGAGGCGTTGTCATGGCTACTTTTATATATGCTTTTCTGGTGTTGATCGCCAAATTAATATAAAATGGAAAAGTTGCGAGTTACGGGGTACGAGTTACGGAACCCGAAACCCGGAACCCGAAACTCGAAACAAATGAAATACTACGTTTTAGCCGGTGAAGCCTCGGGCGATTTGCATGCCTCAAACCTGATCAAAGAGATCAGTTTGATTGATCAGCAGGCACATTTCCGCGGCTTTGGCGGCGAAAGGATGGAAGAAGCCGGGATGACTGTTCTGAAACATTACCGGGATTTGGCATTTATGGGATTGGTTCCGGTGATCCTGAATATCCGCACCATCCGGAAGAATTTCAGATATTGCGAACAGGACATGCTTGATTTTAAACCGGATGTTCTGATTTTGGTTGATTATCCGGGATTCAACCTTCGTATGGCCCGGTTTGCCAAAGCCCACGGGATCCGAACATTTTATTACATTTCACCCAAAATTTGGGCATGGAAAGAAAAGCGTGTTTATAAGGTGATAGCATACGTTGATGAGATGTTTACCATCCTGCCTTTTGAAACCGAGTTCTACAAGAAATATAATTATCCGGTCAATTACGTAGGCAATCCTTTGCTTGACGCCATTCTGGAAAAGAAAATTGAGCCTGATTTCCCGAAGTTTTGGGCTGAAAATAAGCTACACGAAAAACCAATATTGGCAGTTTTGCCCGGAAGCAGGAAAGGCGAGATCAGCGTTTTGCTGCCAACTATGCTCGAAGCAGCAGCGCAATTTCCCGAATTTCAATGTATAATTGCAGGAGCTCCTAACATGGGAATTGAATACTACCGGCCATTTATGAAGGATAGTAAAGCGCCTGTAATCTGGGGGAAAACTTATGAGATACTGACTCATAGTCGTGTAGCCATTGTGTCTTCGGGTACAGCTACCCTCGAGACAGCCATTATGAATGTTCCGCAGGTGGTAGTTTATCGTCTGACCCCCAAATGGTTGTTTAACTTCCTGAAGTATTTTTTTCTGAAAACGAAATGGGTTTCGCTGGTTAATATCATTCTGGAACGGGAAGCCGTTACCGAGCTGATTCAGTGGAATTTTACTCTGAAGAATGTAGTTCACGAACTCGAAAAGATTCTCTATGATACGAAAAATGAAAAGCGGATGCTGGCCGATTACCGCGATATGATGATCAAACTGGGTGAAGCGGGAGCTTCGAAAAGGGCAGCGGGATTGATGGTGAGTAAATTGAAAGCATATCATTCCAATAAGAATTAAATGGTATGTCTGCATAACCGTTCACTGAAGTGAACGTCAAAGGATATCATATAAATTGACACATGTTTAGTCTATTAAAAAAAGAAATTACCAGTTTTTTCGGTTCGCTCACAGGATACGTGGTCGTTTTCGTGTTCCTGCTGGCTACCAGCCTGTTTTTGTGGATTTTCCACGGAAATTACAATATTTTGGAAGGCGGATATGCCTCGCTCGACGGCCTTTTTTCGTTGGCGCCCTGGGTTTACCTTTTTCTGGTTCCGGCAATAACCATGCGTTTGTTTGCTGAAGAGAAACGACTCGGTACCATGGAGGTTTTGCTTACACGGCCACTTTCGGTCATGCAGATTGTTCTGGCCAAATTTTTAGCCGGACTGTTGCTGGTTTCCATTTCGCTGCTTCCAACATTGATTTATTTTTATTCGGTTTATGCACTTGGCAATCCGGTAGGTTGTATTGACACTGGCGGAACATGGGGCGCTTTCATTGGTTTGTTTTTTCTGGCGGCCATTTATGTGGCTATCGGTTTACTGGCTTCAGCGCTGACCGACAACCCGGTTTTCGCTTTTATCCTGGCTTTGTTCCTTTCTTTTATTGCATACCTGGGATTCGATCTGGTTGGCGCCATGCAGCTTCCTTCTTCAATTCAGCAGTTAATAACAGGCATTGGTATTAACGAACATTACGCTTCCATCAGCAGGGGAGTGGTTGATTCGCGCGATCTGGTCTATTTTATTTCCGTCGCCTTCATCTTTCTATTTCTTACCAGCCGGATCATTCATTTTCATAGCATCAATTTCAGGAAAGAAATCAAATCGGGCGTTTTGGTTTTGGCCGGCGTTATCTTCCTCAGTATTCTTTCCGGACAAATTTTTTTCCGACTGGATCTAACAGCCGAAAAGCGATATTCTGTTACCGATGTTTCGAAGAAGTTGGTCAAAAATCTTGAAAAGCCTATCAATATTACGCTCTATTTGGAGGGTGAATTGCCAGCCGGATTCCGGAAATTAAAAAAGGCGATTCAGGAGAAAATTGCCGATTACAACGCCTATTCATCGCAACTGATTAACCTGACAGTGGTAGATCCTTATGACATTTCAGATGTTAACCGGCGCGATAAACTCTTTATTGAGCTTGCGGGGAAAGGACTTCAGACTACCGATATTCGCCAGAATACCAATCAGGGGACTATTACACGCCGCATTTTTCCGGGAGCACTGATTGAGTATGGCGATAGGCAGGTAAGCGTCAATTTGCTGAAAAACAATCAGAATCTACATGCTGAAGTCAACCTGAACCATTCAATCGAAAGCCTGGAATACGAATTTACTTCTGCATTTTCTGACTTGATGAATGATGAAAATCAAGCTGTGGCTTTTCTTGACGGCCACGGTGAATTAAACGAATATGAAACCTGGGATTTTACCAGGGCTTTGGCAGAAAAATATACTGTCACCCGGGTTTCAGCCTCAGAGCTTGTTTCAAAAGATGTGCAGTATAAAGTACTTATTGTAGCCAATCCAACAACACCATTTTCTGAGAATGACAAGTTTTGTGTGGATCAGTATTTAATGAAAGGTGGACGGATGATGTGGTTGATTGATCCGGTTTCGGTTAGCCTGGATAGTTTAAGTACCGGTTACTCCACCCTTGCTTTTCCCCGAAACCTTAATTTAGACGATCAGTTTTTTAAATACGGAATTCGTTTGAATTCCAATCTGGTTCAGGATGTTGAATGTTTGATGATACCAATAAATACGGCTCCTTCTGGCGCTTCGCCTAAATTTACACCTGCTCCGTGGTATTTTTCTCCGTTGCTTACTCCAACCGATAGCCATGTAATCAGCCGGAATTTGAACCGTGTAAAAGCTGAATTTGTAAGCTCGATGGATACGGTTGGTAAAAGCGACCGGTTGCAAAAAACAGTCATTTTGGTCACATCTGACTATTCGCTGGTTTCAAAAACTCCGGTCGAAATCAGTCTGGCCAGTGTCAACAATCCGCCCGACCGCAGGCTTTTTAAACAAACATCGCAAGCTATTGGCATGTTGATTGAAGGTACTTTTACATCGGTCTTCAATAATCGGATGGTCGGTTCGTTTGGCGTAAAAGCTTTGGAAGTAATCCCGGAAAGCCAGCCCACTAAAATGATTGTCATTTCAGATGGAAATCTGATGGCTAATCAGTACCGGTTGGTCAATGGAAAACCCGAATACAGTCAATTAGGTTACGACCGGTATTCGAAGCAGACCTTTGGAAATAAAGCATTCCTGCTGAATGCGGTAAATTATTTATGCGACGATGAAGGTTTGATGGACTTACGGTCGCGAACATTTAAAATCAGGCTTCTGGATAAAGTCAGGATCAAAGAAGAAAAACTCAGGTGGCAGATTTTAAATGTGCTGGTTCCCTTGATGCTAATTTCATTTTTTGGATATGTTTATGTGTATCTTCGCCGTCGAAAATACAGATGCTGATTTCTTTTGAATAAAATAATCGTCCATCAATAGGTTAAAAATATCAAAGTTTGTATATTCGTGTGCTTCCCGTAGATTAGAAGGGGAAGTGATTTTAAGGCAAATAATTAAAACTCTAAAAAAATAACTAATGAAATTTGTTGTTTCAAGTACCGAATTACTCAGTCATTTATCTGCTATCAGTAAAGTGATCAATTCAAAAAATACCCTTCCAATTCTTGACAATTATTTGTTTTTACTGGAAGATAATCTTCTGACTATTACTGCTTCCGATCTGGAATCAACCTTAATTACCAGTTTGGAACTGGATAATACCAACGGTACCGGAACCATCGCTGTACCTGCCAGGCTGATGAACGAAACTCTTAAAGAATTTCCGGAACAGCCTCTAACTTTCCAGATTGATCCTGAAACATTTGCCATTGAAATTTTTTCCCAGAATGGAAAATTTAGTATAGTTGGGCAAAATGGCGAAGACTTTCCGCAACAACCCATGTTAAACGAAGACAATGCTTCGACCATTAATGTGAACCACCATGTGCTGCTAAGCGGAATTAATAAAACACTTTTTGCTACGGCGGATGACGAACTTCGTCCGGTAATGAACGGAATTTTTATTGAATTGACTGAAGAAGACATGAAGTTTGTGGCTTCCGATGCGCATAAACTTGTTCGGTATAAACGTTTCGATGCCAAAGCCGAAAAGGATGCCTCTTTTATTCTTCCAAAAAAACCTGCTGCTTTATTAAAGAGCTTGCTTCCGAAAGAAGAATTTGATGTGAAACTGGAGTTTGACGAAAAAAATGCCTTCTTCACCTTAAGTAATTTTAAGCTGATTTGCCGTTTGGTTGAAGGTAATTATCCAAGTTATAACTCAGTTATTCCACTGAACAACCCCAATAAATTGATTATTGACCGTGTTGAATTTTATAATACAGTTCGTCGTGTATCCGTATTTTCAAATCAGGCAAGTAATCTGATCCGCCTAAAATTAACCGAAAACCAATTGGTTGTATCTGCCCAGGATATTGACTTCTCCATTTCGGCGGTTGAACGTTTAAATTGCCAATACGAAGGCGACGATATGGAAATCGGTTTCAAATCAACCTTCCTTCAGGAGATTTTAGCTAACCTTTCTGCTGCTGAAGTAAAAGTTGAATTCTCAGACCCGACCCGGGCAGGGTTGCTCTTGCCTGCTGAAAACGATAATGAAGAAGAAAATGTACTGATGCTATTGATGCCAATGATGATAAACGCATAATCTTTTTGTGCCTATATAAAAACGACCCTGACAGAGATGATTTGTTAGGGTCGTTTTGAAATAACCGACTTGATAATGAAAAAAGAAATCCTATATCTGTTAATTATAATAACCTTTATTCTTGTGATACAGGTAGAAACATTATTTGGTCAAACTTATTGCAATCCACTCAACCTGAGTTATCAGTTTAATACAAATCCGAAATCAAACCATGATTTGGCCGATCCAACTGTCGTACTGTTCAAAGACAAGTATTTTTTATTCGCTTCAAATGCCGGTGGATATTGGTACTCGGGCGACTTGCTTTCATGGAAGTTTGTGTCCGTACCAACTCTTCCATTCGAAAATTTGGCGCCAACGGCTGTTGTAATTGGGGACTGGCTCTATTTTTTTACATCTTTCAGCGATAAAATATACCGTTCAAATGATCCTGCCATTGGAAAATGGGAAATATTTACAAGCTCACTGCTGACATCTGTGATAAGCGATTATGCGATTTTTGCCGATACCGATGGTCGGGTTTACTGCTACTACGGATGTTCCAATAATGATGGGGTTATGTCGCGTGAACTCGATGCAAACAATGCATTCAATCCTTTGGGTGTCCCTGAAATCTGTCGAAAAGCAAATCCTTTGCAAGACAAGCGCAAGAAGAATAAAAATAACACTGATGCAACCAGCAGTTATAATGTTAAAGGTTCGTGGATGAATAAATATAACGGGAAATACTATTATCAATGCGCTGAATGGAACATTGATGTGAATAATTATGGCGATGCTGTATATGTTTCCGATAATCCAATGGGGCCTTTCAAATTTGCTCCAAATAACCCATTCTCGTACCGTCCGAATGGGTTTGTATGCGGGGCTGGTAATGGATCTACATTTGAAGATAAACATGGCAACTGGTGGCATATTGCTACTGTGACAGCTCCTAAAAATCATAAATCTCAATCCCGGCTTGGACTTTTCCCTGCAGGTTTCGATAAGGATGGGAACTTGTTTGCAAAAACTGATTTTGGCGATTACCCGATCATAATGCCCGACAGCAAATACACTAATGTTAGCAAGCTCGATCCTGAATGGTCGTTACTTTCTGATGAATTAACGGCCCAGGCATCTTCAAATTTAGGTACATGCCCTGTTACCTTTGCATTCGATGAAAATATAGGAACCTACTGGAGCGCGCGTACCGGAGACAAAGGTGAATGGTTAAGTGTTGACTTAGGATCGGTGTGTACGTTAAATGCTTTTCAAATTAATTTTGCTGAGAATAATACACAAATTCAAGGGACTAATGACTTACTTGCTCAACAATATTTGGTTGAATATTCCGTTGATAAAAAGACCTGGAAAAAACTAAGCGATAAGACTTCTAACTTTGAATATCAACCCAACTATTACGAATCGGTAAAAATTCCCGTTCAGGCACAGTATATAAAAATTATAAACTATCGTGTGCCAGGCGTCACTTTTGCTATTTCAGGCTTCCGGATTTTTGGATCCGGAACGAATCGTAAACCGAAAAAGATTAATTCATTTCGTGCGGTTCGGGATTACCGTAATGCACAGATAATTAAAATGTCGTGGGAAAAACAGGCCAATACTGCCGGTTACAATATCAGGTATGGTACCGATAAAGATAAATTATATCACAGCTATCAGGTTTATAAAAATACCCGGTTAACCATTCGTTGCCCTGATAAAAACAAGACTTACTGGTTTGAAATCGATGCTTTTAACGACAGCGGAGTTACATCTGGCAAATTACAACTTTCGAAATAAACAGACATTATTAATTTCAATTTCTAAATTCTTAACATGGAGCTTAATCTTAAAAATCCCTTGATTTTTATTGACCTTGAAACTACCGGAATGAATATTGTTACCGATAGGATTGTCGAAATCGCACTAATTAAAATTCATCCCGATGGAAGGGAAGAAGAAAAACAATACCGGATTAATCCTGAAATACCAATTCCGGAAAACGTAAGTAAAATACACGGTATTTATGACGAGGATATAAAAGATAAGCCAACTTTTAAAGAAGTTGCCAAAACTATTGCTCAATTCATGGAAGGCTGTGATTTTGCCGGATTCAACTCAAACCGGTTCGACATACCGCTGCTAGCAGAAGAATTTTTGCGGGCTGATGTTGATTTGGATTTGAAAAAGCGCAAGTTTATTGACGTTCAGGCGATATTTCATAAAATGGAAAAACGCACACTGGCTGCTGCCTATAAATACTATTGCCAGAAACCGCTTGAAGACGCGCACAGCGCCATGGCAGATACAAAAGCTACTTACGAAGTATTGAAAGCCCAGCTTGATGTTTACAAAGACGAGGAATATGAAGACGGAAACGGTAAAGTATCCAAACCAATTGTGAATGATGTTCAGGCATTGAGTGAGTTTTCGGCTTACGATACCAATGTTGATTTTGTTGGCCGCATAGTTTACGACGAGAATGGGGTTGAGATTATCAATTTCGGAAAAAACAAGGGACTCTCAGTGGAAAAAGTATTGCGTGAACAGCCTGGTTATTATGGATGGATTCTGAACAGCGAATTTCCACTTTATACCAAAAAGGTGCTGACAGCGATAAAGTTGAGAATGAAATAAAATTTTAGAGACGTTGCATGCAACGTCTCTACACCAAAATACTAGCATATGAAAATAATCTGTGTTGGCCGCAATTACGTGGCTCATGCCAAAGAGTTGAACAACGAAGTCCCGGATGAACCGGTTCTGTTTATGAAACCCGATTCGGCTTTGCTCCGCAACAACGATCCGTTTTATATTCCTGACTGGTCGAACGATGTGCACCATGAAGTTGAACTAATCATTAAAATCAGCAAACTGGGAAAAAACATTGAAAAACGGTTTGCCAACCGGTATTACAAAGAAATTGGTCTTGGCATAGACTTTACTGCCCGCGATGTTCAGAATGCATTAAAAGATAAAGGATTGCCCTGGGAAAAATCAAAGGCATTCGATCATTCCGCAGTAATATGTACTGAATTTGTACCCATTGAATCATTGCCCGACCAAAATGCCATTCATTTCAGGCTTGATAAAAATGGGAAAACTGTTCAGGAAGGAAATTCAGCATTGATGATCTTTCCGGTTGACGATATTATTACTCACGTTTCAAAATATTTTACACTGAAAATTGGAGACCTCATCTATACAGGAACACCAGCAGGAGTTGGACCGGTAAAAATTGGCGATCGTCTTGAAGGATATCTGGAAGGCGAAAAGAGGTTCGATTTCCGGGTTAAATAAACAAAATAGTTTTAAATTTGCACTGAGCCAACTAAAATTACCACTATGGAAAACAAGAAGCGACTCTTGATTGCAATTCTGATTTTGTCTGCACTGATAATCTTTTACATCATACTTCGTTTTTCTGGCATTCCTTCATTCCTTACTCCCGATGCCAAAAAATATCAAACTTCAATTGTTGACAGAGGTCAGGTATTTATTCCGATTGATGCGATCGGTACGGTTGAACCCGAAAACGAAGTAATTCTGTTAAGTCCGTTTACCAGTATTATTTTAAAAATAAATAAGGAGCCAGGTAGCCGTGTTAAAAAAGGCGAAGTAATTATAGAGCTTGATCCGGAACCCACCCGTCAGGAAATCGAACAAATCAACGACCAACTTGAAGTAAAATCAAATTCACTTGAACGGTCGAGGCTCGAAGGGCAGATGGCGCGCATTGATCTGGATTACAACGTTGAAGTGAAAAAACTGAGAATTTTATCCATCAAGGCACAACTGGCCGACGAGGAGCAATTGCTGAGTGTTGGTGGCATTTCATCAGCTAAAATTGATGAAACCAAACAAAACCTGGTACTGGCTGAAAAAGATTTGGATGTGGTACAGAAAAAAAATGCCATTCGCCTTAAACAGATGAAAACTGAGGAAACCGGACTGAACCTTCAGATTGAAATTCAGAAAAAACAGTTGGCCGATAAAATAGAGATGCTTGGTAAATCGGATATTAAAGCACCTTCAGACGGAATAATCCTTTCAGTTTCAGGAAAGGAAGGGGAGAAGGTTGGTAACGATAAGTTGCTGATTACCATGTCTGATCTCACAACTTTTAAAATAAAAGGTTTAATTGATGAAAAACTTTCGGACCAAATCAAAACGGGAAACCCGGTTTTTGTTCTGTCGGAGAATGAAAAACTTTCAGGAACGATTGGAAATGTTACCCCGACTGTGGCCGACAATAAAATTCAGTTCAATGTCCATCTCGAAAACAGCAATAATTCTAAACTGATTCCAAATCAAGCAGTTAAACTAATGGTTTTAAAATCGGTAAAGAACAATGTGCTCCGAATTTCATCTGACAATGATTTCAAAGCAAATTCAGAACAGACCGTTTATATACTCGATTCAGGTAAAGTAGTAGCCAGAAGGGTAAATTTTGGCATTAAAGGAGATGAATATCAGGAAGTTATTTCCGGATTAAATGAAGGCGAAAAGGTAATACTTACAGATTCACCGTTTTCAAGGAATTCTAAAAAAATTGAAAAGCTGAATTAAATGAAACGAACAATTACCAAATGGAGTTTTAGTGGAGCAGTTGCTTGTTTTTTCATGATTTCCTTTATGAACCTCATGGCTCAGGATTCAATTCAATATAGTCTTGGACTTCAGGACGTTGTTGTATTGGCCATTGAACAATCATCGGCTGTAAAGTACGCCCAAAACCGCAATGTGAATTATTACTGGCGATGGAAAAATTTTAAAACCCGTAACCGGCCTCAGTTGGTTTTATCGGGTAATTTGCCCGATTACACCCAGTCAAATATTGGGGTGACCCAGCCCGATGGCAGCCTGGAATTTAAGCAGGTTACCAATTTGGCTACTTCAGCACGGCTTTCGCTCAACCAATCCATTGCACTTACCGGAACCTACCTGTATGCGTCCACTTCTGCATACCGGTTTCAGGATTATAATAAGGATACCGTTAATTTCTCCGGAAGTCCGTTTTCGTTTGGATTTTATCAGCCTATTTTTGCAATTAACTGGTTGAAATGGCAGCAAAAAACTGAACCACTGATTTATGATGAAGCCCAGAAAAATTTTATTCAAACGATCGAAGAGATCTCGTTGAATTCGATGTACCGCTTTTTCAGGTATTTGTTGGTGCAAACCAATTTCAAACTGGCGACCAGTAACCTGAAAAACAGTAACGATAACCTGAGAATTGCCCAAACCAAGAAAGAGCTTGGAACTATTTCTGAAAACAATTATTCCCGGAACGAACTGGCAGTTCTGAATGCCCAAAAATCTTTGAACAGGGCAAAAATGGACCTGAAAAATGCTGACTTTGAATTAAAGTCGTATGTTGGTCTTTCTCAGGACCAAAAAATTGAACTTCAGATGCCGCTGAATATTACCTTGTTCGATATCAATCCGTTAAAAGCGCTTGAGGAAGCAAAAATGAACCGAAAGGAAGGATCTGAATTTGAGCGCAGGTTAATTGAAGCCGACCGCGATTTGGTAAATGCCAAGCGTAGTACAGGATTGAGCGCCACTCTTCAGGGAAGTTACGGATTATCGAACAGCGCCGGAACAATGGCTGGAATTTATCAGAAACCAGAGCGTCAACAGACGTTAAAGCTTGCTTTGAGTATTCCAATATTGGATTGGGGGCAATCGGCATCGGCAGTTAAGCTGGCCGAATCGCAGCGTGATCTGGTTATATATGACGTGGATAAAGACCGGACTGATTTTGAACGAAGCGTGATCGTTCAGGTTGAACAGTTCAGCCTGATGAAGGATCAGTTGATCACTGCTAAAGAAGCTGATAAAGTGGCAGAAAACGGTTATCAGATTGCCCTGAAGCAATTTCAGAATGGCGAAAGCACCATAACAGACTTAAATATTGCACTTTCGGAACGAGACAATGCGAAACGGGATTACATTTATTCGTTGCAATCGTATTGGGAAGCTTATTACAGATTGCGCATTCTCACACTGTACGATTTTGAGAGAAATCAGAAAATCGGCTATGTTAATCCATTGTATTCAGAAAAGTAGTAAATTTGTAGCCCTTAATACCGGGGCTGACTGGTTTTGACAGCGGGTAGAAGAGGTATGTAAGCATGTAGGGCCTTGATCGCACAGCCCGTAAAACTCGGCGTTCACAATTCAATTGGCGAAAATAACTACGCTCTTGCTGCGTAACCGAAATTAAGTAGGTTATACTTTATTCCGATACCAGGTATTGGAACGAGACATCGCCCGGGTGCTACTTCCCTGAAGCGGCCCGATCAGGCGGTGCAAAAAAATCGGGGATAGCGGAAGTGGCGCTTCGGAACTTCTGCAAAATTAAGAAGCTAAGGTAAAAGTCGGTGGCCCTGATCCAGCTTTTATTCGAAAACCAAGTCTGGGGATAAACATGTAGAAAGCATATGGCTTCCTCGTTTGGACGCGGGTTCGATTCCCGCCAGCTCCACCGAAAAATGAGAAAATTCTGTAGTATTCTGATCTACAGGATTTTCTTTTTTCTTTTTAGTAAATTCTTTCTGATACAATTCCTGATCAAATTTCACAAGGATTTTAGTTAAGTTTGAACGTTTTTCAACCCAAACTGTTAAAAGCAATAATTTCTATAAATAGTATTTGAAAACTGGAATGGTTCAATTATCTTAAACATGTTAAGTTGGAGGAAGGATTTGATAGTTGAAATCGGTGTATATAAATTAATCTAACAAAAATAAACGTATGGAGTCAAGAAGAATTGAAGAAGCATGTGAAAAGTGCAAAGATCGTTGTTGCTCCCGTTGTTTTGATGGTGGAGAGGATAATCTTTTTGATTGTCTGACAACTGAAGAGTTGGAATTACTGGTTAAAGAAAAAAGACATGTTCACTTTAAAGCCGGTGAAACCATTTTAAAACAAAATACCACTGCAAGTCATGTAGTTTGTATCAAGCATGGATTGGCCAAGATTATCGCAGAAGGAGATGGTGATAAAAAATTAATATTGCGATTGGTTGCCGAACATTCCATATTGACTGGTGGGGGCATATTTATAGAAGAGGTCAGGCAATTTACTGTTCAGGCAGTTACTGAAATTGATTGTTGTTTTATTGATTCTGACAAAATATTTGAACTGGTAACAAAAAACAGCAAATTTGCCTTTGAACTTTTGAAATTGAATAACAGGCAAAACGTTCAGATATTAAATAATTTGGTAGGAATTACCCAGAAATATATGCCTGGACGGGTTGCAGATTTATTACTTTATCTCAAAAACGAAATTTTCCAGATTAATCCATTCGACACACATCTTTCGAGGCAGGAATTAGCCGATATGTGCGGTATGACTATGGAAAGTTTTATTCGGATATTAAAAGAATTTAAAACTTCAGAAATAATAACTGTTGATGGCCCCCAAATTCATATTATTGATGAAGAAGCGCTCGCCCGGATAAGCAAAAAGGGTTAAATTTTTTTTGTCTATATGAATTGACAATTGTCAAAATATTTACTGCAATTAATCATTTTATTTCTATTCGTTCTTCAGCATATCCGGTCTTAACCGTTTCGTTCGTTCGTAGGCTTGCTGTTCCTGCCATTCGTTTATTTTCTTTTCGTTTCCTGAAAGCAGGATTTCCGGTACTTTCCAGCCTTTATAATTGGCAGGCCGGGTGTAAACCGGAGGGCTCAGCAAATTGTCCTGAAACGAATCGGACAGGGCAGAGGTTTCATCAGAAAGTACTCCTGGAATCAACCGGACCACACTGTCAACAATTACAGCAGCAGCCAGTTCACCACCGGTCAGCACGTAATCACCAATCGAAATTTCCATAGTCACGAAATGATCCCTGATCCGCTGATCGATACCTTTGTAATGCCCGCATAGAATGATGATATTATTCAGAAGCGAAAGCTTGTTTGATTCTTTCTGAGTCAGATGAATTCCATCGGGACTGGTGTAAATGACTTCATCGTAATTACGCTGCAATTTCAGAAAATTTATGGCGCTCTCCACAGGCTGTATAGTCATCACCATTCCTGCTCCATGGCTAAATGCATAATCGTCTGTTTTTCGATGTTTATCTTCTGAAAAATCGCGGATATTATGGACATATATTTCAATCAATCCTTTGTCCTGAGCTCTTTTAATAATTGAATGTTTGAAAGGGCTTTCGAGCAATTCAGGAACAACTGTTAGAATATCAATGCGCATACTGGTAATTTTTTGCAAAAGTAACAACCTGACTATGAAATCTGCCAATAAATTCAGGTTAAAAATAAAAAAGAAGTCAAAAACTGAGACATTTCAGGTTAATCAGATTGTTTTACGTTTTTAATTGATTAAAATGTTTGAGTATTAGCTTGTAATATATATTTTCGTAGGCTCAAATATGACCCTATTCTCTGTTAATTACAATGTAATTTATTTTTGTTTATGGAACCTAAAGATCTAAAAAACTCTGTTATTGAGTTAAGTGGTGCACTTGTTGAACCAGAAACTGTTAATGACCAAGATGTTGCCGAGGAAACTGTTGAACAGTCTGAAGTGATCGAAGTTACTGAAGTTGAGAATGCTGTTGAAGAAGAAATTGAAGAATCTTTACCTATTGCAGTAGAATCAGCAGTTCAGGAAGTGGTTGAAGAAGTTATTCCTGAAGTTATTGAAGTAGCACCAGAACCTGTTGCAGAAGAAGTTGATGCTGAAGTTGAAGAATTCAAAGTTGCCGAAGCAGAAACTGAGTTTGTTGAAGTTGAAGAATTGGTGACCGAAGAAACAGTTACCCCCGAAGTTGTAGAACACATCGCAGAACCTGATGTTGATGAAGTAAAGATGGAATTTGCCACCGACGATATTCCATCAATCGAAGAACTGATTGATATTTCGGAAGAAGATATTGAATTGCATGATGAAGAAATTCTGGATGAAAGCAGTCCGGTAATCAAAGCTGCTGATTATGCAAATCTTTCAGAGGTTGATCTGATTGCTGAATTGCGTAACTTACTTCAGAATGATGATTTTGAAAGCATTAAGGATGATGTTGATGCAATCAAAATTAACTTCTTTCGTCGGTACCGGGCTAATATTGAAGCTCAAAAAGCTTTATTTGCCGAAGCGGGTGGCAACCTCGAAGAATTTAAAGCAGAACCCGATCCATACGAACTTGACCTTCGGAATCTGTTAAAGCAATATCAGGATAGACGAAACGAACACAATAAAAAGATTGACGAAACCAAGGATGCCAATCTTCAGAAAAAATATGAGATTATTGAAGAGATCAAAGCTCTGATCAACAACAAGGAATCAATAAATAAAACTTTCCATGATTTCCGTGACCTGCAAAATCGCTGGAGGGAAATTGGCCTGGTTCCTCAGTCCAAGCTGAAAGATTTATGGGATACTTATCACCATCATGTTGAAAATTTTTACGATTTTATTAAAATCAACAAAGAACTTCGGGACCTTGATTTAAAGAAGAACCTGGAAATCAAAATGGAAATCTGCGAAAAGTCTGAAGAACTCCTGGTTGAACCTTCTATAATTAAAGCCTTCAATATTTTGCAGAAATACCACGAGCAATGGCGCGAAGTTGGTCCTGTTCCTCGTGATAAGAAAGATGAACTGTGGGAGCGTTTCAAAGCTGCTACCTCCATCATCAACAAGAAACATCAGGATTATTTTGAAGGACGTAAATCGGACCAGAAAAGAAACCTGGATGCTAAAATTGCACTCTGTGAAAAGGTTGAAGAAATTGCCAAAAGTGAAATTGATGCTCACCGTGACTGGGACGACCGCTCCAAAGAACTGATTGAACTGCAGAAAGTATGGAGAACGATTGGTTTTGCCCCTAAAAAAGACAACAACAGAATATATGAACGATTCCGTATTGCTTCCGATAAGTTTTTTGACCGTAAACGTGAGTTTTATAATCAAAATAAGGAAGAGCAACAAAATAATCTTCAGTTAAAAATAGATTTGTGTATTCAGGCAGAAGCTCTGAAAGACAGTACTGATTGGAAAAAGACCGCCGATGAATTCATCAGTATTCAGAGGGCCTGGAAAGAAATAGGTCCCGTTCCGCGCAAATTTTCGGATGTAATCTGGAAACGGTTTCGTTCTGCCTGTGATTATTTCTTCGAAAATAAATCCAAACATTTTTCATCGGTTGATGGTGAGCAATCTGAAAACCTGAGAAAGAAAAAGGAACTATTGGAAGAAGTGAAACATTTTACCCTTTCGGGCGATGATAATGCCGATTTGGATAAACTGAAAGAATTCCAGCGTCGCTTTACTGATATTGGCCATGTGCCTTTCAGGGATAAGGACGCTATCCAGAATGACTTCCGAGACATGATTAACCGTCATTTTGATACCCTCAGGATAGACGAAAAACGACGGAACCTGATGAAGTTCAAGAACAAAGTGGCCAATAATACAGCTTCAGGAAAAGGTCAGAATAAAAACCGGTTTGAACGCGAAAAGTATATGACTAAACTAAAACAGTTGGAAACCGATCTGGCGCTGCTCGATAACAATATCGGTTTTTTTGCCAATACAAAGAGTGCTTCAGCCCTGATTGACGACGTTAACCAAAAGATTGTAAGTACAAAAGAGAAAATTGAATTCCTGAAAGAGAAAATTCGAATTATGGACTCGATGGAAGATGATTAATAACCTCACAAAAACCCGCCGGCATCAGGCGGGTTTTTTGTTGTTAACCATTCATTAAATTTCGTGACATTTTTTAGCAGTACGTTTTATTGATTAACTTTGCCCGCTTGTTAAGAACATTTAAAATCTAAAGTCTTGTCAGCAACCAGGTACATATTCGTAACAGGAGGTGTAACATCCTCTCTTGGAAAAGGAATTTTAGCCGCTTCACTGGCTAAGTTGCTTCAATCCAGAGGTTATTCCGTAACCATTCAGAAGCTGGATCCTTATATTAATGTGGATCCGGGAACATTGAACCCCTATGAACACGGAGAGTGCTTTGTTACCGACGATGGAGCTGAAACTGATCTGGATCTTGGACATTATGAACGTTTTCTGAATGTTCCTACTTCGCAGGCTAATAACGTGACCACTGGCCGAATTTATCAGTCAGTAATCAACAAGGAACGACGTGGAGACTATCTGGGCAAAACCGTACAGATTATTCCCCACATTACCGACGAAATCAAGCGAAAAATAAAAATCCTGGGTTCGAAAGGTAAATACGATATTGTTGTAACCGAAATTGGAGGTACTGTTGGCGACATTGAATCATTGCCTTACATCGAGTCTGTTCGTCAGCTCAAATGGGAACTTGGTTCACATGCTTTAGTCATTCATTTGACATTGGTTCCCTATTTGGCAGCTTCCGGCGAACTGAAGACCAAACCCACCCAGCATTCGGTAAAAGCATTACTCGAAAATGGAGTTCAGCCTGATGTGCTGGTATTGCGTACCGAGCACGAACTGAATATGGGTCTGCGTAAAAAAGTTGCCCTTTTCTGTAATGTTGAAAGCGAAGCTGTTATTCAGTCGATTGATGTGGCCACTATTTACGAGGTGCCGAATAAAATGCGCGAAGAACGTTTGGATGAAATCGTTTTACGCAAAATTGGTCTTCCGTTGAAAGACGATCCAAAACTCGACGACTGGAACGATTTCCTGAATAAACTGAAAAGGCCTACTTCCACCATTGAAATTGGTTTGATTGGAAAGTATGTCGAATTGCAGGATGCCTATAAATCAATTGTTGAATCAATTATACATGCCGGGGCAATGAATTTATGCAAGGTAAAACTTCGCTGGATTCATTCCGAAAAAATAACTGACGAAAATGTTGATAAGAAACTGGAAGGACTAAAAGGAATTATTGTTGCTCCCGGATTCGGGCATCGCGGAATTGAAGGGAAGATTATTGCTGCCCGGTATGTAAGGGAAAATAATATTCCATTCTTCGGAATTTGTTTGGGAATGCAGATTGCGGTGATTGAGTTTGCCCGCAACGTTTTAGGCCTGGCCGCTGCCGATTCGACTGAAATGAATGAAAAAACCGAATGTCCGGTTATTGACCTGATGGAAGAGCAAAAAGGCATTACTGAAAAAGGTGGAACAATGCGTTTGGGTTCGTACAAATGTCATATTACAGATAAAAATTCCAACATATACAGAGCCTATAATAAATCGGAAATCAGGGAAAGGCACCGTCACCGATACGAGTTTAACGATCAGTACCTGAGCCAGTTTGAAGCAGCCGGAATGAATGCCACAGGTGTGAACCCCGACACGAACCTGGTTGAAGTGATTGAAATTCCCGCGCATAAATGGTTTGTAGGAGTTCAGTTTCATCCCGAATACAGCAGTACAGTTTTAAAACCACATCCGTTGTTTGTTGCTTTTATTAAGGCCTCACTCGGAAAATAATTTATATTTTATATGGATAGAAATACGGTAATAGGCGTAGCCCTAATCTTTACGATTCTGATTGGGTTCAGCTATTTTAACAGGCCTTCCGAAGAACAGATTGCCTCAGCAAAGAAAACACGCGATTCAATTGAACTTGTTCAAATTGAAAAGGAAAAGGCTGCATTTATTGCCAAACAAGCTGAAGAAGAAAAATCAACTGTAATTGATTCGGTTGTCAACAATAATTTATCCTTGCAGGAAGACCAGTCAAGAAAAGATAAATTTGGAGTTTTTTCTGATGCATCTGCCGGTAAAGAAAGTTTTTATACCATCGAGAATAACCTGATAAAGGTTACTTTCTCGAACAAAGGCGGAAGGATTTACTCAGTAGAACTTAAAAATTATAAGACTTTTGATCAGAGGCCTTTAATTTTGTTTGAAGGAACTACCAGTAAATTTGGGATGAATTTCTTTGCTCAGAATCGAAGTATCGAAACCGAATCATTTTATTTTACCCCATCAAATACTGCTGAGAGCTTGGTTTTGACAGGTCCTGCAATAAAAAAGGGGAAGGAAGGAAATGAAAAATACAATTCAGAAAACAAAGGTGATTCTCAAAGTTTTTCAATGCGGTTAATGGCTGGTGAAGGAAAATATCTGGAATACACCTATTCACTTAGTTATAATTCCTATTTGGTAGGTTTTGAGGTAAATACCAAAGGTTTTAATGATATTGTCGGAGCCAATACCAAATATCTCAATTTCAATTGGAATATTGCTGTTCCTCGTCAGGAAAAGCAATCTCCAATTGGCGAGGATACCTATTCGACCATTTACTACAAATTTCAGGATGATGATGTCGACAAAATTAGTGCAGGCAAATCTGGAGATGAAAAGCTGAATACAAAAGTCAAATGGATCAGCT
Source organism: Prolixibacteraceae bacterium (assembly GCA_003457135.1). Taxonomy (GTDB): domain Bacteria; phylum Bacteroidota; class Bacteroidia; order Bacteroidales; family Prolixibacteraceae; genus Aquipluma. Next base: position 56,678 of record DMSQ01000051.1, read on the forward strand.
TTAAACAATTGTTCTTTGCCTCGACCCTGATTGCTGATGACGCATTCCCCTCTGCCGAAATCAAGACTGAATTGACCAAGGAAGATCTCCGGTATGTTGGAAATTTCAATGCAGATATCGCTTTTCCTTATGAAGGAAAAGATTCGGAAAAAATCAAAATGAAATTCTTTTTTGGCCCAAGTCATTACAATACTCTGAAACAGTATGACCTTTCGATGGAGAATCAGATTAACCTGGGCTATGTTGTTATTCGGCAAGTCAATCAGTGGCTGATTATTCCAACCTTCAATTTTTTAAGAAAGTATATCGATAATTTTGGGATCATCATTCTTCTGCTTACGATTTTAATCAAATTGCTCATTTTCCCTTTTACTTATAAATCGTACCACTCTCAGGCAAAAATGAAGGCTTTAAAGCCTGAAATTGATGAAATTAACGCGAAGTTTGGCAAAGACAAACCCATGGACAAGCAGCAGGCCACTATGGCTTTATACAAAAAAGCGGGTGTAAATCCAATGGGGGGTTGTTTGCCGATGTTGTTCCAAATGCCGATTTTATTTGCCATGTTCTTCTTTTTCCCAACTTCAATTGAATTGCGCCAGGAAAGCTTTCTTTGGGCGACCGATTTATCTTCGTATGATTCGATACTGAATCTTCCATTCGCCATTCCATTCTATGGAAGCCATGTAAGCTTGTTTTGTTTGCTGATGACCATTACAACGATCATCTCCACTTACATGAATTCGCAGACTCAGAACACCGATGCCATGCCTGGGATGAAAACCATGATGTACCTGATGCCTGTTATGTTCCTTTTTATTCTGAATGGCTATGCTTCAGGCTTAAGTTATTATTATTTTCTGGCCAACGTATTCACCATCGGACAAATTTATATTTTCAGGATGATGATTGACGAAGATAAAATCAGGGCTCAAATCCTGATTAATAAAAAGAAGCCTGTTGTCAAATCGAAATTTCAGCAGAAGCTGGAAGATATGGCCAAACAAAAAGGAATCCAACCCCGAAAATAATTCATAAAAAAAGCTGCTCACGGGCAGCTTTTTTTATGTAACTTGATGTCTTAAACTTAAAACTAAAAAGGATGTACCAGTACAAGGCATTTATTAAAAATGTGGTTGATGGAGATACTTTAGTAATTGACATTGACCTTGGGCTTTACGTTTGGATTCATGGCGAAAAAATCAGGCTTTTCGGTATTAATACTCCTGAAGTCTTTGGTGTGAAAAAAGATTCTCCTGAATGGAATCTGGGCAATAAGGCTTCCAATTTTGTAAAACTTATTTTGAAGGAAAAAGAAGAGGTTATTGTTGAAACCATCAAAGATAAGAAGGAAAAATACGGAAGATATCTGGCTGATGTTTACATCAAAATCGCTCCCAAACACTTGAAAGGATTAACTGGAATCAGAAATATTGGAGATTTCTATTGTCTCAATGATATTCTGATTGAAAAAGGTTATGCCGTAAAGTATATGATTTAGTTCTTCTGCACTATCAGTCGGTAGATCGGGAGCTTTCAGTCCTGGCAACCTGAATGCCAAATTTTTTCATTCTCCGGATTAATGAATCACGGGTAATTCCCAACAATTCAGCGGTTTTATTTTGGTTGTAGTTTTTTTCCTTTAAAGCCATCCGGATAATAATTTGTTCATTTTCGTCGAGATTGTAAATGATATTTTCTTTTTGAACCGCTTGCTCGCTACCAGATTTGGTGTAGAAATCGTTTGGGGTCAGTGTGTCATTTTTACATAAAATGATTGCTCTTTCGGTCATATTTCTTAACTCTCTTACGTTGCCCGGAAATGAATAACCCATCAACATTATAATAGTTTCTTTCGCGATGTTAGGAACTGGTTTATTCAGCCTTCGTGCAAATTCGGAAACAAAATACTCTAAAAGTGGCTTAATGTCTTCAACCCGTTCGCGCAAGGGGGGAATGTGAATGTGAATGGTATTCAGGCGATGAAGTAAATCAAGGCGGAATTTTTTGGCTTCTATTAATTTGTCAATTTCGTGGTTTGTGGCGGCAATAATCCTGAAATCGGTTGTTACAGGATCAGTTTCACCTACTCTTGTAATTGTTTTTTCTTCAATGGCCCTCAGAATTTTAGCCTGAAGGTTCATAGGCATATCTGCAATTTCATCAAGGAATAAAGTTCCCTGATCGCTAACTTCGAAAAAACCCTTTTTGTCATTGATAGCTCCCGTAAAAGAACCTTTTTTATGTCCGAAGAATTCACTTTCAAGGAGCGAATCGGTTATGGCGCTGCTGTTTACTGCACAAAAGAAATTGTCTTTCCGGTCGCTTTCATAATGAATGATCCTGGCTACGTTTTCTTTCCCTGTACCGCTTTCGCCGGTAATCAGTACGCTGGTATCTTTATATTTTGAAGCCGTCATAGCCATATCAAGTATTTCTTTGATTTGGCGGCTTTCACCAATGAACTCGCGTTTAATTTTTTCCTGAAGAGATTTTGAGATCAGGGAATTCTTTTCCTCCATGTTTCTTATAACACGATGAAGATCAAGAAATTTTCGGGTTCGCTGAATGGCTATCTGAATATCGGTATGACGGAATGGTTTTTTTAAATAATCAATAGCGCCGCTCCGCAGCGCTGTGATTACGGTTTCCATATCGCCGTGAGCAGATACAATAATGACCTCCAGTTTTGGATAGGCCAGCTTAACTTCCTTAAGGACATCCAGTCCATTCACTCCCTTTAAACGAACATCAAGGATTAGTAAATCAATGTCATGACTTTTTAATATACTCCGTCCTTTCTGTACGTTATTGGCCGTAAATGAAATATAACCCTGATTTTGAAGAAATTCCTCAATTTCTTCCGTGAAATTGGATTCATCATCTATCACAAGAACCTTCATCTGAGCGTTTAACTGAAGGTTTTCCATTCTTTCAGAATTGCTAAACATTTCTAAACGTATTTTTTACTTTTTACCTCTTGAACTGGTATTTTTATTAAAACAGTTGTGCCTTGGTTTAGTTTGCTTTGAAGGTCAATTTCACCTCCAAGCTCTTTTATTATTCCATAGGAAATTGATAAGCCAAGTCCTGTACCTTGCCCGGGAGTTTTGGTTGTATAGAACGGCAGCAGGACTTTGTCAATGTCTTTCTGGTTGATGCCTATTCCATTGTCTTTTATTTCAATGATTATTTGGTTGTCAGTAAAATCAGCGGTTATATCTATCTTTTTCCTGAAATCTTTCCTTAGATTTTTTTTCTTTTCGTCAATGGCATCTTTCGCATTAAACAGCAAATTAAGAATCACTTGTTCAAAGCGGTAAGTATTGCCGGTTATCATTGGAATTTCAGGGGAATTCTTAAATGTCAGATTGATCTCATGATGATTCATTTGTTCTGATATCATTGAAATGCAATTGTTAATACTTGTAACAATATCGAACTGGCCATGCACAAAATCATCCTGGTCCCTCGAAAATGTCCGGACATGGTCAATGATCTTTTTTATTCGCGTAATATTGTCGAAGACCTTTTCGATTTTGGCTTTTAAATAACTTTCGTTGATGGTCTTATTTTCGATGGCAAAAATAATGTTGTCAATGGTCATTGACATGGTGTTCAGCGGTTGGTTGATTTCGTGGGCCATACCTGTTGCCAATTCGCCAATGCCTGCCATTCTTTCTGAATGACGAAGCTGCTTTTCGAAGAATTTTCGTTCTGATATATCACGTATAACTGCCATATACGCCTTTATCAGGCCATTGTTATCTCTTATCTGTGATGAACTGACCTCTCCGGTGAATTCTGTTTTATCCAGCCGATTAAGTTTTAATTCAAGATTTTGTACGATACCATTCTTTAGTGTTGAATTGTAAATTCGGATTAATGTCCTTCTCGATTCCCTGGGAACAAACTGAATGACAGGCATTCCTTCAATATCTTCCTTGTTATTATTTCCCAGCAGACTAATAGCAATGTCCGATGCCTCAATTATTTTTCCATCCAGGCTAATCAGAATGATTCCGTCAGGCGAAGTTTTTAGCAGCGAGTGATATAAGCTTTCCGATTCTTCCATAGCCATTTGCGCTTCTTTCCGGTCGGTGATATCAACCATGGACATTAAACATTTCTGTTTCCGATCGGTCAGCGCCCCTTCCAGAAATACATAAACAGTTTTGCCATTGATGGGTATCAATTTAAGCTCGTAGCCTGAATTGGCTTTGTTGTCGAACACCTCAGCCAGAAAATCATCGGTTACAGATAACATTTCAGGAGCGATGAATGACTTGAAATCAAGGTTAATCAGACGTGATTGTTCCTGGCCAAACATGCTTGCAGCTTTCAGGTTAATATCGAACATTTTACCGGCGCTATCGATCGTGAAATAACCGGTAGGCGCAAAATCATAAAGTTTGATGTATTTTTTCCTGGACTCATCCATTTCGGCCTGAGTTTTTTGAAGCGTGATATTTTGAAATCTTATTTCACGTTGATTCTGTTCAAGCTCCATTTTCGATTTTTGGAGAGATTCTTTGTTGGCAAGCAATTTTCTCTTTTGCTTGTCGAGTTCAAGAAAAATCTTCACTTTGCTGATAAACATGACCCTGTTTACCGGTTTTGTCAGATAGTCAATTGCTCCATTGTCATATCCTTTAAACATTTGCATATCGTCTGAGAAATAGGCAGTAAGGAAAATAATAGGCAAAAGATCCCGGTTGTGCAGGTTTCGGATATGGCTTGCAAGCTCAAATCCATTCATTACAGGCATCTCAATGTCGAGTACTGCAAGGGCGAAATTGTTTTCATTAATTAGCCTTAATGCTTCTTCGCCAGAGCTGGCCATGTAAATTTCTACTTCAACATCTTTTAGAATAGTTTTTAATACCGACAGATAAAATGCATTATCATCGACAATTAATATTTTAGAATGAATGGTTTTCATTGAGGTTATTGTCTTTACAATTATTGGCTTCCTAATATATTGATTTTTTACGGTTTTACGACGATTTGTGGCGGGAATGTTTAATTATTCGAATCGTCAACTAATCGGTAATTATAAAGGGCAGTTTCATTACCACAAATAGGTTCACTGATGAACATTTTATACAACAACTGAGTTGAAAGAATTCCGGCAATGGCCATCTGGTCAATCTCAGATACTGTTTTCTGTAGCCTGACATTGTGGACAAGAGTCCTGACTTTTGCAGAGTTAAATATGGCGAATGATTTTAATGAATCTTCGGAAAGCATTTCATTGATGGAGTTGTCCGGATTTTTATTTCCAAGAATACTTGCGATTGGAGCGCGATAGGGTTGCTTGGGCCTGCTGGAAATAGATGGTGGGATTTTTCCTAAACTCAGCTTCTTAAGTATGAACTTCTCATTCAGGCTGTTTAGTTTATGGCTATCAGGTAGTTTGTTGCAGAATTCAATGACCCGGTAATCCAGAAAAGGGTAACGTCCTTCGACCGAGTTTCCCATGGCCATGCGATCGCCCTGGGAGGACAATAAATACCCCGACATAAACAGGGTTGCTTCCAGATATTGCGATTTTGCCAGGTCGCTCCATTGATCAAAATTTCCGGGCAGCGTTCGGTAGATTTCATTGATCGGATTATATTTCTGGATTGATGTGGCGAAATCATCGGTAAAAAATGCTTTGATCCGGCTAGTGTTATGCCAGCGAAGCAAATGAGAATAAAGGGGATCTTGTGTTTCAGTTAATTTATAACCGAAGAACATTTTTAACGCCAAATCCGGAGAGTTTTTCAGGAGTGGGAGATAAGGGTAAAGTTTGGTCAGTAATCTTGGCCGGGCACCTGAATTAGGTTCTTTAGCCCAGAACCTTCTGATTTTAGCTTCTTTAAATATATTATAACCGGCCAGAAATTCGTCGGCGCCTTCACCCGTGATTACTACCTTAATATTGTTTTCCCTCACTTTTTTTGAAAGCAAAAACATAGGGATTGGCGAAGTCCTTAATATTGGGAATTCAGTATGCCAGATGGTTTCAGCGAGGTTTTCAGCAATTTCTTCTGACGTGCAGGTAAAAGCTGTATGATTGGTTTTAAAAAAATTTGCTGCCTCAACCTGATAACTGGTTTCATCATAGTCCTTATCGTGAAAACCAATTGAAAAGGTATTCAGCACTTCAGGATTAATCTGTTTGATGTATGAAGTTGTTACGCTCGAATCTAACCCCCCGCTTAAATATGCCCCAACAGGTACATCAGCTTTTAACCTGATCTTAACGGCATCAAAAAGCAATTCATTTAATTCTTCAACCGAGTCGGAAATGCTTGAAGTGCGGATTTCTTTTCGCACAGGAAAATTCAGGTCCCAATACTTTTCGATGTGAATTGTTTCTGAATTCACTTTCATATAATGCCCCGGCTGTAATTCGAAGATATTTTTAAACGGGGTATTGGGTGTAGCCGTTGTCCAAAAGGTAAAAATCTGCGACATACTCTCCGAATTGAGCGTCCTTTCGATTCGGTCGAGTGTAAACAATCCTTTTATTTCGGAGCAAAAGGCGAATGATCCATTTTGCGACCAGTAAAACAGTGGACGAATGCCAACCCGGTCGCGTGCCAGAAATAATTCTTTTTTTTGCTTGTCCCAAATGCAAAAAGCAAACTGCCCATTGAAACGATTCAGGCAATCTGCTCCGTATTGTGCATACATTTGTACAACAACCTCGGTATCGCTGGTAGTTTTAAACCGGACGCCTTTTTTTTTAAGTTCAGCTTTCAGCTCCGGATAATTAAATACTTCGCCATTATAAACGATCCAATATCTTTCGGTTTCATCACACAGAGGTTGTTGTCCGGTCGAAAGATCGAGAATGCTTAACCGAACGCTTCCAATCCCGATATTGCGGTCCAGGTAAACTCCGCTTTCGTCGGGCCCGCGATGTTTGATCACCGAAAGCATGTTCTTCACATTACTTTCCCATGAAGGCTCCTGGGATGAGTGATAGTTATATATTCCGGCGATTCCGCACATACCTGTTGATTTTAATTATTCAGCAGCGAGCAGCAATGACCCTTATGTTGCCTGCCGCATCAGTCACGGGTTCAATTTCTTTATACAAATCCGATTTTTCGCACAATTGAATGATAAATGGCCCTTGTCCAAGCCCAACTTCAAATACAATCCACCCATTTTTGGACAAAAATTTCGGGGCTTCACGAATCAGGTTTTGTATCACTTTCAACCCCACCATACCACCATCGAAAGCCATAAGCGGTTCGTTTTCTGAAATCTCAAAATCCATCTTATTGATTTTGGAGGTTGATATATAGGGCGGATTACATACAATGATATCAACATTCCCGTAGTAATCTTCCGATTCGAAACTAGAAAACAGGTCGCTTATTATGGCCTTAACCCGTGCATTGAGCTGTAAAAGTGAAATGTTTTCATTGGTGAGAGCGACCGCTTCCCGGGACAAATCTGAAGCATGAACGATTACATTCGAAAGCGAAAAGGCCAGTGCAATTGCCAGATTTCCAGATCCGCAACAAACATCAAATACCTTGACCTCCGATTTTTTTTTTGTTAAATCCTCACATATAGCCAAAGCTTTTCTTCCCAGGATTTCAGTTTCTTTTCTTGGGATAAGCGCCCTCGTATCGCAAATTAATTCGATACCCATAAATTTTTGGCGGCCAACGATATAGGCCAAAGGTTTTCCCATGATCCGTTGGCTGGTAAGTTCAGATAACAGTACTTTTTGCTGATCTGATAATTCGGGCAATGGCAGTTTGGAAGCTTCTTCAGCCGACATTGAGAATCCATAAGCTTTTTGCCAAAGTGCTTTAATGGTTGAGTCCACCGTTTCTTCCGGTTTATCTTCCAGAAATGAAAGTTTGATTTCCAATTCGGCCCTTAGTTGTGCGTAGAAAGTATCCATTAACCTGCACCTATTATTTTTCTCAACTCGGATTTATCAATTTTTCCATTACTGCTTTTGGGCATTTCAGGAAGGAACACTATTTTCTGCGGGACCATAAATGGTTCCAGTGATTTGATGCATTGCTGCTGAATTTCCTTTTCGGTAAACTTCGCCAGATCATATTGGGTAATAAATGCAACAATGGATTCGCCTAATATCACATCAGGGATACCTATTACAGCGACTTCTTTAATTCCGTTTAATTGATAGATCGAATTCTCAACTTCAACCGGACTAACTTTTTCACCTCTTGTTTTAATAATATCATCATTTCTGCCCAGAAAATAAAGGAATCCTTCGTCATCCATCTTAAACAAATCATGCGCACACAGTATTTTTTCACCGGGCAATAAACCAGGTTTCAGCATTTCGTTGCTAAGTTCTTCATTGTTCCAGTAGCCTGCCATTACATGCGGTCCACGAACATACAGGATTCCAGTTTCTCCAGGAGGTACAGGTTTCCCTTCAGGAGACCTCAGGAAAACTTCTGTTCCGGGAATTGCTTTGCCAACTGAATGCGGTTTTAAATCAAGCAACTCAGGTTCCAAGTAGCAAACCCTCTTACATTCAGTTAAACCATACATTTTAAAAATCAGAGCATTGGGGAATATTTTCTTTAAATCGGTTATAAATTCAGCGGGCAGGGCAGCGGCAGTATTGGTGATTTTTTTAATGCTCTCAAACTTGATTCCTGTTTTTTTATGTGTCGCAATCATCATCGCATAAATTGAAGGTACGCCAGGAAATACCGTCGGTTTTAACTGCTCAATTTGTTTGAATATGGTCGGGGGAAAATTAAAAGAATGTTCGATGATAATCTTTCCACCTATTGTAATTGCCATAATTAACTGGTACAGTCCATAATCAAATGCCAGGGGTAAAACAAGTATAATACTGTCGTCGCCGGTCAACCGCAAATATTCGATCAGGCTCCAGGAGGTGAAAACCATGGATTGATGGGTCATCATAACCCCTTTGGGGAACCCGGTGCTGCCCGAAGTATAAATCAGGGCGGCCAAATCGTTGGGTATGATTACCGGCAGACTTGCACTTTCCCTTTTTGAAATGATTTCTTCAAAGTCAGTAAATTCGAAATTTTCATCATCAGTCGGATGCTTGCTTTCAGAAAGAATTACTTCCTGTATCTCATTCTGTCCTTCCATTGCACGTAAGAGTTCAGGCATGAGGATGCCTTCTGAAAGTATTACTTTTGAACCGCAATCATTTAGAATGTAGTTTAATTTATTGGCTTTGGTTTGGGGATTAACCACCAAAAAGACGCCACCAGCGAGCGTAATACCATAAATTGATACGATACTTGACCAGGAGTTGTTCATGAAAACCGCCACGCGGTCGCCTTTTTCAATTCCTGAATTTACCAAATGAAAGGCTAAATTTACTGCACATTCTCTGAGGTCGGAATATGAATACTCTTTTCCTTTATAGATTGCAGCAGTTTTTTCTGGATGATTTTTATTGGAGAACTCCAAGGCCTCTCCTAATAATCGTTGTGGTCTTGAATTCATAATATGATCTCCTAAACTGACTGGAGTTTTCGTAAAACAAAGTTTGCTATTGCCTGAACGGATTCAAAATTTGCTTCAATAAGTTCATTGTCGGCAGCCGTAACCGAAAAGCTTTCTTCAATAAATTCAATAATCGAAATAAAACCCATTGAATCCATGATTCCCTGTGTAAAAATTAGGGTGTCGTTCTTGACCTGATCCTCTGAAACGTATGAAGTATTTATTACAAACTGCTTGATTTTTTCCTGAATTTGAACAATATCTTCCATAACCAACTTATAAATAGATTATTACTAATTTTCGACTGTTATCTCTCACTTTTATGCTTTCAATGTTTATGTCGTTTTATCACTTCATCCTAAAAACATAAATGAAATAAAATCGATCTCAGGCAAATATAAAATTTCTTGTTCTATAAGCATACAATTCCTAAAAAAACTTATCATTTATTAGAACTTCCAATCGGTAAGTGGTTGTTTAAGAACCTCAATAAGTTATGGGTGGCATCCTTAAGTATGCAGTAGTTCTCTGTTTTCGGATAAAGTTGTTATAAATAAGTTTAATATCTTCGGCTGGCTTACCTAAAACATTTCCAACTTCTTCAGGAGCTATTTCATTTTCCATGCCATACCATATCAAATCCATTTCGTGATAGGGCATTTGGAAAAAAAATTCTTCCTGGGTTTGTTCAGCGGTGTAGGTGTCAGACGTTGGGGTGCGTTTGATAATTTCTTCAGGTACTCCCAAATACTCAGCTAATTGGTAAACCTGCGATTTGTAAAGGTGGGCGATAGGCATAATATCAGCCCCACCATCCCCGTTTTTTACAAAAAAACCTTGCTCTACCTCATGTTTGTTCGGTGTTCCAATCATGGCATAGTGCAAACGCTCGGCATGATAGTATAGCATCGACATCCGGCAACGCTGTTTGAAATTGGAAGCGGCCACTATCTGCAGGTATTCTCTGACGGGTAATACTTTACTTATTGATTCTCCATCCTGATTGATAATAGTAAGGGAAAAGACAGGAGGTAAAAATTGGTTTAAGCCACTCTGGTTGATGCCAATTTTCATTTTGTAATCTGCAGGATTATATTCCGGGAAAACCGAAGTTACGGCTTCGTCCCTGCGATTGTAACAGCCAAAACCTTCCAGAGCTCCGGTAATGTCTTCTTCCAGGGTATTAATTTTGAATTTATCAGCCAGTTTTAATGCGAATTCCTTACTTTCGGGACTGGAGTCTTTTTCAGGCAGCATAATCCCTATAACCTTATCTGAACCCAAGGCCTTCACCGTTAATGCCAGAGTTACAGAAGAGTCAATTCCTCCGCTTATTCCGATTATGGCTCCTTTCCGTTTGACAAGTCCGAATATATCTTCTTTTATTCTTACAGAAATTCGATCTGCTTCGGCTGCAACATTTTCAAATTTAAGAATGTCTTTGGAAAATGGTTTATTAAGTTTTGAATTCATTTTTATGTCTTTCGTGTTGATTATAATTACTAAGAAAGGCTTTATTCTTTGGTTGAGGAAAAAAAAGTTTGTTTATTTAATTATAAGCATAAATGAGTACACCCACCGTACAGGCACATAAAAAGCAAAGCGAAGGTGTGCCTCTAGGTATGCAATAAAAATACGATTTGGCTATTATGATTTATTATTTTATTGATTTACATCGGAATTAATAAGGTTGAAAAATGTTATGGATTATGTTTTCTACTAAGGTTGCAAAAATAGAAATAAGGTTTTTATAAAAAAAGCTATTTTGGCTTGAAATCAAATTGAAAAAGATTGATCAATCTTTTGCTGTAATAAAATAACCTTGTTCGATATTTTCCGTCGGCGCTGAAATAATTTGTGTTACCTAATCCCGGCTTGAAAGCCGGGGCTACTAATCTGCCAGTTGGCTGTTCGTTTCTGTAGAACAAAAAAATCTTGTTATGGAAAGTGCGATTAGAAATCGAGGCACCCATTGAAAAAGTGGGACTACAAAATGAAATGAAAAATTGTGATGTTCAACTCTGAGCCTGACCCGAAGTTAGACGCTGATTTATCGGAGATTAAAATAGTTTTCAACAATTTAATGTTAATATAAGTATTATGATATAAATAATTTTTTAATAATTCGAAATTGAAGCTCATTTTTCCTGTAGTCTGAAGAAAAAATTGATTTTGATGTTATACAACATGCAAATCTGTTATATTTTGTAAATCAGGATTTTAGTATTGATCTTAATAAAGAATTGATTATTCTCAAACATGATTTTTTAGAGTTTGCAAAGGTATAAATTTTTATGTGAAAAAAAAGAGGTCAAACACTCAAAAACAGCGACTTATTTGAAAGTTTTAGTAAAAAACATGTTGATAACTTGTTTGTAATAGGTTGCTGTATAGCCTCTTTTATTTGTAGATTTGTGAACCTTCAATATTGTAGGTGTGTGTATTTTAATTTTAGCATTATGAAATTAAGATCAATTTTGTTTAAATCCATGCCAGGACAACAAGGTTGTTGCGGGATAATGGTGCGAGTTTTTTATTTATTCATTTTTAAATCTTTGAATGATGGCGAAGACTAAAAGTCTTTTAACTGCCGGCCTCAGGGGCACGGTAGGAGGAACACTTGTGTTTCGTAGATTGAATGGGGAAACCGTTGTAGCTGCGGCTCCGGTACCCAGTAGTAAACAACCTTCTGAAGGCCAGGTGTTACAGCGAGAGCGGTTTCGGTTGGCTTCCCTCTATGCAAAACGTGCATTGAATGATCCGGAGTTACAGATTGACTATGAACTCCTTGCCAAAGCAAAGAAGCTGCCTTCGGCACGTGCTGCTGCTATTGCTGATTATTTCCGTTCACCGGAAATACTGAATGCAAAAATAAGCACCGAAGAATCGGGAGCGGTAGTTGTTGAGGCGATTGTGGTTGATTACCTGAGGGTAAAATCGGTTACAATCTCAGCTATTTCTCCAGATGGCCCGGTGCTTGAGACAGGAAACGGTGTTTTAGGTAACGACAATCAAACATGGACTTATACCGTCCAGGATTCAGCAGGACTGGTTGCAGGAATAAGTTTCGAAATTACTGCAACTGATTTGCCGGGAAATGTAACAACCAAAAGCTTTGATTATCAGGTTTAGGTCGTTCATCTCCAGTATTCAGAGAGGGGGGTAGCGCTAACTACTTCCCTCTTTTTTTGGATGCTGTCAGCGCTAAAATGAACGTTTTCCTGACCGAAGTTAAGGAATAGCTGAGAGGTAAACAAATTTTAGAATTAAAAAATTCGATTTTCGATCATTTTTTTAGAAAATGGAGGTTTCTAACTGATGCATTAATCTTATAAATGGTATGAACAAAAACTAACGCAGCGAGAAATTGATCATTGGATCGGGAAAATTTACCGGTTTAATTTATTGTTTGAAACGTTTAACCATTTGCAAACGTGGGGGAGGAGGACAGCCTTTCCAGTGAATCTATTTCGGTGCTCTGCACCTTATGCTCAACGGGATATTAACTTTCTACAAAGATTTCGGTGCTCCGCACCTTTGCCGATTAATACAAAGCGACAGAGCTGTAAAATCTTTGTAGAAATGAAAATAAATGACCGTATGTATGTAGGTGCATCGCACCGAAATCCTCGTTTAAATTCAGTCTTGAACAGGCAAAATTTTCTATTAATTGTAAATTACGAAATACGACAACAAAGGATGTCTATTACTTAAAACATTGGATTAGGAAACTTTACCGGTTTAATTTATCGTTTGAAACGTTTAACCATTTCCCCCACGTTGCAAACGAGGGGGAAATGGGGTTGCTTGTTTACAGCTCATAAGAGCTTATCCACCCCCACCGGTTCGAGCCAAAAGCATCTTTAAATGATATGCTTTTTATAGGGATTGGGATCTGGAAGTCATGTATCAGGCTTTCTTGGAATTCTTTTTTCCTTGGGAAACTATAATAGTTTGGGCAACCACCACCTCCGGTTCCACTAAGAGCAACAAGTTGGTTCCAGGAGCCTACAAATAAATAAGTACTTTGTAATAATTTCCCCGCAACTTCTCCCTTAACTAGTACTGCTAAAGTATTACCATCATCGCTTACCAAAACTTTTCCGGCATCAGCATAATGTTTACTTTGAAGATTATATTCGTCCCCGTTTTGATAAATATTAATCCCAAACCAGTTGCACCACCAATCGCGATCAGTACTAATAGTAAAATAATCTTTATATTTAATTGGCCCATCGGTTAATGCATAGGTGGCTGACAATCCTGTACCTCTATCATTGAAAAATGACTTGGAAGCAATAAGCGGTTTATAGGTACAATTAGCCCATGCTGTTTCGTTTTGATCGCTATTTACGACTACTGCATGTGCAGCAAGGGTTAATACACCATCATCGGAACTTAGACTAGCCAAAGGAATTATGAGTTGATTCCCAACTAAATCATCCATATCGTAAGGGAAGTGTCCAATCTGAATGGCTGTTTTGTTGAGGGGAAGACCAGCTAAGGTACCTGCATAAAAATGTAATTCGGTTAATACCCATGGACTATTTACCAAATAGGTTACATAAAGGTTAGTCAAATCGTGTGAATAAATAACCTGACCTACCAAAATATTTTGACCAGCAATCAGGTCGCAGGCAATTTCTTCGGGTGGCAAAATCAGACCATTTTTTAGGGTAAGTTCAGAGTTAAACTCTGATTCCGGAACATTTACTGGTTCCTCTTTGGTACATGAAAATAAAAAAATGCTTAATAGAAGCACAAACATTGTACCTAGTTTCATGAAATGCAATTTTGTTTTCATAATAATTAATTTTAAAATTTATTAATTTTAAGTGCAAGAAGTAAATTTACTGATGAACTGAATGTTTGTTTTTATTTACAAAATCATTCAACAATCCTGACTCTTCAGTATTAATACATCGATAATCCTCAACAAAATAGTCATATAAAAGTTAATTAAAAATGAAACTAAAGTCAATACGTAATTTCCGACACTATGGTTTTTTGTTTGTTTAATCCTTAGGGGCAGCTTGAGAATCCCCATAATAAGAAATGTAAATTGATAATCGTTAGACATATTAAAAGTATATTTTCTGGTATGCTTTAGCTGCCTTATTTGTAAACAGATTTTTGCAGATCAGTATCATCGTCCACTCGGCAATCTAATTTCAAAAGCTATGTTTTCCCATACTTTTATGTATACATTATTCTTCATAAAATCATTTAAAATTGAATCCCGCATAGATTCCGGATTAGATCTTTTTCTTTCAATATTGTAGTTCTGAGGCCAATTACTGGCTAAAGTATTGACTTTCTGTAATATTATTACAGGTAATTCTTTGAATTTATTTTTTGACTTATTTAATTCAAATTTGAAAGCTTCAGGAATATAAATCCATGGCCAGGTATTTGGCATATATGGTCGTGTTTCAGTAAGATAATGAAACATGGGAATACAATCATAGGCCAGCACCAGGTCGTTTTTCCTGATGTATTTGGAGGATTCTTGTAATAATTCATTGACCACTGTGGCTCTTTCTTTGGTTGTAAATATTCCTCTCGCATTTTTGCATTCTATCGTCGAAGTCATGTAGATACGATCGCTCATGTCGAAATAGGGATAATAGTATGAAAAGTAAACACACACAAAAATACAAATACCTGTAAAATATCTTTTAAACACGTTCATTTGGTCGTGATTGGAAGATATGCCTATCAGAAAATCCCTGTTGTCGGCTGAAATTTTTACATGACCATTAATGGTTTTGACATTGAAAATAAAATCAATTGCAAAAGGAAAGATTATCCATAAGGAATGCCTGCCAGCGGTAGCTATTCCACCTGCACTGCCAAATGGTTCAAAGAATAGAATCAGGCATCCAATAAATACCAAAAGTTTAACTTCTTTAATATATTTTGTGCTGATCAGAATCAATACAGCGATAATTAAAGAAATCCCAGAAAAAAATGAAATTACAGTTGAGTAAGTAATGTGATGTTTTAATAATGAAGCTATTAATACTAATATAATGCTCAACTTAATAGCAATTCCAATTATCCTGGAATAAGTTTTATTCAAAGTGGATAATGAATTGTCAAGGTAATTAAGCACGATGAGAAAGACAGTAAATAGCACACCAAATTTTACAGCCTGCGAATAATTACGAATAAAAAGCTTGATTAACCGAAAAATGTTGTGCGAGTCTTCAGCGTTGCTACCCCAGGAAAAAACCATTTTCAAGGCTTCAACATATACCGGTAAATGACCGATAAGTTTCATGAATAATATAACCAGGAAAGTCATTATAGCAAATCCTCCAAATAGAATAAGGCCTTGTTTGATAATGAGTGAAGGCTTAAATTTGTTGATCACGCCATAATAAATGATGGCTAAAACAAATACCAGCATGACAATACTAGGAAGCCTTGTAAACATGCTCAAACTTATAAAAGCCCCACTTAACCCTATTTTTACTGACTTGTTATCCCTAAGACCCTGGAATAGAAAGAATGCTGAACTTACATTAAGAAGCGCCGTAAGCGTGTCGTAATGCATTTCTTTAATTTCATTGGTGGTAAATATGAAGATTATTAATATTCCTATTCTCAAATGGAGTAAATTTAAATAATCCTTCAGCAAATAGTAGGCAATTGCCATCGTTGAAAGAATAACAATTAGTCCCTGAATTCTTAACCCCAAAAGTCCTAAGCCAGGAAAAATATAGAAAAAAGATCCACCCACAATTCCTGAAAACCAATACATGAAATTTCCGACCATAGTTTCAGGATGTGAAAAAATCTGCTGATAAAATGCGGCGTGACATCCTTCATCTGCGAAATCAAAACCCTGAAACAGGAAAATCAGTTGGTATAACAACAGCAAAATAAAGAATAAGCTATCGCTTATGCTTAATAGATAAGTACTTAAGGAGATTTTTTTCATTCTGAAATATATTGAAGTTGCTGTAAATCTTAAGGAAGTATGAATTTGCTATTTTTGATAGGTTAGTGGAATTACAAAATAATATAACCTTTCAAAGAGCCAGTAATGCCTGAAATACATATTCAATATTATTTACTTTTTATTAATATATTGGTTGAAATATGAAATAACTCTTCAAAATATCTTTTGCTTTGAAGTGATAAAAATCCCAGTCCCAGAAATTGGATTGCAGCCAGAAATGTTATTCCTCCAACCAGAAATGACTGAGGGTTCTTTTTAAACTGGGTAGCTAAACTGTATGAGAATGGATACTCAATTTGCGGATCCTGAATCAATAAAGTATGCCAATACGATAAAGTGTCGGCCAATAGCCATACCAGTTGATACAGAGAAAGGAACATTAAGATGATTCCTACGCCCAAAAAGAATATATAAGGCCTGAAAATAAACGCAGACATTAATCCTGAAAAAAAGCCCCTTAAAAGGCGTATGCTTGATGTTCGTTTACCTGCACATTTATTTTGTTCGGTCCAATCCAGATTGGCTGGGACTTCTACAATTCTGGCTCTTAATATCATAGCTTTGTATATGATCTCCGGGTTGATTTCATAATCTATCGCTTTCAGATTCAACGATTGGATAAAGCTTGTTTTGTATGCCCTCACCATGCCTGTAAACGTATAATACTTATCTTGTGCAGATATGCTCATGAATTTGTTTACCCATTTACTCATGATTTTCCGGCCAAATGGAACGGCAGTTACTTTGCCTCCTTTCATGTAAGGCGATGCAATAACAATGTCTGCAGATTCCTCTAACAGTTTATCTGTCAGTTTTTCGATATTTTCAACCGCATAGCTAAGGTCAACATCCAATACCACGATAACTTCCCCTTTTGCATTCCGGAATCCGGTTCGTAGTGCATTTCCCAGATTTAAATTGACCGGATGATGGATTACCCTGACATGATGATCCAATTTTTCTATTTCATCAGCGATTAAGCCGGTACTGTCGCGACTGCCATCATTAATGATCAGTATTTCCCAATCATATTTTGTATTTCTGCTTTCCAGAAAATTTTGAATTAACTTCAGATTTTCCTGAAGAATGGCTTCTTCATTGAAGCAGGGAACGACAACACTAATGAAAGGTTTATTTTCAATTGTCATTTGAGATTTATTTTTTCAATTTGTAGTGAGTGTAAACCGGAAATAGTTTACCAATAATGGGTAACATATATCCTTTTTTTAATACCGTAAAGTTCTGTTCCAAAGCTTTTCCAACATATACCCGGGATTCGCCGAATTCCTCTTTGGGTTTTTTCTCCGAATACAAGGAGAGGATAGCATCCAGAAATCTGCTGTGCATTGGACAAATTGTTATAAATACCCCATCCTCTTTGAGTATTCGTTTTATTTCAGTAAGGGCAGCCTGAAGATCATCAACAAACTCCAACACACTCACTGCAATTACCGCATCAAAAAAATTGTCAGGATAATCTGTTTTTTCAATACTTTGAGATTTTAGCCCGAAATTTTTGACATTATAATGTTTTAACAGATTTTCAATATTCTCAAAATATGGATGTATATCAGATGCATACAATTTATCGCAGTGTTGTGCCAGTTCCGGAAGGAAAATGCCACTACCAGTCCCTACTTCCAATAAATTTGGATATACCTTATTCCCCAGCAATCTGACAATGGTCTTAAACCGATAAAGTTGAATATATTTAATTGGAAATTTATAATTCCAGTAATAATAGTCCACTTCATTAGTGCGATTTAACAGGCTTTTTTCAGGAATTACGATTTTCATATCTTATTTTTTTATCAGGACGTTTACTGATAGTTATTGCCTGATTTGATGATATCTTTAATCAGGTTCATGATTGCATTCACGTTCGATTCACTCAATTCGTAATACAAGGGTAGCCTTAACAGGCAATCTGAATATCGGTCAGATTCAGGCAATTCTTCACCTTTATATTTATTCCGGTAATACAAACTCTTGTGCAAACTTAGGTAATGAAATACAGAAAGAATGCCATTCCTATTTAAATGATTAATTATTTCTGAGCGTTCGGCAAGGTCGTTACATACGATATAATACATGTGCGCATTATTACTTGCATACTCTGGAATAGGGTGTTGCTTTAATCTTTTATAATTGGGATTATTTATATACTTGGACCCATTAATATAGAATGCAATTATTAAGGAGGCCATACTTGTAAGTATGCCAAGTATATAGACTTCAAATTTTCTGAACCTGATAAGATATACTGATACGCAGAGTATTACGATTTGAACAATTGCCATGAAATTGACGTAGAAATCAAAAATAGAAATGGTTTTATTGAGTATCCTGTAAATTAAATATAGCAGAGCCAAAGAAGCTACATACGCCATAATAAATTTCCTGTTCAGGAATGGCTGAAAAATCGATTTAATATTAAACATGACTATATCTAAAAATGTTATTTATTGGATAAGTTTTAAGCAATTTCTCATTCTGTATTTCTACAGAAAATTTCTCCATTGGTAACATTCGAAAATGTTTCTTCAGTATTCCTATCACGCTTTTAAAAATTATCACCTTTTGCTTACTTCCAACATTCATTCCAGGGAAAAATGCAAGTTCTTTGATTTCATCTCCGCCAATTAAGTCGAGTGGGTGTAATAAAAAGCTGATTGGTGTTTTGGTTAATTTACAGAGCCAAATAGCCAGGTTCAGATACATTTTCATAAGTGGCATCGAAATATTTCCAATATAAATCAAATAACTTAAATGAAAAGGCAGCTTAAAAATCGGCATAGTAGTCACTGGAATTTCAAGCAATGTTTGATTGTTATTTAGTTTCCACCGATACGGTTTTAAAGGATAAAATCCTTCTTTGAACGAGCCGAAAAGTTCTTTTCGGCTTTTCCGTTCTTCTTTAGTCAATTTTGAATTCCAGAAATAATACATCCTCATCAAGGGAGATATGTAAGTTGGCAATATGGACGCGTCAAAGGTATAATTCCTATTCTGAAGCGTTTCCAGAAGATCATTACTCCAACTGAATCCTGGCCCCCTGAAACATCGGGTATTTACACCTGTTGCAAGATAGATGGCCTCTTCGGCCTTGATGATTTCCTCTTCGATCTTTTCTTTGGAATAGGTTTTCAGCCAGGATTCATGGTGAAATGAATGATTCCCAATTTCGTGACCTCTTTCAACTATCGATCTCAGTATTGAATGATTTTTTTCAATAGCAGCATCTTGCCCTACAATAAAAAAAGTGATTTTGATGTCCAATTCAGTCAGTAAATCAAGAACAAAAGGAACAACAATATCTAAATATGAAGGGAAAAGATCCCAGCCTTCATCTCCATGAACTTTCATGTACGACCATTGATCATCAAGGTCAAGCGACATGCTGGCGAGTTTTTTTTCCTTTGTCATCATTAAAAATTTCCTTCTCTGATTATTTCTTTCAGTTTTGATTCTGCAATTTTTATGGTTTCGTTCACATTTAAAGTGCCATCAGTGATATGTGCTGAATTTACGATGTAAACTCCTGGTATTGATGTTTTTATTTCTGGAAGATTGTCTGAATAACCTTTGTTCAGGACAGTCATGACGTGCTTGGCTCTGGCAACGCCGGAAAATTTTATATTCTCATTCGTTAATTCAGGAAACATTTTTATTAATGTAGCGGTAAAACATTCTCTGATTTCATCGTCCGACTTTACAAATAATGGATCTTCTGGACTTAAATACTTTGGTAAATAAATCAGTGATAGTCCTGAAAAATATTCTTTATCAATTAATGCGGTCATTTCGATAACGCCAGTAAAAGGAACCCAGGTATCGGTTATATTGGTCACATAAAATGGACTTATAGATCGATTGAGCAGAACGGCAACGCAAATCACTCCGAGGTATTCAATCTGATTTAGTTTTAGTTTTTCATTTTCCGAAAGTTCTTGACAAATTTCTGATGCCAGGCCTGAGGGAAGGGTAACGATCACCTGATCAAACTCCTCAAGGTATCCATTTGCAAAAGTCACAGATGGCAGTCCACTGAAAGAAGACCTAATTTCAGTAGCCTGATGGTTGGTCTTTATTATCACTCCTTCTGTGAGGAGATTCTGCTTTACAGCTTCAATAATTCGTTTGTAACCTCCTGGTAAATAACCAAACATTTCTTTCTTTAAGCCACTTTCCCGGGCTCCATACATTCTCTTAATGGTTGCCCAGATAAAGACCGCAGATGTTCGCTGATAGCTGCTGCCCAGTTTTGCCCGAAGTAATGGTAGCCAGACTTTATCATAGGTGTTTTTCCCAGACCATTTTCTCAGCCAGCTTGTTACAGGTATGTGCTCCAGTCGTTTCCAATCTTTTATTTTCGAGGCATAAAGGATTGTGAGCGCCAAACGTAACTTATCTACTAATCCAAGTGCTGGAAATTTCAGAAATTCAATACTGTTTGACATGGAATGAAGTTTTCCATCAATATAAAAGCCCGTCTTTGTTTCTACCCACTTAATCTGATCCTCCAGGCCAAGTTCCTTCAGCATATTTCTGGTTCGGAAATCAGAAAGTAATATGACATGGTAAAATTTATCCCATTTCAACTCTCCAAGTTTCCATGAACTTACCAATCCTCCCAAATCTGGAGCACCCTCAAAAAGGGTTACCTGGTGTCCTCGTCGGATAAGCTGATGAGCAAGGTTCAACCCCATGATACCACCACCTATAATTCCCCATTTCTTCTGTTCCATTTTTTAAGCGAAGAATGTAATTTTATTTATAAAACTGTTTCTGCCAGTCTATTGTAACTTTTAGACCTTCATTCAGATCCCAGGAAGGCTGAAAATCAAAGGTGGAGCAGAGTTTTGAAATGTCAGGAACACGGCGCATTACGTCTTCGTAATTTCCAAATTGCGAATAGGGAATAAAATTTAAATTAGGTT
Organism: Prolixibacteraceae bacterium; assembly: GCA_003457135.1. Taxonomy (GTDB): domain Bacteria; phylum Bacteroidota; class Bacteroidia; order Bacteroidales; family Prolixibacteraceae; genus Aquipluma. Next base: position 78,068 of record DMSQ01000051.1, read on the forward strand.
CTGAGTCTTTACCATTAATTAGCTTCCAGATTAAAACAGCCAGATCTTTAATTGATATTTCCGAATTTAATTTTGAACCAGTATTGAAGATTTCGTTGTTCGATTTTTCATTTTCTATGCATAATATTAAAGCACTTACCGTATCATCAACAAATGTAAACGTTCTTGTCTGCGAACCATCACCATGAACTTCGATCGGTTCATTTTTTATTGCTTTGTCAATAAATACCGACTGGGGACCTCCCCACCAGGTCAGGTTTTGATGTGGGCCATAGGAACCAAAGAAGCGGGTTATCGTATAGTTCAGGCCATATTCATCGTGGTTCGCAATAATGAATTGTTCGCCATAAATTTTTGAAAGAGCATAAGCCCACCGTTTTACAGTAGTTGGGCCCATCACCAGATCCGAATTTTCGTTAAACGGTATTTTGGGATTTTTGCCATATACATCGGAGGTGGATGCGAAAATGATTTTGGATTTATCGAGAAGGCATTTTTGGACTATATTCCTCAACATCAGGTAATTTTCGTCCAGGGTTCTCAAGGCATTCGAATACCGGGGTATTTTCTGTGAAGCCAGATGGACGATAATATCCGCTTTTACGCCGTTCAAAATATGTGGATTTGCGATGTCGCCTAAGTGGAATGTAAATTCCGGATGATGGCTGATTGTCTCAATATTACGCAAAAAGCCATAAGCCAGATTATCAATTCCAATAACAGTGTGACCTCTTGCCAGTAAACGAATAGCAAGGTTGGAGCCTATAAATCCGGCAACTCCGGTAATTAGAATTTTCATGATTTTAGTATTATTGTAATGTTTTGTATCATAATGAGAATATTTTTATCAGTTTCTGATGTTAGAAAATATCGTTTGAAACGATTGACCATTAACCCCACGTTACAAACGTAGGGCAGGTTTGTTTTGATTAGCAATGCGATTTATGGCGTTGTAATATAAAAACACATAGTGGCTTCAGCCGAAACTATTAATATTTGGGCTAAAGCCGGTTAATTACTCCATTTTACAACGCCATAAATGGCGTTGCTAATGATTTCGGCAACAATTGGAATTCTTTTTACTAAATCTCCTTATGAAATTCTTCATTCATGAATAATCGAATTACAGGCTATTGATGATGGTGACCATCGCGTCTGCAACATTTTCGCCAAATACCGGATTTTGTTTTTCAGGAGCGCTGAATTCATTAATTTTAGCAGCTATTTCCTTATCATGAGGAGAAATCAGCAAATTCCATTTTTCTTCAACTGTTTCGATCCATTCTGTTTCAGTACGTAGAGTGATGCAAGGTTTTTTTAAAATATAGGCTTCTTTCTGAATGCCACCTGAATCTGTTATAATCCTCCTTGAAGCATGTTCAAGGGTGATAAAGTCAAAATATCCCACAGGTTCGGTCAGTTGAATATTTTCAGGTATGTTTTTAAATGCGCCCAGTATTTTTTTCGTTCGCGGATGAACCGGAAAAATAATGTTACTTTCTATCTGGCCCAGTTGATTCAATAGACTTTCCAATAGTACCGGATTGTCCACATTGTAATCCCGATGCAAGGTAAGTAAACTGAAACCGTTATATTTCAATTTCAGATCACTTAAAATGGATGATTTCTGAAGTGCAATTTTCAGGTTGTCATTCATGGTGTCAACCATAATGTCGCCTGTCAGTATAGTTACCTCTTCCAAACCTTCATGAATTAAATTTTTCACTGCAGTCGGGGTTGGAGCGAAAAGATAGTTGGATATGTGATCGGTAATTATACGGTTAATTTCTTCGGGCATTGCTTTATTGAAGCTTCGTAAACCTGCCTCAATATGCAACAACTTGATTTTCATTTTTGCTGCTGCTAATGCTGCTGCCACGGTTGAGTTAGTATCGCCGAAAACTATGACCAGATCCGGTCTTTTTTCGAACATTGCTGATTCGAGCATTTTCATCATTTCGGCAGTTTGGTAAGCATGACTGCCCGAACCTATACCCAAATGGATATCCGGGTTACGGATTCCCAAATCAAGAAATATTTTTTCTGACATCGCATAGTCATAGTGCTGTCCGGTATGGACAATAATCTCTTCGTGAATTCCTTTCAGTTTGGACGACAGTGGAGCCAGTTTGATGAATTGAGGCCGTGCCCCGACAATAGAAAATATCTTCATCTGTTAGTGAACTAAATACCATTGATATAACTTTTCAACTCCTTCTTTAATTTCAATCTGGTGGTGCCAGCCTAATGCATGGAGCCTGGACGGATCGGTAAGTTTGCGCATGGTACCATCGGGTTTGGAGGTATTGAACACCAAACTGCCTTTGAAGCCCACTTTTGATTTAATCAGGTTTGCCAAGTCGTGAATAGAAATTTCTTTGCCTGTACCAATGTTGATATGAGTATTGCGAATTTCACGAATTGAGTCGTCATTGCTGGAAGCCAAAGGAAGTTTGGCAATCTGTTCGTTATTTGGTTGGTTCACTTTGTTCGTAATGAGGTCCTTGAAGTCAACATTTTCCATCAGGAAGATGCAGGCATCAGCCATTTCTTCGCTCCATAGGAATTCGCGCATGGGCGCACCGGTTCCCCAAATCTCCACCGAAACTTGGAGAGGGTGAGATTTTGGATTAGCTGATTCGGTAACCTGAATTCCGTATTTCTTAAGAATGGCCAATATTTTTGTTTCACTTTCTTCCATTCTCATTTTCGCATCTTCCTCGTTCCCAAATTCTCCTGAAATTCCTTCAATCGGGCGTTTGTTCAGATCCTCCCGGATGGCATCCCAATTGTTTTCTTCCAGACATTTGCCCAGATACATTTTCCGGAGGATGGCCGGAAGAACATGTGATTTTTCAAGGTCGAAATTGTCGTTTGGGCCATAAAGATTGGTAGGCATTACCGAGATGAAATTGGTGCCGTATTGCAGGTTGTAACTTTCACATAACTTGATCCCGGCGATTTTGGCAATGGCATAAGGTTCGTTGGTATATTCGAGTGGCGCAGTAAAGAGGCAATCTTCAGGCATGGGCTGAGGCGCTTCACGTGGATAGATGCAGGTACTTCCCAAAAACAGGAGTTTCTTAACCTGATTCAGATAGGCTGCATGGATCACATTGTTCTGAATCATCAGGTTTTCGTAAATGAATTGTCCGCGATAAATGGTGTTCGCCACAATTCCACCCACTTTGGCCGCTGCAAGGATGACATATTCCGGCTTCTCCTCAGCGAAAAATGTATTTACAGCCTTGGTATCCATCAGGTCAAGTTCTTCAACCGACCTTCCTATCAAGTTGTGGTACCCTTTCGATTGTAGGTTTTTCCAAAGCGCAGAGCCTACCAGGCCAAGGTGGCCGGCGATGTATATTTTGCTGTAAAATTGCATAGTTAGATTTTAAAGAGAGTGTGAGAAAATGAGAAAGTGAGAAAATGAGAAAGTGAGAAAGTGAGAAAGTGAGAAAATGAGAAAGTGAGAAATCAAATTCCCCATTTATCTGCGTGTCTTTGCATATTAACCAACATTCCGATAATATTTTCATATTCTTTATCGATTAATTCATGTGTTTCGATTGAAATATAATTACATTCCAAAGCAAAATCAAGCCAATTTTGTGTTTCTGCAGCTTCGGCTTCACTCTCGTTCAGCTTTGATGAAAATGATTTAGGATATTTTCTTCGTCTGAAAGCTTCTGCAATATTGCTGCAGACTGATCGGGATGATCTTCTGATTTGATCAGTTAAAGAATAAGTCTCTTCTTTCGGAAAAGATTTTGAGACCGAATAAATTTTCATCGCATTACTAAAGGCTGACTGATAGACTTTCAATTCACGATGACTCTTAATAATCTCCATACTTTTTAAATTTATTATTATTTTTTGACTGTTAGAAGGTGAGAAAATGAGAAAATGAGAAGGTGAGAATGTGAGAAAGTGAGAAGGTGAGAAGGTGAGAATGTGAGAAATGAGAAAGTGAGAAATCAAATTCCCCATTTATCTGCGTGTCTTTGCATATTCACCAACATTCCGATAATATTTTCATATTCTTTGTCGATTAATTCATGTGTTTCGATTGATATATAATTACATTCCAAAGCAAAATCAAGCCAATTTTGTGTTTCTGCAGCTTCGGCTTCACTCTCGTTCAGCTTTGATGAAAATGATTTAGGATATTTTCTTCGTCTGAAAGCTTCTGCAATATTGCTGCAGACTGAGCGGGATGATCTTCTGATTTGATCAGTTAAAGAATAAGTCTCTTCTTTCGGAAAAGATTTTGAGACCGAGCAAATTTTCATCGCATTACTAAAAGCTAACTGATAGACTTTCAATTCACGATGACTCTTAATAATCTCCATACTTTTTAAATTTATTATTATTTTTTGACTGTTAGAAGGTGAGAAAGTGAGAAAGTGAGAAAGTGAGA
>DMSQ01000014.1 GCA_003457135.1 Prolixibacteraceae bacterium
CACAACTCTTAACGGAGTATTGTAAGTGAGAGTATCTAATAAAGTTTCTTGTAAAGAAAGGTATTTAAATATATTTATGTTGAATCTATTATAATACATATAGTTATATAATAATCCCCAACTATAGAGAACAACTGTTATTAGAGTGATATATTCAGGTTTAATATATTTCTTAATCCAAACTGATAAATTAATTTTATTGCTATCTTCTGTCATACAATGAAAATTAGAATAAAACGAAGGGCTATAAACGATGTAGCTTTAATTGTCTGTTTATAAGGTTGTTATATCTTAATGTAAGTATCTATTAACAAATTTAGATAAAAAACTAATACTTATCAGTAAACTATCAGATTATTTATTGTAATAAAGAATAAGGGGGAGGGGATAGTGAATATATGAGGGTGGGCTTCTAATTACGTTGCTAGTCACCTTTACACACAAGGCATTTTTGAACCTTTTAGGGTGTTTTGACTTTGAAAAGCATTTTAGGGTGTTTTCAATTATTTTTAAAGAAAATTTAAACTCTAAATTACTATATTGTAGCTACTTACATTTCCTCCTATATTAATACTAGGCAAAAAGCATGACACAAGAAGAAATGATAGTTAAAACAAACCGTTTCATACGGCGTTTGGTATTAGAATAATTTTATGCCCAAACTGATTACAAACACACCACTATTGGTGTCGAAATCAGGCGAACTGTAAAGGTCAGTACTGAAAGATTGCATTCTGGCATCGAACGTCACAAAAAGAATATCAACACCTGCGCCATATTGCCATCCAAAGAAATTATCCTTTAACCCAGACTCTGTAAACACCTGACCTTTTACACTTTTATCAGTTATAAAAGAAAATACCGGGCCTGCCAGAATTCTTAGATTAAATGCTTTTTGATTGATTAATTTTAATCCAACCAGGGCCGGAACATCAACCGCTTTTAAATCGAAGGAATTGACAGTTAATAAATTTACTTTGTCGATATATTCACCGCCTTTTGAATTATAATAAACTTCCGGTTGAATATAAATACGGCCCAGATTGATTCGGGCAAATGCTCCAAATGAATAATTGTTAATGGTTTGCGGAGTATAATCACTGATGCGGGTTGAAATTTTTGATGTATTCAGACCAGCTTTTAGGCCTGCATCAAAAAAATCCTGAGCGTGTGCTATTAATGTAAACACCGCTAAAATAAGAAGGAACGTAAGTTTTTTCATAGCATATTTTTTATTAGAACGTATAAGCAAGCATTTATATTGCTGTCTTATATAGTGGTCCGTAGGTTGCACAAGCGCGGTAATCCGCTCCTTCTTTATCGGTTCCAAAGGCCGACCAGGCACTTGGCCTGAAAATCTGGTCATCGCTAACATTGTGCATATTCACCGGAATCCGGAGTATTGAAGCCAGGGTAATTAAATCGGCGCCGATGTGGCCATACGAAATTGCTCCATGATTTGCTCCCCAGTTGGCCATCACGCTGTAAACATCTTTAAAGGCATCATTATCAGCCAAACGTGGAACAAACCAGGTGGTTGGCCAGGTTGGGTTCGTACGTTTATCGAGTACAGTATGAATTTCGTCTGGCAATTCAACGGTCCATCCTTCTGCAATCTGCAATACCGGACCAATTCCTTTTACCAGATTTATTCTTGACATGGTAACCGGCATTTCTCCGGCAGTTTTGAACTGCGATGAATATCCACCACCACGGAAATAGCCTAAATCGGCAGGGCACCACCGCGTATTTTCGAGACAAGCTGCTACTTCTGCCTCTGAAATTTCCCAGAATGCTTTCATGGCATGATTTCCTTCAGTATTGCGCTGTTGCGCAGTAGCATCCAAAGTTGTTGAACCCGAATTGATCAGGTGGATAACACCGTTTGCTGCTGTTCCTGATAATTCTTTGCCGGTTACCCGTTTCACTGCATCAGGACTCCAATAGGTACGAACATCAGAAAAAATCTGAGCCGTGTTGGTCAATAAATGACCAAACAACATGGAAACACCATTCAAACTGTCGTTTTCAGTGGCAAATACATAAGCCTGACGGATTCCGTTCCAGTCGAACGATGAATTCAGGATAGCTTCGGTAAAATCGGCATTTGGATAATAATCGGTCCATTGGCGTTGTCCCTGGAAACCGCCCAAAATGGCATTCCTGCCTTTCGATTCTTCACCAAATCCCATTTCTTTCAACTTGGGATTTCCAACCATCAGGTCACGGGCAATCAGGGTCATTTTCACCACAATTTCCCATTCCCAGTCTTTCCGTTCGCGCGATGATTGTTTGGCTGTACGGTTGTGGTCATCGCCTTCTATACAGTTTGCTTTGGTCCATGCCAAAGCCTTTGCATATTCGTCCTGATCAAATATTCCCTGTTCAATCCGGCGTAAAAACTCTACGGATTCAACAAATTCAGTCCGGATACCAAGATAATCCTGAAAGAAATCAGGATCAACCATTGAACCGGCAATTCCCATTGATGAATAGCCGATAGATAAATACGACTTTCCTTTCATTTGCGCTGAAGCCAAAGCAGCTTTTACAAAACGCAGCAATTTTTCCTGAACATCGGCTGGAATACTGGTGTCGCCCGAATCCTGAACATCGCGGCTATAGATTCCAAAAGCAGGAAGGCCTTTTTGTGAGTATCCGGCAAGTGCAGCAGCCAGATAAACTGCTCCCGGACGTTCCGTTCCGTTGAAACCCCAGACAGCCTTAGGCAATAGGGGAGTGGTGTCCATCACTTCGGTTCCGTAGCACCAGCAAGGGGTCACAGTCAGCGAAACGCCAACACCTTCTTTTTCAAATTTATCAGCGCAATGTGCAGCATCGGCAACTCCACCAATGGTGGTATCCGCAATCACACATTCAACTTTTTCACCGCTCGGAAAGCGAAGGTTTTCTTCAATAAACCTGGCCGCAGCTTTGGCCATATTCATCGTTTGTACTTCGAGCGATTCGCGCACGCCCATTTCCCGTCCGTCAATCACAGGACGGATGCCAACTTTGGGCAAACGACCGATCAATCTTGTGGAATGATTCATTTTATAAGTAATTTTTGTGTTATATCAGTTCGATTTTGTGTTTTCATCTATTGTGCCGCCAAGTAAATATTTTTTTTTCAGATTCAGAGATGTTGGGAACACATTTATGAAAATTGAAGTTTGAGTGGATTTGTGGGGTCATTCACCAGGAGCATGGTTAATTATTCAACAAAAGTTTTTTCATAACGTCGTCAAAATAAGGTTTTTCCTTCAGGCTTGAATGTGAGCCCGGAAAATAAAGAATGGTCAAATCTATCACCATAGGAAAATCAAAATTGGTCATCACAACCGCACAACGCATATCGTTGGAAAGTCGTGTATTGTCAATCATAGGAAATTGAAAATAATCGATAGTGAATTCCTGGGTTACCATCGGGAAAGATTTTTCATTTACCGAAGTCTCGATGTCCAACCTCATGTTAACCGATTTTTCATCCAGGTTACAACCCGAAACCTTTAAAAATGCCATTCTTTTATACACTTCATAAGGTTGCACTGATTTGACTGTATCGGAAAATACGGTTGAAAAAGTTGTGTCAACGGTTAGTTCAGGTGAATGTCCTTTCCTGTATTTGATAGAATCACCTGAAAAAACGATATGGAAATCCTCCTTGAGTACCACTCCTTCGAGGCTTGAAACCTGCTTGGATGCAACATTCCTGGCCACTTTATACAACCTTTTCCTGTACTCTTTTCTGTACTCCGGATTCTTTTCCTGGGCAATTTTCCTGTTCAGGTAATCAAATAGCGGCATAAGATTAAGAGACTCATGAAAATTATAAGCCAGCAATTCGAGTTGAAGTATATTTTCATCCAACGTGCCCGAATTTTTCAGAATGGTAGTGAGTATCGAGTTGAACATATCTTTCCGAAGGTCGCTCTCAGCTTGTTCCCGGCTACTCATCAATTCGGTATATAGCCTGTTTTTCGATTCATTATTCTGTTTATTGTTCAGATAAAATGAACCAATAATACTTACCAAAGCAATAGTGAGTGCAGTGATCACACCGCCAATAGGCTGCATCAGGATATTTATTTTATCCCATTTGTCTTTTTTTTCCTTTTTTGGAGCTACAGGCTCTTCAGTATCCATTTGTCACCTTCTTTTTTTAGTGATAAATTGTAACGTGTTGATTTAGTTGAGGAAAAAACAGTAAAACTTGCATCCGTAAATCCAACAATAACAAGTTTACAATTTCCAACTTCCTTAACTGCACATGAGAAGTAACCGTTTGTATCGGTAGAATCCGAGGCAATTACCTTGTCTTTTTGAATGATCTGAACGACTTTGTTGGTCAAGGGTTTGCCATCTTCAGCCTTGATGGTTCCATAAATTTCCCCGGCATAAGAAAGTACCGGAATGAATAATAAAATAGAAACGAGCATTCTATAAGTTTTCATAGATACATTATTAATTTAGAGATTGATTAATCAATTGAAAAATAAATGATACCCATTATACTTGTGCCAGATAAATAAGTTATAGGTTAATGCGTTTTAACGCAAATTAAAATTTTAGATAAGTTAGCCTAAAAAAAAAGACCGGATTCCACTGGTCTTTTGATTTTATAGCTGATTTATTTTACTCAACAAATAATGATCGGCAAGCACAATGGCTGCCATGGCTTCAACAATCGGAACGGCGCGGGGCAGCACGCACGGATCGTGGCGGCCCTTTGGATTGATAGTAACTTCATTTTCAGTACGGTCAACTGTATGTTGTTCTTTCAGAAGAGTTGCAATGGGTTTAAAAGCCACATTAAAGTAAATGTCTTCACCGTTTGAAATTCCGCCTTGAATTCCACCGGAATGATTGGTTTTAGTTCGTACTCCATTTTCAGTCTTGATAAACACATCGTTGTGTTCTGAACCAGACAAACGCGTGCCTTCGAACCCCGAACCGTATTCAAAACCTTTTACTGCATTAATCCCGAGCATGGCAAAACCCAGATCGGCATGTAATTTATTGAAAACCGGTTCGCCCCAACCAGCCGGAACGCCTGTGATTACTCCGGATACTACGCCACCAACGGTATCGTGGTCGCGACCGGCTTCTTCAATCCGGGCAATCATTTGCGCTGCTGTTTCAGCATCCGGACAACGGACCATATTTGATTCGGTTTGGCTCAAATCAAGTTCGGAGTAGGATTTATTAACCTGAATATCTCCAACCCTTGAAACATACGCTTGAATAGTAACACCAACCCTTTTCAGGAGTAATTTCGCAACAGCGCCGGCAACAACTCGAGCGATAGTTTCACGGGCTGATGAACGGCCACCGCCTCGATGGTCGCGGGTTCCGTATTTCTGAATGTAGGTATAATCGGCATGCGACGGGCGAAAAACATCTTTCAGGTCATTGTAATCCGAAGAATGCTGATCTTTATTCCGGATTTGAAAAGCAATTGGGGTTCCCTGTGTTTTGCCTTCAAATATTCCGGATAAAAATTCCACCTGATCACTTTCGTCGCGCTGGGTGGTGATCCTGGATTGGCCAGGTTTTCGGCGGTCCAACTCATTCTGGATAAAATCCAGATCAATTTCCAAACCGGCAGGGCAGCCATCAATAATTCCGCCAATAGCTTTCCCGTGCGATTCGCCAAACGAAGTTAACCTGAAAATTTGTCCAAAACTGTTCATTGGTATATATTAACAGCCGCAGCCGCAACCACCTTTGCTATCGGTACTGCAACTTCCGTCTTCACATAAGTCGTCTTCGCAGCCACTTCCGCAACCTCCACCGCTTCCGCAGCCACAACCTCCACCACCTAAAGTAGCAGCAATTTCTTCGTCAGTAGCTTCCCTGACTTCAGTTATCTGGCCTTTAAAGAATAAACTTTCGCCAGCCAAAGGATGATTGAAATCCATTTTAACGGTGTCGTCGGTTATTTCCAGAACAAGGCCATTCATACGTTGTCCACTGGTACTCATCATCGGAACTGTATTTCCTTCTGCAATCATCTCTTCATCAAATTCACCATCAATAAAGAAAATATGCTTTGGAAGGTCAACAATTGCATTTTCATCTAATTCTCCATAAGCATCTACATCCTGTAAACTGATTTCAAATGGATTTCCAACTTCAAAACCTTCAAGATGAGCTTCGAATTTGGGAAGCATAAGACCTGTTCCAAACACAAAACTCAATGGTTTCCCGCTGGTCGCCTGTTCAATCATTTCTCCCTCAGCATCATCGTAGTGAAGATCGTATGTCAGGGAAACCATTTTGTTTTTACCTATTTTCATAGCTTTTTGTTTTAATATTTTAAATATTGAATAATTGTACAAAGAAATAAAAATCGCGGATAATAAAAACTGTATCCATATTTTCATTCCAAATTGTTAAGAATAACATCAGAAACAGACTTTGGTTTAAAATGTCTGAAGTGTTTCTATTGTTGGATAGTCAAATAGTTCAATGGCTATTTTTAATCAACTTCGTGTCAAACTGATTTTTTCCTTCATAAATCCGGATAAAATACACTCCTGAATTCAACTTCTGAAGATCATTAATTGACTGATTGTTAGTAATATTGGTGTAGCTGGCAATTGTTTTTCCTGAAACATCAGTAATGGACACTTTTGCCTGGTTTTTCAGTCCTGAAATGGTGATCTGGTCGGTGAAAGGATTTGGGAAGACTGTGACCTGAATTTCCTGAATTTCCGGAGCAGAAGTCAGTACTTCATGATTAAGGTTGTCAATGCAAAAATAGCCTGGTGTATTCATTCCCCATGTGCCGTTGTCGCTGGAACGCAGGGAAAATTCAAGCTTGGAGATTCGTCCTAGTTTTGAAAGATTTACCCATTTCCAGGTATCGAGAATGTAATCGTTTGAATTGATACCATACATAAAATCAGCCAGAAAGTATTCAACTTTTCCGGTTGATTTACCTGCTGAATTAAACCCCTCAATGGTCAAAAGAAGAAAGTCTTCATCGTTTCCACTTTCGCCTCCAAACTTCTTGGCAAAAGCATCACCGTTTTTCATTGACCAGTAAGCATAAGCTGAGTTGGTCACATAAAGGCCTGAAACGATGGTGTCTTTGAAGGTAACTGTTGAAATTGGAGCAGGATAAGCAACTGCATAACCAGGGGTTCCGGCAACACCCATTCCTGTAATAGCGCTGTATTGATTGCTCCAACCGGGAGTAGTGGCATCGGTCTTAGTCGAAGCCGCAAAGCCTGTCCAACTGTACCAATCGGCATTGAACGCATTGAAAAAGGTGAACCCGCCACTTGTAAAACTTCCGGATAAGTCGGAGCCATTCCAAATGGCATCCGGAGCCAGATTTAAATCGTCGAACGTGGCAACTGTCTGTGCATTTGCTTTGGATAGGAAAACGATGGCAAGAATTGCCAGGTAAATGTGTCTCATATGTAATAATTTTGAATGTTTTTCAAAACAATTACAATACGCAAAACTGCTGAAATAACCGAATAGATAATGATTTTGGTTACTCCAAGCTTTTTCTCCCGAAAGCTTTGAATATTGTATCCTGAATGGCAGGTCTTCTGGCTCACTCCATTTTTGCGGCCTTCCCACCCCGAGGATTCGGGGCAGTGGCATGTAGTGCAAAAATTAATCAGAGTTTACAGCTGCGGGTACAGCTCCGGATTTTAACCGGATTCCCTCTAGATACCGTAACAGGCATCACCATTTCGGCGGCTAAGATAAGGCAAAATCTTATTTCAGCCTATATTTTTTAGAAAAATAATTGGTCGGATTGTTTAATTGTCAAATCTATAAAGTCGCCAGGTTCGCTGTTTTAAAAGTATAATATTTCTGAACGAAATAGCTGTAAACAACAACAATACCAGTAGTTATAAATTTTGAAAGGGTAGGCCAAAAGCCTGCGAATTCGACTAAGACCTTCAGAAAAACATAGTTCAGGAAAATGGATCCCGAAACAGAAATGATATAGCGGATCAACTGAATACGGCCACGAATCCCGGAACTGGTGAAGGTGATATATTTGGCCAGCAGAAATCCAGTAAAAAAAGTAATGGGGAAAACAATCAGAAATGCTGCAATATGCGGACTAATGGAAACAATCTGCAAATCAATGATGTGTTTATCGAGAATAAAGTTGTAACAAATAAAGTAAAGAGTAATATCGAGAACTGTGTTACAACCTCCGGTGGCGGCGTATCTGAATGTTTCCAAAGGTAAAAGCTTTCGAAATGGGGTATAGAAATAATCAATAACCTGAATAATTAGCCTTTGGATATTCGCTACCACATTTCCCATAGATCAGAGTGATTTACATTTTGAGTTTTGTTCAGTTGTTGCTGGTTTTATGCCTGCTGACCAAAACATTTTAGTTTTATCTGCAAAATAAAGAGAAAAGATCGAAATATAGAAAATGGACAGTTAATTTAGCAAAAACATTTTCTACACCTGTTTCGTTTATAAAAAATCAGATTCTTTCATATCCATGATTTCTAACTTTTCACATAATTTCTATGTGTGGTCGTTTTGTACAAATAATAGATATTGACCTGTTCGTAAAGCGGTTTGGAATAAATCGTCCCGAAAATGGTACGATGGAATCCAATTATAACGTGGCTCCGGGCGATCTGGCTTATGTGCTTACCAACGACAAACCCAATGAATTGCAGGCTTTCCGGTTTGGACTCACCCCATCGTGGGCTAAAAAGCCGATGTACCTCATTAATGCCCGTGCTGAAGGTGATTTGAATCCCGAAAACGACATCAATTATTCCGGAGAAGCCGGAATTGTGAGAAAGCCGGCTTTCCGAACAGCTATCCGATCGCAGCGATGTCTGGTTATTGCCAATGCGTTTTATGAAGGTCCGGCAAAAGAAAAGTTGGGTAAACCATACCTTATTAGTCGGAAGGATGAAGATATATTTTCTTTCGCCGGAATCTGGGATACCTGGGTAAATGATAGCACAGGAGAAGTTTCGAATACTTTTTCGGTAATTACTACAGTTGCTAACGAAGCCACACAGCAAATCGGTCACCCGAGGTCACCGGTAATTCTGCATAAAAAGGATGAAAAACACTGGCTCAATTTGGATTTGCCCCTTGAAAAAGTACTGGAACTGCTGAAACCATTTCCAGGCGATTTGTTAAAGACCGAAGCCGTTTCCATTCAGGTGAAAGACCCGAAGAACAAAAGCCGCGACCTGATTATCCCTATTGATGAAAGCAAGGTAACGGAATTCGACATCACAGTGAAAAAGGATCTTCGGCTGGAAGGAATGGGTAGCGGAAAACGAAAACAGGAACCACCGGAACAAGGAAAGTTGTTCTGATTTCAGGAAAATACTTCTAACAACTCATTTATAATTATACAACTATTTGAAAGCAATACTTCAGAAACATGATTAAACAAATCGTATTAAAATCGAGACCATTTGGTACGCCAACCGTAGGTAATTTCGAAACAAAAATCATTGAACTTCCGGCAGTGGCTGAAGGTGAAGTCAGATTAACGGCCCATACCTTTTCAGTTGATCCATACTTGCGTGGACGAATGAGTGATGTCAAATCGTATATCGCTCCATTTCAGGTAGGAGAACCCATTGTGAGTGGATTGGTCGCAAGGGTAGCAGAGAGCAAGGCTGATAATCTGAAAGTAGGCGACTATGTTATGGATCGGCTTCCGTGGCAGGAAGAAATGGTGCTTCCTGCCGCCGGATTAAAGAAAGTAGATGAAAAACTGGCTCCGCTGAGCTATTACCTTGGTGTGCTTGGAATGCCCGGATTAACGGCCTATTTCGGATTGCTTGATATCGGCAAACCTCAAAAAGACGAAACAATTGTAATTTCCGGAGCAGCAGGAGCCGTTGGACTGGTTGTGGGACAAATAGCTAAAATTCAGGGCTGCTGTGTTGTTGGAATTGCCGGTGACGATGCAAAAAATGATTATTTGCTGAAAGAACTGAATTTTGATGCGGTAATCAATTATAAAACGGTTGAAAACCTGGATGCAGCGCTAGCCTCAGCTTGTCCTTCCGGAGTTGACGTTTATTTCGACAATGTGGGCGGTGAGATTTCGGATGCTGTGGTTGCTCAAATTAATAAAGGTGCCCGGATTATAATCTGTGGCCAGATTTCGCTTTATAACGCTACAAGTCTGCCAGTTGGACCTCGTATTCAGCCAACTTTGCTCAAGCGGAGTGCATTGATGCAGGGCTTTATTGTGAGCGATTATGCCGCCCGTTTTCCGGAAGGATTCAAAGCATTGGTTAATTGGGTTGTGGGTGGCCAACTGAAGTACACACAAACTACCTATTACGGTTTTGATCAACTTCCGGAAGCTTTTATTGCTCTTTTTGAAGGGAAGAATCTGGGTAAGTTAATTGTAGAGATTTAGAAACGAATCCGTAATCTGAACAAGAGCATACTGGTACAGATAAAAAAATCGACGAAATAGAGGGTAATTTGTTCTGAATCAAAAGTGTAATGTTCCAACGAATAATTTTATCTTTGCCTTGGAATCTTTTATCAGATATCAAATGTTACATCTGCCAATTCTTGTCGAACAAGACGAAGATAATATCTATATCGTCAGTTGTCCTGTTTTTAGCGGATGCCATTCCTATGGTAAAACTATTGATGAAGCTTTAGCCAATATTCAGGAAGTTATCGAGATGTGTTTGGAAGAAGAAAAGGAAAAGATTTCAGAAATTAACCGATTTGTCGGATTTAGAGAGATTTAGATATCCTTAAAAAAAGCAATTGTTTAATCTTTGTTTTGGTTAGTTAAAAAATAATTTCAATATGAAACTGCAAGTAATTCAAGATAGTAGAGGTAAAGCAACCGGAGTTTTTATTCCCATTAATGATTGGAATGAACTCAAGAAACATTACAAAGGATTGGAAACGCTAGAGTTTATAGAACCTTCAAAAGAACAAATTTTGGAGGAACTAAAGAATGCAGTTGTCGAACTAAAATTAATCGAACAAGGTAAACTTAAAGCTCGTCCGGCTCAAGCATTGATTGATGAACTATAATGTTTCTACCATACCACTTTTTGACAGGCAAGCCAAACGGTTATCTAAAAAATACCCTTCACTGAAAAATGATTTGGTCGAACTATTCGAAAATCTTGCTAAGGAACCTGAACAAGGAAGAGCACTTGGCAATAACTTCTATAAAGTCCGATTGGCTATTTCAAGCAAAGGAAAAGGCAAATCGGGTGTGGCAAGGGTTATTACATACTTGAAGGTCACCGCGACTACTGTTTATCTCACTGCTATTTACGATAAGTCAGAGAAAAGTAATATCAGCGATGCCGAACTGGAGAAAATCTTCAAATCTATTCCTTAAAATGCCCTCCGGTGCGGAGATTTTTAATCGCGTTACACATCATGCTTTCGGATTTCCCTGAAACGGCATTTTTGCCATTTTCTCCACTTCGATGCTCGGGAATCCAAATTCTTCAACCAAAGTTCAGATTGTTCCTGCGAATAATTTTTATCTTTGCCCTGATCTAAATTATTTGTCATGATGCAGACTATTACAATTGATATTATAAACGTAAAAGCCATTAAGCTTTTACAGGATTTAGAATCATTACAACTCATCCGCATGCGAAAGGATCAGCTCGAAATATCAAATCAAATAGATTGGAGAGCTACTTACAAAGGTGCGATGCAAAAACAATCTTTAATTGAAATTGACAACCAATTAAAAGACCTTCGTAACGCATGGGAATAAAATACCTTTGGGATACAAATACTGCTATCTATTACCTGCAACAGCAGTTTCCACTTTCAGCAGAAAAATATATTGATGATTTACTGAAAAAAGAATCACCCATTATTTCGGCTATTACTGAAATCGAATTGCTCTGTTGGAAAACTGCAACTGAAAAGGATACAGAAATAATCAATGGTTTCATAAATGATTCTTTGGTCATCGAATTGGAACAATTGATTAAATTGAAAACTGCTGAGATTCGCAAGGCACATCGAATAAAACTTCCAGATGCCATTATTGCCGCAACTGCACTCGTTTACGGACTCACTCTGGTATCCAGAAATACTGAAGACTTTAAGAATATTCCTGATTTGAATATCATAAATCCCTGGGAACAATAGAATTGCTCACGCTTTCGGGTTGGCCTGAAAAGGCATTTTTGCCATTTTTTCCACCTCAATGCTCGGAAAGCCGAATTCTTCCACCACTTTACCCAGAATCAGGTACATGCCATCGCCCCTGAACGGATAATATTTCAGGGATGGCGGGAAATGCACGGTATCAAAAAACTCGCCCTGCACATCAATGAAAGTTCCGAAGTGCATGATTTCTTTTCGGACCGTCCGAACGTATTTGATCGTCACCAAACGCCCCAGCATCCGCACTTTCCGGCCCAGATGGCTCATCATTTCCTTTGCCATAATTTCGCCCCGGAAAGGATTTTGAAGCAATTCGAAAGTCGTCATCGAAATGGGAAAGCCCAGCAGTTCAATTTCGTCCCAGGCATCGCCAAGCAGAGAATGTTCGAGTTTTGGAAGGGAAAATTCACGTGGTTTGGCTTCAAACATCGCACGGGTTCGGGCCACCGGAGCGGTATTATTCAACAAAGTATGCGCTTCCCATAACAATTGCGCTTTAGGTATTCCGGTAAAGCGAAATACGCCCAAACGGATTAAAATGACCAATTGTTCTTTGGTTACCGGTGTCCGCTGAATAAAATCGGCCAGCGAATGAAAGGGCCCGTTACAATTCCGCTCATTCACAATTTCAGCAATCACGGCACTTTCCAAATTTTGCACATGTATAAAACCCATGTAGATGTTCTTTCCGATGATCCGGGTTTCGTTCCGGCTCGTGTTCACACAAGGCAGTTCGATGTGTGCACCACAGCGTTGCGCTTCGTTGAAATAAACCCAGCTCCGGTAAAAACCTCCGAAATTATTGATTACGGCCACCATAAATTCGAGCGGAAAATGCGCTTTCAGGAACAGGCTCTGGAAACTCTCCACGGCATAGGAGGCCGAATGTGCTTTCGAAAACGAATATCCGGCAAAGGACTCAATCTGCCGCCACACTTCGCGGGCAATTTCATCGGTATAACCTTTCTCCTTGCAATTGCTGAAATACTTGTCTTCGATGCGCTGAAACTCGATCCTGGAGCGAAACTTTCCGCTCATGGCGCGGCGCAGCACATCGGCCTCGGCCAGATCGAGCCCGGCAAAATGGTGAGCAACCTTGATCACATCTTCCTGGTAAACCATCACGCCGTAGGTTTCCTCAAGCTGTTCCTTCATTACCGGATGCAGGTATTGAATGGTTTCAGGATGGTGAAACCGCTGAATGAACTGCTTCATCATTCCGGATTTGGCTACTCCGGGGCGGATAATCGAACTGGCAGCCACCAGCGTAAGGTAATTGTCGCAATGTAGTTTTTTAAGCAGACCGCGCATCGCAGGACTTTCGATGTAAAAACAGCCGATTGTTTCGCCCGTCCGAAGCTGAAATTTAACCTGTTGGTCCTGAAAAAACCGCTCCACCTGATGCACGTCCACATCTTCGCCCCGGTTTTCGCGGATAATGTCAACCGCTTCCCTGATGTGCCCGATGCCGCGCTGACTGAGGATATCCAGCTTTTCGAAGCACAAATCCTCGGCCATGTACATATCCCATTGGGTAGTTGGAAAACCCTTGGGAGGCATATCCAGCGCCGTGTAGCAGGTAATTGGTTCCTCCGAAATCAGGATTCCTCCGGCATGAATGCTCCGGAGATTTGGAAAATCAACCACCTGTTTGGCCATGGTATTGATAAGCATGGTGATCTGGTTTTTGTTGCGGTCGTCTTCCGGATTGAGCACCATCAAGTCAATTTCTTCTTTCGGAAGTCCGAAGACTTTGCCTAGTTCACGGTAAATGGAGCGGTCTCTAAATGTGGAGGTAGCGCCGAGCAAAGCCGTATGGTGGCGACCATATCGCTTGAAAATATAATCCTGAACCTGATCGCGGTCGCGCCACGAATAATCTATGTCGAAATCGGGTGGGGAAGTGCGTTTCGGATTCAGAAAACGTTCAAAGTAAAGGTTTAGCTTAATCGGGTCAACATCGGTGATTTTCAGGCAATAAGCCACAATGCTGTTCGCGCCGCTTCCGCGCCCGACATGATAAAATCCACGCGACATACTGTAACGGATAATGTCCCAGGTGATCAAAAAATACGACGAAAATCCGAGGTTGTCAATGATTTCGAGTTCATGGGCAATTCGCTTTTTAGCTTCCGGATTGTTCTTTCCGTAGCGGTAAAGCATGCCGTCGAGAGCCAGTTTCCGGAGCAGAAGCTTGTCGTCGTATGCCGACTGCCCAAAAACCTTTTTATTCTTGATCGTGGTAAAATCGAAACTGATGTTGCAAGCCTCTAAAAGTTTTTCAGTATTACGGACTATTTCAGGAAAGTTAGCAAATTGCTGTTTCAAACTCCTGAAATCCATTATTTCCAGCGGATTGGCGAACTGGTTTTCCTGCAATTTACTGATCAGCACATTGTGATCAATGGCCCGCAGGCTTTTGTGCAGAAACCATCCGGCACGGTCTTTAAAGGTAACCGGCTGCCAAATCACCAGTTTCTCCTGATATTTTCGGTATTCCGAAGTCAGCAGTTTGTTGAGATCTTCGGCGCGAATGCCGGTAAACTCGTTTTCGCGCAAATCTTTGGCAGACTTTTTCCCGAAGGGATAAACCACAAACACCTCCTGAAATTCAGGAGCATCCGCCGGATATGTTTTTTTTTCCAGGTTGTGTTCGGTTTGCCAGTCGTTCAGCTCTTTCAATCCTTCGCGATTTTTGGCCAGACCAATGTAAAGCAGTTCATCATCCTTTCTGAATTCGCATCCTGCAATGGGTTTGATGCCTTTTTGCTGTGCCTTTTTAACCAATTCAGGAATGCCCATCGTGGTATTGATATCGGTGAGTGCAACACTCCCAATCCCGTTCTGAATAGCCAGATCGAGCAGTTCGTCGATGCTCAGTGTGCCGTAGCGAAGGCTGTAATATGAATGGGAGTTGAGGTACATGAGCGCGTTGCGGGTTTTGTGTTTCATTTTCAGGACTAAAGTCCTGTTATTCTGTTGTTTCATGTCCGTCACATAAATGTGACGGCAAAGGATACTGCTCCGATGATTATTGTAGGATATCCTTTGCCGTTGGCTTCAGCCAACGGACATGAAGTTTTTTATTATATTGGGGCTTTAGCCCTTTTATCCTTTTCGCTTTTCTCCACTCCCGAAGCGCGGTGTATGGCTCCGGAGCCATACCGAAGCCGGATTTTATCCATCGAAAGGTAGAGCTTGATCATCTTTTCGTTGTTATCGAATAAATCGAGTTGCTGAACGCCGCCGATCAATCCGCCCAGTTTGACACCGACAAGCCGGATCAGCATGCGCCGTTCGTACAGCCGCCTGAACAATTCGAGTGTGGTTGACATGAGCGTGTGGTCGAATGAAGTGTAGGCAATCTTTTTTTGCAGGGTGTGCGTGTCGTAATTGGCATATCGGATTTTTACTGTGATTACCGAGGCCAGTTTCTGTTTTTTCCGCATTTTGAAGGCTATTTTTTCGACCATGTGAATCAGCAAACGTTCAAGCATTTGAACATCAATGGTGTCGGTCTCAAAAGTTCGTTCCGAACTGATTGATTTTTCTTCCGAATAGGGGATGACCGGAGTGAGGTCAATACCATTCGCCTTTCGCCAGATGTCAATTCCTGATTTTCCGAGTACATTTCGCATCATTTCCGGAGGAATTTCACTCAGTGTATGAATGGTGACCACACCCATCGAACGCAACAAATGGTAGGTTTTATCGCCCACACCCGGTATCTTTTTAATCGAAAGCGGATTCAGAAAAGGCTGCACCAGATCGCGCGGAACTTCTTTTTCTCCGTTGGGTTTGGCCTCGCCGGTGGCAATTTTCGACACGGTTTTATTCACCGATAGCCCGAACGAAATGGGCAGTCCGGTTTCGCTGATGATGCTGCTACGTAACTCGTGTGTCCATTTGTATGAGCCGATGAAACGGTCCATCCCTGAAATGTCGATGTAATGTTCGTCAATCGAGGCCTTTTCATAGACCGGGGCGCGGTCGGCAATGACATCAGTCACCAGCCGCGAATATTTGCTATACAAATCCATGTCGCCCCGAATGACGGTCGCGTCGCGGCAGAGGTTGAGCGCCATCCGCATGGGCATGGCCGAATGAACGCCATATTTCCGTGCCTCATAGCTGCAACTGGCCACTACGCCACGGTCGGAAAGTCCGCCAATAATAACGGGTTTGCCGATTAATCCGGAATTCATCAGCCGCTCAACCGACACAAAAAACGTGTCGAGATCCAAATGTACGATGGTGTTGTTTTGAAAGTTCATTGTAATAGTGTATATTTGATTGTTTTTTAATCAAATTGTACGATTGTAATTTAATCAATTACTTTTAAATTTCCAAATATGTATTTCGATTCGAACATTAAATTTTTGCGTAACCGGAAGAAACTGACACAAGATCAGCTTGCCACAGCGCTGGAAATCAACCGCTCGACCCTGAATAATTATGAAAACGGAATTTCAGGACCAAGCATTCAGTCATTGGTTTTGTTATCCGATTATTTTCATGTGGCGATCGACACTTTACTTCGGGTTGATTTGGCAAAGCTTCGCGAAAGTCAACTCTACGAACTGGAACACGGGCAGGATGTTTTCCTGAAAGGCAGCAATCTGCGTGTAATGGCCACCACGGTTGACCGGCTGAACCGCGATAACATCGAACTGGTTTCCGAAAAAGCCAAGGCTGGCTACACCAATGGATTTTCCGATCCGGAGTATATTTCAGAACTACCCGTTTTTCAGCTTCCCTTTTTGTCGTCGGAACGAAAATACCGGACTTTTCAGATCAGCGGCGGCTCGATGTTACCCATACCTGATGGCGCCTGGATTACCGGAGAATTTGTAACCGATTGGAACGAAATTAAAACCGGCGATTTGTATGTGGTGCTGACCCTGAACGAAGGTCTGGTTTTTAAGCAACTGAAAAATGAATTGGCCGAACGAGGATGTTTTCAGTTGATTTCACTCAATACAGCTTACCAACCATACGAATTGGCTGCAACCGAAATTCGCGAGGTTTGGAAATTCGTGCATTACATCAGCAGAGAAATAGCTGAATCACAGTTGACTGACAATCAGGTTGCTTTGCAATTAAAAATATTGACAGAAGAAATCAGTGCATTGAAACGAAGGTTTGAAAATCAGTAGGAAGATAAAAGGGTAGGAGTTATAAAAATTCGTATTTGTACCTCTTATATTTTCTGCGATGAGATTAGAACACTACTACCATTGATCGAACCCTTGATTAGTTCAATCCATTTTTCTTTCAACAATTAGGTTCTTTTATTAACGGAGTATTTTTTTAATTTTCTTTTCAACTACTTTTAGTGCTTCTCTTAATTCTGACAATAAAATTTAACTATGAGCGGATTTTTTGGAAGTATTTCTCAAGATGATTGTGTCGCCGATGTTTTTTATGGAACCGATTATCACTCCCATTTGGGAACTAAAAGAGCTGGTCTGGCTTTTTATTCTAAAACGAAAGGATTTCAGAGGGCTATTCATAGTCTGGAAGATGGCTACTTCAGAAATAAATTTGAAAACGACATTGCCGGTTTTAAGGGCAATATGGGAATTGGAGTCATCAGCGACACTGAAGCACAACCTATTCTTGTCACATCGCATCTTGGCCGGTTTTCAGTGGCAACAGTGAGTAAAATTGCCAATATTAGTGAACTCGAAGAACGGTTCATGAAAATGCACCGCACTTTTGCCGAAACCAGCCAGGGATCGGTAAATCCGACCGAACTGGTTGCCATGCTGATTGCCGAAGGGAAAGACTTCGTTTCAGGTATCGAAAATGTTTATAATCTGGTAAAAGGTTCGTGTTCAATACTTATCCTGACTGAAAATGGAATTATTGCAGCGCGCGACCGGTTGGGCAGAACTCCGATTGTCATTGGTAAAAAGGATAAGGCGTACGCAGTAAGTTTCGAAACCTGTGCTTTCCCAAATCTCAATTACGAAATAGAAAAATATTTAGGACCTGGTGAGGTTATTTCACTTACTTCCAGTGGTTATGGGCAACTTCGAAAACCGAATGAAAAGATGCAGATTTGCTCATTTCTTTGGGTATATTATGGTTATCCACCCTCGTTTTACGAAGGAATTAATGTGGATGAATGCCGTTATAAATGTGGCGCTGCATTGGCAAAAAATGATACGAACGAAGCCGATTTTGTTGCAGGCATCCCCGATTCGGGAATTGGTCATGCAATTGGCTACAGCAATGAGAAAAAAATCCCTCTAAAACGGCCGTATGCAAAATACACACCTACCTGGCCACGTAGTTTTATGCCGCAAAATCAGGCTATGCGCGATTTGGTTGCCAAAATGAAACTAATTCCAAACAAAGCTATTATTAAGGATAAACGGGGTATCTTTCTTGATGATTCCATTGTTCGCGGAACTCAGCTTAAAGACAATGTTCGCGATTTGCATGAAGCCGGTATTCGGGAAGTACATATGCGCATTGCCTGTCCGCCACTCACTTACCCATGCGAATTTCTGAATTTCAGCCGATCACGTTCGAATCTTGATCTGGCAACTCATAAAGCGGTGGAGCAACTGGAAGGAAAGGAAAACATGGATTTGAGCGAATATTCTGACAGTAATAATCCGAAATACCACGAAATGGTTGAACAGATTCGTAAAAATCTGAACCTGACCAGCCTCAAATTTCAAAAACTGGACGATTTGGTTAAAGCTATTGGATTACCCAAAGACAAGCTCTGTACCCATTGCTGGGATGGCTCAAGTTATTTCTGATAGTTTACAGAAATTTTGAATATTCAAATTCGACTGATATGCCCATTATTGACCTCGAAAAATGCAACCGATGTTTAAAATGTGTCAAGGATTGCCCGGCCTCGGCCATTACTATCGAAACCGGTGAAATTGCAAATACATGCATTCATTGCGGGCATTGCGTGGCTATTTGTCCGGAAATGGCTGTAAGGCCTGATTTCGGTAATATTTTTCTGCTTCAGCCACATGCTGTAACTCCGAAAGATTTCAGAAATTTAGCTTCCGGAATCCGGTCCTGCCGGAGTTATCTCCAGAAAGATGTTCCTGATGCCGTTATGATGCAACTGATTGATAATATGAAACATTATCCATCGGCCAGTAATGCCCGTCCTTTGCAAATCTCCATAGTTCGTTCAAAGGAAAAGGTTAAGCTTCTGAATGACCTGACTGCTGAAACATTGATCAGGAAGTTTAGTTTGCTCTGTTCTCCGTGGATTAGTCCTTTTATCCGGATTTTTGTTCCATCCGTGAATATTAATACGATTAAACGATATAAAGCTTTATTCATTGAGAGAAAGAAAGTAAATGATTCGCAGATCTGTCACCATGCTCCGGCTGTTTTGCTTTTTCATGGCAAAGTATCAAAAACAGGAATGGCTGAAGCCGATGCCAACATCTGGGCAACTTATACGTCAATCTATGCCAATACACTGGGATTGGGGACTTGTTTCAACGGGTATATCGTGAAAGCAATGGGAAATAATAGTAAGCTGAATCAGCAGTTTAAGGTACCTGCAAATCATCGTATTTATGCCTCATTATTGGTTGGTTATCCAAAAGTGAAATACAGAAACGAAGCATCGCGGCAGAGTCCGATTGTAGTTTTGTTGTAGATTGACGAATGACAAATAATAGCGATTACAGCTAAATTATTTACAGTTTTTTTACCTCAAGCCTTGAATAATAACGGCTTCTGGCTTCCTTGGGATCTGCTCCCACCGGAATATAGAGTCTGGTCTTCACATCAATAATAACTTCCTGTAACTTGGTCAAATCCGGTGTTTTATAATCATGCGGTTTTTTTTCGAACATTTTGTTTCTCCTTTATTGAATGTAAATATTAAATTTTAGTAACGTATAAACTCCTTAAATGTTATAATATTGGCAAGTTAATCTTTTAATTTTTAGTATCAGTGCTTTAATGTCAGTTCAGGCAATTATTTAACTTAAAATTCAAAAATCATCAAACGGAATATCATCGTCAGGATCGTGATCGAACGGGCCAACACCGGGAGGATTGAAAAGCCCCCAACGATCAATGAAATAATCCATCTGGTCGAATTTCGAAACCCAATCAATGAACAGTAAGCGATATTCCTCAATCAAATCGCGCACGATCTGAAAATATTCCACATGCTCAAAACCAAACATTTCGAGGGAGTGGTTTTGAATCATCAGTTCACGGGCTGCTTTTCGGATGATGGCGGCACACTCCATTTTGATATCGTAAAGTCCTCCACCTTCGGCTCCTGCCACTTTCACAGTTAGGAGCATGGCATCTTCAAGCATAATACCCTTCACATGGCTCAAATATTCATCATTGTCATCAATTAGCTGACAAATGTGATCAACCACTTCGAAGATTTCTTTTCCCTTTTTATAAATCGGAAGATCTTCAGCTTTTATATCATCTTCGTGTTCAAACATTATTTGCCGATGCAGAAAGTAATATGTATTGATAATCTGATATTTACAATTTAATGGTACAAATAAGGTACAATGGCCCAATAAATTACATGAATTTCAATTTACTTTCTGTATATTTTCCAAACCGAATTTGTCTCGTAAAAGAACCAAAATTACAAATGAGGTTTAAAGGTGTAAAATTCTCAAGGTGTCAAAATTTAGCTTCAAAAGTATTACATACGTTAAACTATTCTTATATTACGTTTGTATTGTATTGATAATTAGAATGATACTAACACAATAACATTAAAAACCTGTTGAAATTAACATTAGTAACAATGTGTTACAATGTTATAAAAATAGATGATTGTTTTTGTAAATAACTATCTGAATATCAGTGTATTATTTCGTGATAAAAATGTTATTTGCGAGTTTTTAAAGTGAGAAATTTAGATAAAAAATTGAGTGAAAATGGGTCATATTTAGTGAAAATTGACAACTGAAAAATATTGAATCACAAATTCGCACATGCTTAAAACTGCCTTTTTCCCAAGACTGTCAATGACAAATTATTCATCATTGTCATTGAATGCTTCAGATTATTATATCATCTTCTATGAATAAATATTCATTATATTTGCATAAATATTCATTAATTATAATGTCATGGACGAACACCTATCATTTGAAATTTTAAAAATTGGCGTGGGTATTTACAACAACGCTGTTTCTGGCTGCATTATCAAACACGATCTTCTCACATTAGAAGAAACCGTAAAATGTCCTCAGAGGAAATGGACAGGGTGATTCAGGAGCATTACGAGGTTCACGGACAAGTAAATCCGAACAAGAAAATTCTGTAATTAAAACACCCGTAATTCCGTGTATTTGCACGCTCAACAATTTTGGTGAACGTCACAAAATCCATTGCTTTCAGTATTTCGTTCGCCAAGACTTTTTAATGTATTTCGGGTATTTCAATAGAATGCGGTCAATGTCGGATGGGTAGATATCTGTCAGGTTCATTTCGGACATTACCTTCTGAAGCGTGGAAACGATATTCCAAGCTGCTGGCAAGCTTCGACCTTTGAAAGTGGTGAAATTTTTCTACCTTCATTCTCTGCGATCTCTGCACGAACAATAGCCTTTAGTTCTTCCCTGAACTGTTCGAGTGTTATTCCCTGTAAAATGATTATTGGTTCATCCATGATTATTGAATTTGAATTTCAAGTAAACACGAATTTTAGGAAACAAGGTTACAATGGGGTTAGTACTACTGAGATCATAGATTCAATGGGTAGAACACAGAAATTTTGCAATCTTTTAGTATTGTGACCTCCATAGTTTTTTAATATCGGCCCCAGTATAGAATTTGCGACCATTAGCCTTTCGAATGCTGCACCTGATTAATCCTTCATTGGAGTATCTATTAAGAGTATTTCTACTAATATTCAGAATTTTACTTGCTTCCCTAGTTGTAAATCGGCCAGTATCAGAAATTTGTGGTTCATCTGAAATAAATCCAGTAACTTTTTTACTTGATTTTTCAGGTTGAATACTTCCTTGCATTTTTGCCAACTCCTCTCTGATTGATTCCTTAATGAAAGGCTTTAGCTTAACCAGTAAGGCTTCTGCAAGTTCTTCACAACTGAAACCTTCGGCAATTATATTGGGATTGTCCATGTACATTCATTCTTTAGGTTTTACAAAGCCTATCGGATTCCGGGACTGGATGGGTGATTGATCAATGCTCTTTTGTTTACTGGCAAGTTCTGAGAGTGCCATGTAAATATCATCGAAAACAACCTGATTATCTTCGCTCAAATCGTTCATGGCTTTAAGATTTTCTTCGCTCTGTTCCTCCAATGCTTTGACGTGCAGCCAGAGTTCCTTTATTTCAGCAGAAACAGCCGATTGAGTAAGCAGATAATTTCTGACCGCGACAAAAGCCCTCATAATGTTGATATTTATCTCAATGGCTTTTTCGCTTCGTAATACACTCGATAGCATGGCAACACCTTGTTCAGTAAATGCAAACGGCGCATAACCTGTTGATAGTGATGTGGAGATCACAGATTGTGATCTTAAAAAGGTAACTTCATTTTTGGTTAGTTCAAACATGAAATCTTCGGGAAACCGGTTCATATTACGTCTTACTGCCTGTTTTACTGCCCGTGTTTCTACCTGATACATTTCTGCAAGGTCGAAGTCCAACATTACACGCTGTCCCCGAATCTCGTATATCTTCTTTTGGATGACTGATAGTTCCATAAAACTATTCTTTTGATACTTTCAATTTTGTACCACAATTCGGGCAAGTAAATTCATTAGTCTTGGCCGGTTCGAATAACTCGGCAATAGGAACGTCCAAAGCATTGGCAATTTTCTGAAGCGTATCAGTGGTTGTATTACTTCCATTAATGATTCTGCTCAATGCCGGTGCCTGAACATCCATTCTTTTTGCAACATCGGCAATTGTTAACCTTTTTTCTTTTGCAATTTCTTTTACTCTTAACACTTGTGTTATTTTTTTAGTTTTATCAAAAGTACAAAATATTTGTATGTAGGTGCAAGTATTTCATGTAAAATAACTCATTGGGTTATTTTTTAATGAAATAAATTTGGATTGTATTAAATTATGACTTTGATACTTTGCCTTTGACCTCTTCCAGAAGCTTTTCAAGATCCTGCACGGACTGGATACGGTAAATTGTACCGTTAAAATCTATGAACCCGGATAGTTCTGATTGGCCCGGGTGTGAATAGTTGAACAATTCACCTATCTCAACTTTAAGAGCTTCAGCAATTATCTGCAAAGTTTCAACTTTAGGATTATTGTTTTCGTTCAGGATATTGCTGATTGAATTTCTGGATAAACTATGTCCGTTCGCCTCTATCCGGTCTTTCAATATTTCAATGTTGACCTTTCGGTCTGCCATTAACTGTTTCAAATTATCAATCCAATTCATAACAAGTATATTTTTCATCAAATGTAAGAAACTTGAATGTAATAACAAGTATATTTTTCAAATAAATCATTTTATAACAAATATATTTTCTGTTTCATTTGTTTATAACAAATATACTTTGTATCATTACGGAATATTACAAAACAAAGTTGTTATGAAAGCAAAATTAAATTTCAGGTCTGTGGTTTTCAAAAGGGCTTACATTTTAGTAAAGCAAACCGGATGCAACTTCTCGTCAGCATTAACTCAGGCATGGAAACGCTACCGGGATTTCAAGGCCAGAACTATTGAGCAACTAACCAAACAGATTAACGGTTTTGACTACTATTACCAAATGTGTGACGATGGCAGGGTTTATCGTTACTGGTCGGCAATTCAGAAAGAAATCAGGGAACAAATTCAAACTCTTCCGGGCAGCTTCATTTCTGCCATTGCACAGCATTTTAATTCAAATCAAATAAAGTCATTCATTTAATCACTTAAAAATCACAGTTATGGAAAGTAAAAAATCAACCCCTAAGAAAAACACGGTAACCGTTACAATTCCGTGTTCAAATTCTCATTCAATCCCGGTCTTTGAAGATTTCATGGCTGAAGCTCAAAGACGCTTTCAGGTCGAATGTGATGCAAAAAACAAGGCTTATAGCTTTATCCTATCAACTGGACGGCTTCGGGAATTCGAAGAGTTTTGCAAATTAACTCAAGGACTGAATCATCATGGCAATTGCATTGATCATTTGGCTCTAATTATCCCTAATCAGCAATAGTTTAAAACCCATCATCATGGAAAAGTACAAACAATTACTTGCTGGTCAAATTGAATCAATCCTATCGGCTTACAATCCCTACCTTGACAAATTAAATGAAGGTGAAAAAAAGGATTTGGAGGACATAACCAAGTGTCTTCAAATACTTAAGTCAGACAGTGATTATACAGCTTCTTGATATTCTTTACGAATACTTTCATTACTGACCTTTGGGATAATCTCACAGGTCTGATTATATCAAACTCAAATAATATTTATTCATTTAAAACCAATCAAAATGGAAAACACAACTTTTTTAAACCCAAGAATTGAAGGCAACAAACTTATCGTTGACGTTAAAACTGAATTTTCAGACGGACCTTTAATCAAACACATGACCCTACAACTTTCTCCTTTGTATGAAATGATAGTTGAAGCAGAAACAAGCAGGTTCGCCAACGCGGCTAGCGGACTAATTTTTGCTTATACCAGACTTGCCTCTTTCGCCCTTAACAGTGATAGTGAATTTATAAAGAAAGAATTACTTGGAGCCGACGATGGCGATCTTTACTATTTGAATATGTTATCTCAATTGCTTAGGCGCATGGATGTACTGTAATCTATTCGAACTATTCTGCTGAAAAGGCCTGTTGGGTAATTCCGGCAGACTTTTTTTATTTTCATTGACAAGGTGAGCTCAAAATTGAGCTCACCGTTTTCTCGCTCCACAATTTTATCGAACGAAACTGCTCGATGTGTGTTTCCCTCACTTCTTGGATTTAAAATGAAAATCGGGTCCGATGCTTCACAGTGTTACAAATAATGAGCACCGGCACCAGGTCTTATCTAATGAATGCAATATTTACTACTTCCCAAAATATTTGTACTTGCTTACAAACCCTCTGCGTAATCCTAAGATTTGAAGATCGATTACTTTATTTTCATCTTCGTCCGTTGTCGTCTTTTTCAAGTCCAAAAGCGATTTTATTTCATCATTTGTCATCTCGAAATCAATCAAAAAATCCCTTTGATTTTCTGATATTTCAGGGATTCTATTTGGATCATTGGCTTGATTTCGTCTATCATCTTCAAACTTCAATTCCTCTGCCTTGTTTGCAACCTCCCTGTATTCGTCATACATGAACCCGGTGTACTTCTTGTGGTAATATGTTTGAAGGATCGGAATACTTGTTGGGTCAAATCCTTCAATTTTATGTTCCCTGTCCTTTATCTGTTTGTCGAGATCATCAACGGTTTTCAGAATCATGTAATTGGCAGCATCTAAAACGGTCTGGCCTGGGCCACCGGTGTATGACTTCAGAATATATTCTATTTTAGCAGGATTCCAGTCGTATTTTTCAAGGATACGTTTGCCTATTATCGTTTTTGTCCCAAGTTCCGGATCACCACCGCCCTGTTTGTACAACCAATTAGTGAATGAAACGATCATCGCATTGGTATTATTGAAGTGCATCTGGCTGTCAGCAAATTTCCCCTGTTGACTTTTAAGAAATGGTTCCCGGAATATTGGTCTCTTTCTGTAGTCCTCGTTAGTCGAAATATCCATCAATGGCTTAATTGCGCTGAATAAAGAACCTGCAACCTTTGGGGCAGATAGTTTACCTTGCTTATTGAATATTCCACTAATTTCAACAGGAGATAATGCCTGAGTGAAAACTTCTGCCATATCGAAAGACATTTGTTCCGTGGATATCCTGCCGGTGTGATGTTCATACATTGCAACACCAAGCGCATTCCAAACTCGGTATCCCTGAGCTAATGGGATACTCACATAGTTATCCTTCCATCCAATGACAGTATTGTTGTACATGGTGTACTTGTTGATTTCGGCATAATCCTTATCATCATCGTCACCATTTAATAAATCCCATAGATACCTAGATAATAAGCCCTGGATTACAAGAGAAACAGCATTTATAGCAAAGTACCGGAAAGTATGGTTCTTTGCTAAATCGTATTGTTTTGCGGCTCCTTGAATGGAAGCATTGAAGAACATGATGAACGATCCGATTGTGGCAGAATATTCACCCCTTGTATCGAAGTTTGTAGTTATTTCCTTTGCTTCGTTGATTGACATGATAATAGATTCACCTCTTTCTCTTGCCATGGCATAAGCTGTAAACCTGGCAATACTTTCACCGTATCCGGCCAATCCTTCCATTAACCTTAAAGCATTTAAAGGATTTGCAAGTCTGGCAAGACTGCTTGATCCACTTCTTTTGATGTGTCTAATATATCTTTCAACCTTTGATTTTACTTCATCAAGTGGCATCAAATAAGCTTGTCCGGTTGGTCCACCATTCAGGTTATACTCATCGTATAATTTTTTCCACTTCTTTTCTTTCTCTGTCTTTGGCTCAACACCCATAAAATCAAGTAATTTATCACCTGTTTTGCTTGAATTGCGCCAAGCATCATTCAGCATGTTTGAAGCGAGAAAACGGGCTGCAACCGTGTATTTAGCCTGAAATTTCAGACTGTCTTTGAATCCCCTTTGAATAAACATTGTTTTTGCGCCAGTCTTGAAGTCACGATATGTATTTGAGGTTATAAATGATGGCCTCCATGATGTGACACTCCTTGACATGAAGCGCGTAATGCTTGCAATCGGAAGGTACTTAAAGTTGATTGACTGAGAATAATTGTCACCGTTTATTGCGTTTGAAATAGCAGGGTCTTTAAAAATCATCTTAAATCGATTTCCATCCACATAAACATCAACCTCATGTTGTTTTCGCAAGTATGTTGGTTTTTCGCTCATTGGGTTCGATATTCTTGACGAAGAAAATGTATATCCGCTTCCTTCCAAAACACTCTTAAAACCAAGCTCGGTTTTCTTCGTATTACCTTCCTCGTCGGTGTTCATCAGGAATACTTTATGGTCAGGCTTATCGTTACCCTTTTGATCCTTAAAAGTGCCTGAAGTTTCATAAACCACTTCCGTTACCATGCCCAACTTATCGGTCATGTAATTCATCTGGGACATCTCGAACAAGTCTTTCCTGTTACTGTTCAGCTTGATCAAATTGTAAGCTGACCTCTTGGCCCTATTCTTTTCTCCCCACATTATCGCGGATGTTGCCATTTGATAAATGTATGCAATAGGATCATCTGCCATACTTTCACGGCCTTCTGTTTTTTCATCCCCGGAAAACTCGCTTCGTTTTTCTGATTTTTCGTAGTCAAGCTGTATTTCTTCAGCTATTGGCTCAAATCCTCTCAATGGAACGTAGTATTTCCAATTTCTTGCTACTACTGCATTAAGAGAATCCTGAGTGTACTTGCCGTATTCCACCCAATAACGGGCAATTTTTCCGGTGCATTCGCGTGTATTTGTCCAAAGTTCATCAATCAACTCCCGTGGAATTTCGCTTTCGAATTTTTCATAGATTGCTATTGCCTGGTCGTCAGTCATTCCGGAGAAGTTATTTCCCTTTTTACCCAGAGAACGGAACCACCTATTACGTTCTGGGGCATGTCTGGCGATCATGTATTCTTGGACTTTTTTATAGGCTTCTTCGTTTTTTAAATCTTTCTTTTCCAGTATGGCCATGACATTCTCTACCGATCTAAGCATTGGATTGAATAGCTTCTTTTCAAAATGAGTTTTCTGTCCCATCTGTCTGGAACTTTTCTGATTCACAGCAAGGAAGACGTTCGCGTAATCCGGAACTTTTAAATCAAATTTTTCAAGTAGTATTTTGATGGCAGTATTGCCATTAATGAAGCGAGAAACAAAGCGGTCTGTTTTAGTTCTTACTTTCTGGGGCATTCTTTTTTGTTTGACACGGACAGATGCTGCTTTAAGAAGAGAAGATAACGGCTCTTGACCTTTCTTGAAGTTAACACGAGAATCCGTGCTATCTAATTCTTGATTCGATTCAGGAGTGTTTATTCTTGAATCTTCTTCGTTGGCTGAATTGGTTCCGTTCCTATCCAAAACCCGTCCTGATCTGTCTTTAGCCTGTATCCGTCCATCGGTCTGATCCTGATATTCTCTTCCATCATTAGGATTTCCTTCGCTTCCATCAATGTTACGTTGTTCTCCTTTGCGTAGGCTTCCGATTCCTCTCTGACTACTACTGGAATGCTCATTTTTTTGAAAATTAGATTGAACAGAAACACGAATAATTTCAATAAGTTGCCCTTCAGTTAAAAGACTCCCGTTAAAGTTATACAATTTTGAAAGTAGAGCTCGAAGATATTTAATCGTTTCATTCCAAATAGATTTTACTTCTGGGTTTAAATCTTCTCTGGAAACGATCTTCTCAGACAAATTCGCCAGCAATTCTTCGCCTCTTACCTGCTTTGTACTTCCGGCATACTCTCTGTTAACCCAATCGAATAGTTCCTTAATTTCCGGCTTAATTTCGGCAATTTTTCTGAAGCTGTCATAAACCTGAACCATAAGTAAATTTCGCTCATTTGTCGGCAAAATGTTTCTCAATCCGTTATGAACCCCATTTTCATGTATCCATATTGCAATAAGGTGGTCAATTGATTTTATCTTATCGGCCATGACGTAAACTTTGTCATTATACCAAACGCCATAAATACCAAGTGAAAATAAACTGTGATTTCTTATACCTGCCGGGAGTTCATCCACTGATTGAACAAGAATAACTGGTGCCGCACTTGGCGCAATAGATTGAAGTTCATCAATCTTGGATTGCATTTCTTCAACCGTAGGAGTTATCCTAAATCTGTTGAACGAAAATTCATTGCTTGTTTGATCATTTTGTAAACTATTTGTATTTTCAAAAAGCGCATCGAATGGATTATCAGTATAAAGAATTTTTTGATACGCTTCAACCTCTCCAATACCCATCTGTCCGTTCAGTGCTTTTGATACAATTTCACCGGGTATTAGTTCAGATAACTGTAGATCGGATTGGTCAAGTTCTGTCTTTCCTGTGATTAGCTGATAGGCTTTCTGTTTATCGGTTAATTGAGGAATTGAGGTGTCCACATTCTCGACCGGACTGTCCATGGTCTTTTGTACAGGTTGTTGTTTAGGAACAATCTTGATGCTCCTTACTTCAGTCTTAAAGGTAGGTTTCTTGTATTTGTTTTCAGCCGGTATTTCAACCTGAACACGTTCGGCCACAACTTCAAAGTCCGAGTTGTCCTTAAATTCTTTTTCAAGTGCTGGTAATGCTTTTTCAAGTGATACACGTTCGTTCGGGACCACTTCGTCAAACCCTTCATTTTCGATAATGTCAATAACAGTACTGCCAAATTTCTGAGGGGTGATTTGGCGCTCAACCGGCCCAGTCGAATTCTGGTCATTTTGTGTCAATCCATTATCCCCGCTCGGTGTCGTTGTAACAGATTCGTTATTTTGTGGCTGATTTTGTATTGAATTTATAATTTTTTCTTTTTCCCATCTTTGAACTTCTTCAATAGGAACCCATACAGCATTCTCGTTTTCATCAAGCCATGCCTCCTGTTTTCCATCATCTGATAATCCTTCACCGTTTGGTATCCTGATAAGTGTCTTACCATTAAACACCATTTTGTTTTCGTTTGATTGCTCCTGGTTAACGGCTTCGGTCTGGTCAAATGAAGCAAGCCCGGCCTGAACATATTCGTCTTTGGTCGTTTCCTGTTTCTCAACAACCATTTCAGGGCTGACCATCTTGGTTAGTTTACCATCTTCAAAAGGCTGTTTATCCAATCTTCTGACCATTACAGCCCCGGAAATATCCCCTTGTTCGCCTGAAACAATATAAACAGGCGTATTTTCTTCAGTTCCTAAAGTAGTTAGTTTGCCTACTACAATGGTTCCGGTTGTTTGGTGTGCCAGTTCGTTGGCTTCAGTAGTTATTTCGGATTCTTTAGATTGTCGCGGATTGAGTTTATTTACACCCATAACCGCTAATGCTCCACCTGAGCCAAACGCCCCACCGCCCATTCCGTAAACAAATGATTTTGCAGCGTCTTTTGTTGGTTCAAAAACAGTATTTGCGCCAGTAAAATAGTCAATTGTATTTGTGGCTAGGCTATTGGCATATTCTTCAATTCCTTCGGCTACCGGGCCAATAATAAGGCCGAAACGATCAAACATTTTAGTAGTCCATGCAGAAATTCCTTTTTGAAGAACTTCTTTTGCTACCTTTTCGCCAGATTTAGCCACCAATCGTCCAATATATTTTCCCATCGGAACAGAACCAAGTAATTCTGTGGCCGCTTCAGATGTTCCAGAAAGTGCCGAATTGGTAAGTTTCTGAAATTCGCCCATGTTTTTCTGAGCAATAAAATCAGCCTTTTGTTTTTCTGTAAATATTTGAGGTAATTCTGGATTGTCAAGCTGTTCGTATT
The DNA here is from genome assembly GCA_003457135.1 of Prolixibacteraceae bacterium. Classification (GTDB taxonomy): domain Bacteria; phylum Bacteroidota; class Bacteroidia; order Bacteroidales; family Prolixibacteraceae; genus Aquipluma. Next base: position 30,643 of record DMSQ01000014.1, read on the forward strand.
TTCCGGCTGCTGAAGTTGCCCCAATTGCACCAAGCCCGGCTGCTCCTCCGCCCATTGCCATTATCATGTATGGTAAACTCTTTGCGCCCTGAAGGAATATGTCACCCGCAACGGCTCCATACTCACCTTTCTTCCATAGGTCCGTAAAATCTTCGCCATTATATCGGTCTGACTTCGCTTCAAGCTTCTTTGCTTCTTCTTTGGCTGATACTTTTAGTTCTTCAGCTGCGCTTGTGGCTGGATTAGTTTGAAGGAATGAATCAACAAATACTTTTCTTTCTTCATCACCAATTCCTAATTCCTTTGTTTTATAATTCAGGTATGAACGCATTGGAAGATTTTGTAACGCCCCAACGTTTCCGGCTATGTCAACTGAAGTTCCGGCAAATCCCTGCATTGCATCACCAAGCCAAGTACTCCAAAATCCTGAATCTTCTTTTGTTTTTGGTTGCTCGGTAGTTGTATTTTGTGCAACAACCTGATTTTTTTCTTCCGTATAATTTTCAGGGAATTTCTGCCTTAACTCTATTTGCATGAACGTTAAAGGCTGTTCTGTTTCCGGTTGTATTTGATCAAATGAAACCTGATCTCTGTATTCAGGGTATTTTTCAACCATCTTTTTTGCAAGAGTAAGATCATCTACATCTTTATAATCAGGGTATTTGGCTTTAACCCTACTTGAAAATTCCTGAAAATTTACCGGTTTTTGTGCAATATCCTGTTCTGTCATAGTTAAAATCCTCCCTTTGGAACGCCTTTTAAATTGTATGGATTCTCTTGAAAAAATGACGGTACTTTTTTTGAATAATCAACTTTCTGTGTCACATGATTTTCTTCTAATTGATTATTATGGAACAATCCAAGAGGATCGGGTTTTGTTGCGTTTGGTGCTGATTTTTGTTCGTTTTGTTTGAGAACTTCAGGAGATGGGGTTGTTGAATTTTCTTCCATCTCAATATCTGCCCGTACCAAATCATCGTCTTTTATGTCTGGACTAAGTGATGTAACGAATTGACCCGGAATAGGCTTGTTGTACTTATTGAGCTTAGGCGTATCGATGAACATATTTTTAAACCGGGTCTTCAATAGTTCGCTATTCTTTAATGCCCTTTCCCTTCTGAATGAATATTCGGCAGGTGAAATATTGTGAGTGGCGTTTTTTGTTTGAATTATCTTTGGACGATCTGCTTTGTTTTCCGATCCTGTTTTGTTTGCCCTGATCAATGCTGCTTTGCCAAGAGTTTTTTTGTATTCTTCGTCAATATCCTGTTGTTTTTGCTTAATCTTAAACTCAGCTTGCCATTTAGCCAAGTCTTGTGCATTCTTAACCTTTCTGAAGGCTTCGTTTGCTGCCTGCACCCGGTTCCGGTATTCACGTTCTGTTTCTTTGTCCAATCGTGCTATCCCAAACTGAATGTCACTTAACTTTCTTTGGTAATCCCGGTATTTGAAGGCTTTATTTTCCTGATCGTGTTTGTCGAGAACATTTTCATAAGACTGATAGAGTGCCGGTGAAATCTGGTCCGGTGCTTTTCTTCTCACATTTGCGCCAAGTCCAAGAGAAAGTGCATCGCCAAGAATACCAACGCCACGCCCAAACTGATTAATCCTGCCCATGCGCCTCAAACGGTCAATTTTATCCTGATCAATCTTTGGTGCTTCTTCCCGGGTAGACAAAAACCTTTTCATGATTTTTTCTTCCGGTGAAAGTTTTCGTTCTGATACCATTGCTGAATTAACCGGATTGATAGGTGCTTCTGATTCCTGTAACCTCTGGTCAGTAGGATCAACCTGATAGTTTGACTGAACTTGCTGAGCAGGTCTTGATGGGATAAACAGTTCTTTCCCGTCCTCCGGGCTGTCGAATCTTCTTTGAGGATAATCAATTAGGTAATCTTCTGTTTGGAATTCGGGTGTTGGCATATCTTAATTTTTATAGCTTATGTGTATGCAATATTAATAATATAAATCATTAATATTCTTGTATTACAGTAGATTATATCTATCATTTAAAGTGATACTTTAAGTATAATTTAATTATCAATAATGATTTATCTGGAATTAATAGTCTTGTCAACATCAACAAAAGAAGTAATCAATTCAAATCGATATTCAAGTCATAACCCGGAAATTCAGCAATTACTAGATTTAAAACCATAATGTCAGTGAATGGAAATCCATAAATATTATTAATAAATTTTCGAAGAAGTTGGAAATACTTATGGTTATCAAGGCAATTTTCATTAAGTATTAAATGACAGCCAAGGGTAATTAACAAAAATCTTAATAGCTTAAACCTTGCTTCTGGAAGGCATAAATCATTTTCATAAGCTGTTATTTTTAGCGATTCCTTGTACTTATCTGCGATCAAAAATTTAAATAGCATTTTTATTTCATCAAGATTGTAGAACTGATATAGACCAGAAATAGCACTTATATCGAAAAGTAAAGGCTTAAATATTTTTAATTCCATATCGTATAGGCAATGAATTTCAGCATCATTAACCTTAATTATTTTTTGATTGTCCATCTGGTTAAATAATTTAATGTTAAGAATTAGGATCTCTTTTTAGAATCTTCTGTTCAATTTCATTGAATTTTGCCACTGTTTTGAGAAATGTCCGTATAACAAGTCCGGGATGAAAAGTAAACAGATCATCCCCGGCCTCCACAATATTCGCGAACGCCTGCCACATTTCGTGTTCAGTTATCTTCCCAACATTCCTTTCCTGAATAGCCAATCCTAAGTGTATGATATAGCCAATATTGCATTTCAACATGGCCACTTCAAAGCCAGTGTGAGCATACCAGTGAGCAAAACTGTTAAGGACCCGTTTTTCAAAAGGGCAAATTGAAACTGCAATCTGGAAATTCTGATATTCTTTGATTGATTCATTGGCAGTTTCTTCAATGGAAGTCATAAATTGATATGGATTTGTATCAGCCTTGAAAAGAAGATTGATAAGATTTGAAGTATTTTGAGCTTCAGCTAAGGTTGTAGGTTTGGCACATTGGGCAGTTATTACAGCCTTGTCGAAATAATGTGAGGCCGATATTGCAAAGTATGTTTTGGTTCTCTGGAATTGTCTTTTGAGCTGATTCAATTCTTTTGTGTTGATTTCTATCGGGTTCATAATGAATGTTTTAATTTTGATTGTTTTTTAAAATGTATAGATTATCCTTCTCTGTTCAATCGTTTTCTGTTCCATATTCAAATAGTGTTCTTAAATAGATTTTATCTTCAATCTCAACCAGCTTATTTGAAGCCTGTGTAAAAGCTCGTAATATCCACATCGGCTTGAAACTAAAGAACCTATTTCCTGCTTTTGAAACGGAATCAATACACTCAAGCAGTTCTTTTTTAGAGATCATTTCCAAATAATGTTGTTGAATCGCAATTCCGCAATAAAGAATGTAATTCATATTACACTTGAGCATGGAAGCCTCCCAGCCAGTATTCACGTACCATTTGCAAAAACTTTCGAGTATCCGTTTGTCCGTTGACCAGTTTTGTAGTACCAATTTGTACACGTTGTATTCTTCAATGGACTTATTTGAAGTGTCCTCAATCGAGTTCATAAATTCAAAAGGCGTTGTTTCAGCTTGGAATAAAAAGTTAATAAAGTCTGACGTTTTTTGGGCTTCCGGCAGTGTTGTTTTTTTTGCACAATGGCTGCTGATAATTGCATGATCAAGACTGTGGGCGGCTATCAAGGCCTGAAAGGTTTTTATTTTTGCATGGTTTTTTCGGATTTGAACAAGTTCTTTTTGAAGTTGTTTAATTTCGTTCATATGAATTGTTTTTAAATGATTTGTATAAAATATTGATTGTGTTAGAATGGATCCTTACCTGTCGGTTCGATGCGATGGTCGGGGGAATAATGGTTGATATCGCTTATTGGATTATCACTGAATCCTGTCATTTCTTCATTGGCGAATATTTCAAAGTCGCCACAAGTTCCCCTCCGGTTCTTTGCGATGGAAATATAGAACCGGTTATCTGTATCGTTTCTCCATGGGAATATCACTATGTCAGCATCCTGCTCGATGGCTCCCGATTCCCGAAGGTGGTGCAACTGTGGTTTTTCTCCGGCTGCTGCCCGGTTGAGCTGCGAAAGGCAAATGATAGGTATGTTTTCAGCAAGTGCGATTTCCTTTAGAGTTCGGCTGATTTCGGAAATTTGCTGTTCTCTGATCGCTTTCTTGTCAATAGGCTTAACAAGCTGCAAATAGTCTAAAATAATTAAATCGCACCGTCCGGCCTTTCTGTTCCTGATCGTATTGGACTTTATGCGGGATGAGGTCAACCCAGCATAGTCATTCCAGATTATAGGCAACCGTTCAAAATTGATCAGTGAAGCGTTTATTGCGTTCCAATCCTTATCGTTTATGTAGCCGTCCCTCAGCCGGGTCCTGTTTATGGAAGATTCGCCACTAATCATTATTCTCATCAGGTCGGATGACTTCATTTCAAGGCCGTAAAAATTAACCCAGCTTCCGGCTCTGGCTGCCATCTTTGCAAAGTGAAGTGCAAGGCTTGTTTTTCCAATTCCGGGGCGTGCAGCGACAATAACTAGGTTTGTGCTGCGCCATCCTCCTGTGGCATTGTTCAGGGTTTTAAGTCCTGTTGTGATACCGGGTTGTTTTCCATTTTTAGCCTGAACACAATCTTTCTCAATCTCTTTGATGGTTTCCCGGATTACGTTGAAATGCGATTGGCCAGTGTTTGCTCCTAGAGTTGAATCCTCAATTGCTGATATTTTTTGTTTTACTGAGATTAATAGATCTTCAATGTCTGTTCCTTCTTCATAAGCCTCACTAATTGTTTCTGAGCCTATCCTGATCAATTCTCTTTGTGCATAAAGTTGCGCTATGATACGGGCGTGAGCTTCGATATGTGCGGCCGATGCAACTTTGCTTGTTAGCTGGGTAATGTAAAGCGGTCCTCCTATCGTTTCCAGTTGGTTTGTAGTAATCAACGCCCTGGTTACAGTAAGTAAATCAATCTGTCTATTTGCATCTGCCAGCGATTTTACGACATCAAATATTATCTGATGCTCATATTTGTAAAAGCTATTAGAGGTTAAAACTCCACTTACTTTATGTATTGCTTCAGCTTCTAACATTAAGGATCCTAAAACGGCCTCTTCCATATCTATGGCTTGGGGTGGAATTTTACCATATTGAGCATTAATTTCATCTATTTGGTTTTTCATCTTGTCCATTCTTTGGGTGTTTTGATTTCAATTTTTGTTTTTGGGTTGCCACCTGTATTGCTTCGGGCTATCCATCCGGTAACAGATTTCTTCCAATTTGCCATTTTGTTTTTACCCACCATCCAGTTTATTGATCCGTAATGAGCATCAAATTTTACAGCTTCTGTTTCTGGGTTCAGGGTTAAACCTTTTTCTTTGATACTTTCTGAAAAATATGATTGAATTTCTAAGAGAGAAGGAGGGGTAAAACGATCAGTTTTCACCTCTCTTTTATTATTCTCATTATTCTCATTATTTAATTGGTGTCGTTTGCGTTTCACTTCCGTTTCATTTGCGTTTCGGTCATTCTGGTAACTGTCATAATTACAGACCTTTATCCGTGTCGTTTTTTGTTCGGGTTTTAGTACAATCATTGAACACGCTTCTAGGAGCTTAAAGAACCTTCTGACCTTCGATTTATTCCAGTTAAAAATCTTTGCCCATGTATCCAAACTGTAAAGTTTTTCTCCTCTGTTACAGCATAAAACTGCATTTCCAATATTGACCGTTTCATCCTGATGGTTAACTTCCATGAGAATAGTTAACCATGCTTCAAATTTTGTGAAAGGGCGACCTTTAGGAAATATCCAATGTTTTCTGATTGCACGATAAACAGAGATCCAGCCTTCGTTAATATCATTCATTGGACTTGTTTTTAAAGCGATTACACTGATCCAGAGTTCCGGAATAAACCCGAAACCATATTGAAGTTCGGGAAGTGCTGAACCCAAGGGAAACAATTTTATATTCCTTGAACAAGGGATTAAATAAGACCTTATGGGTGGCAGAAGTTCTGAAAATACGGTTCAAATAGTTTCCTGATGGTTTTGTGGCTGTCAGCATGGATTACCCTCCTGAAACTTTAGATTGTAGAATTTTAAGAACTGCTCGAATGATGTGACAGTGACGGAGATTAGTCCGGCTTCTTCAGTGACTTGTGCGTGGCTTTGAAGATCCCTGCTGATCCTTATACGAACAGTAATTTCGCCAATGATCGTAGAAATATCAAACATTTCATTGATTCCGTTTTTAATCCAATGGGTTTCAATGATACTCCGCTGGTGTCCTATTACATTAGTGAATATTGTTTTAGTGGTAATCCTTCGGTTTATTTGTTCGGCCTTGTATCCAGACAATTTGAGAAAGTCAGTTATTGCTTTCATCAGCCCGGAAGTTGTATCGTCCCGGTATTCGTCTTTAGCAAGGAAGCGGATAGGAGTGTTTGGTAATCTGATTTTCTTTGCTTCAAATGCCAAGGATTCAAGATACTTGACAGCATCAGGCTTGACGTATCTCGGCTTTCTTCCCTTTGCTTTTAATTCGGCTGTCTGGTTCATAGTGAAAGGGATTTAGTTGGTGAGTCAAACAGACTTAACTGAGCATGTCTTTTAGGAGCTTTTTGGGGATCGGTACTTAAGTACCAAGCCTTGAATCCTGTTTTCTGGCAATCCCTCTTTTCAATTTCCCAAAGCATTTCCGCTTTTTCAAGATCGCGCTTGTAACGTGTTATGCATTTCTGGGGTACACCGGTAGCATCAGTCACCATTGAAGCTGTAGCAACATGTTCTTTCAGATAGTGAAATATGGTTTGCAGTTGATTTAAGTGTGTTGTATCTTTGTCAAGTTCTAATTGCAAAGATTTTCTGGAGGTAGTATGTAGGCACATATTACCTCCGTTTTTTATTTTCCAAAAATTGATCCGCCTCTACGGCTGTTTCCAAAAAGGTTTTGCGTCGCCCGGACTTCAACCAAAAATCAATTTCCGATTTTAAGAATGTAATTTTCTTTCCCCTTTTATGGAAAGGGATAGCTCTTTCATGCACATAACCGTAAAAAGTCGCCTTGCTTCTTTTTTCAGGATCGTACTCAACTAATTCATTAAGATCAAACCAACAGTCGGGTAGGGGTTGGTTGTTGTTACTCTTTTCAAGTAACAGCCGTTCCATATTTTCCAGCTTCTGATAAATCTGGTGAACGGATGCGGGTAAATTTTCGAATGTAACTGTCATTGCATCATTATTTAAGTGAATAATGATGCAATGATATTGGGTTGTTATGGTGCTATTCTTTTGAAGGCAAAGAGGACAAAAAGAAAGGCAAAGCAGGCAAAAAATACTACCATTTGTTTATTGTTTTGCCCGGTTTAAAGAAAGATGGAATAGATTTTTCACCCCAGTTATCGAAGCATTCTGTAAATAGTTTAATAAACCTTCTCTTATTCTGTATGTGGCCATAGTGAGCCACAGCAATATCAAAAAGTTCGTAAAATCGTTTTATCACAAATCCCTTTTCACCGTTAGAACAGTTTATTTTTTGTTTCGGTTGGGTTGTATCATTCAAAAATCCTTTTCTTAGAAATGAAATTAGCTGTTTGGTAGTCAAAAATTCATTTCCATTTTTGCTTTTTTTGGTGGTCATTACCGTAAAGTGTGATATTACTTTATCCATTGGAAGACCTTTCCAGAAAAGATTCTCAGAACTCCTTATTTTGTCCAGTTCTAATTTCAGTTCTTCACTTTTGGATTGCTCTTTTTCAGGTAGCGAAGGTTGTTCTGGCAGATCACTTGATTCCTGAGTCTGTGGCTGTTTGACATACTCTTTTTTGATAAATTCAAAATATGACTCCGTAAATTGACGTATCAATTCACAGTCATTATTAGTAAGATAAGGATAAATCTTCTTTGAGTACGCTACTCTTGCATTTTCTTCTTCGATATGCTGTCTGTAATATTCAGCTTTTAAATCTCGCTTAAATGCTCCCGGTAATTTTTCCTCCTTATTTATAAAGTCCGCCAGGCAAAGCTCATAAAACCCCTTGTACATTTCCGTTTCAGATTTTCCCCAGTTATGAATAAGATAGGCCGTAAATCCAAGAACCATCACCGGACAATTTTCTTCATTTCGCTCAGATGGATTTATAATATAAGCAGGTTCATCAGGTGTAAGTTCAATTAACTGATACCATACCTGCGTTGCGTTATATTTAAATTCTGCAACCTTTTTATTCATCCAACTACTTGATGTTGCTTCAGTCTTAACTTTCGGTATTAATGACTCCATACTTATTTAGTTTTAAAAGTCCAGTTTAATTCTATCCGCAGCATCCCGTTTGGTTTGGCTGATGATCTTAGCGTAAATCTGAGTGGTTTTCAAGTCACGGTGACCTAACATCTTTGAAACGGTATAAATATCAGTGCCATTACTTAACTGCAAGGTGGCGTATGTATGCCGGAAGCAATGAAAAGTAATATCCTTCGTTATTCCGGCTGCACCAATCCATTTAGCCAGGTCTTTGTTTGAGTACGCTGAATAATTCAATCCATCAAATACTTTATCGGTGGGTGCTTTGCGTTCACCAAGCAGACTGTATGCCTGTTCTGATATGGGCATCATCTCCTCATCATCAGTCTTCTGTTGCCTAAACTGTATAAAATATCCATTGCCTTCAATGTATTCCAATTCAGACCATACTAGTTTTGAAATATCGGAGAACCGGAGCCCGGTCATGGCTGAAAATATTGCAGCGTTTTTGAGAACGGAATTTTTACATTCAGTCTTGACAAGGCTGTTCATTTCTTCGATAGTCAGGAAGCTTCTTCTGGTTTCCGATACTTTAATCGGATCAATGCTATTATTCAAGTCATACTGCAAGTATTTGTCTTTATAAGCCTGTTTTAATGCAGCTTTAAACTTTAGAAAATATGATCCTGCGGTATTCTGTGAAAGAGTTGTTTTATCACTTCTCTTGCTTTTTGCTGATAGCAGATAATCTTTGAAATCGTTGCATAAGGTCTCGTTCAAGTCTTCAAATTTCAATTTTCCATTGGTAAATGCTTCAAGATATTGGTAAGCTGACAACCAGTTTGAACGGTTTGAATCTATACGCTTGTCGGCCAGCTTTTTGAAATATTCAATGAAGTTCTTTTCACCCTGTTGTTTAATTTTCAACTGTTGTTTCTCATAGCCAGAGTATATTTCCGGTTTGTTAATCTCACTTTCCTTTTTCTGCCTGATCTGCTCAGCACGTTGTAGTGTCACTTCGTTGTGTTGCTTTTCAGTAGGGTCAAGCTTTGCTTTTTTAGGATTGCCCTTCTTGTCCAGTACTGGAATAAATCGTTTTTGCTCTTTACCATTTATATCATCATACTTCTGTTCCTCAATTTCTGTATCACTGAAAACATAAGTATTCAGAAACTCCCTCCGTGTGATTTTCCCTGTTTTGGGATCAATTATAGCAGGGTAGAAGTCCAGATACAAGGTTTGCCTTTTACCTGAAATAGGTTTCATTCGAAGTGATACTTTTATTGCCATTGTGTTTTATGTTTTAATGAATAGTCTGTCAATATCTGACCGCTGAATAATGATACGCTTTCCGGCCTTACCTGCATTGAGTTCTCCACGATCCATCATTCTATAAACTGTTCGCCTGCTTATTCCTAAAAGTGTACAAGTTTCAACAATACTTAAAAATGGCTTGGTTTTGAGTTCTTCAATCGGCTTGTTTCTGATTTGCTGAACTTCACGGTTGCTTGATTCAACTTTTGCGTTCTTGACAGTTTCCTTGTAAGCCTTATTGTTGCACGTATGGGAACAGTAGCGTGTTTTCGTTGTTCTGGCAGTAAATTCATTACCGCAATATTCACAAAATCTTTGTACCTCAATAGTTGTACTCATGTTTGTAGCTTATTATGCCTTTGTGTGTCATTAAGTGTCTATGTGTGCCATTAAGTGCATTTAAAAAAGGGAAAAACCCTTTAAATTTGTACCTCTTAGTCAGAGGTACAACAAAGGTACAAATATTTACGAAACAAACACATAACAAACCAAAACAAATAAAAGCTTTACAGCATAAAAAAAGCCTTATAATCAAGGCTTTTAAAGGGTTTACACTATGTTTTGTATTTGATTGTTTTGTGGTAGTTACTTTCCGATGCAAAAATTCTTAAAAATATGGCCTAAAATTTCATCATTGGAGATATCACCAGTGATTTCCCCCAAGTAATGCAGACATTCCCGAATATCCTGCGCCAGAAAGTCCCCTGAAATCAGATTTTCAAGCCCAAGCTGTACCCTTTCAATGGATTCCAAAGCTTTTGACAGCGCTTCGAAGTGACGAATATTGGTTACAATCACTGCATCTTCACTTAGCGAATCGAGCGAAACGGCATGTTGCATTTCCTGAATCAGGACATCAAGATTGGTTTTTTGCTTGGCGGCAATAAATACCAGTTTTTCGTTTGGAAGCAAACTCATTTCTTTCAGTCCGGAGATTGTTTCATTTGAACCGCGATCAACCTTATTGGCGGCAATAATTAAATGTTGATCGGCCAACCGTTTCCTGATTTTAACAATTCTCCCGAAAACAGTTGTAAAATCATTTTTGGTGTCAACAACCAGAATCACCACCGTTGCCTGATCTAATTTACTGTAGCTGCGTTCAATGCCAAGTGTTTCAATTTCGTCGGTCGTTTCGCGGATTCCGGCAGTATCAAAAAAGCGGAAAGCAGTTCCGTGAATATTCACCACATCTTCAATCACATCTCGGGTAGTGCCATGAATGTCTGAAACAATGGACTTCTCTTCATTGAGCAAGGCATTGAGTAGGGTTGACTTGCCTACATTAGTATCTCCAATAATAGCAACCGGAATTCCATTTTTAATCACATTGCCCAGTTGAAATGAATTTTTTAGCTTCCGGAGAATCTCTTCAATTTTCGAAACTAACTTTTTGAGTTGATTACGGTCGGCAAATTCAACATCTTCTTCACTAAAATCAAGTTCCAGCTCAATCATGGCTATAAAATGCAGTAATTCGCCACGTAGATTTTTTAATTCTGATGAAAAACCTCCACGCATCTGATTGATCGCCACTTTTTGAGTAGCACGGTTGGTTGATGCAATCAAATCGGCCACTGCCTCTGCCTGAGAAAGATCCATCTTCCCATTCAGGAATGCCCGTTGGGTAAATTCTCCCGGACGCGCCATTCGGGCACCTTTAGTAATGAGCAATTGAAGTATTCGTTGCTGGATATATACCGAACCATGACAGGTAATTTCAATCACATCTTCACCGGTAAATGAATGGGGGGATCGGAATATGGAAACAACAACTTCGTCAATCAGTTCATTCCCATCAGAAATGCTCCCAAAATGCAGCGTGTTAGGTTTTTGATCCGTTAAATTTTTGTTCGATTTTGCTGATTGAAATACAGAATCTGCAATTTCAATCGCTTTTTCACCTGAAAGTCGTATGGTTGCAATAGCTCCCATGCCGGGAGAAGTTGCTATGGCGCAAATGGTTAACTGATCGAGCATGAATCAAAGATTTAAAGCAATAAAAATACACTATTTGAAGATATTAGCGATCCATTGTTATTCATACTTAAACCGTTTGAAATAGATAACAGGCAATTCGATACAATTCAATTGTTTTTTCCTGAACCAAATGGTTAACAAGCGCTCGGCCATGAAACCCATAATTCGTTTCTGATAACCGGTATAACTATCCAGGTCTATCCTGCGTTCAAATTCAAAAAGAACATCAAACCACCAGGCCATAAATTCCTGGAAATGGCTGTCTTTCATGATAAACATGTTGTTTGCATGTAAACGCTTACTTTCTATAACCTTGTAAAATGCGTCAAGATATTCCGGATATTTTTCAGTCAGAATCGTTTCAAGCAGTTTCAGGTCTTTGATGTCGTGGTAGCGCCGAAAATGAGTTTCAACGGTATATTTTAGTTTCCGGGTCTGAGGTAAAATGGCATCGTGCTTATTAAGCAACTCTTTTATTTCCTGCTCATTGATAATTTTTGGAGTGAATAGTTTCGTGTTTTCAGTATAGATCAGGCCAAATCGTTTTTTATGCAATCCAACAGTAATGTATAAAAGCCGTTTTAGCCGATATAAAAATGGTTCTGGTTTTGCAGTGAAAAAGCGCCGGTAATGACATGCTCCGGTTACATCCTGACTGGTATTTTTCCAAACCCAATAAATGCCCGTCAATTCGCTGTAATGAGGATTTTTTAAAGAAATATTATCGTCCGTATCATCACCTGTAATTCCAGAATCTCCAGAATGAAGGGCATTCCCGGCCATGACCGGCTGATAAATGCGATCTATTTCAAGGATCGATCCTTTTTTATAATGAAAAACATAGACTTTCACACTCGAAATATCGCCCATCAAGTTTTTAGTTTTTACAAAAATAATTGTTTCCGAATGTTTTCTGCAAGTTGAGCCACATTTAATTCTCTCCTTTAAAATTTTAACTTTGCGGCGACGTAAACCTTGGGAAGGAAAAAGATGAAATGGATTCTTTGAACTTCCGTCCAATTGTGATTCTTTAATATTGACGATGATGAATAGAATTGCCGCTCAAATATATCGTATTGTTGTCCCAAAACCGATTCGAAAAAAGATACTGGACAAAAGGCTTCCAATCGCAATACGAAATTATTACGACAGCCTTCCTGAAGCTCCTTCGGAAGAGATAAAATCAGTGCTAAATTACCTGAGGACAAACCCATTGGCCGTTTTTCCTTACGATTTTCAGAACGAGCATATTGCCGGAGAAATTGAAGTTTTTGATGATCGGGAAAAAGGTTTGCGTTTTGTTGTTCAGGATGGCAAGAAGCTTTACTTCAAAAAAAGATGGGGCAAACAAAAAATCAGAAACCTTTATAATCTGTTGTCAAAAGAACAGGATATCCGGAGCCCGCACCGATATTTGACCGGAGAATTTACATTCGATGAAGGTGAAATACTTGTTGATGTTGGAGCAGCAGAAGGTAATTTCGCATTAAGTGTTGTTGAACGAGCGTCACGGATCGTTCTTTTTGAAGCTGATAAAGAGTGGATAGAACCATTGAAAGCAACTTTCGAACCCTGGAAAGAAAAAGTTCAGATCGTTAATACATTTGTAAGCGATATAACCGACTATACCAATACAAAACTGGACGATTTTACAGCAAATGAAATTTTCGGGATATTTCTGAAAATTGATGTCGAAGGAGCTGAGTCGCGTTTAATAAATGGATGTAAAAGAATCCTTTCTGAGCAAAAACCTCTTAAAGTTGCCATATGCACCTATCATAAACAGAACGACGAAAGGGAGTTTTCAACAGTATTGGCACAAAATGGATTTAAAACTTCGCATTCCCATGGCTTTATGCTTTTCTTCTACGATAAAAAAATGAAAGCTCCATATTTTAGACGGGGCTTGATCCGGGCAATAAAATCCTGAAAATACCGTGGAATTTTCAGTTTCACAGATTTTATTACTTTTGCCCGTAGTTCGAAAAATAACAATCAAATATTTTACTATGAAACTTCTTGAAGGAAAAACGGCCATAGTTACTGGCGCATCGAGGGGAATTGGAAAAGCAATTGCCATAAAATTTGCGGAGGAAGGTTGCAACATTGCCTTTACCGATCTTTTTGAAGATGAGAACATGAAAAATACAGAGGCTGAATTGATAGCCATTGGAGTGAAAGCCAAAGGATATGCATCGAATGCCGCTAACTTTGAAGATACCGACCGGGTCGTAACCCAAATTGTTGAAGATTTTGGCACGGTGGATGCCCTGATTAACAATGCAGGCATTACCAAAGATACCCTTTTAATGCGTATGACCGAAGAGCAATGGGATGCAGTGATCAATGTAAATCTGAAATCAGTTTTCAACTTTACCAAAGCAGCCCAGAAAATTATGCTAAAGCAAAAATCCGGCTCTATCGTAAATATGAGTTCGGTGGTTGGGGTAAGTGGAAATGCCGGTCAGTCAAACTATTCGGCATCAAAGGCTGGTATTATTGGTTTCACCAAATCAATTGCCAAAGAATTGGGTTCTCGTGGAATTCGCTCAAATGCAATTGCCCCGGGATTTATAATTACTGAAATGACAGCCAAAATACCTGAAGATGCCCGCAAACAATGGGAAGCAAGTATTCCTTTAAAACGTGGCGGAACTCCTGAAGAAGTTGCGAAAGTTGCTTTGTTCCTGGCATCCGACCTTTCATCCTATGTTAGCGGACAAGTTATTAACGTTTGTGGTGCGATGAATACTTAAATTATTTTCTAAAATATTTTCAAGGCCGCATGCTTTGCACCGGCTTTTTTTTATACAGTAAAAACAATCATTTTTTTTACTTATTGCAGGTTATTTTCCGGTTGCTTTTACTACATTAGATAGCCATATAAACCTGAAAAAATAATGAGCCAAAGAGGAATATCTTTTCGATTGAATTTGCACATATCTGCATTTGCCATCCTCATTATTTCAGCCATTGTTTTCATTAATTACTATTTCAGCAATAAAATCCTGATCGAAAAAATTGAAGAAGGTGCAGTCAATCAAAGTAACCTGGTAATCTCCAGAATTTCACGGATTACGCTTGGAACAGAGGAAATTGCCAGAAACGTGTCGTATCAGGCCCTGTATTACTTTCAGAACAAGGATCTTGATTTCTTTTTGCAGCAGGTTGTGGCATCAAATAAAATTCTGGAAAGTATTCACGTAGAATTTATAGAAGATCAGCAAACGAGTTTTACTGCCTGCCTCTCAACCGGGCATTGCCTTCACCGGTGCAATCCCGATAACGAAATCTTCTCCGATAGTCCCGCCTCTTTGGATCAGGGAACCTGGTCAAAGCCTTTTTATTGCATGAACGATACTTCTCATTTGTTGGTTACTTACCGGATGCCAGTCTTTCATCCTGAATCAAAAAAAATTGTCGGGCTTGTATATTGTGAGATTTCTCTTCGAAAGATGAAACAAATGCTTGATGAATTAAAAATAGGCGAGCGTGGCTATGCGTTTATTATCAACCATGCCGGAAGTTTCATCACTCACCCCAACGAAAAATGGATTCTACGCAGAAACCTTTACATTAAACCTCCGGTTATTTTTTCAAGCGATCTTTCAGAAATTGAATCGAATATTAAAAGTGGTAAAGTTGGCACAGGGCGTGGGCTTTCTGAATATCTGAACAATCAGAAAGCCTGGTATTATTTCGCCCCTTTACCAAACTCGAAATGGACAGTTATTATAGTAATTCCGGAAAAAGAACTATTTAAAAAAATTGATTTTATTTTTCAGAAAATTATTCTGGTATCCGGCCTTGGAATATTGCTCCTTTTTATGATGAACATGTTAATATTCAAAAGAATACTTACTCCGCTTGCACAAATTGCGGCTGCCATTCAGCGGTTTACCACTTTACCCGGTAAGAAACAAAAATCGAAAGATGAAATAAAAATGCTGGTCGAAAGCCTGGAAGACTGGCAGACCAAATATGGTCTTTTAATTAAAGAACAAACCCATACTGCCACCGAAAAACGGAAGTTCGACAAGGATTTAAAGTCAGCCCGGGATATCCAATTGAATATCATTCCATCAGGAAAACCTTCATTTACCGATCATCCTGAAATTGATTTATCTGCCATACTAAAGCCAGCTCAGACAATTGGAGGTGATTTGTATGATTATTTTTTCATTGATGAGCATCATTTACTGATTGCCATTGGCGATGTTTCAGGAAAAGGTATTTCTGCTTCCTTATTTATGGCCGTTGCAAGTACCCTGATAAAAACAAACGCGAATATTCTTTCAGCAAAAGATATAATAAGCCGCGTAAATAAAGAATTAAGTGAAAGGAACTCCAATCAGTATTTTGTGACCCTATTTATTGGTATTCTTGATGTCAGGTCAGGAATAGTGGATTATTGTAACGCCGCTCATAATTACCCTTACATTCTTCGTAATGAAGGAACGGTACAAACTTTATCAAAAAGCCATGGTTTGCCTCTGGGCATTTATAAAAATAAAACATACGGGAGCAGCAGCATTGAATTGAAACGTGGCGATGTTTTACTTTTATATACCGATGGTGTTATCAATTCAATGGATTTTAATAATCAGCATTACGGTATCGAAAAACTCGAGAATAATTTGCAGAATCTCATTGATTTGTCCGCTGATGAAGTAGTGAACAGGCTGGTTAAAAGCATAGCTATCTATGAAGGAGAAAGCAGTCAGGCCGACGATATTACTTTAATGGCCATAAAATACCTTCCACAAGCAGAAAACCAGGCTTAAGCTTGGTTTTCTGCTATTTACTTCGTATTTGTTGAAGCTGTTAATATCCTGATTTTAATTTTTTCGTTTTTCTTATCAAAACCTACTGAAATGGTATCTCCCTGAACCACTGAAGCTTTAATAATAACTTCAGCCATTTCATCTTCCAGGTATTTTTGTATGGCCCGTTTTAATGGCCTTGCACCAAATTGCACATCATAACCTTTATCGGCAATAAAATCTTTGGCTGCGGATGATATTTTTAATTTGTAATTCAGCGAGTTAACCCGATCATACAAACCTTTCAGTTCGATATCAATTATTTCGTGAATATGTTCTTTCGTTAATGAATTGAACATGATCACATCATCCACACGATTTAAAAATTCAGGTGCAAATGTTTTTTTCAATGCTTTTTCAACAATGTATTTTGCATTCTCACTTTCATCAACACTGGCCTTTTGGGTTGAAAATCCGACTCCCCTTCCAAATTCGGATAATTGACGGGAGCCAATATTTGATGTCATTATTATTATCGTGTTCTTAAAATCAATACTCCTTCCCAAACTATCTGTTAATCGTCCCTCGTCGAGTACTTGAAGCAGAAGGTGAAAAACATCGGGGTGGGCTTTTTCGATTTCGTCCAATAAAACCACACAATATGGTTTTCTTCTGACTTTTTCGGTCAACTGTCCGCCTTCTTCGTAACCAACATATCCGGGAGGCGCTCCAACTAACCGGGATACAGAGAATTTTTCCATGTATTCGCTCATGTCAACCCTGATCAATGAATCGGTGCTGTCGAATAAGTATTTAGCCAGAACTTTTGCCAACTGTGTTTTACCAACACCGGTAGGCCCCAGGAAAATGAACGATCCGATAGGTTTGTTTGGGTCTTTAAGTCCTGCACGGTTTCTCTGAATGGATTTCACAATTTTTACAATCGCATCATTTTGACCCACAACACTGCCCATGAGTTGTTTGCCCATATCCATCAACCGCTTGCCTTCGGCCTGTGCAATCCGTTGTATCGGTATTCCCGACATCATAGCTACCACTTCTGCCACTTTCTCTTCGGTAACTGTTTCCCTGTGGCTGATGAGTTCTTTTTCCCATTCTTCCTTTTCCTGGTCGAGCAGTTGAAGAAGGCTTTTTTCTTTGTCGCGGTGATTGGCGGCCAGTTCAAAATTCTGGCTTTTTACCGCCTTTATTTTATCTTCCTTGGTTCGTTCTATTTTCTCTTCCAGCTTCAGGATTCGTTCCGGAACATTAATATTTGAGATGTGTACCCTTGAACCTGATTCATCCAATGCATCTATGGCTTTGTCGGGTAAAAACCGGTCAGGAATATACCTGGCAGTTAGTTTAACACATGCCTCAATTGCTTCAGGGGTATAAATTACATTGTGATGGTCTTCATACCTTGATTTAATGTTGTTCAGAATTTCTATGGTTTCGTCAACAGAGGTTGGCTCAACCATTATTTTCTGGAACCTCCGTTCCAAAGCGCCATCTTTTTCAATTTGCTGACGGTATTCATCCAAAGTGGTAGCTCCGATGCATTGTATTTCGCCCCGGGCAAGGGCCGGTTTCAGCATATTGGCGGCATCGAGCGAGCCGGTCGCACCTCCGGCGCCAACAATGGTATGAATTTCGTCAATAAATAAAATGACATTACTGACTTTTGATAATTCATTCAGGATGGCTTTCATGCGTTCTTCGAACTGTCCGCGGTATTTGGTTCCGGCAACAATTGAGGCAATATCAAGGCTCACCACTCTTTTATCGAACAAAACCCGTGAAACTTTTTTCTGAATGATACGAAGGGCAAGCCCTTCAGCAATAGCAGACTTACCAACACCAGGTTCGCCAATTAAGATCGGATTATTTTTCTTCCGGCGGGATAAGATTTGGGCTAAGCGTTCAATTTCCCGTTCGCGGCCAACAATGGGATCCAGATTATTTTCTTCGGCTGCTTTGGTTATATCAACCCCAAAATTATCGAGTACCGGAGTGTCTGATTTTACACTTCCTGATTTCTTTGCCGGTGAGGGAGGCGCAGCTCCACTACCTCCGGGAGGTTTTGAGAAACTATCGTCGGCATCGTCATCTTCATCATCAAAATCCGATTTGGCTTCAGGATTTTTATAATCTTCGAGCCTGGATTTCAGAATATAGTAATTGATATGGTAGTCGTTTAGGATATTACTGATCAGGCTATCCTTGTCTTTAATTAATGCCAATAAAAGATGACCTGTATTAATGGTAGGACTATTAAAAGAACGGGCTTCGAGATATACGAGCTTCAAAGCCTTTTCAGCCGACTTTAGCAACTGGACAGAAGCCTGTGAATCAACATCTTTACCGGTTCTGAGTTTTTCTTCAATAGATTGTTTTATTTCAGACAGGTTAATTCCCAAATTAGAGAGAATTTCAATGGCTACTCCTTCTCCGTCTCTAAGGATTCCGAGGAAAATATGCTCTAATCCGATGCTTTCATTACCCAGTCGGATAGCTTCCTCCCTGCTGTAAGAAAGTACATCTTTAATTCTTGGTGAAAATTGTGAATCCATATGAATTGACAGGTTAAGAAATTACGTACCAAAATAACAAAAACTATTCCTAAAAGTTGGCCTGGTTTATAAGCCTGAAAACTTCTTTCATCAAAAATACTCATTATAAATTAAGAATTAGGTATAAATTGCTGATTTTTTGAACATTGCATTGTTAAAATCTTCTTGCAATTTTAGCAATGAAAAGTACTTAAAACGCTTGATTCAAGAAGTATTTTTGTATTTTTGTCAGTCATTTTTTTAAGTCATTTTTATTTAAAGGAGGAGTAAATGTCGGAAGGCGAAAAAATTATCAAGATAAATATTGAAGAGCAAATGAAATCGGCTTACATCGATTATTCGATGTCTGTTATTGTTTCAAGAGCGCTTCCAGATGTGAGAGATGGTTTAAAGCCTGTACATCGTCGGGTATTATTTGGAATGAGCGAATTGGGAACCTATTCGAATAAGCCTTATAAGAAATCAGCGAGGATTGTAGGGGAAGTTCTGGGGAAGTTTCACCCACACGGCGATTCATCCGTTTACTTTACCATGGTTCGTATGGCTCAGGAATGGTCGTTACGTTATCCATTGGTTGACGGACAAGGAAACTTTGGGTCAGTTGATGGCGATAGTCCGGCTGCCATGCGTTATACCGAAGCCCGGTTGTCGAAAATTGCAGAAGAAACTCTTTCTGATCTGGAAAAAAATACGGTTGATTTCCAGCCCAATTTTGACGAATCATTGAAAGAACCGACCGTTCTTCCTACCCGTATCCCAAATTTATTGGTCAACGGAGCATCTGGTATTGCTGTTGGTATGGCAACGAACATGCCTCCACATAACTTGTCGGATACCATTGATGCAATAGTAGCCTATATTGATAATAAAGATATTGATATACAAGATCTTACTGCAATAATAAAAGCTCCTGATTTTCCGACTGGCGGAATTATTTATGGATATCGCGGTGTTCAGGAAGCCTTCGAAACAGGAAGAGGTCGTATCGTGGTTCGGGGTAAAGCACATATTGAAGTAACTCCAAATGGACGTGAAAAGGTAGTTGTTACTGAAATCCCTTACATGGTGAATAAAGCAGAGCTGATTATCAAAACTGCTGAATTAATCAATGAAAAGAAAATTGAAGGGATTTCGAATGTCAATGATGAATCGGATCGTGACGGAATGCGCATTGTTTTTGATATTAAAAAAGATGAAATTTCGAATGTCGTACTGAATAAGCTTTACAAATTTACACAGTTACAAAACAGCTTCAGCGTGAATAATATTGCCCTCGTAAAAGGCAGGCCTAAAATGCTGAACCTAAAAGATCTGATTCATTATTTTGTTGAACACCGGCACGATGTAGTGATACGCAGAACTCAATTTGAATTGGACCAGGCAGAAAAACGTGCTCATATTCTGGAAGGACTTATTATTGCAAGCGATAACATTCAAGAAGTTATTGATATTATCCGGGCATCAAAAAATCCGGACGAAGCAAGACTTCAATTGTGCGAGCGTTTTAATCTCTCAGAAATTCAGTCTCGGGCCATCGTTGAAATGCGTTTGCGTCAACTCACAGGTTTGGAGCAGGATAAATTACATCAGGAATATGAAGACGTACTGAAACAGATTGAATACCTGAAAGGTGTCTTGGCAGATATCAATCTGCGAATGGAAATCATTAAAAATGAACTACTTGAAATCAAGGAAAAGTATGGTGATGTACGCAAAACTGAAATAGTTCCTGATGCAGGAGAATTTAATCCGGAGGATTTTTACGCCGATGAAGAAATGGTAATTACTATTTCACATATGGGTTATATAAAACGTACACCTCTGACTGATTTTAAAATACAGGGGAGGGGAGGAGTTGGTTCAAAAGGAAGTACAACAAGAGATTCCGACTTCCTTGAACATATGTTTAATGCCACGATGCACAACACTTTACTTCTGTTTTCTGAAAAAGGTAAGTGTTTCTGGCTGAAAGTTTACGAAATCCCGGAAGGCACAAAAACGTCGAAGGGCCGGGCAATTCAAAATGTGATAAATATTGAACAGGACGATAAGATTTTAGCCTATATTAATGTTGACAACCTTACCGATCCTGAATACATTAATAATAATTTCATTATTCTGTGCACCAAAAAAGGAATTATTAAGAAGACAGCGCTTGAAGCATATTCCCGTCCACGTCAAAATGGAGTTAATGCAATTACCATCCGTGAAGATGACCAACTTTTTGAAGCCAGAATGACCAATGGAAATCATCACATCATGATGGCTGTCCGTTCAGGTAAAGCAGTTCGTTTTGAGGACCATAGCGTTCGTCCAATTGGAAGGACCGCATCAGGGGTAAGAGGGATTACCCTTGGAAACGACTTTGATGAAGTGGTTGGCATGGTTTGTGTTGAAAACGAAAACGAAGACATTTTAGTAGTTTCTGAAAATGGTTATGGAAAACGATCGAAGATCGAAGATTACCGGTTAACCAACCGGGGAGGCAAAGGTGTTAAAACAATTAATGTAACTGAAAAAACCGGACCGCTGATATCGATTAAAAGTGTGGACGAAAGCAATGACCTGATGATTATCACGCAATCAGGACTTACAATCAGAATGTCAATTTCTGCACTTCGTATTATTGGAAGAACTGCCCAGGGTGTACGTTTGATTAATCTGAAAGAAGGAGATAAAATTGCTTCCATAACGATTGTTCCTGCAGCAGAGGATGAAATTGCCGAAATTCAGGATGAAATCATTGATTTATCTGAAGATATTGATAATATTTGACGACTATTATTTAAATTTATGGTATAATAACAAACTATTTAATAAAATGAAGAGAACAACAATTTTATTTGCTTTACTTTTTGCCGTAACATGCGTATTCGCTCAGAAAGGCAAAGTAACCAGTGCTTTAAGTTTTAAAGAAACCGGTAAGCTCGACAAAGCGGTTGAAGCGATAGAAGAAACTATTGATGCAAGCAACCCAAAAACTGAAAGTTCAATTACCTGGCCAAGGACGTGGGAAGTTCGTGGAGAAATTTACCAGGCTGTTTTTCAATCGAAAGATGAAAACTACAAAAAGCTTAGTAGTGATCCACTTACAATCGCACTTGATTCTTATTTAAAGGCATTACAACTTGATGATAAAGATCGTTTTTCGAAAAGTGTGAAGATCAAACTTACTCTTTTAATCGGAGATCTGACCAATCAGGCCATTGCCGCATTTAATGAAGAAAATTTCGAAAAAGCGTTAAAATCTTTTGAAATGATTATGGCAATTGAACAAACACCTGTGTATAAGGCTGATGATCCAAATGCTGTTGATACAGTAATCATGTTTAATGCGGGCCTGGCTGCTTACAATGCACAGAATTACGATAAAGCCATTGAATATTATAAACAAGCGGCCAAATACAAATATAACGGAGCAAAAACATACACACTGATTTCAAGTAGCTATCTCCAAAAGAAAGATACCGTTGGAGCTTTGGAGGTATTGCAGGAAGGATTGAAGGAATATTCACAGGAAAGTTCTCTTTTAGTCGAAATAATTAATATCTATATTAATAAGAATAAAGTAGATGAAGCTATTAAGTATTTAGAGTTGGCGATTGCCCAGGATCCAAAGAATGCTACATTTTATTTTGCACAGGGAACGATGTATGATAGACTTCTGAAAACAGATGAAGCAATAAGCTGTTACCTCAAAGCTATTGAGTTGAAAGAAGACTATTTTGATGCTTATTACAACCTGGGCGCACTATATTACAATAAAGGAGTCAAACAGGTTGATATAGCTAATGCTGTTCCGAGTAATCAGCCTGAAAAGTATGAAGTTGAAAAAAACAAGGCTGATATTGAATTTAAAAAAGCAATTCCATATATGGAAAAAGCACATGAAATCAATCCAACCGATAAGTTTACAATGGAATCGCTGAAAACCTTGTATTACCGTTTAAAGATGTTGGATAAACATGCCGAGATCATTGAAAAGATGAAGACTAATCAATAATTAAGAATTTAGGAAGGAGTTTTCTCCTTCCTTTTTTGCCATACAAAAATAACATAATATTAATTCTAAGACAAATGAGTGAAAAAATTGATTTATGAGTTTTTTTATCATAACGAAGTCAATTTCCTTGGCTTCGTTGTAAATAACTGATCACTTTCCCATAAATATCGAACTCTGATAAAAGCCAAATAGTTTTAAATTTTTGGACTGAAAAAATTTCACTTAAATGAATTGTAATTTCACTTTAATTAATTGTAGTTTGTACGTATTCTAAACTAACGTTTTCTGGAAGTGTCTACTGTACAAAATCTTTGTTTGAGTTTCAATTTCATATTCACACATAGCATTTTAATTAATATTTTATACATGCCTGCTTGTTACATTTGTAATTTTACATTTAATGACAGTCTTAATTATCTCTTAATTAACATCTTATTATATTAACATATGTAAATGTAGGATAATTTAGACCTATGAAAGGATTTAATAATTCCCGTCAATACCTATAACTTTCTTTTTCTTCATAATTAATTGAACTGTGTTTTCAGGTCTTTAACCCATTCCGATATTCTTTCTTTTGTAAGTCGCGGTTGTGTTTCCTGATCCAGAACTAATCCCAGAAATTTACCATCAACTTCAGCCCGTGAAGATTCATAAGTATATCCATCAGTAGAAGTTAAACCAACCAGCTTTGCTCCTCTTTCCTGAACTAATTCGGCCATAATACCCACAGCGTCTCCGAAATTTTCAGGATATTCTATTTGATTTCCGAGACCAAAAATAGCTATTGTTTTGCCTTTCAGATTTAAATCCTCAATGGCAGGTACAAATTCATCCCAATAAATAGGTAATTCACCATCAAACCAGGTTGGTACACCCAAAATCAAATTCGTAAATGAGAGAAACAATTCTTCTGTCAATTCTTCTGCATTAACTTTTTGAATGTTAAATTCAGGTTCAAATTCCTGAATGATTTTTTCAGCCGCTTTTGCTGTTTTAGTTGAACTAAAGCTGTAAAATATTCCTGTATTATTCATGACATTCAAGTTATTAATAAGCCAAAACTTCTTTGGCGGCGTTATAAATTTTTTCAGTATTTGGTAATATCATTCGCTCGAAAGACCGGTGAAATCCAACAGGAGTAAATGACGAACCTACCCGTTTCACAGGTCCGTCCAGGTATTCAAATGCTTCTTCCATGATTACCGATGTAATTTCCGAACCAAAGCCTGAGTGTACTTTATCTTCGTGAACTACCATTACTTTGCCGATACGTTTAACCGAATTCAGAATAGTTTCCTTGTCAAGTGGAATTAATGAACGAAGGTCAATAACTTCAACAGATACTCCTTCTTTTGAAAGCTTTTCAGATGCTTCAAGGCACATGTGTGTCGTATTTCCATAGGTAATCATGACCAAATCTTCACCGTCGCGACGAATCCTGGCTTTTCCGAACGGAACTTCAAAATCATCCGGGATGACAGTTGCCGCTTTAGGATCGTTGTAAAGCGCTTTGGGTTCCATAAACATGGTCAAACCTCTTGATCTCATTGCTGTTCTTAACAAACCGGCTGCATCATCGGCAAACGACGGATATACAATCCGAACCCCGGGAATTGACGTCAAGGCTCCTTCTATATTCTGAGAGTGGTATATTCCTCCGCCAATATAGCCGCCCGATGCAAGCCGAATGGTTACATTGGGAGTAAACTGACCATTCGAACGCCAGTAATCGTGACTCGAATCAACATACTGTTCCATCGCCGGCCAAAAGTAATCAGCAAACTCGGCGCCTTCAATCACAATCCTGATTTTTTCGTCGTATCTCGACATTCCATTTGCAGTACCAACAATGAAATCCTCGGCAATTGGGGCATTAAAAACCCGTTTAATTCCAAATTCCTTTTGTAAACCTTTGGAAACATTAAAAATGCCACCTTTGTCTTTGTTAGCCATATCCTGTCCCCAGATAAAGGTATCGGGATTATGCCTGAATTCAGCTTTCAGTGTTTCATTCAGCGCAGTGATCAGCTTTTTCTTTTCACCGGTTTCCTGATGGGTTCCATCAGGATATTTTACCGGAATGTGAGGTTCAGGAAGAACAAAGTCCAGGTAAGTTGATGGATCTGGATCCGGGGCTTTTAAAGCTTGCTTATGTGCTTCTTTTAGCTCATTTTTAGCCCGATTTTCGATAAGTTCAAGCTCTTCAGCAGTAAACCTTTCGTATCGAACCAACATTCGTTTAAACTTAAATAAAGGATCATAATCCAAAACATAACCACGTTCATCCTCCGAACGGTATAATTCATGCCTGTCGGAATTGGAATGCGAGTGCATACGAACGCAATTGGCCTGTACCATTACAGGCATACCGGTATCCAAAGCATGTCGCTTGGCTTCAAACATAGCATTCATCGAATCGAAAACATCTTTTCCATTGCAATGAATAATCCGGAGATTTTTAAATCCGGTGAAATTATTGGCCACTTTACGGTTTGCAGTCTGGTCTTTTTTGGGAACTGAAATTCCGTATCCATTATCCTGTATGGCAAATATTACCGGTAATTTTTCTTTTGAAGCACCATTAATGGCTTCATAAACGTAGCCTTCGGATAACGAAGATTCGCCCTGAACACTGATGGCAACAGCTTTTTCGCCATAATATTTAATTGCACGGGCCACTCCTACTGCATGTAGAGTGTGGTTGCCTGTCAGGGATGAAACATTGTGTATATTCCAGGCAATTTTAGCAAAGTGATTCGACATGTGTCTTCCACCGCTGGTAAGGTCAGTAGCCTTTGAGATTCCGTTCAGGATAATTTCCTCTGCTGTCAGCCCACATGATAATGCTGTGAGCATATCACGGTAATATAAAAATATGTGGTCAACCTCTTTTTCAAATGTTTGCCCGATAGCGAGCTGAATTCCATCATGTCCGGCATATGGGGCATGGTACGACCACCCGATGGCTTGTTTCAGGTAATTCGGCGCTTTTTCGTCGAGCGCCCGGCCTAATGTCATCAAATGGTACCATTTTTCAAGTATTTCTTTGGGTGTGGTTTTAACCGAAAATACTTTTGGAACTGTTGTCATAGATCTTGTTTTATTTATTGAATTTAAATTTCACGATTAATATTGAATTCTTCAAGAATGTCCGCTATTCGCCTCAGAAAAGCACCGCCCAAAGCGCCATCTATGATTCTGTGATCATATGATAAAGACAAAAACATTTTATGGCGTACAACAATAGCATCACCTGTAGAGGTTTCCATAACCGCTGGTTTTTTCTCGATACTTCCGGTAGCCAGGATAGCAACCTGAGGCTGGTTAATTATCGGAGTACCAATCAGGTTACGGAACGAACCAAAATTGGTAATGGTAAAAGTTCCTCCCTGATAATCTTCAACTGTCAGTTTGTTCTTGCGTGCAGCATCAGCCAACTGATTCAGGTTACGGGTTAGACCAACCAGATTTTTTTGTTCCGCATTTTTGATCACAGGAACAACCAGGTTTCCATCAGGCTTTGCAACCGCAATGGCAATGTTTACATCCTTGTGCATAATGATGTTATATCCGTCAACTGATGAATTCAATAATGGGAATTCAGTAATCGCCCGTGCCACAGCCTCAGTAAATAAAGGCATATAAGTAATTTTTTCACCATATTTGGCAAGGTATTCATCTTTAACCTTAGTTCTCCATAATACCAGGTTGGTTACATCAGCTTCTACGACAACAGTCACATGCGGTGAAACTTGTTTCGACATCACCATGTGATCGGCAATAATTTTCCGAACCCGGTCCATTTCAATGATCTGATCATTCAGGCCTGGTGTAACTGAAGCTTTTAAAGGCAAGTGTATATCCTTTACTATCGTTGCTTTTGGGGTAATATTTCCCTTCTTGCGGTCATCAACATACGCAAGTATGTCCTTTTTCTGAACCCTGTCATTTAATCCTGAACCTTTAATGGTTTCCAGTTCAGATAAACTTACCTGCTCTGAATTAGCAATTGACAAAACTAAAGGCGAGTAAAATCTGGTTGATTTGGGTTCAGTTATATCAACTGAAGGTTTTTGTTCAGCAACATTAACCGGTACACTTTTCTGAATTGATTCTTTCACTTCTTTTTGCTCCTGCACTGCTGGTTTTTCAGGTTCCGGAGCAGTTGACTTTTCTTCTGGCTCGTTTTGCGGTTCATCATCACCTTCTGTCGTAATAATTGCTACTGTATCGCCCACCGGAACAAGTGCATTAACCTGAAAAAATATTTTCTTTATAATGCCATCAACCGGAGATGGAATTTCAGAATCAACCTTATCAGTCGCAACCTCAAAAAGAGGTTCATCTTCTTCAATTCGATCGCCTTCTTTTACAAACCATTTGGTAATGGTAGCTTCCTGGACGCTTTCGCCCAATTTTGGCATCTGGATTTTAAATTCTGACATAAATTCATTAATTATTTAACATTTATAGCTTCATGTTTTCACACAAACTAACAAGATACAGATTGAAAAGTTCAATCCAGAATAACTATCAGGCCCTGCGGGAAACAAAAAAGAGAGATAATCTGATTTCATTTTATCTCTCTTAAATTCATAGTTTAAATTTGTGATTGTTAAAGTTTTTCAGGAACATATTTAAACAAATCGTGCCTGGGCCAGTTTGATAAATTCTTCTCAATTTTGCCCATCATATAATTGATGTATGCCGGTAATCTGGGACCTTTCCAACTACTTGAATTAATAACTACCACCCATGAAAATCCGTTACTTTGCCTTTTCATTATCGCTGAAGTACCAGCCATACTTCCTGTTCTGATCCAATCTCCGTTCTTTTTTACCACTTTCCATCCAAGTGGTCCACTCAAATCATCCTCTTCAACCATTTGGTTTATTAATGACTGGGGTAACATATCGGGAACATTTTTGAAACCATCAATTTGAACCATCAATTTGGCTAATTCAACCGAAGATGCAATCCAGCCACCAGCAGGCCCAAGCAATTCTATCGGATTTCCACCATAAGGTTTGGGAACCAATCTGCTTGATCCGTCAAATGCAGGAATCATTGGACTTTCTTCGGCTTCATAATATTTTACCTCGTTGATCCGCCGTTCAGCTAAATAACTTCTGCCTATATGCATATCCGAAATTCCTGCTGGTATTAAAACTTCCTTCCGAACGAAATCTTCATATTTTCGTCCGGTTACCACATTAATTACTTTCCCAAGAAACATGTAACCCATATTTGAATAAGACGAACGGGTTCCGGGCTCAAAATGAAGTCTTCTGGTGGCAACAAACCGGCAATAGGAATCCAATGTTGCAGCCCCTTTTTCTCCGGTCCTTTCCAGTACGACCAATGAGTTAAATGCCGGATCGCCATAATGTAACGACCACCCGCCTGAATGAGCTAAAAGCTGACGTATTGTAATGTTATACAATCTTTTATCAACTACTGAATTAAATACAGGATCTTTTAAAATTCCATGAGGTCCAAATACTTTTGAATCGAGAGAAATTAATTTCTTTTCGACCAGTTTCATGATTGCAACAGCCGTAATTAGTTTGCTGACACTGGCCACGCGAAACAAATCTCCAGGTGAAACCTGTTGCCTGGTTTCAATATCAGAATAACCAAAACCCTGAGCATAAACAAGCTTGCCGTCTTTGACGATAGCCATAGTCATTCCAGCCAAATTCCACTGCTGCAAAAATCCATTAGCCTCCTTTTCAATGAAACTGCTACCTGAAAACTCAGACAGATCATTGGAAATTAAATAATTCAGACCAACTGATTCTGATTCTTCGTTTAGATTAGGCATCTCATTCGGGCCTAAATGAAATGTACAAGTGGGAACGATGAGAAAAATAATCAAAACGTACCTGAAAAACTTAATTGTGCAGATTTGTGCTTTAATGAAATTCAACATTGTAAACTTCCAATTATTTCATTAACTGACTGAATTTTATGCCGTTCCATATATTCTGAAATACCATTAATAATTTTCACAGGTACAGCCGGATCAATAAAAAGCGCTGTACCAACCTGAATTGCAGAAGCGCCGGCAATCATAAATTCCAGAGCATCCGTGGCATTCATGATGCCTCCCATTCCCATAACCGGGATTTTCACAGCATTATATACCTGCCAAACCATCCGAAGAGCAATTGGCTTTATGGCAGGGCCTGAAAGACCGCCGGTCACTGTAGATAAAACCGGTTTTCTGCTTTCTGCATTTACCGCCATGCCGAGCAAAGTATTAATTAGCGAAACACTATCTGCCCCCTGGCCTTCAACTGCCTTTGCAATTTCGGATATATTGGTAACATTCGGTGAAAGTTTGACTATGAGGGTTTTACTATATGCTTTTCTGACAGCTTTAACTACTGCTTCAGCCGAAACACAACTAATCCCGAAGGCCATTCCCCCTTCTTTTACGTTCGGACAACTGATGTTTAATTCTATGGCCGGAATTTTTTCAAGTTCATCCAACCGTTCAGTTAATGCCACATAATCTTCAATAGTTGAACCATTTACATTTACTATGATATGAGTATTCAAATCTTTAATCCGTGGATAAATATTAGATATGAAATTATCAACACCCTTGTTTTGTAATCCAACCGCATTGAGCATACCAGATGGAGTTTCAGCCATTCTTGGATATGCATTTCCTTCCCTGTGCTTTAAGGTAGTTCCCTTTACAACAATACCACCAAGAAGCGACAAATCAAAAAAATCAGCAATTTCTTCGCCAAATCCACAAGTTCCGGACGCTGTCAATACCGGATTTTTAAAATCAAGCTCATGAATTTTTACACTTAAATTCACCATTTCAGATCATTTACATTAAACACAGGTCCATCGGTACACACACATTTATGACCGGTTTTGGTATCTTCGACACAGCACAAACATACACCAAAACCACAAGCCATCATATTTTCGAGCGATACTTCACAGAAAATCCCCTTATCAATTGCTTTTCTTCCTATGGCCTTCATCATCAAATCCGGTCCACAGGCATATATTTTATTATAGCGATTAAATTGTTCGCTGAAGACCGGATGATCGGTTACATAACCCTTTTCTCCTAATGAACCGTCTTCTGTTGTAAAATAAAACATTCCATACGGCTGATATTCAGAAATATCAATATGATCGGAAACAGACCTGGCGCCAATTAAAACCGTAACATTGGCAGGATTCAACTGACATATTTTCGAAAGAAACAACATGGGAGCAACGCCGCTTCCACCACCTATTAATAAAATATGATCTTGGTTATCAGGTAAAGTAAACGATTTTCCAAGAGGGAAAATGGCATTTATAGTTTCCCCGAGCCGGGCTTCGGTCAATTTTTTAGATCCCCTTCCGAGAATCTTGACTAACAGGGATATAGTTTGCTTTTCGTAATCAACATTCAATACAGAAAATGGACGACGCAGAAAAATCTCAGGAGATCCTTTAATTTCAACATTGATAAACTGACCGGGGAAAATATCAGAAACCGGGACTGGAGACTGAAGAACAAGTAAGAAATTATCTTTATTAAGTTGCTTATTTTCAATCAATAAGAAATCAGTAACCGTCTTTTTCATGAACATGAATTTGCCGGCAAATATAGTTTAAAAAAATTATCTCGATGGGTTGTAAACTTTAAATGTTGCATCTTTAAAGAAAACTATCAGGCGTTCAACAGGTTTTTCCGAACTAAAAAATTGATCCTGAAGCTCATGGTCAGATGTTGCTTTTTCTGATATTGGTCCAGGAATGATTTCTTGTGCCTGAATTGGTTTTTGCTCATTGGTGATAGTTTTTTCAAGAATCTTCTCAGTTTTAATTTGAGTTTGGCTGATTGGTTCTGTATCCTGATCAAATAAAGTTCGTGATTTGACTGGGGTATCAACCATTGATCCGGTTCCTAACAGGAGCCATTTTGCATTCAGATCAGGATATATCTGTAACATCTTTTCTATAAACTGGAAGCTTGGTTTGTTTCTGGCTTTTAAAACATGTGTTACATTCGAACGTTGTACTCCGATAGTATCGGCAAGTTCCGAAGCAGATATCCCTTTATATTCCATGAATTTCCTGATTCTTTCTTCCATACTAAATGTGAATTAGCTAATGCACAAATGTATCAAATTTATTTCATTTATGAATTTGCATTTGGCAATTACTCTAAGTTACATTTGTGTGCATAAATTTTTAGAACAATCAATTTATTCAAAATAATAGTTAATTAATAACTTCATATACATCTGATATAAAATTCATATACAGTACTATTAATTATCTAATTATAGCAATATTTGCCTATAATTAACAATCTTAAACAATTATCAACATTATTAGATGAATTAAATGATACTAACTTACTGTATGTAAATACTATATTTGTTAAAATACGAATAAAAAATATTCATAATTTTCTATGTTATAGTTGTAAATTACTCAATGAATATTTTTTAAACTAATGACAATATTGTTCATTTACATTTGTTGTATTATTACATTTGCTTCATATGTAAATTAGTTTATTTGAAATCATTCCATTCTCATTTGTAAATTGTCGTACAATTTTCATGTAGTCAGTTTATAGAACTGGATTAAATTATTGATTGAAGAATTTGATTGCCGATTGAAACTCGTGGAAAATAGAAACATCTGATAGAATTTCACAAAGTAAAGCTTTCTGAATCCTTGCTCTCTTCCCTACCCTTTGATTATTTTTGTTGAGCTCTGTAGTTATTTACAATTTTCTTTCCTAAGCTAAAACTGGATTTCATGCTAATTTTCATGAGCACTGTCGTTACAGATTAAAATATGGAACTCTCAAGCGCATAAATATTCGATATTTGTCGGTAAATATTTTGATATCAGTGCAATAATCCTAATCTCCTGCTAAGGAAAACTAAACCAATCTGTATATAAACTGTTACAACGGAAAAATAATGTATTTAAATTTGCTTGTAATTCTGAAAACAGAATTGAAAATGTGTAATTTTCTTTTTTGAAATACTTAGTGTTTATGAGAGTTATTATATCGTCATTTTTATTCAGCTTTTTTGTTATTGTGTTTCTTATTGAACTCATCTCCTATTTTGGAATTCGGGTCCTAGTCAAGCAATTCTCAAAAAAATTAGGGGCTTACCTTTCGATTATCTATATAATAGTTGGAATTGCTGTATTGGGGTTACTGCTCTATTCATTCTCAAATCCAAATGCCATCAGGCAAAGTCAGAATTATTCGTTTGTTTTTTTTGTTATCTCAATTTCCATTTTATACCTATTGCCTATTTCCTTTCTTGCTTTTATGACCATTCTTTCTTATCTGGTTCGCTGGGTAACAGATAGACAAAAGCAGTTATTAATTCTGGCAGCTTCGTTTCTGATAAGTACCGGAATTTTCATGATGATTGCTCATGGAATTTTATTTGGGAAATACAACCTGAATGTAGTGAAACGCGAGCTCTGTTTTCCTGATTTGCCCGAACAACTTAACGGTCTTAAAATTGTTCAGATTTCTGATTTTCACCTTGGTACTTTTGGTAAGAATCCGACCATTATAAAACAAACTTTGGATATTCTGTTGAAGTTAAAACCTGATATCCTGTTTTTTACCGGTGATATCGTGAATAATTTAAGCGTTGAAATGGATGGATTTAAGCCTTATTTGAAACAGTTTCCAGCCCTGTACGGCAAATTTGCAATTCAAGGTAATCACGATTATGGCGATTACTCCCAGTGGCCTGATTCCGCAAGTAAACTGAAAAACCTTGCTTTAATTAGAAACGGTTTTACTGACGCTGGTTTCGATTTACTTCTGAACCGCTGGACAAAGCTTCAAATCAAAGACACCTCCATTTGTATCATTGGGGTTGAAAATTGGGGACATCCTCCATTCCCGCAATATGCCCGGCTGGATTTGGCACTGGACAGCATACCTGCCAATTACTTCAAAATACTTTTATCGCACGATCCGGCACACTGGCAGGCAAAAGTTGTTCCTGAGACGGATATTCCTCTTACACTCTCGGGGCACACCCATGGAGGTCAGTTCGGAATTAAAATTGCCGGAATTGAATTCAGCCCAATTTATTTTTTCCAAAAGAATTGGGGCGGACTCTATCAGGCTGATAACCAGTTTCTTTATGTGAACAGAGGACTTGGCTGCATCGGACTCCCAGCCCGTATTGAAATGCGGCCGGAAATCACTGTTCTTACTTTAAGGCGAACTAAAAGCCATTAAAATCAACTGAAACTAACAGATTAAAGGTGAAATCCTTAAATTCAGGACGATATACCGATCTGAAACCTAATTCAAAAGGAGCAAAAAACCGCAAAAAGTGAACATCGGAAGTTAGTTCAAATCCTATAGATTTAAGTTGCATTTCATGGTCATTCGGAAAAATGGTTCCATTTTTATCGGCCACTGGTACTGAAAGCCAGGCATAATCATAGAAAACTGATGATTTCAACCGTTTGATATATGCCAGTTTGCCAATATTAAGATCAGGATAACAAATTGGGAATTTATAATCGGCTGACAATGAATATATTTTGTTGTTTTGATATCCACCGAAACCTCTTGGGAAGTGTACGAAATTTGAAAAGTTATAGTTATGAGTAAAACTCTTTTCCTGATATCCCTGATAAACTCTTAACCCGGAGTTCCTGGTCATTCCCGGAAAATAAAGTACCGACTGAATACCTGCCAGAGTCCCCAGATCATTACCAATAAATGGTGTGTACCGGTAAATAAGATCGAACTGTTGACCCCATCTGGGCATTATATTTTGGGTTGATTGGTGCAAGAGATTATAGAAATAGAGCCTGTAAGCCAGGGCATGATAATTACCAGAGTAAAAATTTTCAGGAGTTGATCCGTTGTGCAACACCTGATTTAAGGTATATTTAACTTCAGGATAAAAAATTCGTGAATATTTACCTTTTGAGAAATTAAGCGGCAACCGGATATCAAAATCAGCCGTTAATTCTTTCCAGCTAAACCGTTGAACTATCGTATCACTTTTTATTATCTGATTGAGTTTATTAACCGTATTCGTAATTTGAAAATAATTTGAAGCTTCGTTACCAAAGGACAATTCTGCATTTATTTCAGGAAATAATCCGGAATAGCTAAATCCAAGTTTATACCGGCCAGTTCGGTCAGCAACATTATAATCGTATCCCAGCCGGGTTTCAGCAGTGCCAAGCTTATTCTGCGAAAACAGTGAAACGCCGGGCCTTATTTCGTAACTGTTGACATCGATATATGCTGGAGCCCAACTATGAAAATTAAACAAATGACCTATTTTCGAATACTTCTTTGATTCATACTTCACCGAATCCGGGTTTGAAAAATCAGGGATGCCATTTTCCTGAGCAGCAAGATTGTCGGCAAGTGAATCGGCGCCTAACTGAATATTTTCAATCTCTTTTTTCCTGATAATTTGGTCAGTTTGAATGGTTGCAAGCTGATAGCCCGCAGAGGTATAATGGCTAAAAAGTACTTTAGTTCCTGAAATTGACGGATAGTCAGCCCCGAACCGAACTGATACAATTTCTGATATTCGATTACTTTCTACATCAATCGAATATAGATTGTCTGTTCCCGAAAAATCAGCAGAAAAGTAGATCAGTCCTTTGGAAAAAACCGGGTTTTTCAGATTGGCAAAGGTATTTACAGTCAATGGTTTGATCTGTTTGGATTTAAGATCGGCCGAAGCCAGATATTTCCCTTTTGCCGACAAACAAACTACATACAACTTCTCCGCTTTTTCGTCCCAGCATGGGGTAAAAAAATATTGATTATCATTGGTTTTGTAACGGGCTTTCAGTTCGCCGGTTGTTAAATCAAAAACTGACAGATAAAAATTGTTTCCCGGATCAACTTCTACCGCTGCGAACGATTTTAAATCAGGCGAAATTACCGGACTGAACAGCTTGTTCTCATTTTTAATTTCCTGTAATACTTTGTTCGCGATGTTGTAGATCTGAATGACCGACCGGTCAGAATGAGACCACCGGAGGTCGGCCCGTCTTTCAGCCCAAATAATCAGGTTGCCTTGCAGTGAAACTGATTCTTCGAAAATTTTTCCGGGCGTATAAATTACTTTTTCACTTTTATCAGGACTAATAATAACAAAACGGCCAATATCATCCATTGAAGTTCGGTAAGCAATAATCAGTGAATCGCGATAAAATTCCGGATACAAATATTCAGTATAGCTCTCTCGTCGTGGCGAAACTATTGAAATTGAATCAATTATCTTTCTATTTATGTTTTCCTTCCATTCCTGAGTGAGCTTGTCAAATATGCCTGAATACATTTGTTTGGTCGAAAATCCGCTCGATTTCTTTAATGAGGAATTTAGTGGGGTCAGTGAATAAGGTTGCTTACCGATTTTTTTCAAAGCGTTGGACCAAATTTGAGGCCCGAATTTTTCCCGACTTTTTCCAACCATCCAATAGCCTAATTTATAATGATCGGGTACAAAATCTTTGTAAGAGCCCAGGAACGCTTTGTCGAAAGAATATTTTCCTAATTCGGCTAATTGCGCTTTGTGTTCCATACTAAAGGAGGCCAGTCTTCCGCGACCTGAATTTGACAGGGCAGTTTCGGTAACCACAGCATCGCCTTCTAAAAACCAAAATGGCAAGTAGGTTCCAACAATAATAGCAGTAGCCTGTTCACCTAATATAGCTTTCACTATTCCGGGCATTTCACTTTGAATTTTATCCATCTGGACCAAATGCCTGAATTCGTGCAAAGCCAGTTGTTCGAGCCAATCCTGAGCATAAATTTGCTGGTGTGGGGTTGTGAAAAGCTCGATTCGTTTAGGTGCCCAGGCCATTAATCCATTCGATTTTACTGTACGGGTGTGCAAAACTACCGAAACCTGGTGTGGACGAAAATCCAACGATTTTGAGCCATAGCCGTAAACTTTTTCAAGCACATAAGAAATTCGTTGTGCCTGTATTTCAAACTCTTCCGGATAAATGACCTGAAAATTCAAGGTATTGATCTGTCGCCACCTGATTTGCGAAGGGTCTTGGCCGGTTTGAAAATACTGCGCCTTCGCAGAGAGATTGTATATGAGAACAAAAAAAATTAGTATCGGTAATTTCTTCATCTATTCAGTTTGATAAAATAAACAGCTTTACTTTCGCTCTTGCCCCAAAATGATTAAAAGCGAAAATTTAAATCTAATGAAATAATATTTAGCAGCAATATTTGTCGCTTGATTCGAACTGACATTTTCAATTCAGAATAAAAACTTCGATTTTGAGTTCATATTTTATTGAACAGAAAGTTGACACGATAATGCCCTATTTAGCCAAGTTTGTTAATTTTGACTCATTCTTAAATTCAGAGCAATTGGAAATTAGTTTTGATCACCGTTTTGCCGGACTTTTCGTTTTGTTGGCCGTGTTATTGGCTGCAGGTATCAGTTATCTGCTTTATTTCAGGAATTCACAGAATTCCAGTTTAAGCAGCTATCAGAAGATTTTTCTGGTTGTGATGCGGTTTTTATCCCTTTTTCTTGTTTTTCTGTTTCTCCTTTCTCCACTGATGGAGCGACAAAAGAAAATCAGTCAGTTACCAATCCTGGCTGTCGCTTTCGACAATTCACAATCGGTTCAGGCGTATGGTCCATCGTTTGGTCAGTTTAAGCAAAGCCTGAAAGATCGTTTTGCAGATGATTATCAGTTGGAATTCTGGTCGTTTGGAGAAAAAACTGAAAATAAAGAGGATTTCACCGGGACTGATCGGCGTTCAAATTACGGAAAACTACTTAAATCACTAAAAAATAACTACATAAATAAAAATATTGGAGCTTTGATTTTGCTGGGCGACGGCATTTACAATCAGGGACAAAATCCCGAAAACCTGGCTTCAGGACTTAAATTTCCGGTTTACACGCTGGGCGTTGGCGATACTACCCTGAAAACCGATGCGTTGATCAGAAATGTAAAGACCAACAAAATTGCTTTTCTGAAAAATAAATTTCCGGTTGAAATTGAATTTAAGTTTTCAAATTTGAAAGACCAAATTGCCTACATTGACATTGAAAACGATCAGAAACAAGTCTATTCAACTACTGTGTCAATTGTTTCGGATGATGATTTCAAGCTCGAATTTGTCAATCTTGAAGCTGCAAAACCCGGATTGCAACATTACAAAATAAAAATCAGGCCATTCGATGGAGAGGCTAATCTTAAAAACAATGAGTATGAATTTGTGATCCAGATTTTGGAGAACAAACAAAAAATCTTAATGCTCAGCGACGGCCCGCATCCTGATTTAGGCGCTATTCGCACCAGCGTTTCCGAACTTCAGAACTATGAAATAAAACTACTTACAGGGAATAGTGTTCCTGATAGTCTTTCAACTTTCAGCCTGATTGTTCTGAACCAGTTGCCCTCCATAAAAAATGCGGCCAGCAGCTTGCTAACCCAAATTAAAGCGAGTCGAATCCCGGTATTGTTTCTCATCGGACCGAATTCGCTGCTCGAACAATTGAATTCGCTGGACATGGGACTGAAAATTTCGGCCAGTAAAAACACGGAAGAAGTTCAGGCTTTATTTGAAATCAACTTCCCGCTTTTTGTGCTTTCCGAAAGCGCCCAAGAAACTCTTTCAATGGCTCCTCCCCTCGTTGCTCCTTTCGGAAGTACAGAACTTTCGCCCCTGATGCAAAACCTGGCTAAGCAAAGCATCCGAAACATACAGACCAACAAGACCCTGATGGCTTTTGGAACGGACAAAGGCCGCAAATTCGGATTTATTTTGGGCGAAGGCCTTTGGCGATGGAGGTTATACAATTACCATGCAAATGGAAACCACGAGGCATTTAACGAATTCGTTCAAAAAATCATTCAGTATCTGGCGCTCAAACAAAATGAAGATAACTTCAATGTTTACTACCCTGCTATTTTTCAGGAAACTGACCAGATAGAACTGATTGCGGAACTGTATAACGACAGCTATGAACTGATTAACACTCCGGATGTAAATATCAGGATACAGAACGACAGTCTCCGGGAATTCAGTTACCAATTCGACCGGAGCAATGATTTCTACCGGCTAAATGCCGGAAATATGAAACCTGGCGACTATACTTTCGAAGCCGAGACCCAACTGGGAAATCAACATTTTACTGAACAAGGAAACTTCAGCATCGTGAAAAATGACATTGAAATACAAAATACAAGCGCTGATTTTGGTGTTTTATATCAGTTATCAGCAAAAACAGGAGGCCAGTTTAATACATTCAATAATTATGGCACATTACTTGATATAATCGGCCAAAACAAACAAATTGCAGTTCAGCAGCATCAGCTTACCTTTCAAAACGAATGGATCAATTTGAAGTTGCTTTTTTTTATGCTCCTTGTTTTGTTGGGCGCTGAGTGGTTTTTCAGAAAATATTGGGGCATTTATTAACAGTTTCGAAAAATGCAATATTTCAATCAATTCAAATCCTATCAGGCATTTATTCTTCTCCTTGCCGGAATTGCCCTTACCTCGTGCAAAAGCAATTTTGCAGTTCTGACTATTGAAAATTCCCGACCATCGTACGAAGAACTTCCTGCAGATATCCAAAGCATTACACTGATGAACCGGAGTATGAACTCTCAGTTTGAAAATTATCGTGAAGACTCGCTGCAAGTGTATTTTTACCGGAAGGGCTTTCAGCTTTCAAAAATTATTCTGGATAGTGTTTCATCAGATACTACTATTCGCGCCTTGGCCGAATTATTATTTGAATCGGGCAGGTATGATGTCGTTGTTCCGCTTGAACGAAATTTACGTCGTGAATTTATTGAATCCGGAAACTATGGTTTCCTTT
The DNA here is from genome assembly GCA_003457135.1 of Prolixibacteraceae bacterium. Lineage (GTDB taxonomy): Bacteria > Bacteroidota > Bacteroidia > Bacteroidales > Prolixibacteraceae > Aquipluma. Next base: position 69,421 of record DMSQ01000014.1, read on the forward strand.
CTTCTATCGAACGGAATATATCAAAGGAATTATCCTATGAACAGCTTCCTGACACTTTAAATCCGTTTATCGTAAAAAAAATATGCAGTGACTTCAATACTGATGCTTTAATAGTACTGGAAAGATACTCAAATAAGGTAATGGCCGATTACAGCTATGAAAAAGTCGGTGTTAATGATTATCATTATGCTTCGGTTGATGTGAAATATGATGCCTTTTTCAGGATTTATAAACCAGGTAAAAAAACGCTGGTCAGGGAGATTGAACTGATTGATACCATTAACTGGGAGAGTTCAGATTATAACCAGGTCCGGCTTTTCAGCAAATTACCATCCATCAAACAGGCGCTGATTAATGCCGGAATAAAAATTGCCCTTGAAGTTGATGAGAAACTCTCTCCTACCTGGATTTCTGAAAAAAGGGGATACTTTCTTTTCAGCCCTAAAAATGACCGCGGCCAACAATTAATGAACGACAATAATTACGACGAAGCCTGTAAATACTGGACTGAAATGGCTCAGTCAACAAATAAAAAGAACAGAAGTAAAGCTGAATTTAACCTTGCCCTGATGAGTGAATTGAATGGTGACATTGACGGCGCATTGGTATGGGGCTTGAAATCTTTTAATTCATACTACAGGTATCAGACCGAGGCATACCTAAAAAAGCTAAAAGCGAGGAAGGAAATCCAACAAAAAAACCGATAATATGTCACCAAAGTCAGTATTGTTCCTGATTGTTTTGTTGTTGAGCTTTAGCTCCTGTGTGAGCTATAAAAAGCTTACCATTGAAATCGTTAAGCCTGCCGGATATCTGATTCCCCCGGAAATAAAAAAACTGGCTATCGTTTCGCGAAACCTGAAATACGAATCCGATACCTTGCAAAATTATCATGCAAGGAACAGTCACCTGGTAAAAGATAAAATACAGTTCAATCCTGACAGCCTGGCCCGAAAAACCTGCTTAGACAGCCTTGCCCGAAATTTGATGAAACAGAACCGGTTTGATAGTATCCTGACTTATCCTGTCAACTATTTTCCTTTGATTCGGGTAAAAAAAATTGGTCCTAACAAAGCCGACTGGTACAAAATAATCACTCAACAAACAAATGCAGATGGGCTGATCATTCTGGATATGTTTTCATGTTTTTACAGCAATTTGGATAATACAACTGCAAATGTTGTAACTTCAAATATCTGGTCGTTTTATGATGCGAAAAAGCAAAAAATAACTGATCGTTTTGTTCAGATTGACACCCTGTACTGGGACGGAACAGATGAAAGTGGCCTTAAAAAAATCAGGATACCGGCTAAAAAAGAAGCAATTACACTTGCTGCAGGGATTATCGGCGAAAACTATTCAAAACACATCCAGCCTTCCTGGACGATGGTTTACCGTGATATTATGGTGTGTAAGAATCCTGACTTAAATCTTGCCGAAAAACTGGCCCGGAAAAATAATTGGGAAGATGCCTCAGCTATCTGGCAAAAGTATGCAGATGGTAAAAATAAACGGAACCAGATAGTTGCCTTATACAATCTGGCCCTTGCCAGTGAAATGAATGGCGATGTTGATCAGGCCATTAAACTTACCGATCGGGCAGCTAAAGTCAGCACAGGCTTTTTTTGGTCACTCGAAAATGAGGCGGTCCGCAAATATTCGGCAGTACTTTACCAGCGAAAAACCGAACTTAAAAAGCTTAATACCCAATATGAGCTTCCATAGAAATACATTGCTGCTATTTGTTATCCTCTTTGGACTGACTTCTTGCATATTAACTGAACATATTAATGTGATGCAAGTAGAGGTAATGAAACCAGGCGTATTTATTTTTCCGGAAAATATTAAGAAAGTCGCTGTTTTCAAGCGTGATTCGTATAAATCTGATACTTGCCTGTTCAAATATCTTAATATTGACGAGATAGTAGCTGATTCAACCATCAAATCATCGGATTTGTCGAATCAATGTGTTGATGCACTTGCCGGTTATTTTGACAAAGAAGGCTATTTTCAGGATGTGAAAAATTACCGGGATACCTTAAATTCTGAATGGAATTCAAATTCCGCTATCTATTCTCCTGAAGAGCTGTACAGTAAATCAAATTCTGATATTTTAATTTTTCTTGACTTCTTTAGATTATATGACGTCCTGATCAGCAATTCATTGAACCATCTGCACACATCTGCCAGTTTATCATGGACCATTACAATCAGGAACGATACGGTAGCCTATATCTATAATCAGATTGACACCCTGAACTATGATGATTGGCAATTTAAAAATTTTAATCTTGAGAAAGATGGTTTTGAGAAAATTCTAATGGATGCTGCCAAATATCTTGGTGAATCGTTTGGAAAAAAAATAATTCCAAGTTGGATACCGGTTGAACGAATGTATTACAAATCGGGCAATCCGGATATGCTGAAAGCTGAACAATATGTCCTATCAAACGAATGGCTGAAGGCTGCCGAAAAATGGAAACCGGAAACCAAAAACAAAAACCCGAAGATAGTTGCCAAAGCGTGTTATAACATGGCATTATCCGCCGAAATGGAAGGAGAAATTGATGTTGCCATTGACTGGCTGGTCAAATCTTATTCGGCGCTACCGAAAAATAACCAGGAACACAAAGCCAATTGTCAGCGTTACATCAATGTGCTGGCCATGCGAAAAAAAGAGATTGAGCGGTTGGATAAACAGGTTCGGAAACCGGAAAATAAATAAACCATATAAACAGAAGCCTTTAGGATTCAGAGTGAATTGCCATGAATGAAATGTATGGTTATTCATAATCAATCCATTCAGGATTATTTATCCAGATTTCTATGTTTAATCCTTAGAAAGGGCTATTTTTGAAAAACGAACAAAAAGAAAACCAATATGACTCTCGCCGAAATACTTCGCGACTCGAATTACAAAATTACCCAGTTCGACCTTGTCCAGATACAGGAATTTGAAAAACGAATTGTTGCCCGACACGATAAAAAGGGAACTCCTGTCCCCTATATTACCTGTTTAGTCCGGAAAAAGGAAATTAAATTAGTTCCTGAAGAAGTCGTGCGCCAGTTGTTTCTGAGTGTGTTGATAAATGACTTCGGTTATCCGGCAGAGCGTATGGAACTGGAATACGCGGTATCGTTCGGACGAGAGAAAAAGCGAGCCGACATTGTGATTTTCGACAAACAGAAAACCACCACGCCTTACATTATGGTGGAGTTGAAAAAACCCAAACTAAAAGACGGAAAAGAACAACTCAAATCGTATTGCAATGCTACTGGCGCACCGATTGGCGTATGGAGCAATGGAGAATCCATCTCGTTTTACCACCGCAAAGATCCCAATTATTTCGAAGATATTCCTGGAATCCCCAAGGCATCCGAAAAACTATCCGACATTCTTTCGGAACGCTGGACAATCAAGGAACTTATCGAAAAAGACAAGCTGGTTACCGAGCGCAAATCATTGAAAGATTTGATTCTGGAAATGGAAGACGAAGTACTGGCCAACGCCGGGGTTGATGTGTTTGAGGAACTGTTTAAACTCATTTTCACCAAACTGTTCGACGAAATGGAATCGGGCCGCAATGCTACTCGCTTCCTCGAATTTCGTAATTATGGCGATACCGAAACCGAGCTAAAAGATAAAATACAGAACCTGTTCAACAAAGCCAAAAAGAAATGGGAAGGTGTATTTTCATCCGATTCCAAAATTGAACTGACCGCTTCGCACCTTTCTGTTTGTGTTTCGTCGTTGCAGGATGTGAAACTGTTTAATTCGAACCTCGATGTGGTTGACGAAGCCTTCGAATACCTGATCAATAAAAGCAGCAAAGGCGAAAAAGGACAGTATTTTACGCCGCGTTATGTGATTGATATGGCCGTAAAAATGCTTAACCCGAATGAGCATGAAACCATGATTGACACGGCAGCAGGAAGTTGCGGATTCCCTGTGCATACCATTTTCCATGTGTGGGAACAAATACTGAAACGCAAAGGGTTGAACAAAAGTCACCTGTTTACCCTTGAAGATAAACCTGTTGAATGTGTTGACTATGTTCAGGAAAAAGTGTTTGCCATTGATTTTGACGAAAAGGCCGTGCGTGTTGGCCGGACCCTGAACCTAATTGCAGGCGACGGACAAACCAATGTGCTGCACCTGAACACACTCGACTGGGAACGTTGGGACGATAAAACCAAAGACGAAGACTGGCTCGATATTTACAACGAAGGCTGGAAAAAGCTGAAACGCCTGCGCACCTCGAAAGACAGCAACCACGATTTTCAGTTTGATATTTTGATGGCCAATCCGCCATTTGCAGGCGACATTAAAGAAAGCCGGATATTGGCCAAATACGAACTGGGCAAAAATGCCGGGGGAAAATACCAAACCAAGGTTGGCCGCGACATTCTGTTTATTGAGCGTAACCTCGATTTCCTGAAAACGGGTGGACGAATGGCCATTGTGTTGCCGCAAGGCCGCTTTAACAACAGCAGCGACAAACAAATCCGCGAATTTATTGCCGAGCGCTGCCGCATTTTAGCCGTAGTGGGCTTGCACGGCAATGTTTTTAAACCACACACCGGAACCAAAACAAGTGTGCTGCTGGTGCAGAAATGGGAAGATAAATTATGCCCGAAACGGGAAGATTATCCCATCTTTTTTGCCACCATGCAGGAATCCAGCAAAGACAATAGTGGAGATAAAATTTATCTGCGGAAACGCGATAATCCCCGCTACCAGGTAAAACCGCAAGAACCGGTTTACGAGCAAGGCGAACTGGAATTAAACGACCCACAGGCTTTTTATGTAAGCACAGCCAAAGACCTCGACGAATATTTGCTCGACGATCACGGACACCTGATTGTAAAACACGACCTGTTTAACCACGATGACCAGACCCGCGACGGCATTGCTGAAGCTTTTGCCGAATTCGCCAAAAAAGAGCGCCTCAGTTTTTTTTAAGTAGCCCTTTCAACGAAGCAAAATATAAGGCATTGTTGGAAGGGCTGGAAGCGGCAGAAATTTACAAATCTAGAATTGGTTATGAAAATGACATTTTTAGATTTGATAGCCAATATTTCAAAAATGAATATCTTAAAGAAGATGTCAATCGGAAAAAGTATGAAAACAATTATCTCGGTCAAATCGCTTTCATCACTGACGGACAACATGGCTATCATGAAGTTGATGAAAATTCACCTATTAGACATTTAACTGCAAAAAATGCCAAGGGTTGGTTTGCTAATGATATTGATGCCGATAGAATTGCAAAATGGGTTGATGACAATAACAAACGCTCCTCTTTAGAAAAGGATGATTTGATTCTTTCAACTCGTGGAACTGTTGGACTTTGTGCAATCGTTGATTCAGATGTTTTACCTTCGAACATTGACCAAGATGTTGCGCGGATAAAGTTTGAAAATAAGAAGTTGTTGCCGACAGTTGCTTTGACTTATTTGAATTGCAAGGTTGGTCAAGATTGGCTTGAAAGAAATCAAACAGGAATGGTACAACAGGGAATTGCATTATGGAGAGTGAGAGAAATTCCAATGCCTATCTTCTCTGTTAAGTTTCAAAAAATTATTGATGGAATTATACGAGATTCCAAAAATCATAAAAACAATTCAAAAGAAGCATATTCCAATGCTGAAGCTCTTCTATTAGAAACCATCGGCTTAAAAGACTTTGAACCCAGCACCGACCCGGTAAATGTAAAAGGATTTAAAGATTCGTTTTTGATAACGGGTAGGTTGGATGCGGAGTATTACCAAAAGAAGTATGAAGATTATTTAGGGTTGATACGCAGTTATCCGAATGGCTGTGACGAATTACAAATTTCATGCAATCAGAAAGACTCTAATTTTACCCCTGAGGATAAAACAGAATACAAATACATCGAATTAGCCGACATCGGAAAATCGGGCGAAATAAAAGGTTGTACTACTGCACTTGGGATTGAATTACCTTCAAGGGCAAGAAGGAAGGTAAATACAAATGATGTTGTTATTTCATCAATCGAAGGTTCATTAGATAGTTGCGCATTGGTAACCGAAGAATACAATAATGCGTTTTGCTCAACAGGTTTTTATATTATCAACTCGAAAAAGATCAATTCTGAAACTCTTTTGGTTTTGTTCAAATCAGAGCCTATGCAGAAAATCCTAAAGCAAAGTTGTTCCGGAACAATTCTGACAGCAATAAATAAAAATGAGTTCCAAAAGATACCTGTTCCTTTGATTGATAAATCAATTCAAGAATCAATAAAAGACAAACTCACAGAAAGTTTCCAACTAAAAAAGCAATCGGAACAACTGTTAGAAACCGCCAAACGCGCGGTAGAACTGGCCATTGAGAAAGATGAAGAAGCAGCGTTACAATACATACAAAATGCCGACATTTAATGCCTGCGTATAGATGCCAGCGGCATCAAATGTTTAGTGTGCCGGGCATGCTGTT
>DMSQ01000020.1:0-549 GCA_003457135.1 Prolixibacteraceae bacterium
ATCATTACCAAAGAAAAAGAATACAAGGATCTTCAGCGGAAATATTTTGGACGCGAAGGAGATTTATTCAAGAAACGTCAGGGCCTGATAAAACCAATTCAGGATGATGTTTTTAACGCGATCCAGGAAATCGCGAACGAAGGAAATTATGCTGTCATCTTCGATAAAGCAAACGGGATAACCTTAATCTATACCAATCCTAAATTTGATCTTTCCGATCAGGTNNTTCAAAATTTGTGTTTTAGGAATTCTGTTGTTTTCAGCAGGTTTTGCCAAAGCTCAGGCACCAAAATTTGGTCATATCGATTTGCAGGCTTTGATTCAGGTAATGCCTGAAAGAGCTACTGCCGAAAAGCAATTTATTGCATATCAGAAAGAATTGGAAGACGCGTTGGGAATTATGCAGAAAGAATTTCAAACAAAATACATGGAATATGCTTCCAACAGAGATTCTTTATCAGAAACTGTCCGCAAAATGAAGGAAGAAGATTTGAATGCAATGAATGAGCGTATTCAGACCTACCAATCAAGTGCCAGTCAGCAACTTCA
>DMSQ01000020.1:623-6148 GCA_003457135.1 Prolixibacteraceae bacterium
TTTATTTATTTGGGCGATAATGCACGCGCTCCTTACGGTTCACGTTCGTTCGAGGTAGTTTATGAATACACGCTTCAGTCGGTAGAAAAACTCTTCGAAATGGGCTGTAATCTGGTCATTTTGGCTTGCAATACCGCTTCTGCGAAAGCGTTACGTACCATCCAGCAAAACGACCTTCCGAAGTTTAGTCAAAACAAGAGGGTTTTAGGAGTCATCCGTCCTGCGGTTGAATCCATCGGCCAATTTACCAGGAATGGACATGTGGGAATATTGGGCACTGTTGGAACCGTACTTTCAAATTCATACCCGATTGAGCTTGAAAAATGGGCGGGAGGAAAAGTTCTTAAAACTACACAGGAAGCTTGTCCAATATGGGTTCCGCTCGTCGAAAACAACGAAATAGATTCGCCTGGAACTGACTATTTTGTTGAGAAAAATATCAGGAACTTAATTGCAGCCGATCCCGAAATTGATTCTATTATTTTAGCATGCACACATTATCCTTTGTTACTACCGGTAATCAAAAAATTTGTTCCTGAAGGAGTTAAAATACTTGAGCAGGGGAAAGTTGTAAGCGCCAGTTTGGTTGAATATTTGAAACGACATCCTGAAATAGATGAAAAATGTTCCAAATCAGGAATTGTAAAATATTATTCCACCGAAAGTATTGATGTTTTTGAAAAGAATGCGACCACCTTTATTGGCAAGGAACTAAAAGGTGAGAAATTGACGCTAAAATAAAAGTTGTGTTTGAGCTAAATAAAAAGTCAGGAAAAGAGCAAATCACTTATCCTGACTTTTTGATAATGTATTTTGATTACCAAAGTTTATTCGGATAGACTCCCTGATTGGTTAATTTCTGAATTTGTTCTATTACAAAAGGCTTATCGTCCTGATAAGTAACTCCAAACCAGGGTGAGTCTGCTTTTAAAACTTCAACTTCGGCTTTACCGGTTTTAATCATTTCGAAAACTACAGAAGGAATATAAAACTCCGATTTTGGGAGGTGAATATTCGATTCAAGAAATTCGATAAACTGATTTTCAATATTCCTGAATACCGACGGATGAAATCCCCAGAAATTCATTGAAACTGTTTCGTTGTTGCTCAAAGAAACAGCTTCATTATTTTGCGATTCACAAAGAATTGTTTCGCCTTCCTGTCGTATTTTATGGGTTTCAGTAATTTTTGTCAACAAATTATTTTCGTCGGTTACACATAATCCCCTGGAGACGCTCCCAAAATCAGAAAGCGTTTTGTCGAGCTGATAACCAACCATCGAATATTTTTTTTCGTTATTTAGCTGTGAAAGGAAATCTGCAATAACCTTATAGGCTTGGGCTCCATAAAAATCGTCGGCATTAATTGTTGCAAAAGGTTCATGAATCACGTCTCTGGCCATCAGCACCGCGTGACCGGTTCCCCATGGTTTTTCGCGGCCTTCGGGCAGTAAAAAGCCTTTAGGCAATTTATCTATTTCCTGATATACATACTCAATTTCTATCCTTCCAGCTAACTTTGATTCAAAGCGTGCCTTGAAATCACTTGCAAAGCTTTCGCGAATCACAAAAACTACTTTTTTAAACCCTGCACGTATTGCATCGTAAATTGAGTATTCAAGAATCGTTTCTCCATTAGGACCAACAGGTTCAACCTGTTTAAGGCCTCCAAAACGACTACCCATTCCGGCAGCCAGAATTAATAAGGTTGGTTTCATAAATTCCATTTTTTTTTTGTTCCAGATAATGCAAAAATAAACTTTTATATTTACTAAGAACATTATATGTGTTGATGGTTTATTTAAAATAAGAAGAGGATGCTTTTTATGGCATCCTCTCCCTGCTAAAATATTAGATGATAATTATTTATGCTTTTTTCGGAAATCTTGTTTTTATTATAAAATAAAGAACAATAAAAACAACAATCAAAATAACTGGTAATACCGACATATTGCGCAGTGTGATTTGAGGCCCCGCAGTTTCGATTGATTTACCCATAATTGGCAATACCATTGACGTGGCTACAAAACCAGCTCCTCCCAGAATTGACATGCCCAGTGCGCCGCTTTTGGGCACATATTCCGAAGCTACACCAATCATTGTCGGCCAGAAATAACAAACACCAACAGCAAAAACAGCGGCTGAAAGCAATGTCATTGCAGCACCGTCTGAAATACTAAGTAAAAACAAGCCAGCTGTGGCAATTACCGATGAGCCTAGTAAAACACCGGTTGGATTTAAACGATGGATTAAGCCACCGGCAAAAAAGCGTCCAACAGCCATAATTCCGGTTACTACCACCAGAATAATCATTGGATTAATTCCATTGGTTTCCAGAAGTGCATTTATCCATTGTGTCGTTCCCAATTCTGTTGAAGCGGTCAATAACATAGCGAACAGTATCAAAGGAAATAGCAGGCTTATTTTATTGATTGCCCGACCTTCAACAACAACCAATAATAAAATTACACCAACTGCAATATAAGGGTATATGCTGTCGAAATTTAAGCTCAGTGATGGAACAGATGCAACCAGAATCATTAGAATTACCGAAGCAATGATTGTAAACGGAGCTCCAATGTTTCGCATCATATCTTTATACGAAACTCCACTTGTAACACGTTCTGTTTCTGGTATTTTTTGTCCAAAAAATAAGAACCCGTAAATCGCCAGAGGAATAAATAATAAGCTTACCAGGATTTCCCATTGCAAGTTAAGAGTATCCATAACAAACCAAGCTAGAACTCCGCCGATTACAATTCCTCCAGGGAACCAAACATGAAACCGGTTGAGCATCTTTGTTTTATTATTGGGGAATAATGTTGCAACGAGAGGATTACATGCTGCTTCAACACTTCCATTTCCGAAGCCAATAAAAACATTTGCAATAAATAATGATGTCATGTCTTTCGCCAATAGCAAAAGGATAATGCCAATAAAATGCATTCCAAAAGCTAACCAAACAATAGTTCTCGTTTTTACGATGTCGATAATAAACCCGCCTGCAAACATGGCCACTGCAAAGCCCCAAAACGCCGGGCCAAAAGCATAGCCAATTTGTTCTTTTGTTAATCCGTAGTCAGTCGAGAAAACACCTTCGATTTTTGCCCTGATTGCAAAGGTGATGGCAGTAACCAATAGCGCCAGACAGGCTGCAATAAATAATCTTTTTTGATTTACATTTTCCATAAGTTGCGATTTTTCTGAAGTTATAATTAGGTTATAGTTTTGTTGATTTGTAAATATAGAAAAAATCAGAACAGAACGAACCTCCCTCAAAAAGATTATAAAATTGGGTATTAAAAAAGGAGATGGTAATGCTATAAACAACTATAGCCCGATGTTACTCGAGCTTTTTAGGCAGAAATTATATAGTTTTTTCTAATTCAAAAAACCGGATTGGTTTTCGATTTTACCTGGATTGAACTGAACAAGGACAAAAGAACAAGTATTAACCGAACGCCTGATCTGCAATAAGATACTTTATGTAGTAAGAACGAATGATTTAAGTTAACAGACTCAAGATTTTTCAGTTAATCTGAACTGATTTGAATTGAACAAGGACAAATGAGAACCAGTATTAACTTTTTACCTGATCTGTAATGAATATTTTTTAATTAATGTCTTCCAGTTTATTTAAGATTGCTACGGCTTTGGGCTGATAGAATCCTTTCTCGTTAGCTATTTTCTTGAATTGTTTGATTGCCTTTTCACTTTCGCTGGTTTGCAGATAGCATAACCCGATGTACCATTCGGCCTGCTCTACGAAAAGGTTGTCTTTATTTACTACAACAGCCTGGTATTCTTCGATGGCACGATGATATTTGCCCAGTTCCTGAAGGGTAACCCCCGAGTAAAAATGACCAACTGAATTGTCGTTATCCTTCGAAATCACTTCCTGCAATAGATTTAAAGCAGTTTCATACTCCTGGTTATTAAACTTTTGAAGGGCAATTGACAATGTTTTGTCTGCCTCGTTATTGGAGGATCTTGAAATCCCGGTTGTTTCATATTTTGCATAGAACTTCTGATAGACATCTCCTTCGGAGGTATATTTCGAGAGCAATCCGGTAATTCCCAGCAACAGTATCAAAGATGCAGCTACAACTGACAATGCAATCCTTCTGTGCCTGAATTTAAAGGCTATCGAGCGTTCTGCTTGTTTTTCATTTATATTGTCATTCGCGATATTTCCGAGTTTGGCTCTCAGTTGCATGATATCGCTTTCCTGGAGAGCTTTGTCAATATTTTTAACCAGCTCGATTTCAGCAGAAAGTTCCTTGTTGTCAGCAAATTCCGACTCAAAAGAAGCCATTTCCGACTCGGAAAGCCTGTCGTATATATAGTCTTCTATTTCTTCAATTCTTGTAGTTGTCTGTAGTTCAGCTTTTTGAATTTTACGAAGTGAAGCTCTTAATTCCATAATGTCATTCTCTGTCGCTGCGATGTCAATATCTTTATACAATTGAACATCTTTTGCAAGCTTGGAGTTAAATACCAGTTCTTCATCAAATTCGGCCCTTTCTTCAAGGCTCATCTGGTTGTTGATATAATCGTGAATTTCTTCGGTAGAGCGTGAATGTTCTGGCATGCTGGTGGCGATCTGTTTCAGGTTAGCCCTGATATCCAGGACGTCGCTTTCTTCCAGAGCACTTTTAATCTCCTCAAAAAGAATATTTTCTAAAGGCGAGTAGAACTCTTCCTCGTTGGATGAGTCAGCAGATTCGGTTTGCTCTTTATAGAACTGGTGAATGTTTTCTTTTGCAGCAATATTGTGCTGGTAAAGGTGAATCTTTGGAAAAGATTGTGAAAAATTGATGATGTCTTCAGTGTTGACCGTACGACTGAAATTCTGTGCAGATGATGTCATTTCTTCAGCTAATCCAAAACTGAAAGAATCAGAAAAAATAAAATCTTGAGATTTATTTGTAATACCTTGATCGGCAGCTACTTTGTTCAGATTTTCACGCAAACTAACAATGTCTTGTTCCTGAACAGCTTGCAGAACTTCCAAATGAAGCTTTAATTCTTCGGCCAAGTCTGAATTGAGCTGTAATTCGAGCTCTAATTCACTTAACTCCGGTGCGGTCAGCTCGTTGTTAAGGTACTTGTCAATGGTTTCAAAATATTCCGATCTGCGTATCATCTTGCAATATATTAATGTTTTACATCGCTTTTGCGATCACTTTTGATTGTTTCCTGCAGAACATATTATTCAATAAAACGGAATAATATAACCAGGAAATAAATGAAAAATAAATTTTCAGTTTTTTAGAGAAGATTAGTTTAAATCAGCATAGGAATCTTCTGATTTGCCACCTTTTACTGAAGCAAGTTCTTCTGAAGTTAATACGTCGAAAGAGAAAGAAGCAAAATTTTTGGTTTCGTTGTTAGCAAATAAAGTTTTCATTACTTTTGGTTTTAATGATTAATACTAGTTCTTAAATATCCTTGTTCGAGTGTTTATTCCAGAAACAACCAAAAGGTAACCCCCTAATTAGAAAAAAATTAGAAAATTTTTTAAAA
>DMSQ01000022.1 GCA_003457135.1 Prolixibacteraceae bacterium
TTGGAAGACATTTTGGGTGAAAGCAACGAAGCTGTAACCATCCTGAATGCTGAAACAGGTGAAATTGCCTTTCAGGCGCTGATGACCACATTCCACTTCAAACGTGCTTTGATGGAAGAACATTTCAATGAAAACTACATGGAGAGTACCAAATTCCCCAAAGCCAAATTCAACGGTAAGATCGAAGGGTATAACAGTTCAGTGCTTAGCGGGCCGGTAATTGATATTAAAGTTGCCGGAATACTGATGGTTCATGGAGTTGAAAAGACCATTACTATTTCAGCAAAACTAGGATTGGAAGACGGGAAGCTGGTGGGCATATCAAAGTTTAAAGTAACTCCTGAAGATTACGGAATAAAAATTCCGTCCCTGGTTCGCGACAAAATAGGTAAGGAAATGGAAATCATAGTGAAAGCAAACTATCTTCCGTTTGGCAATTGATCAAATCAAAATTTTTCTTCTATGAAAATCAAATACGCTATTATTCTGGTTGTGATTGTAATCGCTGTTGGAGCAGGAATCGGTCTTAAAATGTTTTTCAAACCCCATGCCAACATAAACCGGCTAAAGGCTGAATATAAATTAGACGCCAGTAGTCTGATTAGTGAATTTGAACAGGATGAAAATTCCGCTACTACCAAGTACAGCGAAAAAGTTCTGGAAATCAATGGTGAACTGAAATCAAAAACCAAGATGCAAAATGGGATAGATCTTTTAATCCTCGAAGATGAAATGCAGGGAATCAGTTGTCAGCTTGATAGCAGTTGGGCTTCGGCCAATCAACCGATTATTCAGTCTCTTGAAATTGGCAGATCAATTACCATAAAAGGAATATGCAAAGGATATTTGATGGAGATTAAAGTGAGTCCGGCTATTATTTTGAACTAATTTGGAAATGAGGAATAAGGAATAAGAATCATCATAAAAAAACCTTCAGAATCGCTCCTGAAGGTTTTTTTATGTGAATTTTTAAGCTACTCAGCGGGTTCCATCGAATCGAGGATGTCTTTGTCAACCAGAATGCGGCCACAATATTCGCAAACAATTACTTTTTTGCGTGAAGCAATGTCCATTTGGCGCTGTGGCGGAATTTTATTGAAGCAACCACCGCAGGCATCGCGTTGAACAGTTACAACTGCCAGACCATTTCGTGCATTTTTACGGATACGTTTGAATGCTGTGAGTAACCGAACCTCAATGTTACTTTCAATTTTTTCAGATTTTGCTTTCAGCCTTTCCTCTTCAATCTGAGTTTCAGAAGTAATTTCTTCCAGTTCATGTTGTTTCCGGTCTAAATCTTCAAGACGTTCCTTCAGGAGAATTGCCGATGTTCCGATGGCTTCCTTTTTTATGGCAAGTTCAGTAGTGAACTCACGGATCCTTTTATCCGACAACTCTATTTCGAGTTTCTGAAATTCAATTTCTTTGCTCAAAGAGTCAAATTCGCGGTTATTACGAACATTATTCTGTTGCTCAGTGTATTTGACGATCAGGGTTTCTGATTCCTTGATTGCAATTTTCTTATTGTGGATAGCTGTTTCCAAATCTTTGATGTCGTCTTCAAAATTGCTTACCCGTGTCTTTAAACCGGTAATTTCGTCTTCCAAATCCTGAACTTCCAAAGGCAATTCACCGCGTAGGGTTTTAAATTTGTCAATTTCTGAAACTACATTTTGTAATTCGAAAAGCGCTTTGAGCTTTGAACTGATTGGCACACTTTTATTTTCGTCTCTCACGTACTGTGTATTCATACTTATAGTTGTTTAACTGATCAAATGAAGTACTTTACCGGGTTTGTACTTAAATCCGATAAATGGACTGCAAATTTAGGGAATTTTTTTGTAAGTAATTCATAAAAAACTTCTTTAGTGAACTGTTCACTCTCATAATGGCCGATATCTGCAATAATGATTTGTTGTTCAGCATCAAAAAACTGATGATACTTAAAATCTCCGGAAATGTAAAGATCAGCTTTCTGAGCTATTGCCCTGTCCAGGTATGCGCTTCCTGAACCTCCGCAAACTGCTATTTTCCGGATCGGTTTCCCCAATAATTGGGTATGTTTAATAACCTGACAGCGAAATGTTTCTTTTAGTTTACCCAGGAATTCCAATTCATCCACCGGCGATTCCAGTTCACCAATCATTCCTGTCCCGCTTTGATTATATTCGTTATCAAGCGGATAAATGTCATAGGCAACTTCTTCATAAGGGTGTGCAGCCAAAAGTGACTGAATGACCCTTGATTGAATATGTTTGGGGAAAATGGTCTCTATTCGGGTCTCCTCTTCAAAATGAAGCTGATTTTTTTCTCCGACATAAGGATTGGTTTGCTCATTTCCCCTGAAACTCCCCTGCCCTACCTGATTGAAACTACATGAACCATAATTCCCGATGTGGCCGGCTCCGGCATCAAATAAAGCTTTTCTGACCTTTTCAGCATCAGCATTGGGAACAAATGTGACCAGTTTTTTTAAAAAGTTGGGAGTTGGTGACAATATCCGGCAATTCCGCAGACCCAGTTTCTCACAAATCTTACTGTTTACTCCCCCAAATACGCTGTCCAGATTGGTATGTGCCGCGTATATGGCAATATCATTTTTGATGGCTTTGGCCACGCAGCGTTCGATATAGTTTTTTCCGTTCAGCTTTTTTATTCCATCAAAAATAATCGGGTGATGTGCAACAATCAGGTTCAACTTTCGGCTGATGGCTTCATCCAATATTTCTTCAGTAATATCCAGGGTGATCAATATTCCTGAAATTTCATCATCAGGATTCCCGATAATCAGACCGGCATTGTCATACGATTCCTGAAAAGCCAGAGGAGCAATAGATTCGATAAAATGAGTGATTTCTTTTAGTTGCATTTGAAAAGCGTTTATTATTATCGGTTAATTGGTTCTTTTATCATTAGCCGTAGCCTTTAGGCTACGGTATGGTGTGCAAAAATGGCAAGAGCTTTAGCCAAATCAATAAGTAATTTGGGCTAAAGCCCTTTAAAAAAATTCATCATTTGCCAACGGCATAAATGCCGTTGCTAATCAAAAACCAAATACCCAAAAGTTCCTCTATTTTTTAAGTGAAACCCAAAACACAATTACAGTTCGTCCTTAATTTCAACCAGCATTTGCCTGATTTCCTGAAGCCTGCTTACTACTTCAAAATTCTGAAGCGTATCTGCCTTATTGTCCTTTAGTTTTTTCTGAGCGCCTTTGATGGTCATTCCCCTGTCTTTCAGAAGGTGATAAATCAGCTTCAGGTTTTCGATGTCTTCTTTGGTAAACATCCGGTTCCCTTTCGCATTTTTGTGGGGCTTCAGAATATCGAATTCATTTTCCCAAAAACGAATGTTTGAGGTATTTACGCCAAACAAATCTGCGACTTCGCTGATCGAATAAAAGACTTTTTCTATTTTAGGTTTTTTGTAAGGCACTTTTACAAGATTTTAGTCGAAAGTTTGTCCTATGTTCGATGAAATACTGACCATTTTTTCGTATTCCTGGGCGTTCAGATCCTTGAAATAGTAGTATTGCGGGTTCACAGGTTCGCCGTTTCGATGTACTTCGTAATGTAAATGGGGTCCGGTAGAAGTTCCTGAATTGCCCACATACCCAATAACCTGACCTCGTTTTACCTGATCACCTATTTTAACACGGAATTCGTTCAAATGAGCATACATCGTTTGATAACCAAAACCATGATCAATCAAAATCCACCGACCATATCCACCCCCGATAGTCTGAACATCCTTAACAACTCCATCACCGGTTGTATATACTTTGGTTCCAACTGCGGCAGTAAAGTCCATTCCGTAATGAAACTGCCTGATTTTATAAATCGGATGAAACCGGTACCCCCAGCCTGAAGCCGTACTTTTTAGTGACTTGTTTGAGATTGGCATAATAGCCGGTAAACTTGATACCAATTTTTCTTTATTCAAGGCCATCGTCAATACCTCATCGTACGATTTAGACTGAATGTAAGCCTGTTTCGACAGGATGTCGAGCTTTTCAGCGGTTTTAATAACCAATTCCGAATTATCAAATGATTCGAGCTGAGAATATTTGTTTACCCCGCCAAATCCAGCCCTGCGGATGGTGGAAGGAATTGGGTCACTTTCAAAAACTACGCGGTATAAATTGTTGTCACGCTGTTCAATTTCATCCAGTACTTTTTCAACCGTAGAAAGGTCTTTATATAACAATTCATATTGGGTCAACAGTCGTTCGTTTTCTTTATGCAAGGTCCTCATCCGGGGCGATTCATAGAATTGCAGAATCCCAACCGCAATAAGTACCGACGATACCAATGTAGTTGAAAACAAGGCTAAAAAACGCTTTAGCTTAGTTTTGAAGCTTATTACGATCTTGTCGTAACTAAGAGTATGGGCATTAAATCTGTACTTGACTTTCGCCATAAAACACGGGTAATTGAATTAATTTTTCGACTCCTAACAAATTTAAGGATTTAATCTAACTTTGCAAGATTTCGAAAATACGGGTTATTTACAGGCTACAAAGCTAGTGTTTTCGGTGGGAATAAATAATAAGTATCAGTCTGTTGAAGATTTTTAACAAATTTTAATGCCTGAACAAAATAGAAAAAAACATGAATTCGAAGGAGATCAGAAAAGCGTTTTTGGATTTTTTTGCCGGAAAGGACCATCAGATAGTGAGTTCGGCGCCAATGGTTGTAAAAAATGATCCAACCCTGATGTTTACCAATGCAGGGATGAATCAATTCAAAGATATTTTCCTTGGAAATCAGCCCGCCAAATATGTTCGGATAGCCGATACCCAAAAGTGCCTGAGAGTTTCGGGCAAGCACAACGATTTGGAAGAAGTTGGTCACGACACCTATCATCATACCATGTTCGAGATGCTGGGGAACTGGTCGTTTGGCGATTATTTCAAGGAAGATGCCATTAACTGGGCCTGGGAATTGCTCCATGACATTCTGAAGATTCCGGCTGACCGGATGTATGCCTCAGTTTTTGAAGGCAGCGCCGACGATAAACTTGAATGCGATGACGAAGCCTTTAATCTTTGGCGAAAATTCCTTCCGGCAGATCACATCATTAACGGAAGCAAAAAAGATAATTTCTGGGAAATGGGCGATACCGGTCCATGCGGTCCGTGTTCCGAAATCCATGTTGACCTGCGCGATGACGACGAACGGGCAAAATCTCCCGGACGCGACCATGTTAATAAGGATAATCCTCTGGTTATAGAAATCTGGAACCTGGTATTTATTCAGTTTAACCGCAAAGCCGACGGAAAACTGGAAGAACTTCCGGACAAACATGTGGATACCGGAATGGGCTTCGAACGATTGTGCATGGTTTTACAGGGCACCAAATCGAACTATGATACTGACGTATTTCAGAACACGATTATAAAAATAGCAGAACTCTGTAATAAAAAGTACGGTGAAAATCAAAAGTCAGATATTGCCATGCGGGTAATTGCCGACCATTTGCGCGCCATTTCGTTCTCGATTGCCGACGGACAATTACCTTCCAACAACAAGGCAGGGTATGTGATCCGACGTATTCTGCGCCGTGCTGTCCGCTACGGATACACTTTTCTGGAATTTAAAGAGCCATTTATCTGGAAACTTGTTGAAACTCTTAAAAACAACATGGGTGATGCATTTCCTGAGTTGATTTCGCAGCAGGTAATGATTGAGAACGTGATCCGGGAAGAAGAAGAATCATTTCTCCGGACACTGGAAACCGGAATCCGTTTGCTTGATAGAAGCCTCCCCCCAACCCCCTCCAAAGGAGGGGGAGTATTAAGCGGAGAATTGGCTTTTACGCTTTACGATACGTTTGGATTTCCGTTTGACCTGACCAGCCTGATCCTTCGCGAAAAAGGCATGTCGGTTGACGAAGCCGGATTCAATACCGAAATGGAAAAGCAGAAGGAACGCTCACGGAATGCGGCTGTTCAGGAAACTGAAGATTGGGTTGAACTGAAAAAAATTGAACAGGTTGAATTTGTTGGATACGACCAACTCGAAGTCGAAGTAAATATTACGCGTTATCGCAAAGTCACTCAAAAAAATAAGGAATTCTTTCATTTGGTGTTCGACCGCACTCCATTTTATGGGGAGTCAGGCGGCCAGGCAGGCGACTCGGGCTACCTTATAGCTGATGGACAAAGGACAAAAATTCTTGATACTCACAAGGAGAACAATCTGATTATTCATTTTGCCAATAAGCTTCCGGAGAATCCTTCTGCAAAATTCGCTGCTATTGTGGATGCACAGAAACGGAAGATGACCATGAACAACCACACCGCCACTCACCTGCTCGACCATGCCTTACGCGAAGTTTTAGGTACTCACATCGAACAGAAAGGATCACTGGTAAACAGCGAATACCTGCGCTTCGACTTTTCACACTTCCAGAAAGTGAGCCGCGAAGAACTGGATAAAATTCAGGCCCGTGTAAACGAACTGATTCGGGAAAACCTGGTGAAAGAAGAAAACCGTGCGGTTTCGTTCGATGAAGCCAAAACGATGGGAGCGATCGCACTCTTCGGCGAAAAATACGGTGACTTTGTTCGTGTGATCAAATTTGGTGATTCGGTTGAATTGTGCGGTGGAACCCACGTACCGGCAACCGGTCAAATCGGTTCAATGATTATTACTTCTGAAAGCGCCATTTCTGCCGGAGTCCGACGTATTGAGGCGATTACTTCCGATCGTGCAGAGGAATTCGTGAAGAAACATTTAGACGAACTTTCCGAAGTTAAAGGTATCCTGAACAATACTCAAAACTTAAAGAAATCGGTTGAAGATCTTCTGGCACAAAATAACCGCCTGCAAAAGCAAATTGAAGAATTTGAACGTAAAGCTGCTTCAGGAATCAAACAGGAACTGAAGAATAAAATTCATGTAATCAATGGTATCAATGTGATTGCAGAAGTGATACAGCTTGATTCAGCGCAGGCTGTGAAAGATCTGGCTTTTCAGTTGAAAGGCGAAGTTGACAATCTGTTTCTTGCTTTGGGGTCGGTCATTGGTGGGAAGCCTTCGATATCGGTGATGATTGCTGAAAACGTGGTTGCTAATAAAGGATTAAATGCCGGAACCATTGTTCGCGAAGCTGCTAAGGAAATGCAGGGCGGCGGCGGCGGACAGGCATTTTATGCAACTGCCGGAGGGAAAGATGTTTCAAGACTTGCTGCGGCCGTTGATAAAGCAAAATCGTTTGTGAAATAGAAACAAAATCTGATACTTTTAGTCGCTATAATGAGTACTTTTAACTAAATTTCTGAAAATTTAAAAACAAAGAAATGCATCCATTTGAAAGAGAATTATCAGTATCAACAGATGACATTGAATTCGAATTAAGAGGAGTAAAAGAAATAGGTTGGGCTGATTTTTTGCTAAATCCGAGAAAATTACGAGGAAGCGATTTTTTGATGCGTTGGTCACAAGGAGTTTGGAGTGAGAAAAGGTTAATTGATGCCATTAACAAAACCGATCAGTTTTACGCCATACCTTATGGACCAAGCGGAACAGCCCCAACTGATGACGTTAGAGCCTTTGAACTTTACTTTGAAAGGTTAGAAGCAGCTGGACTGGGAAACATCAAACGACCTGACCTTTTAGTTTTCAAAATTGCTGACAAGCAATTCGTAGATATGTTTCTTGCAGTCATTGGAGGTGAAGAAGAATTGCCTTTCATTACAGAAGATAAGTTGCAAGACCTTATTTCAAAAGCTATTATAGCAGTTGAGTGCGAGAATTCACTATGGGTAGCAGAAAAAATGCCAGATTACAGAACTTCTTTGAAAGCACAGAAGCGGCTTGGAGGAAAATTGGGTCTTTCAAAAACTGCGGTTCTTCCTACAGTTATTATCAAGGAAGAGGACAGAATTCCTTTAAGCAAATGGCAACAAGAGAATAAAATACCAATTCATGTTTGGCATGTTTTCTTCGAAAGGGCATTTGGACTTTCGTTTGATGAAGCACAACGATTAGTTGCTGAGGGTTTTATACTTCCAACAGAACAAATTTTTCAAGCACCAGGCGGGGCAACTACCAAAAAAGCAATTTACAAATATTACTATCACTATGCTTATCCTCTAGGTATTGCGAATGAACGACCGCTATTAGTTCCGGCTTTCATTGAAGATAAAAATGGGCACATTTTACCTTATGTGAAATTTGAAGGTGGTTCACTTGAAATTACTTCAGATGCATTAGAACTTCTAAAACTACTCTGATGGGAAAAGTAAAATCACATCAAAAGTTGCCTACAGAATGGAACGAAAGAGAAATACTTCGAAACAAGGGGCAGTTCTGGACACCAAGTTGGGTGGCTGATACAATGGTTGCTTATGTTTCTGAAAATACGGATTTAGTTTTTGACCCTGCTTCAGGAAGAGGTGCATTTTATGAAGCGCTGTTGAAAATAGATAAACCAAAGATTTCATTTTATGGAACTGACATTGATGATGAAGTTTTGGCTGATGACATTTACAATCACAAAAACTGTTTCGTTGAAAAAAGAGATTTTATCAAAAATCCGCCCGAAAGAAAATTCAAAGCAATAGTCGCAAATCCTCCTTATATCAGACATCATCGAATTAACGAGGATACAAAAATTCATCTTAAAAAACTTTCCGAAAGCATTACAGGTGACACCATTGACGGCAGGGCAGGTTATCACATTTACTTTTTTATTCAAGCATTAAATCTTTTAGAACAAGACGGCAAACTTGCATTCATAATGCCTGCGGACACGTGCGAAGGAAAATTTTCAAAGAATTTATGGAAATGGATTTCAGAAAAATTTTGTATCGAAGGTGTAATCACTTTTGACGAAAAGGCTACACCTTTTCCAAATGTTGATACCAACGCAATTGTTTTCTTAATCAAAAACGCAAAACCCAATAAAACTCTTCATTGGATAAGAGCTAATGAAGCATATTCCACCGACCTTTTCAATCTTATTTGCTCAGACTTTAAACTCCAGAAGTTTGAAACTATTGATGTCATAAGCCGGCAACTTAAGGAAGGAATTGCCACTGGGTTTTCCAGATCAGAACAAAATCATAACGGTTTCAAATTTCATTTAAACGACTTTGCGAATGTTATGAGAGGTATAGCCACCGGTTCAAATGAGTTTTTCTTTCTGACAGCTCTACAAGTAAAAGAGTTGGGTATTTCAAAAGAGTTTTTAAAGAGAGCAGTCGGTAGAACGAAAGATGTAACTGAAAATATTTTGACTTTAAAAGATGTTGAACAATTGGAAAAGGCAAATCGTCCTACATTTTTGCTTTCAATTAACGGAAATGACAAACTACCGGATGCCATTACGAATTATCTAAAAGTCGGAGTAGAAATGGGTTTGCCCAACAGGGCGCTAATTCAGCAACGCAAACCATGGTATAAAATGGAAAAACGTGAAGTGCCGCCATTGTTGTTTGCATACCTCGGACGACGCAATACAAGGTTTATAAAAAACGAAGCTGGAGTTTTGCCATTAACAGGTTTCCTTTGTGTTTACCCTATTTATAACGACAAAGAATTTGTTGATAAGCTTTGTCAGGCACTTAATCATCCTGACACTTTAGAAAACCTAAAGCTTGTCGGGAAAAGTTACGGTTCTGGAGCAGTCAAAGTTGAGCCGGGTAATCTGGGCAAACTTCCTATACCAGAACATATCGTAAAACTGTTCGACTTAAAACGGCCATACAAAACAGCAACCGGACAACTTGAAATTTTCAGAGAACCATAAATCAAGGTACGAAAAAAGGGGAACGTCTGCCAATAAAACATTCTCTGAATCATGAAAAACTCATTCGGCAAATTCATTTTTCGATTGATCTGGAAAATCATAATCTGGTTTTTCGGAATTTCCCTGTTTTTGGTGGTTCTCTACCGGTTTGTTCCGGTTCCCCTTACCTATTTAATGTTTATCCGCTGTGGTGAACAATTGTTTGCCGGAAAAGAACTTCGGCTAAAACACGATTGGATTTCGATTGACGAAATTTCACCAAACCTGCAACTGGCCGTGGTTTGCAGCGAAGACCAGAATTTCATGAACCACTCCGGATTTGACATCGAAGCGATTGAACGTTCGGTTGAAACTGCTAAAAATGGCACAAAACGGGTAAAAGGGGCCAGCACCATTTCTCAGCAAACTGCAAAAAACGTCTTCCTGTGGCCTGACCGAAGCTGGGTTCGCAAGGGTTTCGAAGTGTATTTCACAGTATTGATTGAACTGATGTGGAGCAAAGAACGCATCATGGAAGTTTATCTCAACAGTATTGAAATGGGAGACGGAATTTATGGCGCTGAAGCAGCAGCAAATTTCTACTGGAAAACTTCGGCTAAAAACCTCTCACAAACCCAGGCTGCAGCGATTGCAGCAGTGTTGCCCAATCCCCGTAAATACAGCGCCAATCCTCCCGGGCCATACGTTCAGGAAAGGATTGGCTGGATTGTTGGGCAAATGGGACAATGGGGAACATTAAGATTTAAATGACAACAGCAAATTTTACAAGGTGCCAGAAACCGAACAATTTTTCCAAAATCCATTCAATACTTACAACAGAATGCTGCTTACATCTGTTATATACAAAGTCCGTCCAAAAAACGGACTTTTTTCTGATATGAAAATCTAATTCTATATTCCTGATAAAAACATTTACTGATGAAAAAATTTTTGAATTTCCTGTTTTCCTTCCCTTTTATGGGATTTTTGCTGCTTATTCTGGCTTTTTCGATGGCCATTGCCACTTTTGTTGAGAGCAGTTACGGCACAGAAGCAGCACAGGGATTAATCTATAAAGCTTTCTGGTTTGAACTTATACTACTGTTATTGGGTATTAATCTGATGGTCAATTTTATCCGTCACAAAATGTATAGCAGGCAGCGAATTGCAATGGGATTATTCCATATTTCGTTTATCATCATTGTGATTGGTGCGGCCATAACACGATACATCAGTTTTGAAGGGGTCATGCATATCCGCGAAGGTCAGTCTTCCGATTTCATACTATCATCTGAAGATTATCTGACCATCAAAAATGGCAATCAAACTGTTAACTCTACTGTACTTCTTTCAGAACTTTCCTATAAAGGATTTGATGAAAAAATGAATATCAATGGCAGATCATACCGGGTAAAATCGGTTGGATTCATTAAAAATGCAATACGCAATGTGGTTGAAGATCCTGCCGGAACTGAAATGATTGATTTTGTGATATCGCAGGGACAGGGACGCGAAAATCTGGTCTTTTCGAAAGGGGATCAGATTAACCTCGGAAATGTAATAGTAGGTTATGAAAAGTCAGGGGCAAATTTTCAATTTTTCAACCGTGCCGACAAACTGTTTTTAGTTTCTGACCGACAGGTTGAGATTCGTTCCATGAGCGGAGATGAAGCTCAAGTGGTACAGTCAAATGATACAATACCCGTGGAAACCATGCAATTGTATGCTTTTGATGGATACCTGCTTCTGGTAAAGAATTTTTATACCCATGCCTCGATGAGTGTTGCAAAAGATGCAACCGGAAATGCCTCAGAAGATGCCGTAGTGCTGGAAATTTCGGATGGATCGAACAAACAGATTGTAAATGTTCTGGGCCGCCACGGACAAAAAGGTGAGCCAATTACCGCATCAATCGGCAATTCGCCCGTCGAATTTACTTATGGAGCTGAACCGATCTACTTGCCATTCTCCCTGCAACTGACCGACTTCCAGATGGAAAAATATCCGGGATCGGATAGTCCATCATCGTTTGCCAGCGAATTGGTTTTAATTGACCGTGAGCGAAATGTCAATCGCAATGTCAGGGTTTTCATGAATAATACGCTCAATTACCGGGGATACAAATTCTTCCAGTCGTCATACGATCAGGATGAAGCTGGAACAGTGCTTTCGGTCAATGCCGATATGCTGGGCACTGGGGTAACCTATACCGGATATTTCCTGTTGGCGCTCGGAATGATATTGTCTTTATTCAGTAAAAAGTCGTATTTCCAATTACAGGTTCACCGCTTAAAACAATATTCAAAACAAGCCGGGATAGTCATATTCGCGCTGTTGGCATTAAATACGGGTTCAGCTTATGCTGACAGTTCTGAAATTGCTTCAATTCCAAAAATTGACCAGGGAATCCTTGATGATTTTTCCAAATTGTGGATTCAGGGTCCGGACGGAAGGATTGAACCAGTTTCAACACTGGCTTCCGAATTACTCCGGAAAGTAAGCCGAAAGTCTGACTTCTACGGACGGACAGGTGAGGAAGTGATGTTGGGCTTATATTTAAATCCTGAACTCTGGCGAAACGTTTCGCTGGTGAAAGTGGACAATGAACAGCTCAAAAGTGAACTTGGAGTTACAGAATCCCGTATCCCGCTCACCGCATTTTTTGACGAAACCGGAAATTACAAACTCATTGAGAAGGCGAAAGCGGCATTTAATAAAATGCCCGCGTTCCGCAATGTCTATGAAAAAGAAATCATCAATGTTGACGAAAGGGTGAATATTTGCTTTATGATCGTTAACGGCGACATGTTTTCCTTATTTCCGGGGCGGTTAAAAGAAACCAAATGGTGGGCTTCAGGAAGCGCTCCGGTGGGGCTAGATACGGCTGATTCATTGTTCATAAACCGTGGATTTCAACTGCTCAAGGAATCTTTGGTCCAGAAAGGGGAAATCAATGGCCGGCAAATAATAGCCAGTATTGCTGCATATCAATCGAAATATGCCTCCGCTTATCTTCCTTCCGAAACCAAAAAGAAAGTCGAAATATTCTATAATTCCATGAATCCGTTTAAACGGGTATTCCCGTTCTATCTACTGGTTGGGTTCATTTTGATCGCCGTCTTATTTGTCAATATTTTCAGGCAAAAAACAATGGGTGTAAAAGTCCGCACGGCATTTACGGTATTAATCGGACTCGGTTTTTTAATCCATACAGGAGGACTTGTTTTACGATGGTATGTTTCTGGTCATGCGCCCTGGTCGAATGGATACGAATCAATGGTGTATGTAGCCTGGGCTTCGATGCTGGCCGGAATGATATTTGGACGGAAATACCCGATGGTAATTGGTACGGCTGCCATGCTTGCAGGGATTATCCTGTTTGTTGCCCACCTCAACTGGATGAATCCTGAGATTACCCATCTGGTTCCGGTTTTGGATTCGTATTGGCTGATGATCCACGTAGCCATCATCACTGCAAGTTATGGGTTCATCGGAATGAGCGCTTTTATCGGCTTGCTGGTGTTGGCGCTGTATTGCATCAGCAATCCTGAAAACAGTAAAAACATCAAAGGTCTGGTACTTCAATTAACAGCCATCAGCGAAATGTCGGTGACAGTTGGGTTGTATTTGTTGACAATCGGAACATTTCTTGGAGGTGTTTGGGCCAACGAAAGCTGGGGCCGGTACTGGGGCTGGGATGCCAAAGAAACCTGGGCATTGATAACCGTGGTTATTTATTCGTTTATTGCACATATGCGGCTCATTCCATCGTTAAAAGGAATTTACAATTATACAATAGCCTCGGTACTTGGTTTTGCCTCGGTGCTGATGACCTACTTTGGCGTTAATTATTACCTCAGCGGATTGCATTCTTACGGTCGTGGATCAGTTGATTCGGTTCACTGGTCTGTCTTCGTAATGATTGCTGTAATTGCTGCCGTCATGATTATTTCAAATTTCAAACAAAAGAATCTGGAATTTGAAAAATAAACAAAAATCAAAAATTTATTATCCCGAAACTTCAGTAATAAATTGATTGCAAATTACTGATATTCAAGACTACATCCGGCAACCTGAACCTCAGTTTCCGGATGTAGGTAAATATTGAATTTTGGCCTTTCATTCATACCTCAAAATAGTTTTATATTTATATGTTTGTCAACTAACCAAACGATAAAACTATGGAAATAGAGGTAAAAAGAACTTTTGATATTCTGGATAAGTATCTACAGGAATTCCCGCGAAAAGAAGCTTTGGGTGGTAAAAACGGTGGTGATTGGTATGTGTACAGTACGGCCGAATACGTTGAAAAATCGTATCAGTTTGCATTTGGCTTAATGGCATTAGGTCTGAAAAAAGGAGACAAAGTAGCCACGGTGACTAACAATCGTCCGGAATGGAATTTTGCCGATATGGGCCTGGCCATGACCGGAATTGTACATGTCCCGATTTACCCGACCATTGGCGAGGCAGAGTACAGCTATATTCTTGAACATGCCGAAATTAAACTTCTGCTTGTTGGCGACAATAAGCTATACGAAAAATTAGCCCCGATAGCTGCCGGTTTGCCTGAAATTAACAACATCTTCTCGTTTGACAAGATTGATGGAGTGAAAAACTATGATGAAATCCTTCAGCTGGGGAAAAGCCATCAGGAAGAATTATCAGGGAAACTGGAACAAATTAAAAAGGATATTGATCCTGATGATCTGGCAACGATTATTTACACTTCAGGAACAACGGGCGTTCCAAAGGGAGTGATGCTGACACATACCAATCTGGTGTCGAATTTTGTGGCCCATTCAAAAATGCACCATTTGGGCAAAGATCACCATGTAATCAGTTTCCTTCCGCTTTGCCATGTATTGGAACGAAGCGTAAATTACCATTTTCAGTACAAGGGAATGGGTATCTATTACGTTGGTAATATGGGTCAAATTGTTACGGCCCTTAAGGAAATCAGGCCACACATGTTCTGCGCGGTACCACGCTTGCTCGAACGGATATACGATGGATTTGTGTCGAAAGGCAAAGAGTTGACCGGCTTGAAAAAGTTGATTTATTTCTGGGCGCTCAGCCTGACCCGGCACTTTGAAAACAACAAAAAATACAATTTATTTCTGAAACTCAGGATCAAACTGGCCGACAAGCTGATTTACTCCAAATGGCGTGAAGCACTGGGTGGTAATATCGTTTACATTGTTTCGGGAGGAGCTGCCTTGCAGCCACGAATTGCCCGGTTATTTGGGATGGCCGGAATGTTGAACCTCGAAGGATACGGCCTGACTGAAACTTCGCCGGTAATTGCTGTAAACAATCCGTCAACCCGTGAAATGAAAATTGGCACTGTTGGAGCAGTTTTGGAAAGTATTAAACTGAAGTTTGGAGAAGACGGTGAGATTATGGTAAAAGGGCCCGGCGTTATGACCGGTTACTACAAAGCTCCCGATTTAACTGCGGAAGTGATTGATGAAGAAGGATGGTTCCATACCGGCGATATTGGTATTCTGGAAGACGGTAAATACCTTAAGATTACTGACCGGAAAAAGGAAATGTTTAAGCTTTCGGGCGGTAAATATATTGCACCTCAAATGATAGAAAATAAGTTGAAAGCATCATTTTTTATTGAACAGGTCATGGTGATCGGGGCCAGCGAAAAATTTGCCAGCGCACTGATTTCCCCTAATTTTGTTTACCTGCACGATTGGTGCAGCCATCGGAATATTCACTTTTTTGATAATCAGGATTTGATCCATAAGACAGAAGTATTGGCACAGTTTCAGCGTGAAGTGGCTGCCATTAATAAAACAATGGGCGAACACGAGGAGATCAAGCGGTTCCGCCTGGTCTGCGACGAATGGACCCCGCAAACCGGAGAACTGTCGCAAACACTGAAATTGAAACGAGAATACGTGGCCAACCAGTACAAAACCATCATCGGCGAGATTTATTCCGTTTCGAAGGTACAGCCGGGAGGAAAATTCAGACTGCCGAAGATAAACCTGAATTTCGATATTATAGGATTCATCAAACGACTCAAGCTGTAGGATAAAGAGTTTAACTTCAAATTCAATATTTATGAAAACAAAAACTATTGCTTTGACAATTATTCTGACGATGGGTATAACCATAAGCCAGTTTGTGGGTACTAAAAATTATTTTCATCCTGAATTTAACGAAAACAAAAACAGCAACGGGATGGCATTTGCTTATCCGCCCGGGGTCGGTATTCTTGGCAAATCAACAAGTTGTTTGTCGTGTCATATCAACAATGGTTCGTGGAGCGATGAATCAAATAATATCATCGACATTATTGACAAAGACACCAAAAAATCATTGAAACAAACTGACGGAAGTTTTCAAATAGAAGTAAAAAGGTTTGAAGCAAAGACGGTGCTTACAGTTATCGGACGAAAAGTTGACGACAAATTGGAAATGCCATACCGTAACGCCTGGCTTTACATTGACCCGAAAACAATCCAAACAAATTCGCTTTCAAAATTTGCTCCGGGATGGGAGTGTAATTTGCAAATGGCCTGCAGGGTAGTTGGCGATAAATTAGACGGATTTGAAAATGCAACAATTACTTCCCTGCCTATGACAATCAGACCTTTGGACGCTGCTCAAAATTCCGAACTGTCGTTGCAGGTAATGCTGACAAAAGGAGAATCACAAAAAGGAAACGCAAAGGAAGGCATGAAAGGGAATTATTTTGAAAAGAGAGTAATGCTTAAAGTTGTGGATTAAACCCGAAACGACCTGATATAGAACCACTGGCTTACACAGCCATTGCGTAAAGGATTAGTATAAGGAGATTCGGCACGAAAATCAGTGAATTGGTCGTTTGCAAATATACCCCAGCATTTTAACAGATATCCGAATGAATCTAAATGCTCCAAACACCATAGACGAGTATATCGCAGGTTTTCCTGATGAAATACAAAGAATTTTAAATCAGGTCAGGTCCACCATCAGGCAGGCAGCTCCGGAAGCGGAAGAATCCATTAGCTACGGAATGCCTGCTTATCAATTAAATGGGAGGCCATTGGTTTATTTTGCCGGATTTAAAAATCACATCGGCTTTTATGCCACGCCAACAGGTCATTCAGAGTTTGCAAAAGAACTTTCAAAATACAAACAAGGAAAAGGTTCGGTTCAGTTCCCAATTGACCAGCCCATGCCGCTTGAACTAATCGCACAAATTGTAGAATTCAGGGCATTTGAAAATCTGGAAAAGGGGAAAGCGAAGAAGAAATAAATGACAACTGCTGAACTAAATGGACTCAAACTGAAATTAATTAGCCCCGGTAGCCATCGGGACGAAGAGCAACTCTTCGCAGGAAGATTATCGGGAAGCTCCTTCCCTGTTTGTAGTTGCAGGATGATCTTCGGAATTAAAAAATACGATGCTAAGCTTGGTAATTGTACCAATATTTGGTAACTTTGATGAATAATTGCTGAATTATGAGTAGAAACACTTCAATATCAATAGGTAGCTATTTTGACGATTTTATTCAAAATAGTATATCTGCCGGAAGATATAAAAATGCAAGTGAAGTAGTCCGGGCAGGTTTAAGACTTTTAGAAGAAGACGAAAACAGGGTTATTGCTTTAAGAGAAGCCATTCATGAAGGGATAAAAAGCGGAATTGCTTCCGATTTTAACCCTGAGTTGCATTTAGAAAAATTAAAAGCTAAAAGGAAATTGAATGGCCAGGTATAAATTTACCAATAAAGCAGTTGATGATATAACCAATATTTGGAATTACACATTTGACAATTGGTCTGAAAATCAAGCAGACACATACTATCATATGCTTCTGGAAAATTGCAAGGAAGTTGCCAATTCCCCCGAATCAGGCAAAAATTATTCAGGAGTTACAGAAAACTTATTGGGGTTTAAAGCAGGTCGCCACATCATTTTTTACATGAAGATTGACGAAAACGAAGTGGAAATTACAAGAATACTGCACGAACAGATGGATCTAAAGAGTAGGATAACAGAAAAATAATTCCGCTTCAGGTGCTTTGTTTGCTGGAAATTAGCCGCGCATGCAGGCGAACTGTATCATCGAATCAAAAATCCCAGATTTCAGGTTAGTTAACCTGAAATCTGGGATTTTGTATTTTAAATCCGTCATCTGGCAGATTAGTTTCTTTTCCTTCTTGGGCGATCACCTCTTTCATTGAAACCGCCTTCACGGCGACCTTCGCGGAATCCGCCGCCATAACCTCCACCACCACTTCGGCCTTCGCTTCGGAATGATCCGCTTTCGGCATTAGCCTCCTGTCCTGCCGTTGATTCAACCCGGCCAATGCTGATTACATGACCTTCAATGACCACATTATTGAGTGATTTCACCAACTCCCGTTCGTAATTGCTGTCAATTTCGAAGAACGAGAATTTGCGCTGAATGTCAATTTTGCCAATCTCGATGTTCCGCCGACCTGAATATTCGTTAATCATTCCGATTAATCCCGAGGCATTCAGGTTCTGTTTTTTTCCAGCGTTGATGAACAGTTTGGTAAATTTCAAACGGTCGCCTCCGCGCTCACTGCCACGGTCGTTGCGCGTGAACGGATCGCGCGGTATTTCAGCCCTGATATTCAGGTCGCGGGCGTTTTTATAGTAATCGAGCAGCTCGTTAAACTCGAGCGATACAAAGTGTTTCACAATGTCGCTACTCGTCATTCCGTCGAACCGGTCGAGAATCTGAGGCAGGTATTTCTCAATATGACCATCGCTGATTTCTACATTCTTAACGCGGTCTATGAGGTGAAACAATTGTTTTTCAACAATTTCTTCTCCGCCAGGAACCATTTTGCGTTCAAATTTTTTGCGCGAAAGTTTTTCGATCTGTTTCAAACGTCCGGTTTCCTTCATGTGAACAATCGTCACCGAAATACCGTTTTTACCGGCCCTTCCGGTACGCCCGCTACGGTGAATGTAAATTTCCGGATCGTCGGGCATCGAATAATTAATGACATGGCTCAGTTCAGTCACATCCAATCCGCGTGCGGCAACATCGGTGGCAATCAGCATTTGCAATTGCTTGCTCCGAAAACGCGCCATTACCTGGTCACGCTGGGCCTGAGAGAGATCGCCGTGCAACGCGTCGGCATTGTATCCGTCGGCCATAAACTGCTCGGCCACCTCGCGTGTTTCCATACGTGTGCGGCAGAATACAATGGCATAACAGTCGGGGTAATTATCGGCAATCCGTTTCAATGTTGCATATTTATCTTTGGCATGAACCACATAATAGTGGTGTTCCACGTTTTCGGCTCCGGCATTCCGTTTTCCAACAGAAAGCTCCAGCGCGTTATTCAGGTATTTAGATTTGATTTCCGAAATACCCAATGGCATGGTTGCAGAAAAGAGCAAAGTTTGTTTCCCGGCGGGTGTGGTTGATAAAATAGCGTCCAGTTCTTCTTTGAAGCCCATGGTCAGCATTTCGTCGGCCTCGTCCAAAATCAGCCAGCGAATGGCCGAAACATTGAGTATTTTCCGGCGGATCAGGTCATGAACCCGGCCGGGAGTTCCAACAACGATTTGCCCTCCGGCTTTTAATTCACGGATTTGTTTGGTAATGTCGGCGCCTCCGTAAACCGGAATCGTCTTGAATCCGGGAATAAATTTGGAAAAATTGTCGAGATCGCGGGTAATTTGAAGACACAACTCGCGGGTTGGGCAAAGAATTAAAGACTGCACCTCTTTGGTTTGCATCGAGATGTTGTTAATCACAGGCAATCCGAATGCCGCAGTTTTGCCTGTTCCGGTCTGTGCTAAAGCTACTAAATCCTGGGTTGATGTAATCAGGTGAGAAATGGTTACTTCCTGAATAGGCGTTGGGGTTACGAACCCCATTTCAGCGATCGCTGATAAGAGTTCCGGCTTCAGGCCGGTTTCTTCAAATGTCATAAATGTCCTTTTTAAATTACGGTCCGGCAAAACGCAGGAACGGGTCAATGGAAGGAGATTGGGTAGATGCTCCTGTCCTAAACCAGACAAAAAGGAAATTATCCGACCCCCTAAAATCTGGGCGCAAAGGTAGTTTAATTTTTTAACCCGAAGTTGCAGGATTGTTTTTATCCCAAAGAGATGACTGGTTTTAACACAAAGACAATATTAAATGGCTGAATCGTCAAATGGTTTGATTTTCAAACAGGTTTTTCATAACCATTTAGTCCTTTATCAATTAATCAATTAATAAACTGAGTTCGATATAAATAATAGAAATAATAAATTGAAAGACAGTCAATTAATTTTGCCGTAGGCAATTAATATCAATAGAAAATGTTGTCCATAAACAAAATATTGTCCGAAGGCCATCAACAATGTTCAAAAAAGTATATCTCCTAACGGAGAATGAGTATTCAAGATGATTGTATTCTATTGACATTGAACTCCTAACGGAGTAAAATGTAAATCATTCTTTAACTTCCTATTCCGGACTCAGGTTAATAGAAATTTTCAGCCAGGTTTATCCGTTTTCCGTTTATCTTTGAAATCCAATTTAAAAAGGAAAGTATCATGAGAGAATTCTTAGCTCGTTTGTTCCTGAAAGCATTTTTTATCGTTGTAGTTTTTCCAGGCTTTATCTCATGCGGCCATCGTTCTGCCGGAGATAAAAGCAAATCAGGCGCTGACTCCACATTCGTATCCATTGAAGAACCCGATGATGCCGCGGATGATCAGGTGATAACCGCAATATTGGTTTCTCCTGAAAATCCAAGGCCCGGACAATTATTTAAGGTCATGGTTACCGGAGGAAAAAAAATCGGGAAAGCAAAGATTGAAGTCACAAGTCCAACAGGAATCATTGAATCAGTCAAAAGCAGGACAGGCGAAGGGCTACCCTATTGGCGAATTGATGAATTCAAAGCTGGAACTGAAGGAGCCTATCATGCTGAGCTAAAAACAGGAGAGGTGAATGAACATCTGGATTTTTCCGTGATTGAAAAATCGACTCCGCCAGCATCTCAGGCAGTTTGGAAAACCAAAAGCGGATGGGACAGCAAAACGGAAGCGCTCTATTCGGCCTGGGTCAATGCTTTGTTTTATGGCGCCGACGAACGCTCATCATGGCCTGCGCTTCATGAAATAACCCAAAATAAGGAGTGGAATTTCCTGTATAATCACCTTTCTTTGGAAGAGGACGATTTATCCGGCAAAATCAAAGTCAGGATGGAACCCGATTGTGCAGATAATCCATTTTACCTCCGCGCTTATTTTGCATGGAAACTGGGGTTACCTTTTGGATATCATGAGGCAGACCGGGGTGGATTGGGACGCGCGCCAAATACAGGCCGGTGGATTACCAACGAAACTGCTGTTTCAAACAGTCATCCGACACAGAAATTCAATACTTTTATGCGGATCGTAATGAATGGGGTTCATTCAGGTACTGCCCGCACGTCGTTGAGTAACGAAAACTCCGATTATT
The DNA here is from genome assembly GCA_003457135.1 of Prolixibacteraceae bacterium. Lineage (GTDB taxonomy): Bacteria > Bacteroidota > Bacteroidia > Bacteroidales > Prolixibacteraceae > Aquipluma. The sequence goes on from DMSQ01000022.1 coordinate 21,182, forward strand.
ATCCGGTACCACTGACTGCTGATGCCATTCGCCCGGGTGTCGTATTTGCCGACCCGTATGGACATACGCTGATACTCGTGAGTAAAATACCACAGACTTCTGACCATCCGGGAATGCTTCTTTCGGTTGATGCCCAACCGGATGGTACGGTCGGAATCAAACGGTTCTGGAAAGGAAATTTTCTATTTAATACTAATGAAGCCGAAGTGATCGGGGAGCCGGGATTCAAAGCATTCAGGCCAATCGTCTTGAACCAGGGGAAACTCAGGCTGCTGAAAACAGATGAGTTTACTGCTGAATCGGGACTGATTCCATTTTCCCTTCAGCAAAAAGGAATGAGCAGCAATGATTTTTACCACATCATGGAACTAATTATTAACCCGAAACCGCTTGATCCGGAAACTGCCATGTTTGATTTGATCAACGCGCTCCACGAGCAACTTGTAGTGCGTGTAACATCGGTTAAAAATGGTGAAGAATATATGAAAGCACACCCGGGACTGGTAATTCCAATGCCGGGCCGGGCTGCCGGAGTATTCCAGACCGGTGGTATTTGGGAAGACTTTTCAACTCCCAACCGCGACCTGCGGCTTCTGATTGCGATGGATGCGGTTATTGATTTCCCGGATAAAGTAATGCGTTCACCTGATGACTACAAAATCAGCATGCTGCAATCTCCCGAAAAAGTAAAAGAAAATTTGAAAGAGCTTCTCGAAAAGAAGTTAAATGAACTCTCCATCACTTATACCCGGGGCAATGAAACTGAACAAAAGTTAACCCTCAGTGAGATAATCAAGCGGCGTTCTGCATTTGAAATGGCCTACAATCCGAACGATGGCGCCGAAATCCGCTGGGGAGCTCCTGAAAACAGCGAAGAACGGTCAACTTGCCGTCGAAAAGTTCCCACCGGACAATTAGAAAAGATGCAATCAGTTCGTGAATGGTTCCAAAAAAGGCTTCATCCGCCAACATAGATCCCTGCAGAATTATTTGTTATTTCTTCAGCCTTTTCGCCGAAGGATTTTTAAATGCTAATTTTAATTCTGGTTTTAGATTAAATATCAAATAGAACAATCCTATAGTAATACCCAAGTTATGAGAACGTTATTTCTGATCCTATTCCTATTAATTACATTTGCTGGTTCCGCACAAAAACCTGCAGAAACAATTCCGGAGTTTACATTTTACAAACTTGACAATACTCCTTTCACAAATAAAAACCTTCCCGCTGGAAAACAACTATTCTTTGTGTTTTTTGATGTGTCTTGTGATCATTGCCATCACACAATTAAAGCTTTAAGCACACATATCAACGAATTTGAGGGAATATCCATATACCTGATTACTATGGATAAGAAGGAATTGCTGAACCGTTTTTTTAATGAATATGGAAAGAATCTTGTCACTAAAAGAAATGTTTTGATATTGCAGGATTTAAAAAATCTGTTTATCAAACAATTCGGCCCCAGAAAATACCCTTCTGTTTTTCTGTATTCTTCTTCAAAAAAACTAATTCGTTATAGCGATGAAGATGAGCATCTTGAAAAATTTTTAAAGATAGTTAACGGTACTGACAATTAATGAAAAATGTTAAACGGCTTCATCCTCCAAGATAGAAACCCGAAGAAGACCCGTATTTATACCGGAATATATTGACGGTTAAAAATTCTAATGTTTGTTAATGAAATCAATTTTTAGCGCACATCTGCTTTACAGTGGTTATTTTTTTGGTTTATTTAAACTGAATTCCAAAAATGGGAATTGATCTATGAAGAAATCGTGTATCCTTTTTTGCAAATGTGGCGCTGGTGTAATAACTCCGGACAAATCGGAACAAATCAAATCGATGTTGGAATCGCTTGATACTGACCTTTATCAGTTGGATGATTTCTGCGGAATTGTGCTGAACCGGAAGGATTTTGTCCATGCAATCGGCCAGAAATATGACCGGAAAATTATGGTGGCCTGCTATCCGCGTGCAATTAATAATCTGCTGGCTCAAAACAATCTGGAACTTTCAGGTTTGGAAGTTCTGAATTTCAAAGAACTTTCGGTTGCCGACATCGCATTGAAGCTGAAAACTGACTTTTCAGTTACTGAAGGGAATGCAAAAGCGCAGTCTATTGAAAGTGGATTGGATGTTCCGGCCTGGTATCCGGTGATTGATCAGCCACTGTGCATTGACTGCGGAAAGTGCTTTAAGTTTTGTTTGTTTGGTGTTTATACCTTCGAAAACAAGCAATTGAAGGTAGTAAAACCTCTGGCCTGCAAAAATAATTGTCCGGCTTGCGGTCGAAACTGTCCTACATCAGCTATCATCTTCCCACGACTGAAAGAAAATGGGGTGTTGGCAGGAGCAGAACCGGGAACGGAACCTCAGTTTAAAGGAATGGCAACCGACCAAAATTTGATTTCAACATTAAATCAGCGCTCGGCCTTACGCCTGAATATTTTCAGAACAGGTTTGATGGAAAAAGCCGAGGCTGAACGACGGAAAGCGCTGGAGGAAACCGCCTCCCCTAAACACAGGGAGGGGACTTAAAAACTCCTTGATGGAGGTCTTCCGGAACATCCGGTAACTAGGAACTTGAAACTTGAAACTGATTCATGGGATTATTTAAAAATATACTGATCCGGAGCGACAGGAAATGCCTTTACAAGTTCGTTGTGAACATGGGCATTAAAGGTTCCTTGTCGTTTGCGCGGTTTCAGAAACGACAAAAGCAGGGAGAGTTTTTTCCGGCATTTAATTTTATTTCGGTAACCGACGATTGTAACCTGAATTGCCAGGGGTGCTGGGTGATGGGAAAGGAGAAAAACAGCCGGTTAAAACCTGAACAACTCAACCGGATCATTGACGAAACCAAGAAGGCCGGCTCGTATTTCTTCGGAATTCTGGGCGGTGAACCTCTATTGTACAAACCACTTCCCGAAATATTTAAAAAACATTCGGATTGTTATTTCCAGCTTTTTACCAATGGAACGCTCATCACTCCTGAAGTGGCCGAAACGCTTCGGCAGTGCGCCAATGTGACTCCGCTCATCAGTTTTGAAGGAGACGAAGAGGTGGCCGATGTTCGCCGTGGCGGGAAAGATGTGTTTCAATCGGCGAATGTAGCTATTGATAATTGCATCAAAGCAGGTTTGATAACCGGTGTTGCCATCAGCGTTTGCAAATCGAACCTCGAGATGGCCATGTCGCCTAAATTTATCCAATCGTTGATTGACAAAGGAGTGGCTTATTTGTGGTACTACATCTACCGGCCGGTTGGCCCGAATCCTGAATACAGACTGGCGCTCAGCAAAGATGAAATCCTTGAACTTCGCCGGTACATGGTTGATGCACGGTTGAAATACAGCATCGCCATTATCGATACCTATTGGGATGCCGGTGGAAATGGCATGTGTCCGGCAGCTGAAGGGCTGAGCCACCACATCAATGCTTCCGGATTTGTTGAGCCCTGCCCGGTTATTCAGTTTGCATCCGACCATGTGGACGAAAAGTCACTGGACAGACTTTATGCGGACTCAGGTTTTTTGAGCGATTTCAGGAGTCAGATTCAGCAAAAAACCAAAGGATGTATTGTGATGGAAGATCCACGATGGCTGGCCAATTTTGTGCAAAAACACGATGCTAAAAATACATCCGGAAGGAAAGGCGAGTTAGAACGATTACAAATGGCCCCCCAAACTTTCAGTCATGGTTCGTGTGAAGTGATTCCGGAGAAAAGCCGGATTTACCGCTTTGCCAAACGAAGGGCATTTTTTGGGTTGGGAGCCTACGGGTAAATTAAAATATTGACTATTAGACAATTTACTATTGACAATTTTTCGAAGAGGCAATGGTAAATCGTAAATAATTAAATTGTAAATAATTGAAGGGGGTTAAAGAAAACATATTGCAGGTACCGGAACAGGCATTAACGCGAAACCGGTTGAGGAAAGCNNTTGCTGAACGGGGAATTGTTCCACCTGGAAGTTTCTCGCTCATTCAACAAATGGCTGATGAAATCATTGTCCAGACTGAAACTGACATTAGTTTTCGTGAATTCGCTATGGTTGTTTGCGGAAACGAAATCTGGCGGCCGTTGGTGGCAGCTACTCCGTATAATCGTCGGTTGCTTTTGTTACCTCAGTGCCTGAAAAATAACAGTTCGTGCCATGCCGAAATTGATGAACTGGGCCTTATTTGCGCCGGATGTCAAAGTTGCCAGATTGATTCTATTCTTCAGAAAGCTGAGACTTTGGGATATGCAACTCTGGTTGCTGAAGGAACTACTGTGGCAGTTAGCCTGGTTCAGGAAGGATCAGTTGACGCTGTTATCGGAGTCAGTTGCATGTCGGTGCTTCAAAAGTCATTTGAACCCGTTTTGAGGGCTGCCGTGCCGGTGATCGGTATTCCACTGTTGTTCGAAGGCTGTGCTGAAACTGATGTTGATAACCGATGGCTCGAAAGTGAACTCACCAATTTCCAGGAAAACGACGAACTGAAACCTTTGTCGGTTTCGGCACTTAAAGAAAAAGTGAATGGTTTTTTCACCGAAGTTAGACTGACCACAATAATAGGCTCGGGCAATGATAGGACATGTCAACTGGCCGTTCAGTCGATGCTGACCGGTGGGCAACGCATTCGCCCACTACTGACTGCACTCGCTTATTCGGCTTATTCTCCCGTTGTTTCAGAAAATTTACTCCCGGCCCTTTCCATTGTCGTAGAATGTTTTCACAAAGCATCGCTCATTCACGACGACATCGAAGACAACGACGATTTCCGCTATAATACTGAAACCATCCACAAAAAGAATGGTATTCCTGTGGCCATCAATACCGGCGATTTCCTGCTAGGTAAAGGATACGCGTTATTGGGTAAACTCCCGCTTGATGCACCTGCAATGGCTGCCTGCTACCAGTTGGTGGCAAGTGGGCACGTCGCCCTAGCTCTCGGTCAGGGCGCCGATTTGCTGGCCAGTACACACCATCAGATACTTTCACTCGATCAGCAACTCGAAATATTTGAACGCAAAACCGGCTCAGCCATACGGGTAGCATTGCTTTTGGGAGCTGTTGCCGCAGAGGCTTCAGAAAATGATTTGGCTATCCTGAAAATTTTCTCGGGTTACTTTGGAATGGCCTACCAGATTAAAGACGATCTGGATGAATTCCGCGAGTCGAACGAGCACACCCAGGTCACGGATTATCCACTAATGCTTTCGCTTTTGGCAGAAAATGCGCCTGAATTGATGAACGAAGACCTCCGGATTGCGTATGCCGAAAATGATAAAATCCAAGTTTTTGAATGGATCAATTCACATCACATAATTCAAAAAGCAGAAGACCTCCTTCAGGAATATACTTCAAAAGCATATAACGAACTCGACCGGTTAGGGAACCTGAAAATGAAACTGAGCTTATACACTGTGCTGGGAAAAATATTCTGATGATATTGAGCGGAGAGAAAACAAAAAAAGGTTAAAAAGAAAGGTGGTTCTATTGCTACTGAGACAGAAAGGGTAATTTTAACCTTAACAGAATAATAAAGACTATAAATCATTAACCTTATTTGTATTAACTTTCAATGTAACATGCACACTCCTGCCCTCAAAATCTCAGTTTACCAACTAATGATTGAACATCTTCGGAATGCATTGAACTTGCTCGACGAACAAGGGCAAAAACAAGTGTTTCAGTTTCTGATCAGTCAGCAGAATGCCGATGGGGGATTTCATGACCGGGGAGGAAGATCAGATCTTTATTATTCCCTTTTTGGGGCGATGATACTCAGGGCCTGGAGCATGAAGTATGGAGAAGAAGGCAAAGAGAAAGTAAACCAAAGACTGGCGACCGGCGATCTAGTGCAGAAATACATGGAACCTGGAATCTGGAACCTGGAATTTGAAAGGAAGTTAAGGCAATTTATTGGAAGGAAGCAGGCGGATGTTGTACCCGGATTTATCGAACAATGCTGCCTGTCATTACTTCAGAAAGAGACGAAGGTTAATAGGTTTTCCCGCATCAAAACCTTGTACGTTTTAGGAAAATCCTGCTGGAAGGAACGATATTCAATAAACCTTTCGTACCGCAGCTTTGTGCTGTTTCTTACCCTCGATGCCATTTTTCCTTTTCGTGGAGTCCTGAAACGATTATCCGGCAAAATGCTTTCGAGGATTGAGGTTGATATGCATTCACCCTGCTCTGAAGTGGCAGCCAAGGTGTTTCTCCAAAAAATGTTGAATCAGGATGGGGAAAAAGATCAGAAATTATTAAAGTCTTTTGCCTGTGAATCGGGAGGATTTAAAGCCTTTTCTCACCTTCAGCAGGCTGACATGCTTTCTACAGCAGTTGCCCTTTTCGCCCTGGATTTTGCAGGAAGCGATTTGCGTTTGCTGAAGCCCGCTTGTCTTGATTTTATCCAGCAAAACTTTGTTGACGGAGCTTTCCTGTCAGGCGATGGCGATCAAACTGCCGATCTGGAATATACATTTTATGGTCTGCTGGCGCTGGGGGTTCTTGTTGTCTGATACGATGACCTGGAGCTCATCATATCAGTTGTCTTTATTATCTTGCATCCTCAAACTGAAGCCAGCATGAAAACTCATATCCAACAACAATTTGACGAACTCAGCAAGCTTTTGCTCCAAAAACGCAATGCTGATGGCTACTGGGAAGGACGGCTTTCGTCGAGCGCTTTGGGTGTAGCAGTGGCTGTTACTGCTCTTCATTTTTATGATGCCAGGGGAAACGCCTCCGAAATTTCGGACGGAATAGACTGGCTTAAACAAAACATCAATGCCGATGGAGGATTTGGAGATTCACCCGAAAGCGTGAGTAACGTGAGCACCAGTTTACTGTGTTATGCTGCCGCAAAAATCACCAATGAGGCTGGTTCAAATGTAGTGTTGTTGCAGCAGTTAGGCGACTGTCTGCGTTCGCAAAACATCGATGTCAACTCAAAACAATTAATTCAGGCGATCCTTGATTTTTATAAAACTGACCGTACTTTTTCGGTGCCAATTTTGACCATGTGTGCATTATGCGAAGTTCCTGGCAAAGAGGCTTTTGATTCGATTCCTCAATTACCTTTCGAACTTTCGTTATTGCCCCGTTCGTTTTACAGCATGTTAAACCTGAGTGTGGTGAGTTATGCCATTCCGGCTTTGGTAGCGGTTGGTATTGCGATTTTTCGGTTTAAGAAAAGGAAGAATCCGTTGATGCGTTGGATTCGTGAGGCTTCGATTAATAAATCGCTCCGGTTACTCAGGAAAATTCAGCCCGAAAGTGGCGGTTATCTGGAAGCCATTCCGCTCACTGCGTTTGTATGTTTGTGTCTGATCAAATCGGGTTATCGCTATCTGGAAGTTGTTCGCGATGGAATGAATTTTCTGAAGCAGACTCAGCGCGAAGATGGGAGCTGGCCAATTGACATTGACTTGTCAACCTGGGTAACAACACTGGCCGTGAAATCGGTAAAAAATCAACCGGATATTTTGACTTCGGATGATAAGCAAAAACTGACCAATCATTTATTGGCTATTCAGAATAAACAAATCCACCCATTTAATGGAACTCAAACAGGCGGGTGGGGCTGGACTTCGCACTCGGGTTCTGTTCCCGATGGCGACGATACGCCGGGAACGATTCTGGCCCTTCTGTCGCTGAATCAGGAGAATCCCGAATCGGTCAGCAAGTCCGTTTTGGCCGGGTGCAACTGGTTGATGCAACTACAGAACAACGATGGTGGTTTTCCTACTTTTTCGCGTGGTTGGGGAAAGTTGCCATTTGATCAGAGTTGTTCCGATCTGACCGGCCATGCAATTTTGGCGATGGCTGGAACTGCACACATTTTAGGCTATTCATTGAGCGCCAAGCAGTTATCAGGAATTAAAAAGTCGTTTGTTGAGGCTATAATTTATCTGCAAAAACAACAGCGCCAAACTGGTTATTGGCTGCCTTTGTGGTTTGGGAATCAGCATACCGCAGATCGGACCAATCCGGTTTATGGCACAGCACGAGTAACAGCCTACCTGAACGAAACATTAAATACCCCTTTAGGAAATGAGTATGTTGTGATCTGTAAACTAATGATTGAGCATGGTTGCCGTTATTTGATTTCTGCTCAGAATCTGGATGGAAGCTGGGGCGGAGCAAAAAATAGTCGAGGAAGCATTGAAGAAACTTCACTGGCAATTACGGCACTTGTCAGGAATGGATTTCAGGAAGAATGTGCTTCAGGAATAAAATGGCTGGCTGAAAAAGTAAAATCCGACGGGATGATTGCTGCTCCCATCGGATTATATTTCGCATCGCTTTGGTACTACGAGGAATTGTACCCGCTAACGGCTTATCTGGAATGTTTGTCTTCGGTAAAAGAGGAATTTGGTAACGAGATGCTATCTGGAACTTGAAATTTGGAATCTGGAACTTTAGTTTTACCAGCTTCCTCCGGCGCCGCCTCCGCCAGACATTCCACCTCCGAAGCCGCCAAATCCGCCGCCACCGAAACCTCCACCTCCTCCGGAGAATCCGCCAAAAGAACCGCCTCCACGATTTCCACCAAGCAGACCTAAAGCCAGCCAGAACGGCAAACTTCCCCTTGTGCTGTATCCGCCGCCTCGTCCGCCTTTAAAAATTGACACCAGAACAATAATAATCAGAACAACAAGAATGAAGCCTCCCCCACCTTTTTCTGATTTCTTCTTTCCACTGGTTTTCTTTTGATAGGCTTCAGCAGTATATTCCTGTGCAGCAAGTTCCTTAATAACCTTACTTCCCGCGTATAATCCACCATAAATATCGCCTTTCTTAAAACGAGGAATCATTTCGTAATCAACTACATTACGGTTGATTACTGCATCCGGTAAAATTCCTTCTAAACCATAGCCAGTAACAACAAAAACAGCTCCCTTAGCATTTGCCGTTTTAGGTTTAAATACGATTAAAATTCCATTATTCTTCTCAGCTTGACCAATCTGCCATTTATTAAACACCTGAGTGGCAAAATCAGCAATTTCGTATCCATTCAAATCCGGAAATGTTAATATCGCGATTTGGGTGGATGTTTGATCATTAAACTGAACAAGTTCCGATTCCAGTTGCTGTTCTTCCTGATCGGAAAGCACATTGGCCAGATCGTTGACTAAACGCGGCGGATTGGGCCGTTCCGGAATATCCTGCGCAAAAACTGAAAGGGAAAACACCGAAATAAATAAGATCAGTAATATGTGTTTCATTTTATATGTTTTTATCGAAGGATATTTCGTTCATAAGTTCGTCAACATCATCTTTGTGGAATGGGAAATTCGCCTTTAATTGTTCTCCGGCCATCAGGATACCTTTTGCCAGTCCATCAGTAAACTTACCTTCTTTGAAATAAGCAAGCATTGTTTCCTTAATTTCATCCCAGAAATTAGCAGGAACCAACTGGTTTATTCCGGCATCACCCAAAATTGCAAATTTATGATCGTGAACAGCCAGATAAAATAAAACACCATTTCGCTGAGCAGTTTCAAGCATTTTCAGCTTCCCGAAAATATAAGCTGCACGGTCGAGTACATCAATGGTGCAATGCCCCTCCATGTGCAACCTTATTTCTCCTGAAGTATTTTTTTCGGCTTCAGCTATAGCATCAGTAATCTGCTTCTTTTCTTCTTTACTGAAAAAATTTTCGACTGACATGTTCTTGGAATTAGTGGTAAATGAACTAAAGAAAGCTACTGGCTGCCAGCAACTAGCGGCCAATAGCCAGTTGCTATTTTTAGAATTTTACTTCGGGTGCTTTTTCTGTGCCCTTTTCGGCCTCAAAGTATGCTTTCTTCTCGAATCCGCCTATACCTGCAATCATGCTGTTGGGTATCCCACGTATCAAGGTATTATATCCCTGAGCGCTTTCATTGAATTTCATGCGTTCAACAGTAATCCGGTTTTCAGATCCTTCCAGCTGAGCCTGTAAATCCAGAAATCCCTGGTTGGCTTTCAAATCAGGATATTTTTCAACCACCACCATCAACCGGCCTAAAGCAGAAGATAAACCTGACTGCGCCTGCTGAAAATTCTGTAGCGACTCTGCATCAAGTTTTTCAGGATTAATATTCACCGAGGTAGCTTTCGCACGGGCTTCAACAACCTGGGTTAAGGTTTCTTGTTCAAAATCGGCATAGCCTTTAACTGTACTAACCAGATTAGGGATCAAATCGGCGCGGCGCTGGTAAACGTTTTCAACCTGTGACCATTGTGCTTTCACACCTTCGTCCATGCTAACCATTTTATTGTAGGTTCCAAAAAACCACGAAACCACCATAAATATAACTACTGCAATTACTGCTAAAATAATCCACGTCTTTTTCATTTTATTTACTTTTTAATTTTAATTTCTAATTTAAGCAAAATCTGAACATTTTCTGTTAAAACAAAGTTGGCAAATGTTGCAAAACTTCTGACAAGCTATCTCAGATTATCGGGGAATGCCTTAATTATGCCGTTATAGCCTATACTTCAAAAGGTGAACCACATGCTTCGCCCTGTCAATACGACCGGATATTTTGAGGGAAGTGTCCTCTTGTCAGGAACATGTGATCATAAGTTATCCGAATAAAATGGAATATGGACGTTGAATCTCTGATCTCAGCTCATCCAACCCAAATGTCCGGCTTTTTCGAATAGTTTCGCGACCAGCAAAGAAAACCAGAATCGTCGGGGCAGCAAAAACCTTGTTTTGCGCGGCCAATTCAGGTAAATGATCAGATTCGATAAAAATCATTTTCATTTTTGGAAACGATTCTCCGATCATCTCAATGATTTTGGGTTTCAGCACTTTGCACACCGAACAGTTTTCTGTGGAAAAATAGGTCAGAACGGCATCATTTTCTGCCAGTATCTGATTGAACGCCTGAATAGATCGAATGGTTTCCATTATTCGTATTGCCCGGTGGCAAGCAAAACAAGGGTACAGGCAATCTCAGGGTAAATTCCGGCAGCTTTTAATTGAGCGATGAATTCCGGATTTTCGGTTCCGGGATTGAAGATGACGCGCTGGGGCTTTAAACTCAAAATATAGGAATAGTATTCAGTCTGATTTTGCGGCCCGACATACAAAGTTACTGTATCAATATTTTCAAAAGCTTGTTTTTCGGCATTGAATGAAACACCGGAAACCTGACCTTCGCGCAAGCCGATTGCAACGACTTCGTGACCATGTGAAACCAATGCCTGAATAGCTTTAAACGAATAGCGGTCGGGATTTTCGCTTGCACCAATAACCAATGTTTTTTTCATGATTCAATTTATTTTTTCAAGCAAAACGACGGCATGAACTGAAATTCCTTCTTCTCTGCCTTCAAATCCCAGTTCTTCGGTAGTGGTAGCTTTTATTGAAACATCATCCACATCAATTCCAAGAATACGTGCAATCCCAGATTCCATTTCAGGAATAAACGGTTTGAGTTTTGGTTTTTGTGCTGCAATGGTCACATCGAGGTTTCCAACCCGGTAATTTTTAGAAGCAATGAGTTCATTGGTTTTGAGCAACAATATTTTGCTGTCAATATTTTTGTATTCCGAAGAAGTTTCAGGGAAATGCCTGCCAATATCGCCCATTTTGGCGGCTCCCAGCATGGCATCGCAAAGGGCATGAATCAGCACATCTCCATCGGAATGAGCAACAGTACCTTTGCTGTGAGGAATTAAAACACCGCCCAGCCATAAGGTTTCTCCCTCTGTTAAACGGTGTACATCATATCCGTATCCAATCCGGAATTTCATCTTATTTCCTCTGCTTGTTGAATGCTTCAAAGTCGAACGAAAGTGTAAAGCGAAGTGTATTAGCCAAAGGATTATTTTGTGCTATTGGCAGCAGATATGAAAAATCGAGTGCAAAAACATTCATCTTTAATCCGGCGCCTGCTGTAAAAAATTTACGGTTTCCCTTGGTGACATCTTCGTAGTAGTATCCGGCACGCAGGGCAAACTGTTTGTTGTACCAGTATTCGGCGCCCAGAGAAAAATTTATTTCCTTAAATTCTTCGGACATACCACCAGGTGCATCTGTAAATGAACTAAACATTCCGGCAACAACCGATTTGTCGGAACCTAATCCTGTAATAATATCAACCGAAGCGGTATCAGGAGTTGGCACCAGAAGTTTATTTGCATCGAATGCAAAAGTGATGGTGTTGTACTTATCCATTTCAGTTTTGTATGAAATCCCAAGTCTTAGATTGGTTGGGATAAAATCTTTGGTTTCGCCGTCGGTATATGAAATTTTGCCACCAATATTCGATATATCAATCCCGGCTGCAAGAGTTGACATCTTACGGTTAACCCGGATTTCGTTCTGATAGTAGAATGCCACATCAGCAGCAAAAGTGCTTCCGGCATGAGTTTCGGTTCCGTTTACCAACTGTCCGCCGGTAAGGTCAGAGCGAATATAACGAATAGCCACAGCTCCCGAAAAATTTTCGGAAAGCAGACGGGTATATCCCATATCAACGGCAAATTCATTCGGACTTTGCTGACCGGTTGGATCACCATATTCACTCATGAAGGTGATGTCGCCCAATGTAAAATACCGCAACGAAGCGCTCATGGTCTGTCGGTCATCCAACCGTTTGTAACCAACCAAATAGGCCAGATTGATATCTGAAACCAGATTACGCAACCAGGGGGTGTAGGACAAACCAATGCCCATTTCACTTTCTGCAAAAGCATACTTGGCGGGATTCCAGTGCTGCGAATTCACATCAGGAGAGGTAGAAACGCCGGCATCGCCCATTGCTCCGGCACGCGAATCGGGTGCAATAGTTAAAAACGGTACTCCGGTGGTAATGGTATTGGCTCCGGTTGTAGATGTTCTGCTTTGTGCATGTGTAAGCTGAACAGATAATCCAACAAATAGAATGATAGCCAGTAAAAGGGTAATTTTCTTCATCTTGAAAATCGGTCAAATTTTGAATGTGCAAATATAAAGCTTTGTATAAGAGTTACATCATTTAGCAACTCAAAAAACTAAACGGACAATGTGGTAAAATAGTATTGGAAAAAAACAAAGCCTGTGGAAAAATTAACGATGCACAAAAACAAGCCTGCCTGATGCGCTACCGGACTTCCCTTCAGGATTTGTTACTGAAATCCTGTAAATATATACTCCCGGCCTCATTTTCACCATCCTCGATGATGGCACCCAATCCAATGGCAGGCTTTCCGTTCCCTGAGAACTAACTTTAGCTGAGACCAAATCAATTCTGGTTCCGGAGGCCTGAAAAACCTCCAAATCTACCTTGAATGCTTCGTCAGGCTGATTGTGCGTGAAAACAAAGCTGGTTTGCTCCTGCATCGGATTCGGATAGCACATGACAGATTCAATCCGAAAATCGTCCTTCACCACAAAACGAATTTCCTTTTCAGATGAATTATTCAATACATCCCAAACTTTTAATTTCAGGGTATGATTCCCTTCAGCCAGTTTAATCAAAGGAAATACAATCGTTCCTTCAGTATATTTATCCCTGCTGGCCTGAAAATAATCGTTCAGAACCATGACATTCGAATTATCACCATCCAAAACGGCAGTAATATCATGTCCGATTCCTGTTCCGGCAGTATTGATACCTGTATCGTCACTGATATTTGCAATTAAAACAGAGCTTGCACTCACTGTCCCGCCATCTTTAAATGATTCAGAGTTAATGAATAGCTCAATATCCGGCCCTTTTGAATCTGCAATAACCGCATTCGAAGATCCACCAATGTAAAAATTGTCAAAATAACCCTGCGCATCAACCGAATCATTAAAGGCATAGTAAAGAATCTTGCCTTTGTCGAGTTTGTAGGAAACATCTTTCGGTACGAAAAACGAAAATTCGAAGTCCCCATTTTTAACCGTTGCCAAACCACGATAAATGATATTGTTCTGCACCGTATAATCCATTTGTTCTTCACCTGCATTTCCAAGAGTCTTAACCTGCATGGCTTTATCATAGACCGTTGGAATAATCTCGCCATTGAAAGTATTAAGCTTAGATCCTTTATTGCCGGCGACATAACCTTTGACTGTGACTACAGAAAGCGTCCGAATGGTATCCAATCCGGAGACTACATTTTTTCCGTTGATGCTGGTTGTTTCAATTTTCAGATTTGGATTAGCCAACCGTAACGCAGGGTCGGCCAGCAAAGTAAAGTTCAACTGATTGATCCCGGTATTGGCCGAAGCCTTTGCCAGGCGCATCACATCGCCTAAACGCAAGTTTTTGCCTGATTGATCTTTTTCAAAAATGTATTTGAAAAATTTGCTGTTCAAAACAAAATTTGCTCCTGAATATACCAGCCGTGTAGTAGAAAACAAGCCAATTCCGCCGCCGGCTGGATTGAAAAGAATATGTTCGCCAGCCGAAGTTCCGTTGGAGTCGAATCGGCTAAATTCGCAGGTTGCAGTCACAAAAATCGGAAGCCGTGTATAATTACTCCATGAATTAACAATTGGGATGTCCAATACTTTTTCATCAGCCAAAAATTCCTCATTGGCATGTCCGGTGTAATTCATAACCAGAGTGCCTTGTTTCACTCTGTTGTTGATGGCTGTAGTCACATCGGGATATTTTTCGCCTCCCGAAGTTGATATCTGCCGGTACGCGTCAAAATAAATCTTGTCGGTATAAAAAGCAGGATAAGTTTTATTAATGAAGTTGGCCAAACTTTCTGACTGCCCCATGTGAGTGCTGTTATCTTCATCGTCGCCGATGAAAGTCACCACATTTCGCCAATTACCCATAGCCTCCTGCTTTTGATAATTCCTGATTTTATCCACAACAATTCTGGCCTCATCAAGAGTTCGGGCAGGTATGCGACCAATTCCCAAATCAACTATACCTGAATAACCACCTTCATTTTCATCCAGAAAAACAAAAAAATCGTCGGTAACAAACGATTCAGTTGGCGAAAGCGAATTATCCGATTGAAAAGTTGGGATCATATTCAGGTTTTTACCCAATATATTCCGGTTATCGAACGTTCCGTCACCCATTAGTAAAATGTATTTCAAGGTGTTTTTTCCACTTTGCTTCCCTTTATCGTAACACATCCTGAAATAATTCCGAAATCCGGATGGATCGGGAAGCCCTCCTGAAAATTCGTTATAAATAAGTTCTGGTGTCAACACCTGCACCGACATTTGATCGGTATTCCGGTGAAAATTGGCCAAATCGTTGGCCGTACTCAGTAAGGTTGGATGGGAAACGATAATAAACTCCGACAAATCTCCGGAATGTAAATTTTGGTTAGCAATATTTCCAACCAATTCAGGGGATGGAATTGAACCTGCCGGGTTAAAAGCAATATATTCGCGAAAAAAGGAAGACTTCGATTTAAACTTCAACTGACTGTTTGTAAAAGTTGCCGGCATTTCGGATATGTTACTCAAATCGGTAACATCAAAAATTTTAGTTGCCGGTGTGGCGCCGTTCAGGACAAACTCTGATACCTGAATCTGACCGTTTACCCCCCTGCCTTTAAATAAATACACATCAGAATTAATACTGAGGAGGCTCTGGTAATTGACTGAGACATAATCGAGCCAGGCATCCGACGAGCTGTTGGAGGCATTGTAAGTCAGTTTGACCTGAAGGTTTTTCGACGGAAGTGATTCAGTGAATTCCACGATGCGGTCATCGGCAAAGTAAACGGTTGGATCACCAACATCAACAGTTTGAAATGAAATATCTTTGACTGGTTTTCCGTTCAGCAAAACATTCATACTACTGGCCGACGATGATTTTCCGGCTACATAAACCGAAAATCGGGCTGGTTTTGATAAGTCAGCATCGTCAAGCGAAAGGTTAACAGAGTGCGATCCGCCCGGTTTGAACTGTTCACCAAACCATTGACTTCCGGAAGAAATCAGGTTTTGCAATTCCTTTTCATAAAAACTGTAATTGGGGAATGAAAACACCTGCTGCCCTGCAGGTTCATTTATTTCTGCAACTTTACCAATGGTTTTTGCATTTCCTAAATCGGTGAGGTAAAAAAAAGACTCGGAAGCATAATAATTCTGCTGATGCTTAAAATTACCTGTTTCAATATCCTGATTGAATTTAACTGTACCTG
Source organism: Prolixibacteraceae bacterium (assembly GCA_003457135.1). Classification (GTDB taxonomy): domain Bacteria; phylum Bacteroidota; class Bacteroidia; order Bacteroidales; family Prolixibacteraceae; genus Aquipluma. Next base: position 37,271 of record DMSQ01000022.1, read on the forward strand.
TTGAGTAAAAAAAGATACAATCCTTACCTGAATTGTCTTTTCCTTTAAAAATCGGGCAAGGTTTCAAATCATCTATCGGCGGTTCACTGTTTAGAGTTGACAACATGTACCCTCCATTCCCATACAGCGCAACCTGATCAGGATTCGAATATCCCCACGATTTAAGCTGATCGTAAGTTATTTTATAAATACCCTTATTTTTGGTTTTAATCTTTATCCATTTTCCAGTTGCCAATACTGATGATGATTTCCAGGGAAAGGAAGCTTTTGCCCCTTTTAAAAGCGCAGGGTTCTCTTGAAATGAAATCGTAAATCCGGTCAACTTCCCGATCCGGTTATCTCTTCGGATAAATGGATTGATCGTCAAACGCAAAAATGATTTTCCGGAAGATGAGCCAATCTCCTGTCCATATTGCAAATGGTCTTCTGTGATCAGGGGAGAATCAAATAAAGTATCACCAATAAACTCAAAAACAGCATCTCTGATAAGCGCTTCAACTTCTGTTTCACCAAGTTCAAAGCTTTCGAACCAATATGGGTGCCCCGTCTCACTAGTAGTTATGCTGCCTTCAAACCCCGGAAATGATTTAAAATTTTCCCCGTCAATCTGTTCATTATTAAACCAATGGATTGTTCGCTTAAAATCATCAGCCCAACCAGTTGATGTAAAGAAAAAAAACACACAGAAATAAAATAATCTTGACATTTTCGGGTTATAAATTTCAGTATTCAATAAACGGAGTATTTAAGCCAATAGTATAATGTTATGTTTCCAAAGTAAATAAAATTATTACTAAATGCTGCCTGTGGAAGCAAAGATATACAGCAGAACCATACAACTGTAAAAAAAAGATTGATTACCTGAACAATATCAATTCAACAAATTAGTTATATTTGTGAGTATTTTTAAATAACGGAAAAGAAATAAACAATGAAATTGAGATCCATAATGTTATTTGGTCTTGCTGCTTTGATGGCAGGATGCGGATTGTTTGGAAAAGGCAAAGGTGGCAGTACCGGAACGTCCCATTCAACCGGATGGGATTTTGGCGATCCCAAAAATGGTGGTTTTCTGGCAGATGATAACTATGAACAAGAAACCGGACCCGGTTTGGTTTCTATACAGGGAGGTACTTTTACCATGGGCCGCGTTGAGCAGGATGTGATGTATGACTGGAATAATGTTCCGCGAAGAGTAACGGTTGCTTCATTTTACATGGATGAAACTGAGGTTTCGAACCTTGATTACCGTGAATATTTATTCTGGGTTAGAAGAGTTTATCCTAATAATCCGGAAAAATACAAAACAGCGCTACCCGACACATTAGTGTGGAGGGAAGAGTTAGCCTATAACGAACCATACATCTCCAATTACCTGCGTCATCCGGCATACGGGGAATATCCCGTTGTTGGAGTTTCATGGAAACAGGCCGATGCTTATTCCAGGTGGAGAACCGATCGTGTCAACGAAAAGATTCTCATTGACAAAGGAATTATTGTTTCAGATAATACCCAGAGCGGACAAAATGTATTTACAACCGAAACATTTCTTGCTGGTATGTACCAGGGAACTGAAGGGAAAAATCCTTTGAAAGACGCAGCCGGAACAGCCAGAAAGATTCGTTGGGAAGATGGATTGCTATTACCTAATTACCGCCTGCCGACTGAAGCTGAATGGGAATATGCAGCTTTAGGATTAGTTGGAAATACAGAAGATGAATTATTGACCGACCGTAAACTATATCCCTGGAAAGGATCACATTTACGCGATGATAATAAGAAAACAAAAGGCCAGATGTTGGCTAACTTTACCCGTGGCCGTGGAGACTTAATGGGTATGGCAGGAGCCTTAAACGACAATGCCGATATTACAGCTCCTGTTAAATCGTACGAACCTAATGATTACGGCCTATACTGTATGGCTGGCAATGTTAACGAATGGGTAAGCGATGTTTATCGTCCGTTATCGTCCAACGATGTGGCTGAATTTCAGCCATTCCGTGGAAATACATTTACCAAATACAGGACTGACACTGATGGCAAACTGGTTCGCAATGAATTTGGGGAACTGGTTAAAGATACAATTGCTGATTACAGAAACTTCGATGATGGAGATTACCGTTCGCAGGTTATTGAAGGTGAAGATTGGAATGCACAAAAGGACAAAACAAAAACCAATAACATGTACATTCAATCAACCAAAGAAGGACAGTTCTCTTCGCTGGTGTCCGACAATGCCCGGATTTACAAAGGAGGAAGCTGGAAAGACCGTCCATACTGGTTAGTTCCCGGAACCCGCAGATACAAACCTGAAACAGAATCGGCCAGCGATCTTGGATTCCGTTGTGCAATGACCCGTGTCGGAAGTCCTGACGGATTTTAATTAGTTAAAACAACCAATATTAATATGAAACCTCATTTGAAAAAGTGAGGTTTTATTTTTTAACCTAGAATGAACATCGAAAGTTTATACGCTATTTTTCTTGATCATCCGGTAATAACAACCGATTCCAGAAATATTCCAGTCAACAGTATTTTCTTTGCTTTAAAGGGAGAAACTTTTAATGGAAATACTTTTGCCGGTGAAGCATTAGTTAAAGGAGCTGCTTTTGCAGTAATTGATGAACCTGAATTCGCGCTGAACGATCGGTTCATTGTTGTTGACAATGTTTTATTATGCCTTCAGCAAATGGCCCGTTATCATCGCGACCAGCTAGGTTTACCAGTTATAGCTATCACCGGAACAAATGGGAAAACAACAACCAAAGAGCTTGTAGCTGCTGTTCTCTCCAAAAAATTCAAAGTTAATTTCACTCAGGGAAACCTCAACAATCATATTGGAGTGCCGCTTACTCTTCTGTCAATGACCAAAGAAACCGAAATCGGGGTTGTTGAAATGGGAGCCAACCATCCAGGAGAAATAAATGCACTATGCCAAATTGCCAATCCTGATTTTGGAATGATAACCAACATCGGCAAGGCTCACCTCGAAGGTTTTGGCTCTTTCGAAGGAGTAATCAGGACAAAATCTGAATTGTACCATTTCCTGAAAGGGAAAAAGGCAAAATGTTTTATTAACGCCGACAATGCGCTTCTGGTTGAGCAGGCAAAAGGAATTGAAAAAGTCACCTACGGAAATTCGACCGATTATTATTTGGCCGGAGAACTGGCAAGTACTGAAAGTTACCTGGTTGTTAAAGCCCTTTTTGCAAGTGGATGGCTCTACCTTAAATCGAAACTGGTAGGCGATTATAATTTTGAAAACTTGCTGGCTGCCGCCTGTGTGGGTAAATATTTTGAGGTTGACCCTTTGAAAATTCAGGCAGCGCTGGCAAATTATAACCCTTCCAATAACCGCTCTCAGTTGATCAATACAGACAAGAACACCATTATCATGGATGCCTATAATGCCAATCCAACCAGTATGATGGCTGCCCTGGTCAACTTTGCAACAATTAAAAAAGATCAGAAATGCCTGATTCTTGGCGACATGCTCGAATTGGGGGAAGCATCGGAAGCAGAACACCAGAATATTGTTGATTATATCGAAAATCAGAATTTCACGGATGTTTTTCTGGTTGGCCCACTTTTTAAAGATACAAAAGACCGGACAGAAAAAAAGAAGTTCGAACAAGTCGAACTTCTTTCTAACTACCTACAAACACAACCTATTGAAAACAAATTTATTCTGATCAAAGGATCCAGAGGGATCCATCTCGAGAAAATTCTTGATTTACTAACCTAATATGCTTAATTGACTGAGGGTTTCTGAACATGAAGTACATCGGCAATTGCCTTTTCAAATGAGGACTTTGGCAAAGCGCCCATCGCCATTTGTGGCTGACCGTCAATCGGGACAAAAAGTAAGGAAGGAATACTTTGAATACCGAACATGGCCGAAAGTTCGCGCTCATTTTCAGTGTTAACCTTATAAATAACAAGATTACTCCCATATTCTTTCTGGAGTTCTTCCAATACCGGGGCAACCATTTTGCATGGGCCGCACCAATCGGCATAAAAGTCAATCATACAAGGAACTTTTCCTTCGTATTTCCATTCTTTATTGAGTTCAAAATTAAATACTTTCGCTTTGAATGTCTCTTGATTTAAATGTTCTAACATGGCTTAAATTTTAATTATACAAATATATACATTTTTTAATATGTGTATATCAATTCATGTGCCAACAAATAAAAAAGTTCGATTGAAGCCTGAAACTGCAATTAATTGTAATTTTGTCACAATCTGAAAACAAATTGTCATATATAAGTATTTAAATATCCACATTCCGGAATTTCTTTCATGAAGCAACATTTGCAGCACCATATATTTTCTGTAATATCTTCACTGGCCGACCATCTCAATCAGGAAACTTATGTAATTGGAGGTTATGTCAGGGACCTGATCCTAAACCGGCCATCGCCTGACATTGATATAGTAACCATTGGAAGCGGCATTCAGTTAGCCGAAATGGCAGCCAAAAAATTAGGGCCAAACATTCAGGTAAGTGTATTTAAAACTTATGGTACGGCCATGCTTAAGTACCAATCGCTCGAGGTAGAATTTGTTGGAGCCCGCAAAGAATCGTACCGGGAAGATTCCAGAAATCCTATAGTTGAAGACGGAACACTTGAAGAAGACCAGAACCGAAGAGATTTTACAATCAATGCGCTCGCCATCTGCCTGAACGGTCCTCGGTTTGGAGAACTGATTGACCCATTTGGTGGAATTCAGGATATTGAAGACCAAATTATCCGTACCCCTCTTGAACCGGGAATTACCTTTTCTGACGATCCTCTACGAATGATGAGAGCCATCCGGTTTGCTACTCAACTGGGTTTTACCATTGAGCATAAAACACTTGCCGCAATCGCAAAAAACAAGGACCGGATTCATATTATTTCGAAAGAAAGAATCGGGGAAGAACTCAATAAAATCATTTTGTCATCAAAACCATCTATCGGGTTTAAGCTGCTTGAAAAGACAGGTTTACTGGAGATTATTTTTCCCGAATTATTCCGGATGAAAGGACGGGAAGAAGTGAATGGGATTGGCCATAAAGATAATTTTTACCATACTTTGGAAGTACTCGACCGCATTGCGCCAAACACCGGTAATTTATGGCTGCGTTGGTCCGCTTTACTTCATGATATTGCCAAACCGGCAACAAAAAAGTATTCGCCACAATTGGGCTGGACATTTCATTCCCATAATTTCATCGGGGCCAAAATGGTGCCAACAATGTTTAAAAGAATGAAGTTCCCGCTGAATGAAAAGATGAAGTACGTCCAAAAGCTGGTAGAACTGCACATGCGGCCAATTGTACTTTCAGAAGAGGAAGTGACCGACTCGGCTGTGCGAAGATTACTTTTCGAAGCAGGAGATGACATTGATGATTTGATGACTCTTTGCGAGGCTGACATTACTTCCAAAAATCAGGAGAAAGTAAAAAGATACTACGCCAATTTTCAGCTTGTACGCCAAAAATTGAAAGATCTGGAAGAGAGGGACCATATCCGGAATTTTCAGCCGCCGGTTACCGGAGAAACAATCATGGAAGTTTTTGGACTTGGGCCATGCCGGGAAATCGGGCTGATAAAGAGTGCAATCAAAGAAGCCATCCTTGATGGGATTATTCATAATGATCACGATCAGGCTTATCAATTCATGTTGGAAAAGGCGAAGGAACTTGGCTTAGTCCCTGTTAATAATCATTGATTCAGCAATTGAATCCGAATCAGTACAGGAAGATGGTCTGAAAAGCCTTCCTGATATTTGAATCCGATGTAAGTGCGTTTTGGTTTCACGCCACCAAATTTGGTATCAGGTTCAAGTAAAAAGGAAGCATGCATAATTTCAGCATTTAAAAATCTGAAGCAACGATTGACGCTCAGAAAACTGTCCGAAACAATCCATTGATCAAATACTTCCCAGGAATACTGATTCTTCAAGGTTTGTACCGCCTCCGACATCCATCCTGATGATAGGTTTATCATTTCACCGCGATGACCGGCATCGTTAGTTTCTTTTGCTCCAAATACTTTGGTCAGACTTTCATCGCGGGGCGTATCATTAAAATCGCCGGTACAAACAATTTTTGCTCCCGGAAATTTAGTCTTCAAGTTTTCTACTGCCATTTCGAGCGTTTCAGCCGCCAGTTTACGAAACCTGACCGTTTCCATTATTCCGCCATACCTCGAAGGCCAGTGGTTTACAAACACATGGATGGTATCGCAGCCATTCAAAACTCCGCTAACCTGAAGGATTTCCCTCGTTTTGAAGGTTGGTTCTGCCGGATCGGCAACTTTTATATACTGGTAATCAAATGGCCGGTATAAGTCCTGACGAAATATCAATGCTACATCAATGCCACGTTCATCAGGAGAATCCTTCTGAATAATTTTATAATTGTATTTTGACAAGATTGTACTTTTCGTCAGTAATTCAAGCACGCTCCTGTTTTCAATCTCGCAGAGTCCGACAAACAAGGGGGGATTCCATTTGCCGGATGCAATAATGACTTTTGCCAAACGGTCGGTCTTATCCAGTAATCTCCCCTTATTCCATCTTCTGGCCCCTTCAAACGTGAATTCATCGTCGTTTGTCAGGGAATCATTTTCACAATCAAAGTAATTCTCAGCATTATAGAACATGAACGAATACTCATCTTTTCCTGATCTATCCTGACTCTGACTTTCATGAGCCATCAACAAGACCAGCAGAAAACCAAGAACTGACAACTGCTTCATACCAATGAAAAACTTCAGCATAACAGACTAAGAAGTTTAAGAATATTAGTAAGGGAAAGTAATGAAAAAACCAATCAGGGCAAAATGAAGGTCATTGTTTATTTGGCGGCTTTCTTTTCCTGCCGTTCAAGAGCGCCGATATCCGGGCCTTTATCCAGGAAACGATCACGGCCTTTTAAATCGAGCGGGAACAGCTTGCCGATTGCCACTTTAGCGACGTCTTTGGCAGGACTGAGCGTGTCCAGTTCAAAATTCATCTTTTTATACGGATCAACGAATTTGGGGTCAATATCTCTTAAAATATTGATAAAGTGATCAGCATTTGTGGTTTTAAATGTATCTGCAACCTGCAATATACAGCGGTCGAACTTGTAGTTAAACAAGGCTTCTGAGTTTCCTTTTAAGAATAATTCATTCCCGTCTATCGCATTTCCGGTTATAATGGAGTTGCCAAAATCAGCTTTAACAATATCCCCGATATAAGCTGGTTTATCTTTTGAAACACTTAGTACATTGGAAATTAAAACTGCCGGCGTACTTCGGGCTTTAAACCCATAACCGCCCCAATAGTTGGCTATTGTTGAATGATTGAATTCATAGTTGCCTCCAACAAGAAGAGCCACGGCATAAAAACCACAATTAGTTACCAAACAATTATTTGCTTCAATATCAGATTTCATGGCAAATATTCCGGCATAAGCCATGTTTTGAATTTTAGCATTGGAAAGTTTTACTGTTGCAAAACCCTCATTCTCAATATTTCCTACCTGAAGTCCGATGTTGGCGTTTTTAATTTCAACGTTTGCAAATTCGTTGTTTTTACTTCCTGAATACAATAAAATTCCATTCCATTGATCAGGAACATTGGCATAAATATCTTCAAGCCGGTCTCCATAAAATAAGATTGGATTGGCTATAGTTCCTTTGGCCAAAACTTTTCCCTTCACATATAAACCCGCATCTTTATGAAAATAAATTTTTGTTCCCGGCTCAATGGTTAAAGTGGCATTACTGTCAACATACGCATAATTATAAACCAGGTAAGGTTTATCATTAGTCCAGGTTGTTGTTTTTAATATCTGCCTTTTAATCAGTTTAAAATCCTGCCCCCAGGCCAACAGATCAACATGCTGGGGATTTGAGTTTGTGACGAACTCAATCGAATCCTTAACAACTAACGGAAGATTTTGACCGCTTGGATCAACAGTAACCTCAACGAAAATATACATACTGTCGAAAGGCGCAATCTCCAGGTTCTGGACCTCGTTTGCCGAAACACCATTAATATTCAGCCTGAAATTTGATGTTTCGCCCTTTGCCAGTTTTATGGAAGAAATGAGGATTTTCTGATCGAATGGATTGTAAATCTTAAGATGCTGGGTTGTTGATCCAATCGTAGTAAAAACGGTGTCGAACATGACGGTATCCACCGAAAAAAGAAGTTTTACATCGGAGGAAGAAAGATATTTCTCATCTTCACATGAGAATAAATAGCCTAGAGAAAATACTACCAGTAATATGTAGATAAGTTTCTTCAACTCCAATTTTTTTCAGATTTTAAACGTTGAATTCTAATACTTAGTATCCCAAAAATAATAAATGATTTTCACATTTTTTAACATTCGTGCCAATATGTATGAAAATCAATTTCAAAGTCAACGGAAATGTCAGTAAAACAAGGCTACTTACCACAAAATGTTCTTTAACTTGTTTTTCAGCAATCACTTGTAAAATATCATCAAAGCAGTTTTTAAACATTAACAAATCAATATTTTTTTAATACTCACTATTCCAAAATGCCTGATCTGTTAAGGTCAAACATTTTCATAGTTTTTTAACTTTGCCCACTGATCTTAAACGCGCATGAAAAAAATATCCCGATTACTTTTCTTCCTGATTTTACTTTCAGGAATTTCACAGGCACAGGAAAAACCAGATTTTTTAAAGCACAATAAAGATCAATGGGTTGATTCGCTGATGATAAAAATGACACTGGACCAAAAGATTGGCCAGCTCTTTATGATCCAGGCTTACTCGAATAAGAATGACCAACATGTAGAAGAACTTATTCAACTTGTCAGAAATTATGGAATCGGAGGCGTCATTTTCATGCAAGGAAGCCCAGTTGCACAGTTAAAAATGACCAACGAGTTACAACAGTCCTCCAGCATACCTCTTTTGATTGCCATTGACGCCGAGAATGGCTTGGGTTTCAGACTGGATTCAACCTTGAATTACCCAATACAAATGGCTCTGGGGGCAATAACAAACGATACTTTAATTTACCGCATGGGATTCGAAATCGGTGAACAATGCCGACTGCTTGGAATTCACATGAATATGGCTCCGGTTTCCGACATCAACATGAATCCCGCTAATCCCGTTATCAATTACCGTTCGTTTGGCGAAGACCGAATGCAGGTAGCCCGAAAATCGTGGTTATACGCCAGTGGGATGCAGGATGCAGGAGTATTGGCAACTGCCAAGCATTTTCCGGGTCATGGCGACACTGGGGCCGATTCGCACTATGATTTGCCGGAAATTGCTCATACCAGAAGCCAGCTCGATTCCCTCGGGTTATTTCCATTTTCATACCTGATAAACAAAGGGATTGGCGCAATTATGACCAGTCATTTGCAGGTTCCGGCGCTTGAACCTGACGGCAGGATTCCGGCAACAATTTCTGAAGAAATCATTAATAAGAAACTTAAAAAAGATTTAGGATTTAACGGTTTGGTCATTACCGATGCGATGAATATGAGAGGGATCAGTAATTTGTATTCATCTGCGGAATCTTCAGTAAGAGCGCTGAAAGCAGGCAATGATATGGTCGAAATAGTGCCTCGGTTGGATCGGGCTATTTCGGCGGTGAAACTTGCAGTTCAAAATGGAGAATTATCGGCTGACGAAATCAACGAGAAGTGCAGGAAAGTTTTGACCGTAAAAAAATGGCTCGGGCTCGATCAGCAAAAACAGGTTGAAACAAAAAATCTAAATCAGAAATTAAACGGCAATCACTACCAACTCACCAAACGCTTGCTTCATGAGCAATCTCTGACTGTACTGATCAATCAGCTTAACACGATTCCGTTACAACGGCTGGATACTCTAAAATTGGCCAGTCTGATGATTGGTTCTGCAGAACTGACGCCATACCAGAAAATGCTTGAAAATTATTCAAAAATAGATCATTTCAATATAAGCAAAACTCCTTCAGAAGAAGAAATAAACAGGTTGCTCAATCAGTTGCATCCATACAAATTAGTGATAATAGGAATAAACGGCATGGGATTGTACCCGTTTAGGCGTTTCGGTATTACCGATCAGCAGATTGAACTGATCGAAAAACTTAAAGGTCGGAATACAATTATTTCATACTTTGGAAATCCTTATTCGTTACCCAATTTTCCTTCAATCACCAATACCAAAAGTTTAATAATTGCCTATCAGGATGATTCAATTGCCCAGGAAATGGCGGCACAATTAATCTTTGGAGCTACAGATGCAACCGGTAAACTACCAGTTACCGTAAAGGATATGTTCCCGATAAATTCAGGAATGGAGACCAAATCCATCCATCGTTTGAAATATACGCTTCCCGAAGAAGTAAATATCAGCTCAGATTTTCTGAATTTTAAGCTCGACTCTCTGGCAGCATCCGGAATAAACAGGAAGGCATTCCCGGGTTGTCAGGTTTTAGTTGCCAAAAACGGAAAAGTCATATTTCATAAAAGTTACGGCTATTTTACCTACGAAAAGGTTCAGGCAGTACAAAACAACAACCTGTACGATCTGGCATCGGTTACCAAAATAACAGCTTCGTTACCGGTCATCATGAAGTTATACGATGAGAAGAAAATTAATCTGGATAAGCCTTTTGCGACCTATTTTAATGAATTTCTGAATACCAACAAATCAGAAATGACATTTCGCGATGTACTTACGCATCAGTCACGTTTACAAAGCTTTATACCCTTTTGGCTTGAACCAGGAAGTAACAGTAACCTACGAAATGGGGTATTTCGTAACCAACCCTCAGAAAAATTTCAGCTTAGGATATCTGATAAATGGTATGTCCGATCTGATTTCAAAAACCAAATTATAGCCGACATCATCAAATCGCCATTACGGGCTCATAAAGAATTTCATTATTCCGATTTAGGTTTCAGCCTGTTTCCTTTTATAACCGAACGATTGACCGGAACCAGTTTTCAGGAATATTTGAACAAGGAATTCTTCAACTCATTAGGCGCTGTTTCCACCGGGTTTAAACCCTACGAAAGGTTTCCAATAACAGAGATTGTCCCGACTGAAATTGACCTTGCTTTCAGGAAAGAACTTTTACAAGGTTATGTACACGATGAACTGGCAGCCTTGCTGGGCGGGATTTCGGGCAATGCCGGCCTCTTCAGTACTGCGAACGATCTGGCCAAAGTGATGCAGATGTACCTGCAATTGGGCTATTACGGAGGAAAACAATACATTAAGCCCGAAACAATCCGTGAGTTCACTAAAGTTCAGTTTCCCCTGACCGAAAATCGCCGGGCTCTTGGGTTTGATAAACCAAATAAGCGAACGAACGGGCAAAACAGATTTCCAGCTTCTGATGCAAGTTATGAAAGCTATGGTCACACCGGTTTTACAGGCACCTTCACCTGGGCCGATCCTGAAAATCAATTGCTTTTTATTTTCCTTTCGAACCGGGTACATCCAACACGCAGAATTACAACGATTAACGATCTGAATATCCGGACAAAAATGCATCAGGCTATTTACGATGCCATCCATCTGGGAGTTCAATAACTCTTAAAAATTGTTAATTATTTCACTGTATCTGAATGGTCTTATCATTGGGTTCAGTTCTAAAGCGCTTATCAGACAAGCACAAAAGTAATAAAAACGAAATGTTAAATAACCTGCAATTATGCCTGCTCCCTGAACCTGCTATTAAAACATAGCAATTACCCTTTTATTATTTCTATATTAATTCTAACTTTAAAGGGCTTTTTAGAAGGGAAAAGATGTAAACCATAAAAACTAATTGTCATGGAAAGAAAGATCACTTTTAACGAATTACGTCACATCAAAGACAGTTTGCCTGCCGGTTCTATCAGTCAAATTGCGCAGGAATTTGGGATCGAAGTTGAAACCGTCAGGAATTATTTTGGAGGCGCAAACTACGATAAAGGTAAATCAGTGGGATTACACATTGAACCGGGACCTGGCGGAGGCGTTGTTTTAATTGACGATTCGGCTATTTTAGACCGTGCACAACAATTACTTGCAGCACATTAATTTTAAATTCTATTTTATTATTTCGATAGACTGCCCTATCTTTATGGGGCAGTTTTTTTTTTTGCAACTAACCTAAAACCAAAGAACATGAAAACCCTTTTGCTCTTTTCAACCCTTAGTTTCCTGTCAATTACAGCATTTTCTCAAAAACAGCTTTTCAATGGAAAGAACCTGAAAAATTGGGAAATATTCCTTGGAAGCCCGGTTACGGGTTTTGAAGACCTTGCTAAAAAAGCCACACCTTCCTCTACTTATCAAGTTATTGAAATGGACGGTGGAAAAGTGATCCGCATCTCCGGCGATATTAATGCCTCGTTAACCACCAAAGCCGAATATGGAAATTACCATCTTCGTCTTGAATTTAAGTGGGGCGAAAAAGTGTATGGACGACGTAACAGCGGTCTATTATACCACAGTTATGGTCCGTTTGGCGCAGCCTTCGGAACCTGGATGGCCAATATCGAACATCAACTGATGCACGATAACCTTGGCGACACTTACCTGATGGCCAATACCTGGTGCGAAACCAAAGTAAAAAAAGGAGACGATGGCAAAACCTTTTTCTATAATCCTGAAGGACAAGCTACAGCTTTCAGCGAAACTGATAACGGGAGATCAATCAAGAAAATGAAAGATGCCGAAGAGCCGCTTGGAGAATGGAACACCGTTGATTTGTATTGCTTCGGGCAAACTGCTATACATGTTGTGAATGGACAAGTAGTAATGGTCAACACGAATTGCAGTAAGCTTGAAAACGGACAAAAAATTCCGCTCACTAAAGGAAAAATTCAATTGCAGTCGGAAGGCGGCGAGTTTTTTATCCGGAAGGTTGAGATTGAAAAGATAAAAGGGGTACCGGCCAGTTTCATTCAATAAGCTGTTTCTTCTTAAATAAAGGCCAAATTGCTATTTTTCCTAAATCTACGTGTTGTCTTTCAAATTAAAGAACTAAATTTGTAAAAACTTGAATAACATGATTATAGAGAGAACGAATACCGAGGTAATTATTAGGCTTTTACCAACTGTTGACACTGACGAACTTCAAGAATTGGCTAACTTCTTTAGGTATAAAGAAATTACATCAAAGTATTCTGTGTCCCAGTCTGAAGTTGATAAACTTTCGACTGCAATAAATACAAATTGGTATAAAGCTAATCGCGAAAGACTTCTGAAATGAAGATTGTTGTAGATACTAATATTGTTTTCAGTGCGATTTTAAATTCACAAAGTTGGATTGGCCAAATAATACTTCATTCTGACAAGTCTGTAAAATTTTATAGTCCCCGTTTCCTTCAGGTTGAGATACAAAATCACTTTCAAAAGATTAAGAAAATTACAAATCTTAGTGATTATGAGGTTAATGAACTTACAGAAATATTATATACCAAGATTAACTTTATCTCAGAAGAGTTCATTCCCAAAGAATCTTTATTAAAGGCTGATGAGCTGACCAAAGACGTGGATTTTGATGATGTGATGTTTGTGGCCTTGTCATTACATTTGAATTGCAAATTATGGACTGGAGATAAAGTCTTAGTCAATGCATTAGTGAAGAAAGGGTTTAGGAAATTCATAAGTACATCGGAATTGATGGAAAAATTAAAGAAATAAAAGCTTTTCTTTCGCCATAATTCCGAAAAACAATACCAATCTGGCAATATTACTGCTGTATTTCTCAATAAATAACATCCTCCTTCTGAACTTTTCCATTTCAGCGTGTACAGAAATGAAAAAGTTCACCAATGAATCAGCTAAGAATTAACAACATCGCCGGATGGGCCATTTTCGCCCTTTCACTTTTAGTATATATTCTAACCCTCGAACCAACCCTTAGCCTGTGGGATTGTGGCGAATTTCTGGTATCAGCCTATAAACTCGAAATCAACCATTCACCGGGAGCCCCTTTATTTATGCTTCTCGGACGTGTTTTTTCCCTGTTCAGCTTCGGAAATCCGTCCAAAGCAGCATACTTGATCAATCTGGTTTCGGCAGTTTCGAGTGCGGCAACTATTCTATTTATGTTCTGGACCATTGTTTGGCTGGTTTCAAAAATGGAACAAAAGCAAGGAAAGTCCTACCCGTTATTGTTAAAATTCGGAGCAGCCATAATTGGAGCCTTGTCATTTGCATTTACCGATTCGTTTTGGTTTTCGGCTGTCGAAGCTGAAGTTTACGCACTTTCGTCGCTGTTCAGCGCTGTTGTTCTGTGGGCTGCAACCCGTTGGGAGCGGGAAGCCGATGAAACAAACTCATCACGATGGATTATTCTCATCTTTTTCCTTACCGGACTTTCCATTGGCGTACATTTGCTGAACCTGCTGGTTATTCCGTCAGTCGGGCTGATTATATTTTTCAGGAGATATAAATACTCACTCAAGGGATTTATCATTACAATCCTGATCAGTGGAATCGGGATCATTGCCTTACTCCAGATTTTGATTCCTGGTTTGCTCGACCTGTCAAAAAATCTGGAACTTTTTTTCGTCAATCAGCTTCATTTGCCGCTGCATACAGGATTGATAACCTATCTGATTTTACTGGTTGGGGCAATTACTGCCGGGTTATTTTACAGTCATCGAAAACAAATGCCAAAACTAAACATGGCCTTATTGTGCCTGACTTTTTTGCTGATTGGATACACCTCGTATTTGGCAACTATCGTTCGTGCATCGGGAGGCGTACCAATCAATCAGGGAAATCCGGAGAGCGCATTCAGCCTGTTAAATTACCTGAACCGCGAGCAATACGGAACACGGCCTATTTTATACGGGGCTAGTTTTGGATCAGTAATATCTGGGTATCAGGAACGAAATACCTGGATTGCATCCAAAGGTAAATACATAAAAAGCCAATTAAACCCGGAGATCGAATACAACAAAAATACCGTTGGGTTCTTTCCACGGATGCACAGCAACGATCCCGGGCACATCAAATCGTACAAAAATTGGGTCGCTTTGAAAGGAAGAAAAATTCCGGTTCAGGATGAGGAAGGTAAGCTGTCGAATACAACTGTCCCATCTTTTCAGGAGAATGTTTCTTTCTTCCTGAAATATCAGCTTGGATTTATGTACCTGCGCTATTTGATGTGGAATTTCGCCGGAAGGCAAAATGATATTCAGGGAAACGGCGATTTATTGAATGGAAACTGGCAGTCGGGATTTGTCGTGATAGACAATCTCATTGCCGGGCCTCAAAAGAATCTTCCGGCGGTTGTAAATGAAAACAAGGCCCGAAACTTTTATTATTTTCTGCCACTCCTGATCGGAATTTTAGGCATTATCTTTCAATACCGGAACGACCGGCAGGGCTTTTTAACCACCGGCTTACTCTTTTTTATGATGAGCTTTGCACTTGTGGTTTACCTGAACGAAATACCCAACACGCCACGCGAACGCGATTACGTTTATGTGGGTTCTTTCTATGTTTTCAGTATCTGGATCGGATATGGCGTTTTATCAGTTTTCAACGGATTGCAGAAGCTAGTAAAGGGAAGATATGCGGAAATTGCGGCGCTGGTTATTTGTTTGATTGCATCACCCATTTTACTATTGTCCCAAAATTACGACGATCATGACCGGTCTGGCAGGTATTCGGCCCGTGACCTGGCACGAAATTATCTCGAATCGTGCGAAAAGGATGCGATCCTGTTTACCCATGCTGATAACGACACCTATCCGCTCTGGTACTGTCAGGAAGTGGAAGGAATCCGGCGTGACGTTCGTGTAGTGGTGATGCCCTATTTACAGGCCGAATGGTACATTCAGCAATTGAGGCGCAGGTTTTATCAGAACGAAGCGCTGAAAATGACAATCCCATTGCAGAAATACCAATCCGGACAAATTGATTATGTGTATGTTGTTCCGAAAATCGAATCAGAACAACCGATGACCGACGTTCTTGAATTCGTGGCCAGCGACTCATCAAAAACCAAACTGGCCGTAGGCGAACATGAGCAAATAAGTTACATTCCGGTGAAAAAAATAAGAATTGAAATTCCCGGAAAGGAATCTGTTCATCTGGAGTTGAAACAAAGGGCAATCAACAAAGGCGATCTGGCTTTTTACGACATTATCGCATCAAACAAAGGTAAACGCCCGGTATGTTTCACATCATGGGTTGATCCGGAAGAACATGGATTAAAAGACAACCTGATTTTTGATGGTTTGGTTTTTCGCCTGACTGATCAGAAAACCGACAGCAATTCGGTTCTTGACATGGGAAAGATTGAGGCCGAAGGCCTGTATGCCAAGCTGATGAAAAACTGTAATTGGGATAATCTGGCCGATCCAAATGTTTATTTCGATTGGCACCATCGCCGGATGCTGGCCAGTATGCAAATCCGGAATGCATTTTACCGTCTGGCACAAAAACTTACCGAAGAAAAGCAAAAAGTTAAAGCTCTGGAAGTACTTGAAAAAGCTGAGAAGACAGTCAGTTTAAAACTTTGGCCGGCAGATTATCAAAGCATACAAATGGCATCATTATACGTCAAAAACGGACAAAAACAGTCAGGAGAAATACGGTTCAAGGAATTGGCTTCATCTCTTGAAGAGTGGCTCCGATATTTTGTCACATTTCCAGCAAATGAAAGAAAATCAATTTCCGACGAAGCCGGATATCAGTTATCGTTGTATAACGAACTGATCAAACAGGCATCGGATACACTTCAGGAGGCAGAGTTAAAAGTAATAAAAGAAAAGCTGATGCTCTTTGCTGGTAAATTGAACTGATAAAGAATACCGCGTAGCGATAATTATTAACAATCCTACTATTTCACCTTTGCAATGGCTCCTAATACCCTTTCCGGCGTCATCGGAAGTTGGTAAAGCCTGGCGCCGCATGCATCAAAAACTGCATTGGCAAGCACTCCGCCCATGCAAATAATGGCGGGTTCACCACCTCCCTGAGGAGCTTCATTTTTTTCCAGAATTTTAGTTTGGATTTTTGGTACCCATGAGAATTGTGGAAGCTGGTAGGTCCCAAAATTGGCTGTATGAATGTCGCCACCTGTAAACTTCACTTCTTCAGTCAATGCATATCCCATCCCCATGGTAATACATCCTTCCATCTGGATAATTGATCCTTCCGGATTGATGCAGTAACCCATATCCTGGGCGCAGGCAACCCTGACGACCTGAATTTTTCCGGTTGTTTGATCAACTTTAACTTCGGCAATATGGGCCACATAACTTCCTGCATCGAACCCACAGGCAATTCCGTAACCGCGTCCGCTGGGCGATTTGGCCGGAGACCAGCCAAACAATTCGGCAACCGCTTTCAGCACACCAATCATACGTTCATCTTTCAGGTTTTTCAGGCGAAAATCCAGCGGATCGGTACCAATTTTAGCTGCCATCATTTCAATTTGTGACTCACGGGCAAATGTATTCGTATTGTTTCCCGGGGCTCGCCATGCACCAGTCAGAAATGGATGAACATCCTTGGCGGAATAACTGGTTGTTTTGGCATTGGGGACATCATAAATAGTATCTGAGCCTCGTGCCCCTGCAAAATATTCGTGATAGTCCCACAACGATATCTTTCCTGATTTGTCGGTTCCGGAAGTAATTTTTATAACAGCAGCCGGCCGGAAATTATCATAGAAAAAGGCTTCCTTTCGGGTCCATAAAACCATAATTGGCTTCCCCGTGATTTTGGTCAGACGTGCTGCCTCTATGGCCTGCCGGAACATTGTTTTCCCGCCAAAACCACCACCCAAAAACGGTGGAATAACCCGAACTTTATCCAGTCCAAGACCAAGTTCACGTGCAATCCCATCCTGAGTACCAAACGGAGTTTGGGTCGAAGCCCGTACCACCACCTTGTCGCCTTCCATAAATCCAAGTGCGGTATGAGTTTCCATGGCGGCATGAGCCACATAACTGTTGTGAAACTCGCTTTCAAAAATCTGGTCTGAAGCGCTTTTTCCCGTTGCGATATCTCCTGAACTTTTTACAACTTTGGCATCCGACGGAAATTCAAGCATATGTTTAAAGACGGTTTGGTCATCCACCTTCATTTCATCGAACTTATATTCGGCTTTTACTTTGGCCAGGGCAGCTTCTGCTTTTTCAATGTCACGGTGCAAAACAGCAACAAGTTCTTTGTCGCGGGCAATCGAAATTCCTTCCATTTTTTCGGCTTCCGAAGTATCGGCCTTCACCAAAGTTGCCCCGTGTGACGGCGGCCTCAGTATTTTGGCATAAAGCATTCCCGGCATCTTAAAATCACCAGAGTACATGGCTTCACCTTTCACTTTGATGACGCCGTCAGCATGTCTGAATGACTTCCCACGTATTTTGAATTCGCTGAAATCTTTTATTTTTGGTTTTACATCCAGATACTTTTCAATCTTTTTCCCTTTGGTTAACTGACCAAAACTGACTTTTTTATTCTTATTGTTTTTAATAAAAATCACTCCGTTTTCAATACTGCATTCTTCAGGAGTTGCACCCAAATTTTCGGCTCCAAGGGAAAGTAACACACCCCGTGCTTCGGCCACGGCAGCAAGTAATGAAGGGCCGAGTTGGCGAGTTGAAAGCGATCCCCAGGTTCCTGCATCGTACGGACACAATTCAGTATCGCCCATTATCATTTTTATGCTTTCCAGAGGTGCATCCAGTTCATCAGCCACCATCTGCGGGAAGGAAGTGATAATTCCCTGCCCCATTTCAATTTTACCTACCAAACATGTGACTGTACCATCCTCACTAATGTGAATAAAAGCATTGTAATCCTTTGGTAGAGATCTTTGCTGAGCGGCTTCTGCAGCTACCCCGGTTAAGAAACTGCCCAACTGGAAATAGATAAAGAGGCCTCCACCCAGAAGTTTCACAAAATCTCTCCGGTCAACTTCAAAAGTTGGATTGTTTTCCGGCACTTCGTCCCGATAATATTTATTGTCTTTCATAATCAAGGTTTTATCAGGTTAAACTTTCAGGACTTTAGATGCCGACTCAATAGCTTCAATAATCCGTACATGAGCGCCACAGCGACAGAGGTTATCTTCCATTCCTTCAATAATCTGCTCTCTGGAAGGATGAGGAGTTTTCAAGAGAAGTCCATAAGCGTTCATGATCATTCCCGGCGTACAGAATCCGCATTGCAGAGCGTCGTGATCGACAAAGGCCTGCTGAACAGGATGCAATTTGCCATTGACCGACATGCCTTCGATGGTAGTAATCTTTTTGCCAGCCACATCTTCCATAGCTATTCCGCACGACCGGACTGCTTCGCCGTTGATGATCACGGTACAGGCTCCGCAGTATCCTTCACCACAGCCGTATTTGGTCCCGGTGAGGTTGAAATTATCGCGCAGCACCCACAGCAAGGTCTGGCCTTTTTCAAGTGGTATTTCCACTTTCTTTCCGTTAAGTTCAAACTGAATAATTTCTGCCATTTTCTTTTATTTTATTTAGTTCGTTGATGTAGTCAATTTTAGTATCAATGTCTCTTACGATTTCCGCGCAAAAAGTTTCCACTTCAAAAATATCTTCCGGAAATTTTTGTGCAACCGATCTAAGTCCAATTTCCGGATTAAGGGTTGAAAGCTCATGCCTTAATTTCATATCATACAGTGGCGGATGACCGCGTCTGCCTTGGAACAATGGAATTACAATCCCTTTTCCTGAATTCTTCCAGGCTTCAACAACATTCTGTATCACATTTCCAGAAATAAATGGCTGATCACCCAGAAAGATCAAAACCGCTTTTGCATTCGAAGGTAATACTTTCATACCTGAAATTACCGAGGTGTGCATTCCATCCTGAAAGTTTTCATTTCGGATTGTTTTAACCGGCCATGATTTCAAAACTTCTTCAATTTCAAGATGATCGGATCCCAACACAACCAAAATTCTGGTTATTCCTGAATTTAATATGTTTTCGACAACACGCTCTACTATGGTTTTTTCCCCGAAAGGCAGCAACAGTTTCTGCGTTCCCATTCGGGTTGAAAGACCGGCTGCCAAAACGATTGCCCAAACATCATTCATGGGTTGACCAGTATTTGATTTTTCACTTTTATCAATTGGGCAGCAATACTGACTGCAATCTCCTCCACTGTTTGCGCCCCGATATCTAAACCAACCGGACTATAAACCCTATTCCATTGTTCAAATGTTGCCCACCCATTTTCAAGGAATAACGTTTTCATCTGGGATACTTTTGCTTTACTGCCAATCATTCCGATATAGGCCGCTCCTGAACCTATGAATTTCCGGAGCACATCGCCATCACTTTTATGACCATGTGTAACAATAACTACCCAGGTATCGTGCCGAACAGTTATTTTTTCCAGATTTTCTATACCTGACAGAACAGTATCGGCATCAGGAAACCGGGACTGATCAGCATATTCAGGTCTGTCATCCCAAACGTTAACCGAAAATCCAAGAGTTTTAGCCAATGGGGCAAGCGACTGGCCAACATGTCCGGCTCCGGCAATAATCAGGTTTGGTTTGGGGAGAATACCTTCCAGTAAAACAAGGTCATTTCTGTTGTATTCAGGAGTATCCATCTCAATCGTTTGGCATGAGGCAACCGGATAATCAAGCATTTTAGCTACTATCGAATCCACAGCTTTTCCTAATTTACCCGGAAAGAACAGCTCGTTATCTTTTGTAACCCAATATCGGGTAATATCTACATTCTCAGGGTCAGATTGATCGATCCAACTAATTAAAACGCCCGGAATATGATTTTCGATACTTTTATTTAACTGCCTGAAAACTGGCAAGTGCAATTCGGGAGTTGCATCGATAAAAATCTTCATACTTCCGCCGCAAATAGATTCGCTACCTTTTTCAATTCTACCGTGCAGTTCAAATGAAAAAAGTCCTGATATTTTAGATTTTAAGCGGATCTGTGCTTCCTTGATGATCTTCATTTCTGTTATTCCACCGCCAATTGTACCGGCCAATAATCCGTTTGCACCAATCAGAGCTGAACTTCCGGCTTTTTGAGGGGTCGATCCCTGTGTACTGATAACCGTAGCCAGCACACAATTTGGATGTAGCTGAATTAACTCAGTCAATCGATGATAAATACAGGATGATGATTTCATCGTATTAAAAAGGTTTAGGTTTTTAAGTGTTCAGATTATCCGGTTCAGGGCTCTGCAAAACCTTTTAAAAATACGATTATTTTTGGAATTTCAGTTCAGACTATCAGTACGAAGAGAATCAATGGATTGAACAAAACTGGTTGAATCGGCCAACAGTACCCGTTTGGTAAAAATGGTATCTGTACAGGAAATTGATCCGGATTCGATATTGATTTGATTATTCATGACTGAAACAAACAGGATAACTGAAACAAGGCCAGTCTTCAGACCAAGACCCTGCACCGAAAATAACCATCCGAAGAAACTGGCAAACGAATTTTGCTTCAGCTTTTGGCTACTATTTTTTAGTAAAAAAGAATACATCAACCGATCTTCGATTGCTTTGGAAGGTTCCCCAATCCGATCGTTCCGAAGAAGATCAGTAAACAATTGGTCAGAATTCTTTTTAGTCATGATATTTCAGTTTATAATTCAATTTGATCTTTTAAATATTCAAGCTTTTCGGCAAGCATTTTTTTTGCATAATACAGGCGCGATTTTACTGTCCCTTCGGGAAGTTCAAGTATTTCGGCCACCTCTTTTATTGAAAATCCTTCACGGTATCGAAGAAGAAATGCAGAGCGGTGTTCTTCGCCAAGCAGGGTTAAGGTCTGGAAAACTTTTTCAAGCAGTTGCTCAGGTTCTACAGGTGTTTCACTGATGTAATCAAGTTTTGGCTTCAAGGCTTCTGAAGTCAGGTATTCTTTGCGGACCTCACTCCGGCGGTATTCATTCTTACACATGTTATTGGCAACCGAAAACAACCAGGTTTGGAACGAATAATTCGGATTATAGCTTTCAGGCTTTTCTATAAGTTTCATGAACAGTTCCTGCAAAAAATCGTTGGCCAGTTCTGATGAGTTTCTCAACATCCGGTAAAAATAATAATACATCCGATCCTTATACCGATAGTATAATTCGCTGAATGCCGCATGATCGCCCGAAACGATTTGCTGCATAAGCTCAGTATCGCTGTATTTCTTATTTTTCCTCCTAAAAATCAATTGGTCGGTTTTTTGAGAATAAGACAGATTAACGCACCATATGAACCCACTATGATCAATGGAGCAAGAGTGATTCTCCTGAAACTGAAAATTTCTTCACTATAAACATTTGGATCAGAAGAACCTCTGCCACTCATCAAAATGAAACCCAAAGTTAGCAAACTGGTGATCAGGATCAATCCCACATATTTATTTTTCTGAAAGATCATGCTTTTTTAATAACTGTACACGCTAAAAAGCAAAGGTTCATTTGAGTTCAAAAAAAAAATCACCAACAACGATTTTAAATCATTTATTGGTGACTTCATGTTTTCACTTAACCTTGATTTAAAGCCTGTTCCATGGAATTGCTGCCAACATGAATATCAAAGCTATAAAAAAGAAGATAAAAGCTGTCTTAAACTTCTTCCGATCAAATTTTATCTTTTTAGATTTTGCCCTCCCTATATGCACAAGTACAACAGCAATGAGCATCATGGAAAAATGTTCAACTGCATAAAAACGCAAGTCGGCATTTTTCATGGCAGCACCAAAATCAGATAAAGCTAATTTGGTGACTGGACTCAAAAAAAAGTAAAGAACCAACCCTGTTAATAACTGTATATCCATCAACGAAGTGAATACGATTCCTAAAACATTGTCTGACTTTTTCCATTGTTTGTTTCCGAGCCAGCCAACCAGATATTTTAAAAGAGTTATTGTCAGACTCAGTAAAAGTATCCATCTCAGTGTATCGTGAACGTGCAAGAATCCTGTATACATTTTTATTAGTTTTAATATGTGTCCATACTAAACGATTGAAACCTGTTTTGGTTGAGTTTATTTTATGTCAGCCAAATAAATCTGAAAGCAAAATTTAGAATAATGATTGTTAATTAAGCTGACATCATTTATTGTTCCCATGCGAATGGACAAAAACAAAAAAATGAATGAATTAATTTAGTATTTCCAAGCCTTCCACTAATCGAAGCCCATCAGTTTGATCAACCGATAAACTTACCATTTTTGAGACTAAAACCCGAACAGGAGTTGGCCGGTTTTTTTTTAATATGATCCGGGTAAGGTACCGACTAAAAATTAAAGCCATCTTCTCCCCTATTCTTTTTTCTGATCGATTTCCATCAAGGATGGATGGCCGAAAAATAATAATCCTTTTAAAATTCAATTTTTTGACCGATTCTTCCAATTCACCTTTCATTCTGGTGTAAAAGAAAAATGACTTTGCGTTGGCACCCATTGATGAAATCAAGATATAAGTTGAGACACCGTTTTCAAAAGCTGCTTTGGCAAATTCATACTGGTAAGTGAAATCGACGCGATATTGATTTTTCTTTGTCTTAACAGTTTTAATCGTCGTACCAAGAGTTGAAAAAAGCACATCACCCTGAACCAAATGCCTCCAGCTTTCAGGTTGATCAAAATCAATGATTTGTTCTTCCAGTTTAGGATGAATAAATCTTGTTTTTCGTCTCACAAAAATGCGGATTTTGTCAAATTCAGAATGAAATAGCAATTGGTTTATTATCTGCTGACCAACCAATCCACTAGCTCCTATCACATTTGCAACTCTTCCCATTTTATGGTTTTTTATGATTAAGCCAGCTAGCATCTGTATATTTTATACGATTCATTGTTTTTCATGTTTCCATCTATTTTGGAAAAGTTTTACACTACAACCAAACCCTTGAATGTACCAAATTGTTTTGAGAAATTGATAATTAAGTTATTTTTATTGAACCAATTAGGTTTTGTTTCCAGCTATGTTTGAATTAGGATCAATAAAATTTATTATTTTTAATGCATCAAGAATCGATAACTAACTTATAAATTACTCCATACATGAAAATGATACTATGCTTCATTATATTCTTTGGGATATACTCATTGCAATCTCAGGAAATCAAGTGGCAGGGACCTTCTGTCAATCTTAAAAATGGGAAACTAAAAGTTTCGGACAATAAACGATCCCTCCAATTTGAAAACGGGTCTAATTTCTTTTATTTAGCAGATACAGGGTGGGAATTGTTTCACCGGCTAGATAAAAAAGATGCTGAAATGTATCTTGAAAATCGTCGGGAGAAAGGATTCACAGTAATTCAGGCTGTAGCGTTGGCCGAACTTGATGGACTAAATACTCCTAACATGGAAGGCGAAAAACCCTTAATTGATAACAATCCAACAAAACCCAATGAAAAATATTTTGAACATGTTGATTGGGTTATTAAAAAAGCAGCTGATAAAGGTATTTTCATAGGTTTGTTGCCCACCTGGGGCGATAAAATCGACCCTCAGTGGGGAATTGGACCAAAAATCTTCAACAGGGAGAACGCCTTTCAGTATGGCCAGTGGATAGGAAACCGGTATAAGAATTTTCCAAATATTATCTGGATTAATGGTGGCGACCGGCAGGGTGGCAATGAAAACTTCGAGATTTGGAATGCCCTGGCAAATGGAATTAAATCAGTTGATAAAAACCACCTGATGACATTTCACCCTATGGGAGGAAATAGTTCTTCGAAGTGGTTCCATAATCAGGAATGGCTCGATTTTAACATGATGCAAACCGGGCACGGTGAACGCTCTTATGCTGCATATAAAAAATTACTTATTCCAGACTATCAGCTTAAACCTGTAAAACCAACGTTTGATGGTGAACCGCGGTACGAGGATCATCCGCATGATTGGAAACCTGAAATTCTCGGTTGGTTCGACGATACGGATGTAAGACAGGCCGCATACTGGAACTTATTTTCCGGTGGATTTGGGCATACCTACGGATGTCATGCCATCTGGCAAATGCTCACTCCTGAAAGAACACCAGTTGGTTTTGCCCGCCATACCTGGCAGCTCGACCTCGATCTTCCCGGAGCGTTTGATATGCTTAATGTGCGCCGACTGATGGAAAGCCGCCCGACGACCGAAAGAATGCCATTTCAGGAATTGATCACCAACAATTATATGCCCGAAACCGATTACATTATAGCAACCAAAGGAAAAGATTATGCATTTGTATATCTACCAACCGGATGGGCAGCAAGTATAGATCTTGAAAAACTGGGATGGAAAGAATCTGTGGTTTGGTGGTTCAATCCCCGCACTGGAGAAGCAACAAAGCTGAAAGATTTACTGAACAAAGGTATTCAGGTATTTAAACCAGAAAATGGAGGACGCGGCAACGATTGGATATTGGTTTTTGACGACAAGAATGCAGATCGGGAAGCTCCCGGAAAATTATAGTAATTTAGTATGGGGTAAAATATATTTGATCTGTCACTACTTTATTCGTTAACTATCAATTGGAACTCGCATTGGGATATATTCTTTTAGCAAGGAATCTTATCAAACTGTTCGTTTCAATTTTACTAAAATGAGTTTGCGAGGCTGAAATCAGAACTTTTTGAATTAACAATTGAATCATTTATGGAAGCAGGAATTAGTAGTTATACTTTTAATTGGGCATTTGGTGTTCCGGGCAACAGGCCTGATAAACCCATGACCGTTTTTAACCTGATTGAAGTAGCAATAAGCATGGAAGCGAAAGTTATTCAGATAGCTGACAATGTCTCTCTTGAAAAATTTTCAGATCAGGAATTAATGGAGTTTAAATTCTTCGCCGATCAGGCTGAACTGAAAATTGAAGTTGGCGCCCGGTGTATGACCATCGAACGACTTCGTCAATATATAAATATTACACACTTGTTGGGGTCCCACATTCTTCACTTCGCTATAGACGGTCCTGATTTTGAACCATCTATGGATGAAATCCATGATATTCTGCAGGTGATTGTTCCTGAATTGAATGCATTAAAGATAACCCTCGCCATCGAAAACCATGAACGGCTACTTGCCCGTGAATTAGTTGAAATCGTCGAGAAAGCCGGAAGTGACCGGGTAGGAATATGTTTGGACACCGTCAATTCGTTGGGAGTAGGTGAAGGTTTGGAAACTTTAACCAGACTTTTAGCTCCACTGACAGTAAATCTGCATGTAAAAGAATATTCCATACGGCGGTTCACGCACAAAATGGGGTATGTTATTGAAGGTGCGCAGCTCGGAAAAGGAATGTTGCCCCTTACAGAACTGATAGCTAAAGTATCACCCCGTTGCCAGTCAGCCATACTTGAACAATGGACCCCACCGGAGAAGACTCTTCAGGAAACTATCCAAAAGGAAAAACAATGGGCAGAAGAAAGTTTTCGCTATTTAAAATCCGTTTTAGGTTAAATCAGTCTACCGAAAAGCGTATCGGCTATTTACAATAAATCGCTTGCCAGTTCAGCCAGATAGCTTCGTTCACCTTTGATAAGGTTTACATGTGCAAAAATTTCATGGTTCTTCATTTTCTCAGTCATGTAGGCTAATCCATTCGATTTCATGTCCAGATATGGCGAATCAATTTGTTGAAGGTCGCCGGTAAAAATTAGTTTACTTCCCTCTCCTGCTCTTGTAATAATCGTTTTGATCTCATGGGGAGTGAGGTTTTGAGCCTCATCGATTATAAAATAAGAATTCGACAAACTTCTTCCACGAATATAAGCCAGAGGTGTAATAATCAGTTGTTCATCCTTTAGAAGCTCCTCGATTTTCTGATATTCCGCACTTCGGGGATTATAATTATGCTTGATGACCGACAGATTATCGAAAAGAGGCTGCATATACGGACTAATTTTTTCCTGTGCGTCGCCGGGCAAATAGCCTAAATCACGGTTACTCAGTGCCACAATAGGGCGTGCAAGCAAAATTTGCCCAAAGCTTTTATGCTGTTCAAGCGCCGCAGCCAAAGCCAAAAGTGTTTTTCCTGTTCCTGCCTTTCCGGTTAGAGCAACCAGTTTTATATCCGAATTAAAAAGAGCATCTAAACTGAAGGTTTGTTCTGCATTTCTGGGCTTAATTCCATAAGCAGTTTTTTTCTCCACACGTACCATTTTTTTCAAACCGCCATCATACCTGCCCAATACACTTGCTTTTGAGGATTTTATTATAAAATATTCATTAATATCAGGAGTCTGCTCCAAACCCATAACATCCAACTGAAGGGAATTTTCGCTATAAAGTTTTTCGATCAAAACATCATCAAAATTCGCGAGTTCGGTTACGCCTTTATTTAAAAACTGAATGTCTTTAACCTTATCGTTATAATAATCTTCAGCCTGAATTTTTAGCGACTTCGCTTTCATCCGCAGATTAATATCCTTCGAAATCAGGATAGTTGGCCGGTCGGGATACTTCTGCCCAATATGCATGGCAATAGCCAGAATCCGGTGATCTGGAATATCTTCCCTGAATGATTGTTTCATTTCTTCCGGAAGTGGTTTGCCTGTTTCAATGATCAGTTTTCCCTTGTCAGGTCCCAGTTTGATTCCACCGTTAAACAGTTTGTCGCCAACAATTTCATCCAATTCACGGACAAATTCACGTGCCTGAAAATTGATCGGATCGTTTCCCCGTTTAAACTTGTCCAATTCTTCGAGAACCGTAATCGGAATAACAATGTCGTTATCCTGAAACTGGTAAATACTGGTATGATCATGAAGAATTACATTGGTATCCAATACAAATATTTTGGTCATTTTTTTCTTTGCCATCTCCATCATCTTTAAGGTTTCCATAAATTTAGAAAAATTAGAATGTATTTATATTGATTAAGCCGATAAATTCTCAATTTTACCATTCTATTTTTTAACCAGTGTTCATAAGTTTTTTTCCATGCTTACTTACCCTGAAGTTCTTGATTTTTTGTACAGCCAGCTACCTATGTTTCAGCGCACTGGCCCGGCAGCATACAAAGACAACCTCGACAACACCCTTCGGCTTGACCAGATGTTTGGGAATCCGCATCGTTCATTTCGGACTGTTCATATTGCCGGAACCAACGGAAAAGGATCAGTTTCGCACATGCTTGCTTCCATATTTCAGGATGCCGGCTATAAAACAGGTCTTTATACTTCACCACATCTGAAGGATTTCAGAGAACGAATTAAAGTAAATGGGGAAATGATTTCAGAAGAGGCTGTGGTAAATTTTACCCGTACCTATCTCGAAAAAAATGAGACAGAAGCGCTCGAACCTTCCTTTTTCGAATTAACTGTTTCTATGGCTTTTGATTACTTCCGTACCATGCAGGTAGATATTGCTATCATAGAAGTTGGGTTAGGTGGTAGGCTCGATTCAACCAATATTATTACGCCTGAAGCCTCGGTTATTACTAACATTAGTTTCGATCATATGGCTCTGCTGGGCAATACTTTGCCAAAAATTGCAGGCGAGAAAGCTGGAATCATCAAAGCCGGAACCCCAGTTGTAATTGGGGAATCATCATCTGAAACTGATTTTGTATTTGTTCAGACCGCAAAGAAAATGGGAACTTCAATTGTATTTGCCAATCAGGAATATCGGGCTGATTATTCGATGCTGACACTTGAGGGAAAACAAAGCCTTAATATCACCAGAAAGGGAATTTCAATCTATTCGGATTTACAGATTGACTTATTGGGGATATATCAGCGACACAACGTTCCAACCGTTTTAAAAACCATCGATATTTTGAATGAGAAGGGTTGGAATCTCACAGAAAAAAATATCCGGAATGGTTTGAAAAATACAATCCAAAATACCGGGTTGATGGGGCGATGGCAAATTATTGGGAACAATCCTTTGATGATTTGTGACACTGGTCATAATCCGGCAGGCATCAAAATGGTGGTGGAACAGATTAATCAAACGGCATACAAAGATCTGCACATCATAATCGGCATGGTGAATGACAAAGATCAGGATGAGGTTTTATCACTACTTCCGATAAATGCTCACTACTATTTTACCAAAGCTTCTATTCCCAGGGCAACCGATCCCCTTCAGTTGTCCAGTCGGGCTGCCCGTTTTGGATTGAAAGGAAGTTGTTACAGTACTGTTCGTGAGGCAATTTCTTCTGCCATCGGGAATGCTGATAAAAATGACCTGATATTTGTTGGCGGAAGTACTTTTGTGGTGGCTGAGATTTTATAATATTTTTTAAATTTTTGTTTGCAGGTTTCGAAAAGGAGTATATCTTTGCAACGCTTAAAAAATAAAGCGCGTTCAAAAAACAAGGGCGATTAGCTCAGCTGGTTCAGAGCATCTGGTTTACACCCAGAGGGTCGGCGGTTCGAATCCGTCATCGCCCACGAAAGAGGATAACAAAAGTTGTCCTCTTTTTTGTTTATAAAACTGACCATTATCTGTTACAATTCACAGTATTCGCCATCGTGTGACAGATTTTTGCATGGATAGCGCCACATTCCTTCTTCCATTAAATCGTCGACTACTTCTGGCCCCCATGTTCCTGCCGGGTATCCGTAAACCGGGATATCCGGATTATTTTGCCATGCATTCAGGATTGGTTGAACAAATTCCCATGCTTTTTCGACGGCATCGCCACGAGAATAAAGTGTGGCATCGCCCTGCATACAATCGAGCAGTAAACGTCCGTATGCAGAAGGAAGGTAAACATCAGACAATTGTGAATAGTGAAAATCCATATTTACGGTTTGAACATGGAATCCGGCTCCTGGAACTTTCATGCCGATTTTAAGCAGAATTCCTTCATCAGGTTGAATTCGAAGCACCAATTGGTTATTCATCGCATCAGAATTTTCAGAATTACCGAACAAGTGGTGCGGCGTATTTTTGAAATGAATAACAACTTCGGTGACACGTGCCGGTAATTTTTTCCCGGTTCGGATGTAAAAAGGAACCCCGGCCCACCTGAAATTATCGATAAAAAATTTCATCGCCAGATAAGTTTCTGTCTTTGATAGTGGATCAACATTGTTTTCTTCACGGTAACCTTTAACCGGATTTTTGCCATGACTGGATCGAATATACTGTCCCCGGATTACACTTTTTGCTACTTCTGTCTCTGTAATTGGACGCAGTGATTGAAATACTTTCAACGTTTCGTTACGAATTGCATCAGCTTCAATGATAACAGGTGGTTCCATGGCAACTAATCCGACCAACTGCATCAGGTGATTCTGAACCATGTCGCGCATGGCCCCCGAATGATCGTAATAACCGCCACGGTCTTCTACACCAAGGGTTTCAGCCGATGTGATTTCGACATGATGGATAAAATTGCGGTTCCAGATGGGTTCAAATATGCCATTCGAAAAACGGGTAACCAGCATGTTCTGAACAGTTTCTTTTCCCAGGTAATGATCAATTCGGTAAAGCTGATCTTCGTCAAAATAGTTGAGCAAATTTTTATTGAGTTCCTGTGCACTTTTCAAATCAGTTCCAAATGGCTTCTCTATAATTAGCCGTTTGAATCCGTTTTTTGAATCATTCAGTCCAACACCGGCCAGACTCTGAGGAATAACCTGATACAGATTGGGTGGAGTGGATAAATAGTAAATGTAGTTTCCCGGGATTTCCAATTCGTTACTCAGTGATTCAAGTCTTGTTTTCAGGATTGGGTAGTCAACAGAATTGGCCGTTAAAAGCGTTTGGTAATAAAGGTGCTCCAGAAAAGCATCAATGTCTTTTTGATTATTGTCCTGATCGGGTAAAAACTCTTTCATGTTTTCACGGAAATCGGTGTCGGTTAGTTCAGTCCGGGAAACGCCAAGCACAGCTAACTTTTCAGGAAGAAGATTTTGAGTATGTAATTCGTATAAAGCCGGAATCAATTTTCTTTTGGTCAGATCGCCTGAAGCTCCGAAAATAACCAGCACATGCGGTTCAGATTGTTTCATAGTTGACAATTTCGTTCTATTCAATGAATTATTTCAATTAAACGATTGAAAAGCGAATTTGATCAATAACAGACCCAAACCATACAGTGATTTTCAAAAATCAGAAAATTAAGATAAAACAGTACTGGGTTTTCCTCAAAAGTGAAATATCCAGAAAACTGGGTTTGCTGTTCATGGTCAAAAGGTAATATTTGAATGTGTTCCCTGAATTCGATCCCATCAAACGGAACCAATTTGAAAATTGCTTCTTTGGCGCACCAGTATAAACATTGCAGAACGGGATCCCTTCCGGTTTGCTTCAGTTCAGCTTCCGAAAGATATCGTTTTTCAATTGCATTGTAGTTTCGGCTTATACCTTCCAAATCAATACCAACCTCACAGTTTTTGTGGATGTAAACTGCAACAAACTCACGCGAATGACTAATTGACAAGTATTTATAATCGGAATGTTTCAAAATTGGTTTCCCTGGTTTGGTATAGTATATTTCGAACCCGGGTCCAATCATTTCTTTGAGTAATAACCGTGTTGCGAGCCATTCCACTTTTCTCTTTTCGTAGCTGTATTTCCAATAATCAGAATTTTCAAGCTCTTCAGGAGAAAAAGAAGCCAGCAGATCGATTGAAGTTTCGGTGAGTTGCCAAATTCCAATCTGGCCGCTATCTGTAGGTATGATTCTAAATAATGCCATTTAATGTACCCACTCTGTGGTTTCGATTAAATGAATAATATCGGGAGTTAAAAAGTCAATCACCGGGCGGATTGAATCAATATTAGGCACTTCGCGAATATATAATGCCCCACGAAGAAAATTTTTAGTACTGTCGGTCAGGTAAAATTGAAGTGGCGACGCTGCATTACCATCAATGAGGTAAATGGTTCCATACACTTTCTTTTCAGGATTTATGAAAACACGTTCATTAATGGCGTCAGCTTTAACGGAATGCTTGTAGGCTAAAGTACGGGAATCTTCTGTAAGTTTTGCCAGATTGTTATTCACCTGCTTGTAACTGATATGTAGCTCTGCTTTGTGTTTTGGTATTTCCAAATTAATCCAGAATGGTTCGGCCTGTCTTTCATTATCGGGTACAACCTTACAGTAATCAGGAATTTCAAACCGATATGGGAAAGCTGAAGAATAGAGTCCGTGGTATGTTTTCGTCTGAAATTCAATACGAAAGAATCCCCTTGGTTTGGGGACATAATCTTGTTTGCACGAAAAACAGAACAGCAGAAATAGTATTGGGAAAAAGTAAAGGAGTATTCTCATTCTTCAATAGTCTTAATTTCAACTTTAATTTGTTTAATCCGCCGGTTATCAACAGCCTCAATCGAGAAAACGTAATTTTTACAGCTTATAGTATCGTTTTTAAGCGGAATCTCACCTTTTAATTCCAGAATAAGTCCGGCAAGGGTGTCAGCTTCTCCTTTCACATCATCAAACACAGAATCGTCGGTACCCGTAACCTTATAAAAATCATTCAGCATGGTCTTGCCATCAAACAGAAATTTATTTTCTCCGATTTTGGTGAAGAACTTTTCTTCTTCATCAAATTCATCGGTAATTTCCCCGACAATTTCCTCAAGAACATCTTCCAGAGTAACTATACCCGAAGTTCCCCCATATTCATCAACAACAACAGCCATGTGAACTTTGTTTTTTTGAAATTCCTCAAGCAAATCGTCAATTTTTTTTGTTTCAGGAACATAAAAAGGTGGCCGAATGATGCTTTGCCATCTGAAGTTTGGGCCTTTATGCACATGAGGCAATAAATCTTTGATGTAAAGTATTCCTTTGATATGATCAAAAGATTCGGAATAAACAGGAATGCGGGAGAAACCGGTCTCGGTAATCAGGTTCATTATTTTGGTGTAGCTGTCGGTAAATTCTGCTGAAATTACATCAACACGCGAACGCATAATTTCGGCAACGCTTTTACTCCCAAATTTTACGATCCCTTTTAATATGTCTTTATCTTCTTTTAACTCCGTTTGAGAAGTAAGCTCCAATGCCTGAGATAATTCGTCAACCGAAATATGTTGATTGTAGGCTCCAATTCGATTATTAATAAATGATGTTGAATAAATAAAAATGGAATTTAACGGTCTAAGAACTTTTATCAGACAGTATAGGGGGAAAGCTATAAACCGGGCAAATTTTACAGCGTGGTGAGCAGTATAAACCTTGGGCATTATCTCACCAAAAAGCAGAATAACGAATGTAATAGTAACGACCTGAATAAGAAACCCCCAAAAAGGGACAGCAGAAAAATCGAGCAGTTTGATGAACGTGAAACTTGACAAAACAACAATGCCAACCTTAATAAAATTGTTGGCTACCAGGATAGTAGCCAACAATTGTTCCGGAGATTCCAGATTTTTTCTGATGTAACTATTTTTTTTCGATGATCGTCCTTCCAATTTATGCTTATCTGAAGCGCTCATAGAGAAATAGGCCACTTCTGAAGCGGAAAGCATTGCAGAAAAAATGATCAGGATAAATACAATAATCAAGCTAATTCCAATACCAACAGTAAAAGGGTGAAATTGAATATTCCATGAAATTGCACAAAGTGTGGGTAAAGGATCAGTTTCCAATTAAATCTTGTTTAAGTTATTAAAATGGCAAATCGTCTTCTTCAGGTTGACTAAAATCGGGTTCATTCAAAACTTGAGATTGTTCCGCATTAACTAAAGGTTGACCGGAAATTTCAGCCTGTCCTTCACGTTTGCCAAGTAATTGCATGGTATCGGCATTAATTTCGGTAGTATAGTGTTTAACGCCATCTTTTTCATACATGTTGGTTCTGAGGCGTCCTTCAATATAAAGTTGGCTGCCTTTTTTGACATACTTTTCGGCTACTTCAGCTAAACCTCTCCAGGCTACAATATTGTGCCATTCGGTATTACTTACTTTTTCACCTGTTTTTGAAGTGTAATTCTCTGTTGTGGCAAGTGAAAACCGCGCAACTGCTACACCTTTGTCGAGATGTCTGACTTCAGGATCACGACCAACGTTACCGACCAATATTACTTTGTTTACTGACATATGGGTATGGATTTAAATGTTTTATAGTAATAAATTTACAATAATTTTTGCCCCAAATTTTTATTTTACATCAAAATTTTATGAACTAGCTAAAATTCATGTCGAACACGTCAATTTCAACGATCAAATACTCATTTTTTCAGGAACTCATCAATATAAATTTCGAGCAGTTTAGGTACAGCAAAGCTAAGAATATCTTCCTTATTCACCCTAATTAAGTCATCCAACATTTCAATTTCTCCAGACATATTAAGCTTAATAAATCTGTAATGAATTTTCTGGTGACTCAGGATGTGAACCT
The DNA here is from genome assembly GCA_003457135.1 of Prolixibacteraceae bacterium. GTDB lineage: Bacteria > Bacteroidota > Bacteroidia > Bacteroidales > Prolixibacteraceae > Aquipluma. Next base: position 71,502 of record DMSQ01000022.1, read on the forward strand.
TCCAACTACTGATACTTTCAACAATTATACCTGAACTATTGGTAATCATACCCCATTCACAATTGATCAAAATTTGACCAACATCAGTTTTTTCTGAAGTTTCAATAAACGGAAACTCAAAGAGCCCCTTCCATATGTCGTTTTTGGTCCGTTGTCGTAACCATGTATATTTATTGTGTACAAAAACTAAATAATTAAAATACCTATCCCGTTGTTTGGTCTTGTTCTGTTTTACAGGTAAATCACCAATTTTGCCAGAACCGAATGCAAAACAGCCTTCCCGTAATGGGCAATGCTGGCAGTCAGGATTTTTTGGAATACACTGTAACGCGCCAAATTCCATTAATGCCTGATTATGCATCCCGGGATTTGTTCCTTTAATCAGTTCCTTCGCCAATTCATAAAACACTTTCTTCCCCGCATTTGTATCGATTGGCTCCTGAATTCCGAAAAACCGACTGAGTACCCGATATACATTTCCATCAACAGCAGGATATTCGAGATTAAATGAAATAGAAGCAATAGCAGCAGCGGTATATTCACCGATTCCTTTCAGTGAGAGAATCGAATTGTAATCATCCGGAAACATTCCATGATGATGCTGGTTTATATATTTAGCTGTAAAAAAGAGGTTGCGGGCCCTGGAATAATACCCCAAACCTTGCCAAAGTTTCAATACTTGATCTTCTGAGGCATTGGCGAGGTCATTTATCGTCGGAAATTCTTCGGTAAATCTCAGATAATAAGCTAATCCCTGATCAATACGTGTTTGTTGCAGGATAATCTCTGAAAGCCAGATGAAGTATGGATTACGGGCGTTTCGCCAAGGTAAATCACGTTTATAAATAGCGTACCAATGATGTATTCGGGAGTTAAAAAAGTCCATATTTCACCTAACTACTTTAAAATCTTTCAAAACTGTAAAAATAATCGAATTATAATGTTCCTAATTTTCAAATAATTTTTATTTTTGCACACCAATTGTTTCAGTAATATAAATTGTTGATAATTAAATATTTTTAGAGATGACAAAAGCAGATATTGTTAACGAAGTAAGTAAGAACACAGGTATTGAGAAAGTGACAGTACAAAAAGCTGTAGAGGCTTTCATGGAAACAGTGAAAGATTCATTAACCGAAGGTAGAAATGTTTATCTACGTGGATTCGGTAGTTTTATCGTAAAAAGAAGAGCAGAAAAAACTGCGCGTAACATTTCAAGAAATACTACCATTATTATTCCGGAGCATTTCATTCCTTCTTTTAAACCAGCTAAAACTTTTGTAGCACAAGTTAAAGACCAAGTAAAATAATTTATTATGCCAAGCGGAAAAAAAAGGAAAAGACATAAGATGGCTACGCACAAGCGTAAGAAGAGACTAAGAAAAAACAGACATAAAAAGAAAAAATAGTCTTTCTTTAGTAAGCATTAGCTTTTAAAGTACTTATTACGATTAAACCTAAAGCACTTATTGCGCTTTAGGTTTAATCTGTTTTTAAGTCTGGTAGTTTAATTTGAAAAACAAAAAACGTAGTGAGTAGCGATTTAAT
>DMSQ01000009.1 GCA_003457135.1 Prolixibacteraceae bacterium
TTATTTTAAGTGGACAGTCATGTTATCTGTTAATTCTTTGTAGGTTAAAGCATATTTCCTTATCATCACAAAGGCTCTCATTATTGCAATATTTACACTTATTGCCTTTTCTGAGCTTAGTATTCCACTTTACATCGCTAGCCCTTGCCCAGTGAAAGCATAAGGCAAATATTTTGTATGTTTGCCTCTGCCTTTGTCTAAGGTTTCATTTTGCAACCTTAAAGAATTTGAGTTTTCAATTTGCAACCTCAAACCGTTCCATTCTTCATTTGTCAGTTGAAACATAAAATCACCTGGAAATCTTTGCAAATTCCTTTTTACAGCCAAATTAAGGGCTTTTGTTTGTACTTCATAAAGTTCTGCAAGGTCGAAATCGAGCATTATTTTATTCCCTCTAATTTCATGAATTTTATTTTGAATAAGCTGTAATTCCATTGATTATCTTATTTTTCGTAAAGGATATCTCAGTTGTATCAAGGTTGATCTAGAAAATGTGAACCGCTTTTTATCCAAATTATTGATCGCATTAGCAATGAGCTTGCCTATTTTCTCCCACATCGTTATACAATCCATCGAGTAAATTGGCAGTGCCTTTCAGGAATACCGGCTGTATGTTTTTTTTATTGAGTTCTGCCTTAATGTCGTCAATCCGTTGAAGGATTTGTATGTTGCGTTCACGGTTCAGGTCATAAATTTCTTTCAGTGCCTGAATAAAATCTTTGGGTAAATAATCCAGGATATCGTGTTTTTTAAATTTAAGATAGATGGCCGGAATAATCAGATGGTCGCTGCATAGCTGTACGAAGTTTTCCAGATCGGTACCTTCTTTCTGGATCAGTTCTATCACCCGTTCCCTGAATTCCCCGCCATTGCGGGCAAGCGGATGTTCATCGAGGGCGAGGCAATGGCCGGTGAAGTAAAAGAGTTGTTTGTAGGTCACGGGGAAAAAATGTTGCGGGTTTCGGGTTACGGGTTCCAGTCTCCCTGCTTCTTGCCTAAAACCTCTTTAGTTAAATGGTCACTTCGATATGCTTTCCTTCGACACGCTTCACAACTCAGGAAACACATTACTCAGTGTCCGGAATAAAGATGGATAAATGTTTAAATGGTCAATTATTCTTCTTCAACGCCTAAAGCTATGGATGCTACAGAAAGGGCAGATTTAAAAATACAAGATAAAATCAAATGGATGGAATTTCGAGCTGCTTACAAATAATTTTACACATCAATTCCGACAGTTCGGGGTGACGGCCAACTGTTGATTTTTTTCCGTTAATCGGATTGCCATACAAACTATGATTTGCGCCTTCGCGGACTAAAATGCAACCATTAGTTCTGAGATGCTTTATGAAAGCATTGCGCTTCATTAAACAAAATTGAGTTTACGACGAATTATCTGATGTCCTTTGTATTGGCTGAGGGTATGTTCACGGTGATAATCAATGACTAGTTGTAAAGCATCTAAAAGGTTCTCAGTTAGTTCCTCAATCGATTTACCCTGTGCAATTGCTTCGGGTATTTCCTGAACCTGGCCTACATAATATCCATCTTCACTTTTCTCGATTATTGCAGTATAATCCATCTGTTTTATTGTCAAAATATTTTTTCAAAGATAATAAATTTCAAACTAAACAAATTGTAAATCCCGCGTTCTTAAAAAACGCAGATTTAAGTCACCAATGCGTCCAATCAATTCACAGATGCCAAAAATATTTTAGACGGGGTTTGAAACTTCAATTGTTCCTTCACCAAAAAATCAATATCGCCAATCATCCGTTCACCCAAATCGCTGTACAATCCATCGAGTAAATTGGCAGTGCCTTTCAGGAATACCGGCTGTATATTTTTTTTATTGAGTTCTGCCGTAATGTCGTCAATCCTTTGAAGGATTTGTATGTTGCGTTCACGGTTCAGTCCGTAAATTTTGGTAAATGCCTGTACCACTTCTTCAGGAATAACACTTTGTAACTGTTTAATTTCATTTTTTTGGTTCCGTTAGGAACTCAAGGTCGGTAGAAGAATTGTGAATATGCAGATATTTTGTCCCCTGCCCGCCATTGCTTGTCAGGCGGGCATACGGGACAATACCTGGCAAATTAATTGACATTTCTACCTTCAGGTTTTCACCTTATTCAAGGCACAAACATTCTTTCGGACGCCTGCCTGTCGCAGCTACCGTGTGTACACATCTTTTTCCAATATATGATGACTGATTAAACCTTATTTTTATAGGGAAACCTTAGTACAAAACATGTAAACCAACGACTCAAACCTTATTACCAGGGTGTAAAAGTATAATAAGGTACCAATCAGATGGGGGTTGCAGGGCTATAATCAGAGGTGAAAGGCAAATCCGAATTATCACTTAATGTTTCAAAACTGTTATTTATTCTTTCAGAATACTTATTTAAGCCTTTCCTTCGACAGGTACAGGAACCAAAACCTTTACTTAAGTTTGCCTGTAAAAACCCACCCCGTTCCGTTAAAAGAAAAAGAACAAGGGTGGGGTAGCAGTTGGGGCGGAAAATTATTCGATGACCAGCACCTTCAAAAATATACTGCTTTCAAAAAATCATAACAACTATTTCTGGTTTTACCGGAACCTGGATTCCATCTCTTATTTTGTAAGGAATGCAAATTAAGAGTTAAAAACGAGGCCATAAAGCCACAAAGAAATTCGCTGCTAAAAACGGTTTTGATAAAGAATTTAAAAAATATATACAGGTTTGGCCATTTCTATTGGTATTTGATTCTTACCTAAAGAATTCGGTTTACCAAGTAAGAAGTCATCTGCGATCTGGCTGAGTATGGTATGGGTAGATTCGAGATTAAGAGGTGCATTTAACCAGTTGACGTTATCTAACCATTCAAGAGGAAAAGAAACTAATCGTTGTTCAACATCCAATTCATTAATTACTGCCTTTTGTTTGGCATGTTCAAAGATTTCGAGCCAGTTGAATGAGTAGTTCAACGAAAGATGTATAATATCGAATATGTCTTTTGGTTCGTCGCGGCCCACAATAGCTGTAAGCTTATTTGATAGTATGTTTAAGGGAGTGTCTATTTTGCCGTACTTGTAAGCTGCAGGCTTGCCGGAGTAATAATCCACATCATTAACCAATTCGATTTTGAGGAATACATCTTCATCAGTAATAAAAAAACGGGTGAAGTCTTCGCTGAAAAGTGATTGTTGTATATTGACTGTAAACCGGGATGTAATTTTATTTTTTAATTCTGCAATGTATTGTGAATACTGAGAGTCGGCATTGATGAAGAAATCAAGGTCTTCGCTTAACCGATGATTGAGATAAAAACGTCCAAGCGCTGTTCCACCTGTCAGATAAAAAGGAAGGCCAAGAGTAACCCACCAGGCGAGAAAATTATCCTGTAACAGGTACAATTTGTTGTAATCTTTTTTTGACAAATTCATATTTCTGACGTAATGATGGCGATCTTAATTTGCTGATAGTCCGACTTGTCAATAAAATTTGTATCTCGTTTGGGGAAAACAATTGTATGATTGTGAACCAGGAATAGGTTTCAATCATTTTTTGGAACAACATCTCCCGTGTATAATGCCCTGCCCGTTCCTTTTCACCATTAAATACGGCTTCAATTTCTTCGGCGGAGATGTCATAATCCCAAACGATTTGATTCAGAATTTTATTTTTCTCAATTGAATCCATAAATTTTGTTCAAAATGTATCAAACAAATGTAGTGATAAATATATCATTTCTATTCATCGGCATTATCCCAGAATGACTTTGGACTGATTTGAAATTACATTTGGTTTAAAATGAAAATCAATCTGCTTTTTTACTTTGGCTTTTTAGCTTTAAAAACCCACCCCGTTCCGTTAAAAGAAAAAGAACAAGGGTGGGGTAGCAGTTGGGGCGGAAAATTATGCATTAACCACATAGGCACATAGGGCACATAGGTTTTTAACTGGTTCTATTGTGGTCCCTGCCGTCAGGCGGGTATGAGTCTATGTGGTTGGTTTTAAAGCCTTATCCGACCGTGGAAGGTACAGAAGGGTACCTCCTCTGCTTTTCCGTTTCGGCGTACCTGTTTCATCATCTGTGTAAAGGTGTAATCCTTTAGTTTGGCTTTATCGGTTTGTTTGTAATCAAATACGAATGACGTGAATAATTCGAAAGGCACGAAAATATAGGGTAGGGATTATAATTTATTTTTTGCCCTGTAATCCATTGCCTTTTCACTTACCTGCTCAATAGTTTGGTCGCTCCAAAGACTACTTTGCCATTGAGTATAATCGAAAGGTTCTTTGTTGATGAGGCTAATGAATTTTTCAGCATCAACGTCACCGAGGTTTTCAATCAAAATTTTGAACCCTTTTATTTTTATTTGCCTTAATCCCGCTGGTGCTTTTTTCTCAACCGGTGCCTTCTGCCTGGATCAGTTCAATCACCTTTTCCCTGAATTGCAAATGTTCATCAAGGTTCAGGCCTGCCTTGGCCGGTAAAATAGAAAAGTTCTTTGCTGATCATGGGTTAAACAGCTTCGAAAGACTCTCTGTTGCTTTCGTTGTATCCGAATACTTTAGCGAGAAGCAGGGTATTTGAAAATACCAATCCATGAAGCTTGCGGCCACTTCAGGTTTTGGAGGAAGCCACAACTGCTGGAGAAAACGGTCCATTGCATTAAGATTGGGAATCTTTTTCAACTCAAGGTCAACGGTAGTATCATATTGAAGGAACACAATAGCTTTTACACGAGCTGGCGCTGGCAGCTCTCCGTTTGTGATGGGGAGAAAAACTTCCCGCACATCGTCAGGTAAAGAATCCCCTGTTTCGGCCAGTGAAGGAAAACAGGACTGAAGCGCTTGCAATGACCTGTTTTTTACCGATAATCCTTCGGGGAAAGGGTAAACTTTGGCATGATTTACTGAAACCGGTGAAAAATCGTCGGACAGCACCTGATAGCCCTGATGCATCAACATGGCTGCCAAAGTGCTTTTTCCACTTCCTGAAGGGGCGGTAAAAAGTACAGCTCCGTTACTGGCAGAAACAGCCGAAGCATGGACAGCACCCATCCAATGGGCATCGGTGGTGTTGTGGAGGCAATTCAACAATTGCATATTTACCAATCCGATGAAATGTTCAGGTTTTGAATCGGGGCATGCCCAGGTGGTTTGCCCGTCGGTTTGCAAAAAAACCTGATTGCCGCTGTAGAAAAGGTCAAAACAGTGGTCAGCTGCGGCTTCAGAAATTTTATTCTCCAGATAGCCAAAGCCCGGATGGATCAACTCTTCCAAATCCGTATCGCTGTACCTGAACCTTAAATTCTTCCCGTTGATACGGTAGTTTTTTGTTGAGAACGTAACCTGATCGGGTAGGGGATATGCTTCATGGCATACACCAACGATTTTATCCTCTTTGTAACAGCTGACCAGGGTTTGCAATTGTTTGGTTACCTTCAATACCAAACGCCGTGCATCCCCAATCCGCAGTTTAAATTCATTCGCGCAATTATGGATAATCTGGATTTCAGGTAGTTTGCCGGTCCAGTCTTCGAGTATCCTGAAAGCCGGATACTGTAACTGCATGTACCGGTTTGCCGGGGCGAACCAAACCACATAGGTATCGTCAATTTGCCTGAAGATGTAACTCATGTTTTATTTGTCATTGCAGGTGTTTACTGCGTCATTACCAACCCTCAGAGCGTCATTGCGAGTTTTCACCCCAAAAAAAATTGGGGCACAATGTGATGATGACAGAATGCTAAATTGATACATGAGATATGTTAAAAGCATTTTCATTCTATTCATTATCAACAGCATATAAAAATCTGTCATTGGTACCACGAGGGTCGAAGTGGGAAGCAATCCGTCATTCAAAGTGGAATTTCTTCCTCCGTTTCCGTTTCACTTCAACTCGTCGCAATAACGATCCTCATAGCGTCATTGCGAACGGAGTGAAGCAATCCGTTGCTTATATGATGTCGTCAGTGGTAGTAGAGCGAAGCAACCTGTTGAATGAATGGATTGCTTCCTCGTGCCTCGTCGCAATGACGGGTTGTAGGTTGGGATTGCTTCCTCCGTTTCCGTTTCACTCCAACTCGTCGCAATGACGATCCTCACAGCGTCATTGCGACCCTGAGGCACGGAGATGTCAGACTTGTAAAAATTAATGTTTCTTCGGCTTCTTCGGAGCTTGAATAACAGGTTTACCATTAGAATTAATTTTAGCCGAACTATCAACAGGGCTCATGAGCAACATCATCGTAGTTGCTGTAAACGCGGCATATTTACCCACTTTATTGATGGCTTCTTTTCGGCTGATTTTATTCTCCCGGCTGTATTTCAGCAAATTATTATCTTTTTCCATAACTGTAAATATCTTTTGGTTTATAATTTCTCAAAAATTAGTTTTTTATGGCAATCAATTTAAGCGTCTGGTTACAATTTTTTCCTTCAATCCTCAACAAATAAATTTTTTGGCTTAAACCTGAGGCTGTAATTTCGTTGCGGTTCGTCTTTTCAAGGATGTATTCGCCCACTTTACGCCCGCTGATATCGAACAACTGTGCTTTGGCGCCGGTTTCAACCTTGCCGTTAATTATAATCCGGTCGTTCACCATGCTGGCGGTGTATTTTGCCGTGGGTTGTATTTTCGGAGCTGCTAAAGCCATATCGCCACCCATCGAGAGGTAAAAACGCCCGATGCCTGTGGTGTTTTTGTCTAGAGTTACGGTGTAGTTGTCGGTTTCGCTTTTTAAAGGAGTTTTAACATTCAGTAATTTATCTTCGATGATTGGATAAATCCCAATTGGAAGGATTACTCCTGAAGCTTTGAAAGCCAGCTCACCACCTTCGGGCAAATCAACTCCTACCGGAACTGACAATTGGCTGTACTGATGATCGGGCAGGCACTGGATGGCAAAATCCACCAAATTGCCACCACCCACCAGATGAGTGTAAACCTGAAAATGATCGGAAGCCAGCAGACCGGCATCGTAAGTGACATCTAATCCGGTAGTCATTGCTTCGTTAAAGGCCACCACCGTGCTGCGGGTTTGTCCATTGCTTTCGGCCAGCAGAGTAATGCCAGGCCAGGACATTTCGGCTGATTTAAGGCTAAGTCCAGTTTCATGGATCTGCATAGCCTTGTTAAAAGTAACTTGGCCACCAGCATTAACATTGATTAGAAAACCCTGGCCAGCCTGTATATTATCTGCAATTGAGGTATTAGAACCACCTGGTGGAGTATAACCACTATTTCCAATCACTTTATAAAATTGTTCTGTCCCATTATATGTTGCATCTTCATTCCAGACATAAATTGCAGCGTAAGAATCTGAAAGTTTCAATGAATTAACATCAAGAAAACCACTTGTTCCGGTAACTTTTATTGCCGAAGTATAAGGATTACCCACCGCATTCCAACCATTATCGGTGCTGGTAGTAACTGTCGGGGTAACATCACCATTGTTTAGCGGACCGGTGAATTTAATAAGCCCATCTGATGTCGGTTTCAAACTTATTAAATAACCCTGGCCCGGAATTAAAAAACCAGGAAGATTTGCCGAACTTGATGATTGATAACTAAATAACCAATCATTTACTGACTCTGAATAGGTAGCAAAATCGTAAAGATTTGGAGATACAGTAACATCAACATGAATTTTATTAGCATTTGTTGTACTATTAAAACCAGTTGCATTAACCGGAGCCGAGGTAATGTACCAGCGGCTATAAGTGGTGCCAGTATGATCCATGTAGCGGTTGTAAATAACATCGCCAGTGTTTGTGCCGTTAACGATCAGTGAACCGGAATTGGTGGCATCTGAATTTATTGCCAATAATCCGTTGGTGATCAAATTCCCGTTTACCGTTACAGCAGTGCCGGCAGCAATGGTTTTTGTGCCAGAACCTGAGATTGTTAGATTATAGTAGTCACCAGAGGTAACTGGTTGCGCAGATAAGCGATTATACTCAACAGAACCGGCAGAACCTAAATTTGTTGCCCAACTGCCGCCAATTTGTGTGGATAATGATCCGTTTGTAACAGGACCTAATCCGTTTGGATCTAATGATTTTATCAATCCTAAAGTCCCCATTGTTAATGTTGAGGTACCGGATTCGCCGGTTCGGATTTCACCATTTGCGTCAGAGAAATCGAGCGTTCCATTAACAACAATAGATGCTCCACCTGGTAAAGTCATCGTTCTTGTACTTTCATCAAGTGTAACTCCATCATCTATAGTAACTAAACTATTAATAATTGTTGCTTCACTCATTGTTTTTGTACCGCTGCCGCTTAATGTTAAATTTTGTATGGTTCCTGGCAAACCGGTTCCCAAACTTTGATTACCACTACCATTATAAATGTAAGTTGCTCCGGTACTAAGCGTTCTTGTTCCAGAATTTCGTAAGTTACCTTGAGTTGAACCAGAGATAATACCATCAGCAGAACCAATTTCGAGAGTTGCACCTGAAGATAAGGTAAATTTACCTGCGCCACCAATGTAATTTTCTCCTGTAATTGTTAATTTGCCTGAATTTGTAAAAGTAGAGGACTTCTGAGAATTGTTTAATAAACTAACTGTGCCATTGACTGTTAAAGTACCAGAATTAGTAAATGTTAAATTATTATTATCAGCTTGTATTCTAAGAGTGCCATCAATTGTTCCGGTTGCAGTTGCAGCCAAAGAAATCGTAACACCAGTATTAACATTTATAGTTCCACACTGCAATGTTTTTCCTGAGGCAATTGTAAATAATCCATTAATTGTAACTGAAGTATTCGCAGAAAAAATACAATTTCCATCAATTGACAGGTTTGTCAATGTTATGGTTGGAACATTTGTAATATTTCCAGATTGATCAGATGAAATAGTTACATTATCACCTGCCGCTGGAACCCCGGATGGATTCCAGTTTTCAGCGATTGCCCAGGACCCTCCGTTTGAAGGAACCCAGGTTTTGGTTGCCATTGTTGTGATTTCACTTCCGTTTACTGTATAAGTTCCTCCATTCTGTACTATTCCGGAGTCTGGGGCTTTTGCAGTTCCTGTTAAATCTAAAGCCCCACCGGTGTTTATTTTTATTAATCCATTATCAATGGTTAAAGAGTTGTTCACCACAACAGCGCCTTTGCCGTTCAAATGAATTTCAGCCGATTTGCCGTTTCCTTTGTTTACCGTGAGTGAAGTAAACGCGGTGGCCGAACTTCCACTGATAGTCGAATTATTGTCACTGTCAAAAGTGACCGTTCCGCTGTTTTGGGTAAACGTACCATTGTTTGTCCAGTCACCTGAAACAGTCAGGCTTCCTTCTGAATCTATCGTTAATGAACCCGAAACATCAATGGTTAAGGAATTGCAAACTGCAGCAGTGGTTATTACAGGTTTGCTGGTCGTATTTGGAATGGTTACATCGTCGGAACTGGTTGGAACACCAGTGGGAGACCAATTGGTATCAACATGCCAGCGGATACCGTTGGTGCCATTTGCCCCGGTCCATGATTTAGGCGCTGCCCATCCATGCATTCCTATCAGGGCAATAAAAATAAAAGTCAGGCAAATAGCATTAAACGGTGAGGATTTGGCGTGGAAGAAGGAAAATTTTCTCATAAGTCAGAATTTAAATGTCTTTGGTATTAAAATTAAAACACTTAAATGACAGATTCAATAAGTAATTTCCGCCCCCCCAACTTATTTTAATAAGTTATTTACTACGCCCCGTCTTTCACTTTCTTTTTCCGGCGTGTTTTCTTTTCAAGTTCTTCGTCGGTATAATAGGTCTTTTTATAAGCTTCGTACTGGTAATATTTGTAATAGCTTTTACCGAATGAATTGGCTTTAATATCGTTCACTATAATACCAATGTTGGCCACCTTTTTAGTGTCGTCGTACTGGTTGATCAGTTCGAGTTGATGCTTGTGCGATAACCCGAACCGTAAGATAAAAATATTAAGATCGGACAGCCGGCCCGCGATAATTCCATCGGTCACCAAAGCGACAGGGGCATTATCGAGAATAATATAGTCGAATTTTCTACGGGCCAGTTCGATCAGGTTTTTCATAACCGGTTTACTCAGGATTTCGGACGGATTTGGCGGAATTGGTCCGGAGGGCATTACCCACATGTTATCAACCTCTGTCGGAAAAATAACCTGTTCAAAAGTGTCGTATCCGATGAGATAGGTACTCAGGCCTTTTTTGTTTTCGATATTAAATATTTTATGCAGCTTTGGTTTACGCATATCGGCTCCGATGAGGAGTACCTTGTTGTTGTTCATGGCCAGAATGGTGCCCAGGTTGATCGTGATGTATGATTTTCCTTCACCGGGATTGGTCGAGTGGATGGATATCACTTTTGACTGAGGGTTGGTGAGCATAAACTCAAGGTTGGTGCGTAAATCGCGGAACGATTCGGCAATGTTTGATTTGGGATTCCCGAAAACAGTCAATTCCGACCCGAAGGTACTGTGCATGATATTTCCAAGGATGGGGAGTTGGGTATGGTTTTCAACATCTTCCTGATTAAGGATACGGTTATCGAAAAAGTTAATGAGCAGAATGATTGCTGACGGAATGGCCAGGCCCAGGAACAAACCCAGGAATAATATTATTTTGCCCGACAGGCTTATTGATTTGGCGGCTTCGGGATCGGCAGATTCAATAATCTGAACGTCAGAAATGCTTGAAGCCAGGGCGATGTTTGTTTCGGCCCGTTTTTGCAGCAGGAAAGTATAAATTTCGTTGGTTAGGTTATACTGCCGTTGAATATTGATCATTTGCTGTTCTTTGGCAGGTAGTTTATTGAGCTGAAAATTAATCCTGTCCTGCCTGTCTTTGAGGCTGTTTATTGATTTAGTGGCGTTCGCTATCAAATTCCGGAGGTTTTCGTTGAGCCGGTTACGGTTTTGGGCCAATTCTTTATCAAGCAACACGAGCGTTGGGTTATTGGGCTTGGCCGAAAAAGAAATAATCTGCCGGCGATTGTATAATTCGCCCATTTTCATTACCAGCATATTCAACGAGGCATCCTGAATTCCCACCACCGATGGTGATACAATTTTAGTCAGGTCGCCCGATTCTTCAAGGTAGGAAAGAACATCCTGAAAATAATCGAGCTGTATCTGGCTTTTAGCCCTTTCAGATTCAATTTCTTTCAGGTTATTCATTACCAGATTTCCTTCGGCGCCCAGGTCAATGATCGTGTTTTTTGATCGGAACGCGGTAAATTTGTCGCCGGCAATGTCGAGCGAATCGGAAATTCCGGAAAGCTGGGCATTAATAAATTCGAGAGAGCGGCGCTGTGCTTCGTTCTGGAGGTTTATTTTCTGGGCAATGTAAACTTCAATCAATTCATTCAGGAAATCGCTCTCTTTACCTGGCTCTTCACCGGAAATAGAGCAAACAACGATATCGCTGAACTCATCCTTCAACGTCGCGTTGAGCCGGTCCTGGTAATCTCGTGTGGTTTGTTTCAGGTCGTTAAACACGAAATAGTACTGTTCGCCGCTGGAGTCGAAGTTGGTTACCTTTTTAAGGAGGGTGAAATTAAAATACTCATTTTTGAAGGGGAGCCCAAATTCACCCCTGTTCTCGAATTTGACATCCATTTTTTCTCCCTTGAAATTTAATTTTCCATCAACCGACACCGTATAAAAATTGTCGGTTTGCGGAGTGATGAATATTTTTATCCCGGCCGGGTTGATAAAGTTCCGGGGTTCCTGCACATCATAAGGTTCGCTTTTATAAACGCCATTCCATCGAAAAATATTCTTTTTGTACCAACTTGTACGCCAGTTGAGTCTTAACAGGGTTTCTTTTATGGTATATGACGATTTAAGTATCTCGATCTGGTTATTGATTTTTGTATAGCCTTGTTCAAGGCCAACATCAAACAACTCTTTCATATTAAATCCTTTCGATTCTTCGGGAATCAGTATAGTGCTGCTTATTGAAAAAACCGGCTTTTTGAATTGCAAATATGCGTATGCCCCACCCAGTCCGAGCGCTCCAAACAGCAATAACCAATACCAATGTCCCAGCAATTGATACATTATTTTTTTATAATTGAGCGTTTCTTCCTGTTGTATTAAATCGTTTTTACTATCAAATTTCATAATGCAGTTTTTTAAAGTAAGGAAATTATCTTTCAGCACCAGAGGTGCGACATATTTGTAGAAAGAAAAAAATAAATGAGGAAAATCGTCCGCGAGATTAAGCTGAACAGAACTTTTGTCTTTTTGCGGACGAAACCGAATTGATGTTAAAATTTGAAGTTACATTAAAGTGAGTGCTGAACAATTCAACCAAGAATTCATGCCAACATGAATATCATGTGATCCGATTTTCTTGTGAAATTGATAAAAGATAGGTCTGAAGCTTGAGCAAAGAGTACAGTAAATCCTACTGTTACCCACATATTTTGTGCAATAACACTAATTGTTGAAGTCCTGAGGTGAAATAATAATAACCAAAATCGGCTTTTTTAATGCCTGACAAAAAATAAAATCTCATTTCTTCATTTCTAATTTAATCCTTCTATTTCGAATTATTTTTAATCTTACAAATGTCTTTTAAGTTCATTATCTGCAAGATAGTTGTAATATATTTGATATTCTTTGAATTTATTATCAAATGTAAAAGTTTATATTCACAAAAAAAAATAAATTATTGAACCCCATGTTATCCATAATCATTCTAATTAGTTTGATTTCCTTTTCACCGGCAAACTAAAATAAAAGGAGCTCCCTCTTGCTTTTCCGGTTGTCGGGTTTTCCTCCTGATGGCCATCATGATCGCTTTCGACCCAAATTTGTCCCCCCTGTTTCTCTATAAATTCTTTTGCAAGTATAAGGCCCAATCCGGTACTGGGTTCGCCGTCTGTTCCTACCGAGCTGACTTTTTCATCAATCCGGAAGAGTCGGGCGATATTCTCTTTGGAAATTCCAACGCCGGTATCACGTACCGAAACCTCAATCATATCGTTGCTAACGGTCTTTGACCGGATGGTAACTTTCCCGTTGGCTGGTGTGAACTTGACCGCATTGCTCAGAAGATTGCGAACGACAGAATTGATCATCTTTTCATCGGCAAAAACGTATTGATTTTCAGGAACTTCGCTTTGAACCGTTATCTTTTTTTGTACTGCCCTCGAATTTATTTGTTCCATATTTTCGGAAACTATTTTTGACAGGGAAAGCTCTTGTGGTGAAAAGTTTAAAGAACCATCTTGCAACAGCGCCCAGTCGAGTAGATTATTTAAAAGTTTATAAAGGTTTTCTGCCGAACGTTTCAATATGCCCGAAAACTCTCTAAATTCTTCCGGGCTGTATTCATTATTTTCGTCGGCCAATAATTCCGAAATACCCAGAAAGCCAGAGAATGGGCTTTTCAGATCGTGCGCAATGATGGAGAAGAATTTGTCTTTCTCGGCAATGAGCCTCACCAGTTCGGCATTGGTTTCTTTCAGGATTGAGTCTTTTTTCATGTCCTCGCTGATATCCCTTGAAATTCCAACGGTGGCATACCGTTCTCCTTTTTCATTAACTATTTGTGCCACTGAAAGTGAGATTGGAAATTCGCTTCCATCTTTCCGCTTGTTCAGCACTTCGCCATGCCAGCTTCTTTTTTCGGATAAGGCAGAAAAAAGATCAGCAATTACTTCCGGTGGGTTATTTTCTGAACGTATCAGTTCGAATGGTTTACCAATAAGCTCCTTTTCACGATAACCATAAGTTTTGCAAAACGAATCGTTTATAAAAATGAATTTTGAATCTTTATCGGCGATAGCTATACAATCGGCAGTGTATTTAATGGCCTGGACAAGCATATCTTTTTGTTCTTCGGCGCGCTTCTGTTCACTAATATCGGAAATTATCACGCGGTTTTCATATTTTCCTTCTTTTTTCCAGGAAAGAACCGTTATAATATGAGCCCAGAATAAAGTATTGCCATTCCTTTTTAACTGAAGATCGAACTGCTGCCTTTCTCCGGAAGTAATCAACTGGTTGTGTTTTAAATAATAGGTATCCTGGTCCGCGTTGCAGATAAAGCGGTAGAATAGTTTATTTTCCAATTTCTTTCGTTCTACACCAAGCATTTTTGCTGCTGTTAAGTTGGCCTGGCAAATTATTCCGGATTCGGTCAGGGTAAGGTAACCGACAGGCGCAAGGTCGTACAAGTCGAAGTATTTTTCGCGCGATTCGTCAAGTTCCTGCTTGGCCAGTTGCAATTCCTCGTTTTGCAACTCAAGTTCAATCTGGTGAACTTCAAGTTCATGAATCAGCCGTTGAGGGTCGCGCTGATCTAATTCTTTAACAACCTGCACATATTGGTGCCACTTTTCTTCAGCAATTTTTCTGAGTTCAGCTTTGGGATCATTTGAGGATGCCATATTTTCAGTTTTTAATCGTTTTTGTTTTTACCCTTCCTTCCGAAATGTGGTTTTCGTGTTTGAAAACCTTTTTGCGCAGATGGGGTGACCGGGTTGTTTTTGCTCCCCCGGGTTGAAACCCGGGATTACAGGGACAAAATGTTGATTTTCAATTGTTAAAAGTATCATCGTATTTCAATAAATAACAGATATTGTGTCAGGTTTGTTTAAGTCAACTTTACGCTACTTTCAAAACTAAGGTTTTAATTTCGTGTCTGTTTAATAAATCGAGTAGGAAGTAGGTGATT
>DMSQ01000081.1 GCA_003457135.1 Prolixibacteraceae bacterium
TTATTTTAAGTGGACAGTCATGACCTATTTGGGTAAATAAGGGAATAAAATCCTCTCCAATCAAAAAAATCATGCCAATTAAGAGTTGAAAATAAGAGCAATGTAAGTTAGGGCTAGTCGGCTAAAGACATTTACCATTAGACCTTTTGTCGATCTTACTTTTGACGCTCTTTGAATATCTGTTTTTTCAATCAGCCAATTGAATAACGATTCGATAGGTTGTCTGATCTTTGAAACAGCAGTAGTTAACAGGTCACTTGCGGTTTTATTCCATTGCTTTAACGCCTCAACCTGACCTTTGACAGCCTTAACTGGGTTAACATCAATGAGTTTTGGCTATTTCCAGCATCCTGAAAATATTGGGAGTCATTATATATTTTATCGCCGAAGAAAGTACGGTTTTCAATTTCGCTCCAAGAGTTAGTTGCATAAATATGGCAAATTATCGAACAGAAACGAACTGCACCTATTTATCCCATAGCAAACACATCTGAAGCAAAGGTCTCAGAGATACTTGCATTACTCGAAAATTATTAAATACAATATTATGAAAATAAAGCTATCCCTGAAATTAATAATAGATTTGAATTGAATCTTTTTAATAACTTCCGATCGTATATAGATCATTCAAATCATTTCCCGGTCATATTGAAAAAGCATACGGATAATAGGGGGAGTTTTGTAGAAACTGTAAAATCATCGATAGATAGGAGGATAGTTCTCATATTCGACCACTCATAAAGGAATTACCCGTGGAGAACACTTTTATACCTGCAAAATTGAAAGATTTACAGTAATACAGGGTAAAGCTGTAATTGAGTTACATAAGATCGGGACTAATGAAGTATGTCACTTCGAACTTGATAGCGTAATCCCAGCTTTTGTTGACATGCCAATTTGGTACACTCATAATATTTCCAATGCCCGTACTGAGGATTTATTAACATCGTTTTGGATTAATGAGTTTTTTGATCCTGCTGATCCAGACACATACTTTGAAAAAGTTAGAATGCTGGACTCATAATTATTAACGTTATTTCTAAATACTATAAATTTATAAAATTGAAGGTCTGAAGTTATATTAACTAAATATTTCATACATTATGAACAAGCAACAATTGACGGAGCTTATTGAAAAATATTTTACTAATCATAGTGAAATTAGAGTTCTAGATGCCGGATGTGGATCCGAAGTTCATCTGGAATTATCTAAAAAATTAAAGATTACGGGCCTTGATATTTCTATTGAGCAATTGGAAAGGAATAATTATATTTCCGATAAAATTTGTACCGACCTTCAGACATATAACTTTCAAGATTCTTCATTTGACGTTATAATTTGTTGGTATGTCTTAGAACATATTAAATATCCCCGGAATGTGATACTTAAATTTATTAAGGCACTAGAACCCAATGGACTTCTTTTTTTGGCTCTGCCAAATATTTGGTCTGTCAAAGGAATTATTACAAAATTTACTCCAACATTTATACATATTTGGTTTTATCGAAATATACTTAAATACCGGTCTGCTGGCATAAATGGTAATGGCCCTTTTAAAACATATCTTAAAAAAGACATTAGCCCAAATAAAATAAAACAACTTGCACATGAAAATAATCTTGAAATAGTTTATTTTTCCTTTGAAAATTTGCCTGATTTTCAAAGGAAGATAAAGCAAAATCTTTTAATGTATGTAATCCAGGCGTTTGTTAGTTCTGTACTCTGGCTATTCAGTTTTGGGAAAATTAAATTGAGAAATCCTAATTTCGTAGTTGTCCTTGAAAAAACAACATAAGATTATACTTAATTTTATTAATAAGTACTGTAATATTTATGTATAAAAGCAATAAAAATGAAACAAAAAAAATCCTATTAATTGAGATATGCAACTTTATTGATTATCCAATCGGAGGATATTTATCCTTTGCAAAGCAAATGCTCACTGCCTTCGGGAATCAATTGGTTTTAGTTGGACTTTCAACTGACAATACTCCAACAGGTAAATGGATTAAAAAGGAAATTGATGGTATTACTTATGACTATTTTTCGGTTGGAAAAGTAAAGAAAACCAACAAAAAAACATTTATTCCAATCCGATTAAAATCATATTTCCTTGTAAAAAGATATCAAAGACAAATTTTAAGCATAGGTATTGAGAATATATTTATTCAAACACCCGAGGTACTTTTCGCATTAAATAGAAGTAACTTAAAGAACCTGTGTGCAAGAATACCCGGTGTTGAAAATCCAATGAGTATTTCCAGATATTGGTACGGAAAATTTTTTACAAAAATTTTCGACCATTTTTATTTTAGAAAAATTAATATTGCAAAAATTATCCTTGCATCTGCTGATAATGTCTCGATTCATAATTTTATTAATAGAGGCAAGGGTGTAGTACCAATTTCAAGAGTAATACAATTTCCGACAAGAGTAAATACAGACATTTTTCGAAAAACACAAAAAGAAAATGAACGAATAGAATTGGGATTATCTCTGCATGATAAGATCATAGTAACAACAGGACGTTTAAGTCAACTTAAAGGATGGAAATTTATGCTCGATTGTTTCTTAAAGTTTAAAAATATCTATCCTAATTCGATATTCATTTTTTTAGGCGATGGTGAGGATCGGTTAAAAATTGAAGAGTATATTGATAAGGAAAAGATTGGTCAGAATGTAAAAATAACTGGTAGAATCTCTCATCAATTGTTGGCAAAATATCTTAATGCAGCTGATTTATATATTATGGGCTCTTATGTTGAGGGTTGGGCTACATCATTAGTAGAGGCTGTATCATGTGCAAAACCTGTAGTTTGTTCCAATTTCAGTAGTGCAAAAGAATTAATTGAAAATGGAATAAATGGGTATGTTATTGAAAATAGAAATACAGAAGAATTTGTCCGGTCTATGCTGGATTGTTTTAATATACCTGAAGAAAACCTTTTAATTAAATCAATGGAAATGCAGCAATATTCAGTTTCAGATTTAAAAAACTCAATTCTAAAGCATTGGAAACTAATATAAAATGGAAGCAATAAGTATCTTTTTTAAGAGGTTACGAGATTTGTATCTAGTAAACTATAAATGGAATCATTATCACATTGGTCGCAATTTTCATTCGGGCAGATGTGTATTTCTTTGGGCAAAACATAATATTGAGATTGGGAGCAATTTCTATATAGGTAAATATTCAATTATTGAATGTGATGTAGCTATTGGAAATAATGTCATTTTTGCTAATCATGTATCACTAATTGGCCGCTATGACCATCATTTTCAACAGATAGGTACTCCTATCCGCTTGGCAAAACAGATAAGAGATAAGGACTACAATTGGAAGGGACTTAACCAAAAGATAGTTATTGAAGACGATGTTTGGATTGGTCTCGGATCAATTGTACTTTCTGGAGTAACCATAAAAACAGGAAGTATAATTGCTGCGGGTTCAGTTGTTACCAAAGACGTTGAGCCTTATTCAATCTATGGAGGGAATCCTGCACGAAAAATACGGTATCGTTTTGATTCCGATGATCAGCTTAAAGAACATATACGGCTTTATCAGCTTGATTATTTAAAATAGTTGCTTATGCTTCAATCATTTCAAATCCATAATCGTCAACTGAATCAATTACCTAATCGGGCAAAACTTCTGATCACCACGATCAATGCGTATTGCTACAATTTGACTCATATTGATGCAGTATATTATCAGGCCTTATTAAGTAGTGATGTTTTGATACCGGATGGAATCAGTGTGGTTTGGGCCATACGATGGTTAACTGGACAAAAACTTCAAAAAATTGCGGGAGCTGACCTTTTTTTTTATGAGTTGAAACGACTCCAACAAACAGGAGGTAAATGTTTCTTCCTGGGTAGCACAATGACCACATTAAACCAGATTAAAGAAAAGATAAATCTGGAATATCCCAGAATAAAGGTTGAAACATATTCTCCCCCCTATAAGCCGGTGTTTTCTGAAGATGATAATTCTGCTATGCTCATCAGGATCAATGCATTTATACCTGATGTTTTAATGATAGGGATGACGGCTCCCAAACAGGAAAAATGGGCTTACGAGCATTTCAACCAGTTACAGGTAGGCCATATTTGTTGCATTGGAGCGGTTTTTGATTTTTATGCCGGAATTATTAATCGTGCTCCAAAATGGATGATTAATCTTGGATTGGAATGGTTATATCGTCTGGTCAAAGAACCCAGAAGGATGTGGCGTCGGTATTTAATTGGCAATTTAATGTTTATTGTGTACGTCATTAAAGAAAAAATTAAACAAAAAAAACCCCGGGGAACCAATCCCGGGGAATCATACCGAATCGAACCAAACTAATTATTGTATAACCAACTTTTGTATTTTTTCACTTGAACCCAGAATAGATTTTACCAGATATAGACCGGCTGCTTGTCCGTATAGGTTTAACTCCTCAGAAATTCCTGTAATCAGGCGTGAAGCCACTTTTCTTCCGGAAAGGTCAAGTACCTCGATACGGCTTCCTGCTTCAGGAAGTTCAGAGAAACGAACGGTAAACCGACCCTGGCTTGGATTAGGAAAAACTTCAGTCTGCATCATATTTGCATTTTGAGGAGCAACTGTTGTAGTCAAAGATTTCATTTTTACCAGGATACTTGCATTTTTGAGATAATTAAGTGATCCTTTAATTGCTGCTGCTTCAACTTTAGATTCTAATCCACTTATCTGATTCCATACATAAAGCTGAACTGAAGCGCCATCTTTAAAGCCATCTTTATGCTGACTGCCAGTTGAGGAGGAAGCTATTAAACTTGCAGTTCCCAAAGTCAAATTTGAATTTGTAATTTTAAGTGTTCCTACACAAACATCGCCATCGAAAGCGGCAAGTTCGTCTCCGGCTGATAATCCGGCTTCCCGCAATCCAATAATATTGATATTCATATGGTCAACGCCGTTTCCTTCAGCCTGACTTGAGAAATAACTAGTTTTTTCTGAATAAACCGGAGTATTTGCCGATTTGGTATAGTTTTGCTGAATGGTAAGGACTGCGCTGGCGCTCATTTTTACCCGATAAGCTTTTCCGGGCACAAAGTTACCAATGCCGTTTTTCCAGCCGCCATAAACACCCCAATCCTCAATGGAATTACCAGTTTCATCCTGAACTTTAATCAGTTTATTCTGATCAATCAGCGATTGGATAATCATCATGGCATCCAATGCGTCAGTTCTTGGAAATGAAATGATATTCCATCCTGCATTTAAAGGAATATCCAATGGCAGTGCTATTGAATGGCCTGTAACCTGAAGGGTGCAATTTTCGGCCACCTTAATCTTGTAACCTTCTGTTTGCTGAAAAGAACCCAGGTTATTAATCCAACCACCAAAACTGCCCCAGTTTTCATAAGAGTTACCAGATTCATCCTGAATTTTAATCAGGTTTCCATCAGCAACAATCGGTTGGGTCACAACAATAACAACAGGATCGGAAGGAGCCACATAAGTTGAAATCATATTGTACCCCTTTTTGAGTTCAAGTATTTGAGAATATTCAGTAGGTGCGCTTGGAATCACCGGATTTGAAGCAACTGAAGCCAACGAAGTTCCGGCTGAATTGGTAGCCTTAACCGTAAATGTATATGAAGTACCGTTCGTTAAACCGGTAATAGTGTGAGTAAGTGAAGTTGATCCGGCATTGACATCCGTTCCACCTGCTGGAATTGAGGTAACCGTATAACCAGTGATAGCCGAACCACCATTGTTCGCTGGCGCCACAAATGAAACTGAAGCGCTTGTATTTCCGGCGATAGCAACAACTGAAGTTGGAGCCGCTGGCACAACAGCATTTGCAGCATAAGTTAAAATGGCAGGATTTGTAAGTGAACCATTGTTTGTTGGTGCTAAACTAATACTTCCGGCAGCAGTTGGGGTAATACTGAATGTTTGAGCTGTGGAAGAACTGGAGAATGTAAGAACTTTTGCTGAAAGTCCCTCACTTCCTGTACCAGTTGGAGTGATCGTAATTGTTCCGGTATAAGGATTATCAGGAGTAACCGTGAAGTTTGCAGAAGCGCTGTTTACATTACCGGAAGATGGGCCTATAAACAGGAAGCCAGTGGCAACAGGGGCTTTAGGAGTCACCGAATTTGAAGCAGATGAAGCCACTGAGGTTCCAACTGAATTCGTAGCCTTAACAGTAAATGTATATGAGGCGCCATTCGTTAATCCGGTAATGGTGTGAGTAAGTGAAGTTGATCCGGCATTGGCATCAACTCCCCCTGCAGGAATAGAAGTAACAGTATATCCAGTAATTGCTGAACCACCATTACTTAAGGGTGCAACAAAAGTTACTGAAGCGCTTGCATTTCCGGCAGTGGCAACAACTGAAGTAGGAGTGCCTGGAACAACGGCTGGAGTTAAATCTTTCATCAATACTACTGAAGTAAAAGGTTGCAACGTAATACTTCCGACATATTTGGTTCCTTTCACATCAATCATCGGTTGAGATAAACTTACAGTTTTAGCTGATTTGGTTTCGTTATATTCAAACTGTAAATCATTTTCGTTGGTAATGGATTGAGGCGATTTTTTTGAATTGGCATCCTGAACTGAAACAGTCTGCCATTGAGCTAATGTTTTATATTGATCATACAAAGATGGTAAATTTGTATTGATTGTATTTATATCGTCTATTGGTCTTGTATAATAGTTATTATTGAATGTAAGAGTTGTAAAAGTTGTTGTATAACTTGTATATCTTGTAATATACCTAAAAGGATATTGAGTTGTTTTTTTTGCAACTAATATATTACCCGTTAGTGTATTATTTGATAAATTATCTTCATTTAACCAATTCTGCATTCCAAACCCAATCTGACAATTATACACAATGTTATCTTTAATAACATTATTATTGGCTTTATGTAATTTAATTCCCTCTATTGCACACTCAGAAATTGAATTATTCTTAACTTCTATGTTTGTTGAATATTCATCCAGATATATTCCACTGCCTAATGATTTTATAATTAAATTACCATCAATTACTAAGGCTGTATGTGATCCATCAGTGTAAATTGAGCCATGATCACTATTTAAAAGACAAGTGCTATATATATAATTATTTTTAATTATACCAACATCAACCAAACTGGAAAGAAGAATACCATTAGTCGCTGTATTCCGAATAATATTGTTCAGAACGGTAGGATTATTACTATAAATGTAAACAGCAGATATTCCTGCCAACCAAACATTCCCCTGACCTACTATTATTGCATTATTAGATATAGAATTATTAGTAATTGTTGCATTTATACCAACACTAAGGATACTAATACGGTTGCAATAATCAAAAGTACAGGCATTAATTGTCACGTTTTGGGCATCGCACCAAATACCATTTAAACCAGCAAATAAAATATCACAATTTTGAACAGTTAAATAATGACAGGCACTTTCAGCACTTATGGCATCTTTTATTGTGCCTGAAAAAGATAAATAATCAAGTGTATTGTATATTATTGCATAATTGACTTTACAGACATTGTTTAAAGTTGCTACCCTAACTGTTTTTGTCGTTGGACTAGTTGCACCAAAAAACATATAAAATTTGCCCGTAGATGTGTTATGATACCATTCGCCAAATTGATCTAATGTTCTTAGGTCATTTTGTATAAAATAGTTTCCAGTTGCATCTGCATTTCTCGCAGAACCAATGCTCATATATGTGAGCGTATTAGAAGTGTGATTTGTGATTGTGCAGCGATCAATAGTGTAAGCGTTTTTAATAATTAAAGCTTCTGCGCCAATCCAATTAGTTGCATCGCCCAAAGTATTATCTGTAATAGAAACATTTGCCGAAGCAGATTCATAAGTTAAATATGTTGTATTTGGGTATCGTCCCATTCCATATTGCACTCCATCAATCGTAACCATGTTGGTTTGTGATTCTGATGTAATGACCTTAGAATATATACCGCCGCCCTCATCAGTCCACCCGGCTACTGTTGTAAACCCTGTAATAATAGGATTTGCGCCTGTGCCATAAGCTCCAAATGTAATTGGATTTCCTTCAATACCAGAATTTTTAGGTATTAGAGTTCCATAAAACGTATCACCTTTTTGAAATAAAATTTGATCACCAGCTTTAAAGGTAGCTGCATTGACTTTAGCCAAGGTTTTCCAGGGCAAAGCAGTAGTTAAACCTGAATTGGCATCATTGCCGGTATTACTTATATAGTAGGTGGTGGCCATACAGTACAAAGAAAAGCCGGCCATTATCAGGAACAGGAATACTTTTTTCACCACTTTTTCGTAAATCTTTTTCATCCTTTGAATTTTTAACTCTTGGTTAATTCCAAATGTTATTCCAAAGGCAGGAAAAGACAGTTTATAAACATGCTAATAAGTATCAAAACATTAAAAATAAGCCACTTAAATCACACAAGAAATATTCAATTATTAATAACCATTTTCAGAGTCAATTGTTTGGATTGCTATTCGCTCAGCAAATCCGCACAACTGGGCGAAAAATAAATAAAATAATTTAGAGTGACCAGTTTGACCCCAAAAACATTATCAACATGATTCTGTATCAGTCTGATTTTTGATACTTTCAAACCAGAATAATAAAAATGACACAAAAAACCGCATTAATAACCGGGGTAACCGGACAGGACGGGGCTTACCTAAGTGAGTTCCTGCTAAAAAAAGGGTACATGGTTCATGGTATCAAACGTCGTTCATCGTTGTTTAACACCGATCGTATTGACCACATTTACGAGGATCCGCATGTTGAAAACCGGCAATTCAAACTTCATTACGGCGATTTGACCGACAGTATGAACCTTACCCGTATTATTCAGGAGACGCAACCAGACGAAATTTACAATCTGGCAGCCATGAGTCATGTGGCCGTTAGTTTCGAAACTCCCGAATATACCGCCAATGCTGATGGACTGGGAACTCTCCGGATTTTAGAAGCAGTACGCCTGCTTGGATTAACCGGGAAAGCCCGAATTTACCAGGCATCTACTTCCGAATTATATGGAATGGTGCAGGAAGTGCCACAAACAGAGAAGACTCCGTTTTATCCCCGCTCACCCTATGCTGTTGCAAAAATGTATGCCTACTGGATCACGGTAAACTATCGTGAAGCCTATAAGATGCACGCCAGTAATGGAATTTTGTTTAACCATGAATCGCCCATAAGGGGAGAAACATTTGTGACACGTAAAATCACGCGTGCCATTAGCCGCATTGCTTTAGGAATGCAGGACCAGCTTTTTTTGGGAAACCTCTCATCGAGACGCGACTGGGGCCACGCCAAAGACTATATAAAAGCTATGTACCTGATCCTTCAGCAAGACCAACCTGATGATTATGTGATTGCAACCGGCATCACCACCACCATCCGTGACTTTGTTAAAATGGCATGTGCCGAAATCGGACTTGATATTGCATTCACCGGTGAAGGTGCAGATGAAAAAGGGTTCCTGGTCGGTATTGATGAAAATTTATTCATCGAAAAAGTCGGATCGCACTATGTGGCCGGAATTAAAGCACGAATGGTTCCTGAACTTGTTGCAGGAAGTTTGTCGAATGCCATTGTCAATGTTGATCCCAAATATTTCCGGCCAACCGAAGTTGACCTGTTGATTGGAGATCCTACAAAATCAAAAACCAAACTGGGATGGGAACCGAAATATGATCTGCAAGGGCTGGTTACCGACATGATGCAGTCTGACATTAAACTCATGAAGAAGGACGCATGGCTTAAAGAAGGCGGATACCGTACCATGAATTACTTTGAATAATTTCGAATTATGGGAAGAGGGGAAGAGGAGAAGTTGAGAAGAGGAGAAGAGGAGAAGAGGGGAAGAGGAGAATGTGAGAAAATGGGAAGAGGGGAAGAGGAGAATGTGGGAAGAGGGGAAGAGGAGAATGTGAGAA
>DMSQ01000063.1 GCA_003457135.1 Prolixibacteraceae bacterium
GCGCCTTCGTTAAACTCCGGAAGAAAACTTCGTCCGAAGGTTGAAAAGGCAAAAAGTGAAATCACAAACATTCCAAGAGTCGAAAAAATGATCACTTTTTTGTGCCGTAAACTCCAGGTAAGCGATTGCTCGTAGTTAGCTGTCAGTTTGCGGACCAGCCATTTTTCTTTCTTGTTTTTTTCCAGATATTTATCATTTGAAAGAAGCATTTTCGACAAAATTGGTGTTAATGTCATGGCAACAACCAGCGACACGAACAAGGATACTACAAATGCAATTCCAAGTGGAATAAGCATACGGCCTTCCATACCTGAAAGGAAAAATAAAGGCAGAAAAGCAACGATAATAATAAATGTTGCATTCAGAATTGAAGCCTGTATTTCCTTTAAAGCATCAAATACTACCGTAAACGAGGATTCTCTGACATTCTCATCTTTAGCATGGTTCTGTCGAAGTCGTTTATGAACATTTTCCACATAAATAATTGCATCATCAACAAGTAATCCTATTGCTATAGCCATTCCACCGAGGCTCATCGTATTAATATTCAAACCGAACAATTTCATCACGAGGATTGCACCGAGCAAGGACAATGGAATTGCCAAAAGTGAAATAATTGTTGTGCGGAAACTGCCAAGAAAAAGGAATAAGATAATAACTACGAAAATCCCCCCTTCAATTAAGGCACCTTGCACATTGCTGACCGATGTTTCGATAAAATCGGCCTGACGGAAAATTTTGGTATCCAACTTCACATCTTTCGGTAAGGTTTTCTGCAATACGGCAAGGTTTTCTTCTATCCGTTGAGTAACCGCCAAGGTGTTGGCATTGGGTTGTTTGGATATGGAAATGATAATGGCAGGTTTAGCGTTTCCGGAGGCATACCCCATTTTGGGTGCGCTTCCAATCACCACTTCAGCTACATCATTAATCCGGACCGGTTTATCATTATTCGATTTGATGTACGAATTGCCCAAAACCTCTGTATCCGAAGAACGGGCGATGCCACGAACAACATACTCGTTGCCATATTGCCGGACCACACCACCCGTTGAATTCTGACTGATGCCTTTACAAACTTCCGCCAATTCGGTCATTGATACCCGGTAATATTTCATTTTTTGCGGGTTGGCCAGCACCTGGTATTGTTTGTAGTCGCCGCCAATAATGGTCACCTGCGAAACGCCTCCCGTAGCCAGAATAAGCGGTTTCACGTTCCACTCGGCCATCGTCCGCAAATCCATCATACTGGTGCTGTCGGCCTGCATACCTATAAAGAAAATCTCGCCCATTACGCTCGACTGTGGAGCCAGAGCCGGTTGCCCGACACCCAAAGGCATTCGGGATGAAACACTGATCAACTTTTCACTTACAATTTGCCGGGCTTTAAAAATGTCGGTTCCCCAGTCAAATTCGACCCAAACGAAAGAAAAGCCTTGCATAGAAGCAGAACGTACCCTGCGAACATCGGTCGCCCCGTTTACCGAGGTTTCGATGGGAAAAGTAACCAACCGCTCCACTTCTTCCGAAGCCATTCCATGGGCATCGGTCATTACCACAACGGTTGGAGCCGTGAGGTCGGGAAATACATCCACATCCATATTCGAGGCAGTTCTCATCCCGAAAACCACCAATAACACCGAACCAAGTAAAATGAGGTACTTGTTGTTCAGCGAAAATCTGATAATACTATTCATAATTTATCATTCAACATTTATCAATGAACATGTCCTGAATGAGCATCCAAAGTACCNNTTGACTTCCCGTTTTTCGAAAAGTTCGGGATTAACCTGCACATATACAAAGAAAGTACCCTGGTCTTCGAGCAGCGAAGTTGTTGGGACAGTCAAGGCCAGTGTGTTGGTCAGTGTTATTAAATAAACTTCCACAAATCCGCCAGCGGTAAAACCGCCTGTGTTATCAATTTGTAAAGCGACGGGAATGAGGTAATTATCTGTATTCGTTGCTTTCCCGAACGACAGTACTTTACCATTTAATTGTTCGAGCGAATACGTTTGGTTGTCATGCACCGTGCGGATGTTGGCGGAGGCAATCGAACCCAGCATTGATGCGTATTTTTGCTGAACCTCGGCATTCAACAGGAGTGTTTTGTTCTGTGCAACAATTACAACTGGCTGCCCTGCTTCAACATAAGAGCCGTTTTTAACCAGTACCTGTTTCACAAAACCGCTTATCGGACTTTTTACATTCTGTCCTGAAGCGCTGAAATTATTATTCAGGTTATCAAAGATAGCTTTGGCATTATCATATTGATTTTTTGCACTGAGCAGGTCTTTTACAGAAACAATTTTATCTTTTGCCAGTTCAGTTGAGCGTTCGTAATCAGCTTTTGCTTTCTCCAGGTTGTTTTTTGCTTCGGCATAACGCACCGAAATATTGTTATCGGCCATTTCGCTGCCAGAAATAGAGAACAAAGCCTGGCCTTTTGAAACATCTTTCCCTTCTAGCACAGCGTTCCCTGAAATCATCACTATGCCATTCGTTTTTGCTGAAACAATGATCTCGTCGCCCTGAGAGGATTGAACCTGTGCAGTGGTTTTGATAATCTGACCGAACGGCTCATTGCGGGGGAAATCAGTGGCGAAGTCAACCTTCCACGACTGTTCTTTGGTAAAAACGGTGGTGTTTGTTCTGGAAATGATTATTTTTTCTGAAGCTTCGAGTGCGTCTTTGTCTGATGCAAAAACACTTACTTCAGGAACTACTACTTCGAAACGGCCTGTTTCGTTAGTGATCTCAAATTTTAGCGTTCCTGTTCCTGTGGTTTCTGGCTGTATATAGAAACTGTAAATACCTTTTCGGGTTGGCTTATTGAGTGTATGGGCTACTTCTTTGCTGTTCACTATCAGACGAATAGTCATACTTCCACTTTCCAGCGCTTTAAAATCGGGTAATCTGGAAAAATGCGAAAGCACATTTGCTGTTTCGCCAACCACAAAAGCATCGGTTTCGGCAAACATTTCGAAATCGGTACTGTATGCAGTGTATTGGAATTTTACTTCTTCGTTAGCCTCGTGAGCTACGGTTGCCTCTTTTTTATTCTGGCAGCTTGCAAAAACGATGGCAAGCAATGCACCTAAAAATATCTTTGATTTCATCTAAAATCCTGTTTAAATTTCTAAATAATTAATTGATGAATGCGTGTAAGTACGATTCTATAAATCAATTACAGCAAGCATTCAGAAAAAAGAAATTTAAACAATGGGGGGAGCCCTTAATCCTGAAGAGGTGGAAAAGAAGCAGGAATGGGAGGAAGTTTCTAATGGTATTTGTGGAATTGAAATAATTTTTGGCACAAAGGAATTGAAATCATTGCCAAACAGAATAGCCTGAAAATGAGCTAATAGGGAATGATTATCATTACAATCCAAATACTTAAATTCTTCTTTTAAAGAATTTGCAGGAATTACAACAGCTTGTTTTAAGACGCAACATTCAGTTCCAGCATTTCCGTCATGTTCGTGGTCATGAGCAGTTGTGCTGTGATTGTGCGCGTAACTGTCGGATTGGCAATGACTGCTTTCAATACAAACCAAACTTTTATGGTGATGATGGGGTACAACAGCATGAACCAATAATGTAATATTGGCAAGAAGAATAAAAAATAGGACTGTTGTTCTTTTAATCATCGTTTCTGTAAGACCGTTCAGTCATTCTTTAAAAAACTTAAACATAGTATAGCTGGCAAATATAATTTAATTTGCCCATTTTGATCACAGTAAGAGCCACCTTTTCAATTTCTTTGAAAATAGAAACTAATTAATCCTTAGAACCCTGCCAATTTTCAGGGTCGTCTGAGCTGTAATGCTGTTGGAGGTGCAGATTTTTCTTACCGAAGTATGGTATCTTCGGGCAATAGTTGAGAGGTTGTCACCTTTACGAATAACATGTTTGGTCGTTCCTCCGGCAGCCAACTCAGCGCCATCCGAGGGCAGTGGTTTCTTTATGAAATTGCTCCGGTCGGTTTCCACCCGTTTATTGGCGTAATAAATCTGATCAGTCCGAAGGTTATAGGTTTCAAAATCAATGTATTTATTCGAGTCGAAAGGCTGACCAAATAAACGGGTTTCGAAGTGAAGGTGGTTGCAGGTTGCACGACCTGTGCGACCGCCCAGGCCAATCAGGTCACCCGCCTTTATGGTATCGTTTACTTTAACATTGATAGCTTTCAGATGTCCGTAAATAGTCTCCAACCCGTTACTGTGCCTGACTAATACCAGATTTCCATATCCGCTGAACCGTTTAGCTATACGGACTCTTCCATCGAAAGCACAACGCACGGTATCCCCCGAATTCAGTTTGATATCGGTACCCGTATGCATCCTTCCATGCCGGGGTCCGTATTTGGAAATAACAAAGCCTTTTACCGGATGCACATAATTCCTGTCACAATTTCCTAAAAGGGTGATAGTGATGGTATCGTTCTTATTTGGAAGTGTATTGGCCGGATATTTGATTTGTGTACTGCTCCAAATATTCTGGTAAAGTATTTCGTCGGGTGATTTTAGTGAATCTTCAGGAATTTCTTCAACCGTACTGAGCAATGAATCCATTTCGCTAATTTCAATTTTTGCTTTAATGGTATCCGAAAGTATTTGCTGTGCAATACTATAGACAGAAAAGAACAGACAGGTAGTTAGGGTTAGTGTAAAAAATTTCATTTTCAAAATTTGGGTTAATAGTTAGCTCAAAAATTTGAACGGGAAGCGAAGGTAATCTTTTCATTAATAATTATTGCAATTTCTGCTAATAGAGATGGTCTTTTTAACAAACTATAACACCTTTTTATACATTTGCGGCAATTTTTAAGGAGGATTATTCAGAGATGAAAAACACTGGTTCCCGCAAGATTTTGAAGGTTTTAGGATTTGGAATTGCGGGTATTTTCACACTAATTGGACTGACCCTGACGTTAGCTTTTCTTGCTGTCAAATTTCATGTGACCAACGATCCGGGAGCGGTTGACCTGAACGACCGGTATTTTCAGGAAATAAAAGACAAGTATGGCCGCGGGACTGAACACAATAACACTCTGTCCGATTTTAACGAGACACGCCTTCTTCACAACCTTTCGGTATTAAGCAAGTATTATCCGGCCAATGCCTACTTCATTCAAAATGCCTATTATCAAAGCCATAACCTGAAAGAAGCGCAGCGCATGATTGAAGCGGTAAATCTGCACATGCAGGAAAATACCGAATATCACTCCGCGGTGAATAATTTTACTGAGAACAGTGATCCTGTCATGACAAAAATGAAAACAAAAAGCATTTTTGAGTGGATGAATATCAATGAATGGGAGGATTTCAAATTGGCTGTTGCCAAAGATAAAAACCTGATTGATTCGGCTGCCTGCCTGACCGGTGTAGAGCCCCGCCTGATTGTGGTTTTATTGGTTGGAGAACAGATTCGCCTGTTTAATTCGAGCCGCGAAGCCTATAAAAAATGGATCGGCCCCTTGAAAATCCTTTCGGTCGAAACTACTTTTTCGTTAGGGGTAACTGGTATCAAAGTCTTAACAGCCCAAAAGATCGAAAAAAACCTGAAAGACAGCACTTCTGTATTTTATCTGGGCAAATCCTACGAACACCTGCTCGATTTTCAAACCGGAAATATAGCGCCAGAGCGTTTTAAGCGACTGACATCTTATCAAAATCATTTCTACTCGTACCTGTATGCCGCACTTAACCTGAAACAGATGAAGGTTCAATGGGAACGGTCGGGCTTCCCGATTGCTGACAGGCCCGAGATTCTGGCTACCCTCTATAATATTGGTTACGAAGTGTCGATACCTAAAGAAAATCCATTAGTGGGTGGCTCAGGCATCAATATCAAAGGCAAGAAGTATTCCTTTGGTTCAGTCGCCTATGAATTCTATTATTCAGGCGAATTATTCGAATTGTTCCCTTTTAAAAATTCCAGATTTGATTTCACCGATGTTTAAATCAAGTATCACCCAATCGTTTTCAGGAAGAATATTTTACATGTCTGTCATATTTCTCCTGACTTCATTAAGCAACGTTGCACAGACTCCATGGATCAGTGAAATTCCGTGGACAAGTCTGATGGATGGTCTTCAATATGCTGAAGTGGATACACCTGTAAAATCGGTAGTGAACGACTCCAGGCTGACCATCCTGAAAATTGATGTCCGAAAATTCGACTTTGAATTTCTGACCGCTTCCGAACATGGCATGCAACCTCGTACTGCACCAGATTGGGCGAGCGAATTCGGACAGAACATCATCATCAATGCCGGGATGTATAAGTACAACAAAACGCAGTCGAACAAAGGCTACATGAAGAATTACAACCACCTGAACAACCCGGTCAGGAACAATTATTACAACGCCTTGCTGGCCATGCACCCGAAAGATCCTCAAAAACCACCTTTCGAAATCATTGACACCTACAAACAGGATTGGGAAAAGATAAAGAATCAGTACCACTCGGTATGCCAGGGAATGCGCATGATTAATGACAAAGGAGAAGGAATGGCATTTACCAAGCGACCCGACCAGTCGTGCAGCATGATTTTGGCAGCTACTGACACAGAGCGCAATCTGTACTTCATTTTTACACGGTCGCCATACACCCACCTCAAAATGATCGCTTTTTTACAAGGACTGCCACTGAATATCCGCACAACGGTTTATCTTGAAGGTGGCCCTGAAACCAGTTTGTACATCAACACCGGAGATACTGTGATTGCCAAATACGGCAGCTATGTTTCGAACACCTGCGACAACGACGACAACGATCATTTCCGTAAAATGCCGAATGTGATCGCGTTGCGGAAGAAAAAGTAGAACCGATGTGGCAATTTGGAAAACAACCTTTAATGATTATTCCTTTTCTACCATCTGAGACTGCAAACTGACCACTTCCTATTCCCTGATTATCTTGATTTCACCTCCCCGGCCAAGCTTTATAATGCTTGATGGAATAGCTTTTTGATCGTCATCCTGACGGTATTTAACCACGTAATCAACTGAGTAAATAATTTCCTGTGATATCTCAGCGAAGCAGGCAGGCGATGGTTTTCCACTGATATTCGCAGAAGTTGACACAATCGGGCGTTTAAACCGGCGGATTAAATCGCTGCTGAATGGTTCGGTGGTCAGGCGAATTCCGATGCTTCCATCTTCGGCGATCAGGTTTTTGGCCAGATTTTTAGCGCCATCATAAATAATGGTCAGTGGTTTATCGGTTAGTTCAATCAAATCGTAAGCTATTTCCGGAACTTCTTGCACATAACGCTCCAGCAAAGAGGCATTTTCCATTAAAACAAGCATGCTTTTGGAGTCAATCCGGTTTTTAATGGCATAAATCCGATTGACTGCCTCTTCATTGCAGGCATCACAGCCCAATCCCCAAATGGTATCGGTTGGGTATAAAATCACTCCACCTTTTTGCAGAATTGCAAGCGCTTCTTTAGTATCATCAATCATTTAAAACCGAATTATAAAGTTGATTCAATTGTTGGGCAAAATTCTCCCCTGTAAACCTTTGAGCATTGATTTTTCCTTTTTCAATAAGCGATTTCCGTAAGATCTGGTCGGCAAGCAAACTTTTAATTGTAATTCCAATTTCTTCCGGATTCTTGGGATTAATATACAATGCAGCGCTTCCGCCGGCCTCCGGTAAACTGCTGGTATTTGAGGTAATCACCGGACAGCCCGAAGCCTGTGCTTCAGCTACCGGAAGTCCAAAGCCTTCGAAAAGCGATGGATAAACCATCACTTCGGCCATCTGGTACAAAACAGCTAATTCTTCATCCTTAATTTTTGGAAGGAAAAATACTTCAAGACGATTCAGATCGGCTTCAATGAATTTCTGAACCTTCAAATGATAGCTGGTCAGTTTTCCGATTACCACTACCGGGATGTACAATTTGGCTAAAACCATTCCCTCGAGCAAAGCAAGCAGGTTTTTTCGGGGCTCAATGGTTCCTACGGTAAGTAAAAATTTCTCCGGAAGTTGATATTTATGTCGGATCGCAATTTTTTGATCCCATGTGTTTTCCTGAAAGAACAAAGGATTAACCGACTGATAAATAACTTCAATTTTTTCTTCAGGAGCAGCAAAAAAGCTGATTAAATCCTGTTTGGTCTGTTCCGAAATAGCATGAATCCGGTTTGCTACCCGACAAGAGTGCCTGAATTTCCGGTCATAAATCGTGCGATCAATTGCCTGATAGTATTCCGGGTACCTTATATAAATCAAATCATGAATGGTGACTACTGTTTTAATGCCGGTATTTTCGATACCTACAGGCAATTCGTGGCTCAAACCATTGTATAAATCAATTTTAAGGTTTTTGGCCTGATTTGCAATCCGAAGAGTTCGCCAGCTATTTTTAAGTGTTTTCCAGAAGATACCTTCAGGTTTAATTTCAACGGAATTTTCAGGAGGTAAAAAAAGTGGATTTTTAATTCCGGGATGAAACAGGAAATATTGATCGCCAGTATTTTGGCGGGCAAGCGCAGTAATCGTGTTGCGGCTGAAATTACCCAGTCCGGCAGCATTATTAAAAGCACGCTTGGCATCAAATCCGATTCTCACTCGGGTTGTTTTAATTATTGTATTAAGCCTGATAATATCCTAATCCTATAGAAACTTATGAGGCTATTGAATTTATTCGAACAATTTAGACAATTGCAGTTAGGTTTGTGACAGAATTATTGTTTTGCAAGGTCCTTCGCTTTAACTCTCACGATCTTTCCATCTCTTGAAATCACAAGCTCACCATCTTCTTTTTGTTTAGAAGCCAGCAATCTTTTGTAAGATAATTGAATCCCCTGAAGAATCTTTGTACGCAAATCATTTATATTTTCCCTTCTCATAACTTTATGAAATCCTTTATCCTATCTAACATTATCCGACCAGATTCTATGGCTATTTTGTCAGGTTGAAATGGTGATAATCCCTTAGCAATCTCATCAGCATTGACAAATTCCCTGCAATTAAGCATATCAGGTAATACAGAATACGAGGCAGTTGTTTTGCCCGCACCATGTTATGCGTTCGCTTTTTGTTTTCTAGTTCTTTCAGGAGTCATATATGACCAAATACTAAAATCAAGTGTTGCAGGTTCAATGTGTAGCTTTTCAGCTACTCTCATTAAGATTTCATAAGCAAATTTATCACTACTAATTTCAAGTCCTTTACAACACATTGATATAAAATTTCTCAATCGAACGTCAACTGCAACCGTATCTTTATGTCCAGTTAGTATTTTCAAGTATTCAATGGTTTTTGTTTTTATTCCTTTCAAGTTTGAAAGTAACAATGAATTGTCCTCATTTGACAGCCATTCATAAAAATCGTCTTCTGTCTCTATCTTCTCATTTTTTAAAAACTTCACTAACGCCATTATTCGGTCAATCTTTTGTCCTTCAAAATTAATTATTTTTGAAAGTTCTTTCGCGTTTATTAATTCGTAAAACTGGCTCGTAGTCTTAACTTCACGATATTCATCCTTAAATTTGTCAACCCGCGGTTTTACAACGGTATCATATTTCAGTCCAGCCTGCAATATCCCGTCAATAATGGTTGCTCCCATATTATTATTGGTCAGATTTCGTGAGTTTTCAACGCTTAACGAAAATGTGTCCCCAATTTTGTAGTTGTATGAACTAGTAATGTCGAGAAACTGAAAATCGTTCGTATTTCTGATGAAATCGACAATTTGGTCAATGTATTTTTCCATGTCAGTTTTTTTTTGTTTTCGGTCTAAAGTGACGCATTACACCCTGATATCACATATAAACTAGCCAACAGTTATTTTTATTCAAAGATAAGTTTTATTTGTATAAAGAAAGATTCAGATAACTCCTTCTAATAAAATGCAATTACTGGAATAAAAAAGCCAGTGAAATCCGGCTTTCCATTTCAAATGTTATGTTGATTATTTAAATTCCTTCAATCCCTCCAAATCGAGAGTCCCAAAATAATCATCCAATGTTTCGGCGCGCCGAATCTGAACGACTTCGCTGTTTTCGCGCAGAAGCAATTCGGCTGAACGCAATTTGCCGTTATAGTTAAACCCCATAGCATGACCATGAGCGCCAGTATCGTGAATCACCACCACATCGCCGGGTTCCATTTTAGGTAATTTGCGGTTGATGGCAAACTTATCGTTGTTTTCGCAAAGCGAACCGGTAACATCATAAACCTGATCGTGCGGTTCGTATTCTTTACCCATAACCGTAATGTGGTGATAGGAACCGTAAAGCGCCGGACGCATCAGGTTGGCCATGCTCGAATCAAGCCCGGCGTATTGCTTGTAGGTTTTCTTGATGTGCAAAACTTTCGAGACTAAAAATCCAAACGGGCCTGTCATGGCTCGTCCCGATTCAAAGTAAATCCGGAGCGGTGACAATCCATTGGCCTCAATTTTTTCCTGAAAGAGTTTTTTAATGCCCTGGCTCATGAAATCCAGATCAACAGGCTGATCGGTTGGACGATATGGAATTCCAATTCCACCTCCCAAATTTGCAAATTCGATCGTAATCCCCAATTCCTGACTGATTTCAACAATCAGGTCGAATAAGATCTGGGCTGTTTCAACAAAATAGGCGGCATCGAGTTCGTTCGAAGCTACCATAGTGTGCAGCCCAAACCGTTTTACGCCTTTGTCTTTCAGTATCTGGTAGCCTTCGAACAATTGTTCGCGGGTAAACCCGTATTTGGCTTCTTCCGGGTGACCAATAATGGTGTTTCCTTCCTTTAATGAACCGGGATTGTAACGGAAACAAACCATGTCAGGCAAACCAACATTTTGTTCGAGGTATTCAATATGCGAAATATCGTCGAGGTTAATAATAGCGCCCAGTTCGACGGCTTTTTTGTATTCATAAGCCGGAGTGTCGTTGGAGGTAAACATGATTTCGTCGCCCGACATGCCTAGTTGTTCAGCAATCACCAATTCGGCAAACGAACTGCAGTCAATACCGAAACCTTCTTCACGCATGATTTTCATTAAATACGGATTTGGGGCCGATTTGATGGCATAATATTCTTTAAACCCCGGATTCCATGAAAATTTCCGGTTAAACTTCCGTGCAAATTCACGGATTCCTTTTTCGTCGTAAATGTGAAAAGGAGTTGGGTATTGTTCGATGATCTTTTCGAGTTGCTGCTTTGAGAATGGAAGTTGTTTGGTTGTCATTTCAAAATAAAATTAAACAGGGCTGTAAATTTAGAGATTTTTATAAACAAAGCACATCAGCAATCAGTTCATCACTTAAAATGCCTGACGCAATTTCCCTGACTTCGCCTTCCATCCTGATATTCCATCTTTCATCAATTTCAATTTGCAGGATTCCTCCCGGCATTTTCAGGGTCATTTTGCGATCAGTCAATCCCTTTTTTACCATTACTGCAGCTACGGCGCACGACGA
Source organism: Prolixibacteraceae bacterium (assembly GCA_003457135.1). Classification (GTDB taxonomy): domain Bacteria; phylum Bacteroidota; class Bacteroidia; order Bacteroidales; family Prolixibacteraceae; genus Aquipluma. The sequence continues at coordinate 11,427 of DMSQ01000063.1, forward strand.
ACTTCCGGAGGCCAGTGTGTAACCGGCGCCACGTTCCCAAATCAGGATTTCAACTTCGTTACGCGAGATAACTTTGGCAAACTGTACGTTGATCCGGTTCGGAAATAAAGGATGGTTTTCGATTTCGGAACCATGTTTCAGAATTTCAGCTTTAATTAGCTTATCCCTCAGAATGACGCAGTGTGGGTTTCCTACCGAAACGCAATTGATCAGGTATGTTTCGTCAATGATGTTGAGCGGATGATCAAAACACTCGGGCTCGTCACAAATTACCGGAACTGAATGCGATTCGAAAATGGCTTTTCCCATATCAATCTGGATCAAGCTTGCTTTTCCATTGGTTTTGCGGGTTACTTCGGCAGTTACAATCCCGCCCAAAGTTTCGATGGTAAATTTTTTTCCTGAAGAATGGCCATAATCGTACAGGTACTTGGCAAAAATCCGCAGTCCGTTACCGCTCTTTTCGGCTTCAGAACCATCCGGATTAAAAATTTTCAACCCAAATTCAGCTTTTGTGGAAGGTACTTTCAGAAGAATTCCATCGGAGCCGATGCCATAATGCACATTACAAAGTAACTGGATATTCTTTTCGTTCAGGATGAAAGAAAGTTCAGCTTCGTTCAGTACAAAATAGTCGTTTCCGAGCCCGTGCGATTTGATAAAAAAGTTTTGCATGGTTATTTGTTCTTAAACTTATACGATGACTTCAAAGTCATCGTATAAGTAATTTATTTATGCGATAAAATTAGCCAATAATACGAATGAAGGAAGTTTGTCGCCTGCAAAAGATAACACTTAATTCTTTTATCTTTGAGCCGAAAAGAATGAACAACAAAACATACAATTGATTGTTCCTTAAAATGAATGTATTATGACCTTAGATATTCAGAAGATACGCGAAGATTTTCCGATACTTCAGCAAAAAATATACAAACAGCCCCTGATTTATTTCGATAATGCAGCAACGACACAACGCCCCCGGCAGGTAATTGATGTGTTGACCAGAACTTATACCGAATTCTATGGAAACATCCATCGTGCTGCACATTTTTTAGCCGATAAAGCGACTTTAGCGTACGAAGAAACCCGCGAAAAAGTACGGAACCTGATCAATGCTGAATCCCGAGAACAGATTATTTTCACCAAAGGAACCACTGAAAGCATCAATCTGGTAGCTTATTCGTTTGGCGAAGCTTTTATCCATGAAGGCGATGAGATCATTGTTTCGGAAATGGAGCACCATTCGAACATTGTTCCCTGGCAATTACTGGCTGGCCGAAAAGGAGCAAAAATAATCATGCTTCCCATCAACGATGAGGGAAGGCTGGAATTTGAAAAGTTAGAATCGCTGATTTCGCCGAGAACCAAACTTATAGCAGTTACCCACGTTTCGAATGTGCTTGGAACCATCAATCCGATCAAACAAATTGCACAGATAGCTCATTCCAAAAACGTCAGGATTTTTGTTGACGGGGCGCAGGCTGCGGCTCATTTGATTATCAATGTTCAGGATTTGGATGTTGACTTTTATGCTTTTTCGGCCCACAAAATGTATGGGCCCAACGGAGTTGGGGTTCTCTACGGGAAAAAGGAGTTACTCGAACAGATGCCGCCCTACCAGGGCGGAGGCGAAATGATTTCGGAAGTCCGGTTTTCAGGAACAACTTACAACGAACTGCCTTATAAATTTGAGGCAGGAACGCCAAACATCAGCGGGGTGATTACTTTCGGCGCTGCAATTGATTACCTCGGAAATATTGGGATTGAAAATGCTGCAGCCTGGGAAACCGAATTACTGAATTATGCTACTGTCAGGTTGATCCAAATTGCAGGATTGCGGGTTTACGGTACTCAGCCCGGAAAATCAGGAGTGATTTCGTTCAACGTGGAAGGGGTTCATTTCTTCGACCTGGGAACCATGCTCGATAAATTTGGAATTGCCGTCCGCACTGGTCACCACTGCGCCGATCCGCTTATGGAACATTTTGGGATACAGGGAACAGTCAGGGCTTCGTTTGCTTTCTATAATACCAGGGAAGAAATTGATGTTTTTGTTGAAGCGCTGAAAAAAATTATTTCAATGTTTTAAAACTGATAATATGAATCAACTCCAAAAACTCCTGATTTTAAGTGTTCTGATTTTTATTTGTTTTCCGGCTTCAGCCAAAAAACTGAATATCCTGATTGTCACAGGCGGTCACGACTTCGACCGGAAGTCGTTTTTTGAGATGTTCGATAACTTTCAGGAAATAAGTTACACCGAGTTAAAACATCCGGAGGCCAATCTTCAGCTTGGTACAATCAGTCTAAAAACTTTTGATGCTGTCGTATTTTACGATATGCCGAAAACCATTTCAGAGGCAGAAAAAGAAAGTTACCACAAGCTTCTGAAAGCCGGTAAAGGATTGGTTTTCCTTCATCATTCGCTTGCTTCTTACCAGCAATGGGATGAATTTAAAACTATTATTGGCGGCAAATACCACGAAGAACAGAATTCTCCGGCATCGTCAACTTACCAGCATGATGTGAATTTCCGGGTAAAAATCACCGATCCCAAACATCCGGTAACGAAAGGGGTAACCGACTTTGAAATTTTCGACGAAGTATATGGAAACACCGAAGTTTTGCCGGAAGTAATGCCATTGCTCCTCACCGATCATCCGCAAAGCACTAAAATAATCGGATGGATGCATAAAAAGGAAAACTCGCGGATCGTGTATATTCAACCTGGGCACGATAAGAACGGATGGTTCAATCCGAATTATCAGAAATTGGTGAAACAAGCGATTGCCTTTGCGGCAGCGAAATAGAAGTTTAGCCTATCTGGATGTTTACATTGACTGCCCTTTTGCTGTTCAATACACTTGAAAGCATTAACACTCCATGTTCTGTAAAAACCATTGGCAGATATCTTAATCCCATCCTGTCAGAATTGGAGGTCGCAATTTGCGACCTCCAATTTGCAAACTCGTCTTTTGTCAGTTCAAACATAAAATCTTCGGGAAACCTAGACAAATTTCGTTTAACTGCTTCTTTTAATCTTTTTGTTTCAACTCCATATAAGTCGGCCAAATCCCTGTCAAGCATTACTTTCTGACCTCTGATCAGAAATATTTTATCCACGATTCGTTCATCCGGTATTAAAACTGAGGTCATTTATTTTGGCATTTAATTTTCTAAAAATTCTCAGCTTCGATTTCGAAATAAGCCTGAGGATGATCACAAACCGGGCATTTCAACGGTGGTTTGTTTGATTCGTGCAGGAATCCGCAAACCCTACATTTCCAAACTACTTTTCCTTCACGTTCAAAAACTTTTCCTTCTTCCAGATTTTGATACAATTTGCGGTAGCGTTCTTCGTGAGCTTTTTCAATTTTGGCGATTGATCTGAAAAGAAGAGCAACTCTCTTAAAGCCTTCTTCGTCGGCAATTCGCGCAAATTCAGGATATAAATCAGTCCATTCTTCGTTTTCACCATCAGCCGAAGCTTTCAGGTTTTCCAACGTTGATCCGATTTTGCCGGCCGGGTAAGTTGCTGTAATTTCAACCAAACCTCCTTCGAGTTGTTTGAAGAATTGTTTGGCGTGTGAACGTTCATTTTCAGCAGTTTCCATAAAAAGGGCTGCAATTTGTTCCAGTCCTTCTTTCTGTGCAACTTTGGCAAAAAATTCGTAACGGTTACGGGCCTGCGATTCGCCTGCAAAGGCTTTCAGCAGGTTTTTTTCGGTTTGTGATCCGGCTAATGTTTCCATGAAATTTATTTTAGTAAAAAATTGGTATTTGATGATTGGTACAATCACATAAAGTTACTAATTTATTGGACTGGAAACAGGAATGTAGATAATTTGATTCATTCAAAGTTTATTTTTGAAGGAAAACAAAAAATACCGACATTAGCACCCTTTAAGATTTTGTACATGACGATAAGCGAAATACAACAGGAGATTATTGAGGAATTTTCGGTTTACGATGACTGGATGGATAAATATGGTTACCTCATTGAACTGGGGAATGAACTGAAAGATCTGGACCCCAAAGAGAAAACTGACGAATTCCTCATCAGGGGTTGTCAATCCAGGGTTTGGTTAATTTCAGATTTTGTGGATGGAAAAATTGTTTTCAGGGCTGAAAGTGATGCGGTAATCGTGAAAGGAATGGTTGCTCTTTTGCTTCGGGTTGTATCGAACCGGACTCCGAAAGAAATACTCGACAATGAGCTTTTCTTTGTTGACGAGATAGGGTTAAAACAGCACTTATCACCCACCCGCTCGAATGGATTACTTTCAATGATCAAACAAATTAAACTCTATGCTGTTGCTTATAACAGAATTTCAGAGAAAGGAGAATGAGCGATGGATACCAGAATTGATTTAATAATTGAACGGCTTAAGGATGTTTATGATCCTGAAATACCAGTAAATATTTACGATCTGGGCTTGATATACAATGTTGATGTTGACGATGAAACCAATAAGGCCAGTATAATTATGACCTTAACTGCTCCGGGATGCCCCGTAGCTGATATTTTAGTGGAAGATGTACGGCAGGCGGCACTTGCAGTTGATACCATTCTGGAAGCTGATGTTGAACTGACTTTTGAGCCACCCTGGGACAAATCAATGATGAGCGAGGAAGCCCGTCTGGAACTTGGGTTCTTTTAATCTTCTGCTTTTTTTCTGATGGAAATTAACCTCGAAATACTGTGCACACAAGTTCAGAAACTGGCCCGGGAAGTAGGCCGGTTTATTTTTGATGAACGCCTGAAATTTACAGCGGAAGATATCATTCACAAAGGAAAATCGGATATGGTTACTTATGTGGACAAAACAGCTGAAGCACGTATCGTTACTGCCTTGCGAGAAATACTGCCTGATTCAGGTTTTATTGCTGAAGAAGGTACAGCACTGGAAAATGGAGAAAAGTACCTTTGGGTAATCGATCCGCTCGACGGAACAACCAATTATATTCATGGCATTTCGCCGTTTGCAGTTAGTATTGCGCTGATCGAAGATCAGGAGATTATTCTGGGAGTGATTTACGAAATTAGTCTTGACGAAATGTTTTATGCGTGGAAAGACAGCAAGGCTTATTTAAACGGACAGGAAATCCAGGTTTCGAAAGCTGCAACCACCGCTGATTCGTTGATTGCCACCGGATTTCCTTATTACGACTTTTCGAAACTCGATAATTACATGGCGGCCATGAATTTTTTCATGCGTAATTCACATGGAATGCGCCGACTGGGTTCTGCCGCTGCCGACATGGCTTATGTGGCTGCCGGAAGGTTCGAAGGTTTCTACGAACATGCCCTGCATCCGTGGGACGTAGCCGCAGGGATCATCCTCGTTAAGCAGGCTGGTGGAAAGGTTTGCGATTTCACAGGTGGCGAAAACTATTTGTTCGGAGGCGAAATGATTGCCTGCAATGCCAACTATTTTGATGAATTTTACAGTATTGTGAATAAGTACCTGGGATAAAAATTAGAAAAGAGGAAAGAGAAAAAAACTATAAACAAATTTTCATTTTTCTTTTCGATTTCGACTTTTGACTTTTGAAATACTTCACAGCTATTTCTTTTTCCTATTTCCTTTTTCCTCTTTGTTTTACTAAATTGCATCGAATTAATAATCCCGTCATGGTCGAAAAAGAAATTGCCCTGATCAACAAACAGCTTGAAAGCCTGAATGCCAAAAACTTCGATCTGGAATCCTGGAAAAGCCATACGATCATCTTTCTGGAACGTATTTTCGGGAAGGAAAGCAGCAAAGTCAGAATGATCAAGGAGCTGAATTACAATTATTCGAGCTGGAGTTTGCGCGATGCTGCCGGAACCGGAAAAGATTCTGATCCGGTTATCCTGAAAGCCCGCGAAATTCTGGAAGCAACCCGGCTGGAACTTGAACACCTCGGTGTTCCCAAACAGGAGGAAGAGAACCTGAAAATCTGGTCGTTACTCGAAGAAGAAATGACCGGCAAACAAATCCGGGAAATTAAACTGATCCTGCAGTCGGATGAAGCAGAAAAGATGGAGAAAATAGCCAACATCCTTTATAACCTCGAAAAGGAAAGCATGGCAGTTGTGCTTGCCAAGTTGCTGGTTCCCTGAAACAAAGTGATCAGTGGTCAGTCTCAGTCCTTCAGTAATTCAATCCTTCAGTCCTTTATGCACAATCCAAAAGTCGCCATTGTTATCCTGAACTGGAACGGAGCCAAACTGTTGCAGCAGTTTTTACCGTCGGTCATTGAATTCAGTAAAAATGACTCAACTGCTATAATTGTGGCTGATAATGGCTCAACCGATCATTCGCTTGCCGTGCTCAGCAATGAATTTCCGGAGATAAAAATTCTAGACCTGAAGCAAAACTATGGATTTGCCAGAGGATACAACGAAGCGTTAAAACAGATTGATGCCGATTATTTTGTGATCCTGAATTCGGATGTGGAAGTCACTTCAGGATGGCTCGATTCACCAATCCGGTTAATGGAAAATGACCCTTCAATTGCGGCAGTCCAGCCCAAAATACTTAGTTACCACAAAAAAACGCATTTTGAATATGCCGGGGCAGCCGGAGGTTTCATCGACCGGTTTGGCTATCCGTTTTGCCGTGGCCGCATTTTTAACGTAGTAGAAGCCGATACGGGGCAATACGATATGTCCACAGAAATTTTTTGGGCAACCGGCGCATGTATGTTTGTGCGTGCCACACCATTTCGTGCGGCAGGTGGTTTCGATGCAGATTTCTGGGCACACATGGAAGAAATTGATTTATGCTGGCGATTAAAAAACCGGGGCTGCCAGATCGTTTATACCCCAGAAAGTTCTGTTTATCATTTGGGTGGAGGAACGCTTGCCTACGATAGTCCACAAAAACTTTTCCTGAATTTCAGGAATAACCTTTGGTTGCTTTATAAAAATTTACCTGAAGGGAAACTTTTCTATATTCTTTTTATCCGGATGATTTTGGATGCTGTAGCTGCTTTTAAACTACTGTCCGAATTTAACCTGAATGGCATCCGAAGTGTTCTGAAAGCACATTATTATTTCTGGGTTTCATTACCGGCCCTGCACCATAAACGTAAGTTGATCAGAAATGACATTCCGTTTATTCAAACCACCAGTAAATTTCACAGAAGCATTGTCTTTCAGTTTTACATCCGGAAACGAAAACGGTTTGGCGAGATACATTAGAAAATTGCCTTAATTCCTGATCAATTTCACTATTTTAAAAAACACATCGGTAAAAATAATTCTGGGATTTCCGTTCATACCGATGTGTGCAAAAGCTGTTTCGAATACTTCAGTCAATTCCTGAATGTTCCGTTCGTTGATGAAAGGTGAAAACCGTTTCGAAAACTCTTCCTCCTGATCGCTCATAAAACTTAATTTTCTGTTTTTCAGATTGTATATGAAATTTTCACGAAGGATGATCAGAAAATAGTTCAGGAGGCTTTTTTGCTTTTCACGGCCGATGCCGGCAAGCTGATCTACCCAATTAAACAGATCGCTGTATTTCCTACCATACGAATACCGCATCAGTTCCTTAAACCGTTCGAGGTTAAACTTAGTTTGTTCATCGGGTTGAAGCAACTCCAAGGCCTTGCCGTAATTCCCTTTGGCCAGATGCACAATGTTGCGGATATCACAACCTTCAGCTTCGGGCAGTTGTGCGATTGCTTTTGCCAATGAATCCGGATCAATGGGGGGAATGGGAATCAATTGGCACCTCGAACGGATGGTGCTGATGATGTCTTCTTCGTTTTCGGTAATCATTACAAACAGGGTTTTTACTGGCGGCTCCTCGATCATCTTCAGCAACTTGTTGGCACAGGTAGCATTCATCCTTTCAGGCAGCCAGATAATCATGATTTTGTATTCCGATTCGTACGATTTCAGGTTAAGCTTCCGAATGATAGATTCACTTTCGTCTTTATAAATCATCCCCTGCACATTTTCAACACCAATTTCCTCGAACCATTGTTCAATACTGAAATACGGATTCCGACCAACCATTGTTCGCCAGTCATCCAGAAAATTATCGGAAATCGGCTTGGGGAATTTTTTTGTATTGATCACCGGAAACACAAAATGTAGATCGGGATGGATCAGTTTCCGGTATTTCTTGCACGAAGGGCATTCACCACATGAGTCATCCAGTTGCCTGTTCGAACACGCAACATACTGGGCATAGGCAATCGCCAAAGCCAGTTTCCCGGTACCTTCAGGCCCGGCGAAAAGTTGAGCGTGACTTACCCGTTCTTCCTTTACAGACTGAATCAGGCGTTGCTTGATGGAATTCTGACCGATAACTTCTTTAAAAAACATAGTTCAGAAATTGAGGAGTCCAAAAATAACAAATCCTGAAGTGAAAATCCGGTTTGATGAAAATTTAGATTTAAACAGATACTCGTGCTCCTTTCGATACGTTACACTACTGAGGGAGCAGCGCTTCGGTCTTCGGACTTCTGACATCGATCTCAATTTACTTTACCCCAACATTAAATTGAGGAATCCATCGGTAACCGAAACCCAATCTCACCGATATATTCAGTATATTTGAACTTGATTTCTGTAACTCTAAAAACACAACTATGCAAACTATTGAAACATACAATTTCGCCGGAAAAAAGGCGCTTATTCGCGTTGATTTCAACGTGCCGCTCGACGAAAATTTTGTAATTACCGATGATACCCGCATGCGCGCAGCAGTGGACACCATCAATAAAGTAATTGCAGAAGGTGGTTCGCCAATTATCATGTCGCACTTTGGTCGCCCAAAAGCCGGGCCAGACATTAAATTTTCTATGTGCCACCTGGTTGGCCATTTGAGCGAATTGCTTGGCCGCGAAGTAAATATGGCTCCCGATTGTATCGGTGAAGAAGTTCAGGCAATGGCAAAAGCTTTAAAACCCGGTGAAGTACTGTTGCTCGAAAACCTTCGTTTCCACCCGGAAGAAGAAAAAGGAACAGAATCGTTTGCCGAACAATTGGCTGCCAACGGCGATTGCTGGATCAATGATGCCTTCGGAACTGCCCACCGTGCCCACGCCTCAACTGCTGTAATGGCTAAATTCTTCCCGAACGACAAAATGTTTGGTTACCTGATTGAAAGTGAAATTGCCAGTCTGGACAAAGTTCTGAAAAACCCGCAACGTCCTTTGACTGCAATCATGGGTGGCGCTAAAGTTTCATCTAAAATCACCATCATCGAAAATCTGCTCGATAAAGTTGACAACCTGATTTTAGGCGGAGGTATGACTTATACTTTCGTAAAAGCTCATGGTGGCGAGGTCGGTAATTCTATCTGCGAACTGGAATACCTTGACACAGCTTTGGCCATCGAGAAAAAGGCAGCCGAAAAAGGGGTGAAAATCTATATGGCCACTGATGTGGTTGCTGCTGATGCATTCAGCCCGGATGCAAATACCCAGGTTGTCGAAGCTAATGCAATTCCTGAAGGATGGCAAGGTTTGGATGCAGGTCCAAACAGTATCGCGATGTTTAAAGAGGTAATCGAAAATTCAGGAACTATTCTGTGGAACGGACCGGTTGGCGTTTTCGAATTTGAAAAGTTTGCGGTGGGCTCAAAAGCAGTTGGCGAAGCCATTGTTACTGCTACTTCAAAAGGCGCTTTCTCTTTAGTTGGTGGAGGCGACTCGGTTTCGTGTGTGAACCAGTTTGGTTTTGCCGATGGTGTCTCGTACATCTCGACCGCTGGTGGCGCTTTGCTCGAATACCTCGAAGGACAGGTATTACCTGGAATTGCTGCTGTGAGAGGCGAATAGAAAGCCCTAAAGCCCCCTCCCAACCTCACCTGAAGGGTGAGGAGAAAGAATCGCTTTTATCAAAATTGAATGAAATACAGAAAACCCGGGGTATAAGCTTCGGGTTTTTAATTTTGTACATTTTTTACATGACATGAATTTTCACCGGATTAACGGTTTTGAAACCACGTTTCCCCATTCCTGCTTCTTTCCACACCAATGCGAATGCAAGCCTTGCAATGTTGGTCATATTGGCATAATTCAACTTATCTGGAGTATCTTTCGGTGTGTGATAATCGGGATGTAAACCGGTTAAGAATCCAAGCGAAGGAATACCTGATTCGCTAAAGTAAAAATAATCACTTCGTTTTAAGATTCGTTCTTCTTTGAACGGATACTCAAACTCTGGTGACAATGAAAGCGAATAATGTTTAACTAACTCCGGAACTTCTTTCTGAAATCGCACTGCTTTCTGATTTACCGGTAAGACGTAAACAAAGCCTGTTTCTTTCAAATGAAGGCTGTCGCATCGGCCAAGCATATCTAAATTAAGGTAAAGCTGTGTTTTGTCTAAGCTAAATGCAGGATTTTGAACATATTTTCGTGAACCGAGCATTCCCAATTCCTCTCCTCCCCAAAAAGTAAAAAGGATGTTCTTTTCAGGAATGTACCCTTCTTTTTCGGCTTGTTTAAAGGCTTCAGCAATTTCGAACAAGGCGGCAACTCCTGAAGCATTGTCATCAGCGCCCGGTAAATAAGTACTGTCCTTTTTTCCCGAATGGTCGTAATGCGCACCAAGGACAATGACTTCATCCTTTTTTCGGCCTTCGATAAAACCAAGTACATTTTGGGTTTGCCGGAAGAATCGGAAGGTTTGAAAGGTACAGTTCAATGTCCCTTCAAAAATGCCTGCCGGTGATTTTCCCTGATTAACGCTGCTTTTAACCAAATCAGGAAAATAGTGGGGATTGGTAAAAAACAGTTCCGCGAGTTTATTTTCGATGAAAAAGATAAACAACATGGAATCTTGAGGATAAGTGATTTCCCATTCCTTGATATCAGCGGGAATAATTAAAGGATTTTTCACGTTTGCTTTTGCCCATTTTACCAGATCGTCAAATTGCTTCTGGGTTTGCAGAAAAATTATTCCTGAAGCGCCATGCGATTTGGCAATTCTGGTTTTATAAGCTTGTGATTCGAGTGAATCAATTTTTGTAGTATCGCCAGTTATCAGGTTAATGCCTTTATCGTTATACGGCTGACTGCCACTGACAACGACCCATTTCCCTTTTACATTTATGTCTCTGTAATCGGAATAGCTGGGGTGATCGATGCCAAAACCTGCATAAATGACCGGAATTTTTTGACCGTTTGAAAAGAGGGGCCAATAAGGACTACCAAAATCATCCCAGTGCTTTAATGTCGCTTTGTTATTTGAAAGATCGAATTGAACAAGACTATCAAAGGGAATTGATAAATCAACCTGATAATTGCTTGTTTTCTTTTTCAGTTGAAGTTCGTTCAATTGGCCTGAGATATATTCAGCGGCCATTTTTTCGCCCCGGGTACTAAATTCTCTGCCTTCAAATTCGGGTGAAGCTAATTTTTCCACACTGGTCCGAAGTTCTTCAGGAGTAATGGAATTGCAGAATTTAGCAATTGGATCTTGTGAAAAGGCAGGGTAAATTAAAACCCAGAAAACAAGTAAGAGTAAAGGTTTCATGGTGTCGGGTATTTGATTAACTTAAATGACATGACTGAAATTCCTGAAATCATACGATGGTATTGAATAAAAAGATTCCGGCCCTGGGAAAATTTCCCCGGAAGCCGGAACCGGAATTATTCGCAAAAACAATTCTATTACTTTTTAAAACTTAAAGCTTCTGTTTAACGTGCAAACGTAATTGTACCTTCAGCATGCCAACATGTACCTTGACCAACCATCTGAACAGTACCGGTTGCTCCTTTAAATTTTCCGATGCCATCGCGCATAACCACCTCACCAGTAAATGACCCATCTTGAGGGTTCGAGTATGAAGTGGCATCATAGTAATAATAATCGCCATTGGCCGCAGTGTTCTTTCCGGTGGTTACCCAAACAACTAACATTTTTTCAAAATCAAAATTCGCACTTACGGCAGTCATCGGACTTTCCATCATTTGAAGTTTTCCGGAATGTGTAGCGTGTCCACTTAACCAGCCAGCACTAGGAAGATAAGAAGTTGGTTGATCAGCAGGTAGTCCGACAATAAGCATTAGCGGTGCATCCATGTTTGGAGTAAAGCAGAAATCTGCCTTCATGGGTACTGGCACATTAGCTTTTTTCAGCATCAGAGGTTCTTCCTGAACAAACTGGTCTTTGTTACAGGCCAGGAGCATAATCATCAGAAACATACAAAAGGAAATCAGTGTTTTCATAATCGGAAATTTAACGGTGATTAACTCAGATTTTACCCAAATTTCCGACAAAACAAGGGTTAAAGTTTTGCCCTGAGTTTCTAATTGTATGCTGTACGTTCCAAATTAAATTTTCACATCGGGCATGGAAGATTGCATGCTGGGTTATTCTTTATCAACCCGGAATGAATATTCCTTTTCACCGGCCGAAAGAATAACTTCGTAGTTTCCCTTTACAAGTGCGGAAAGGTTCATCCCTTCAGTTACATTAAAAGTTTTACCGAGTTCCTTGGAGTATAACAACTGGTTCTTTTTCAGAAAATACAGGGTCAGGTTTTCTTTGGAGAAATTCAGGTAAGTACATCTTAAAATTCCGTCCCGAAATCCGAAAAATGGTTTGATGTTGGTTTTTTCCTTTCCTACTTTAATTCCTTCATCAGTCTTTCGGAATATGCGCTCAGTGGTTATGTCATGATTCGCTGCTTTAAGGGTATATTTTCCATCTTCCAGCGCCGAAAGATCAAATTCTGTCAGGTAATCTTCGATTGGTTCAAGGTTTTCTTTGGAATAAATAATCCTACCTTCTTCGTTTGCAACTGAAATACTGAAATTACTGTTGCAGCACGTTGAGACTGCAATTACTGCTTTTTTTGCTGAGGCGGGAAGAATATTTACCTTCAGGTTTCCTGCTCCAAATAAGGTATTCGCAAATGCTGCAAGGGCAAATACCAATGTTACTTTTAAAATTGCCTTCATGACTTTTGGTTTTAAATTGTTCATCGTTTTTGAGTTTATACCTGAACAAATTTAAAAACATGATCTTGAACGGCTTTTTCCCAATGTCTCAAATTATTTGCCTGAAATCTCAATAATAAACAGGAGGAGCTTATTTTCCGATAGCGCTTGGGTTCACTCCGAACTGATCTTTAAAAGCCCGGCTAAAATGAGAGAGATTTTTAAACCCAACAGCCCAGGCTACTTCTGAAACATTCATGACCGTTGTTTGCAGCAGGTTTTGAGCCTTGTATAATCGTAAAGTCCAGAAATAATCGATAACCGATTTATTGGTGAGTGATTTGAATTTGCGGTACAGTTGAGAACGGCTCATTCCAAGTGTCCGGCTAAGCTGATGAACATCAAAGTTGTCGTCACCCAGATTCTCCTCCATGACCAACCTGATTTTTTGTATAAATGAGTCCTCCAGGTTTTCAGGCAGGTTGTCAGTAAGTACCTGCTCTCCGGCGGCATAACGATCATGTAAAATATGCCGTAATTCGATCAGCTTTCTCAACCGGATGATCAATTCTTCCTCGTTAAACGGTTTGGCCAGATAATCATCAGCGCCTTTGTCCAAACCGGTCAACCGTGAATCCATATCGGCTTTGGCAGTCAGCATGATCACCGGAATATGGCTGGTGCGGATATCGTGTTTCAAGATATCCAGCATCGAAATTCCATCCAGCACGGGCATCATTATATCACTCACAATGATGTCAGGAATATGATCAAATGCCTTCTGAAGCCCGGTTTTTCCGTTGTTCGCAAATTCCAGCCGATACTGTTTTTCAAGTAATGCTTTCAAGTAAAGTTTCAGGTCCGTGCTATCTTCAACAACCAGTAAAATAGGCAGGTCGCCGGTGAAAATTACACTTCCTGTGTAGCTCTGTTGAACATCCTCCTGATTAGAAACAGATACTAAATCTGCCGGAGGTACAGCTTCATTCGGAATGATTTCCTTTTCAGGGGCATTATTCGTCACAGGTAAAAGTACGATAAAGGTAGTTCCTGATTCCACCGAACTGATTACACGAACCGAACCTCCAAGGAGCTTCACCAATTCTTTAACCAGCGCCAGTCCAAGTCCGGTGCCACCTTCCTGTGTTACCTGATCCTCTTCAACCCGGAAAAATCGGTCAAATATAAACGGCAATTGTTCCGGCGGGATTCCCGGCCCGTTATCGCTGACTTTGATGACAAATTCATTCTGTTCTTTCATCTGACCGGCATACAATTCCACCGTTCCATTGCAAGGCGTATATTTTAACGCGTTCGACAGCAGGTTCGAAACAATGTACATGATTTTTTCCTGATCGAAATCCATCATGAAATGCCTGTTTTCAGGCAAAAAATTCAACTGGATGTCCTTTTTTTGGGCCAGAGAGATAAATGAACCGGACAGATATTTCAGATAACTGATTATATCAGACTGAAAACTATGAAGCGGCATTGCACCTGCCTCCAATCTGGAAAGATCAAGCATTTGATTTACCAAAGCCAGCAAATTTCGGGTTTGATTCTCAATCTTTACCGTACCTTTTTCCATCCATTCCTCCGGATTGGTTTTAATCAGATTAGTCATTCCCTGAATGATGGTTAAGGGAGTGCGAAACTCGTGGGTAATGTTGGTGAACAGCTTATTCTTGGCTTCGTTCAGCTCTTTCAGTTTATTGGCTTCCAGTTGTTCCAGCTTGCGCTGCTGGGCAATGAAGCTCAGTATCAGAAAAAGCGCCAATCCTGACATGGATAAAGTGTTGATCATGAAAAGTATAGAATTGATCTTTGGCGTTAGTGAGGCCGGTGCTGAAAAGAAAGAGCTGAATAGACCGGATATGATCACTATAAAAGTAAAAAGGAGAAAACTGGCAAGCGAAATTCTGGAATCCTGTAAAGGAACCGTACAAAGCATTAATGCCAGACAAACAACAATCAATCCTCCCGAAGTAGCAATGCCACCTAAGTGTAAAATAGTTATCAATGTACCCATCAATAAAATAATCATTTGAATGAAGTATGTCAATTTTATTTGCCTTTTTATCCAGGGTGTCACAAACAAAGAAGTAATCAAGACAATAGCAAGAAAATATCCGTATCCGATAAGAACTTTTAGCGCTTCAGGTGCAAAAATCAGGAAAGTAGGTGTCAAAATTAATACATGAAGCAGTGCATAAGCCGTACCGACCCACATTTGTACCTTGACAGTTAGTTCTTTTCGGTCACATCCGGGATAGTCGTTGAATCGTTCTACCCATGCCATTATTTTCTGAAGAAGAGGTTTTCCTTTCATAAATGCTTTTTCACGATCAAGCTAAAGTTACAAAATACTTTTCATATAAATACCAGATATTCAGACTGTATATGGCTAAAAATTAAGCACCTTCAATAACTCAATCCCATCCTTTTCCGACCACCGATCCAGAATCATTTCTGTTTCAGCGAAAGCAATCAAAAAGCCGCCACCACCCGAACCCAGGAGTTTAATAAAAACCTTTTCGACTACCGCATCTGAAATAAATACCTGGAAATTGCCAGGAATCATTCGCCTGAAATGCTGCAGTTGAAAGTGAATCAACTGCTCCAGATAAAGAAAAAAGTATTGATGATTACCTTTCAGTAAGGATTCGATACAACCATTGTTGGCTGGTATAAACTGCCTTTCAAAAGCCAGTTCAAACTCAGGAAAAGTGAATTGTTCAATGAAATGCTGCACCAGCGGGCCTGTTGCACCTGTGGTTTGGGTATCAATCAAAGCGATTGCCAGGTCCGAATTGCCCAAGTCAAAATCAAGCGGAACAATCTGCTTTTCAGCGTTGATTAAAATCGGCCTGTTCAGGTACGAAATCAGCGGATCGAGGCCGGAACTACGGCCGTGGAAATAGCTTTCGAGCAAGGAAAAATCAGCTTTCAATAATTCAGGAGTAAGTTTCTCTTTTGGAACAGAAGTGGCTGCATACCGGCTGAAAAGCGCCGCTACCAATGCTCCTGAACTGCCAACACCATATTGCTGCGGAATATTGGAATTGAAGAACAAACCTCTGGAAAGATCATTTCCCAGACTTTCCAGATTAAACGAAAAGTGCAACTTCTGAAAGGAATCGCCCGATTTCAGATACTCATAAAACTTTCGGATTCCGGCAGTACTTTCCAAATGAGAGTAATCCGGATCAAAATCCAGAAAACCCGAAAACCTGGGGAACGGGACCGATAATGCCATCGCATCGTACATCAGTCCGTATTCGCCAAAGAGAAGGAGTTTTGAGTTAAGAACAGAAGCCCCATCCCCAGCCCTTCCCCCAAGGGGAAGGGAGTTTGAACTTGAAGATTCAGGTAAGTTATTCATTAAAATCCATTTTAAAAAGCCATAATCTACATGTACCGATTTTTACTCCCCTCCTTCGGAGGGGTCGGGGGAGGCTTGTCTGGAAGGGGGTTTGGGGGAGGCTTCCGGTCCTATTCCTATCCCATCATCAATCCACTTCCCATCCTCACAAAATGTAAGTAGTTCACGTTCAATAAAAGTTCTCACTTCCAATTCGTTCTCCTGAAAATAAAGCAAATGAATATTTGGCCCGGCATCAATAGTGAAACAAACTGGTATTCCGGATTTTTCACGAATCTGCCTGATTCTATTGATCAGTTCCAGGCTATTCGGTTTCAGTAAAATAAACGAAGGATTGGAAGTCATCATCATCGCATGTAAGCTCAACGCTTCATTTTCAACTACAGCTACGAATTTTTCCTGATCACCTGTGAGCAAGCTCAGATAAAGTTCATTGATATTTTCGTGCGCCTGGGCAATGCGCGAACGCTGATAAATGTGATCAGTCATCAGTTGGTGTCCGGCTGAACTTGACACTTCCTTCGTCCCCGAATCAACCATCAAAATAGCATCACGAAGACCTGAAAACACCGGAGAGATTCCTTCTGTAACCGGAATAGCATATTCGTCGCCTGACGTTTCAAACAACTGGGTTTTTCCCCAGATTGAAAATCCCGGATACACCGACCGGCAGGCGCTTCCACTGCCCATGCGTGCCAGTTCAGAAGCTTTTTGCCAAAAATCAGGATTACCAGTTTCTTTTCCTGACAATGTGAAATCAAGTTCGGTCAGACATAAAGCCAACGCGCCAAACGAAGAAGCTGAAGATGCAATTCCGGCCGAATGTGGAAAACTATTGTGACTGCGAATCCTGAAATTGTATTTACTTACCCACGGCAAGCGACCGGATAGTTGGATGAGGTATTTTTTAATCCGCTCACCGAAATTACTGATCGCACCTTCGAAGTAAAATTCTACTTTCTGGTCGCTGTCTTTACTCAACTCAACCGATGTTTCAGTAAATGAATTCTGAAGCACAAAACTTAGCGACGGGTTCATGGGTTTCTGAAAATCATGTTTGCCCCAGTATTTAACCAGCGCAATATTCGAAGGACACCGCCAATGGCTAAAATATGTAAGTTTTGCTGTGCCGGTCATGGTTGTTGCCGTTTTAAAATCAGATCGTGCCATTTAAACACGGTCATCAATCCTTTTTTTTCAAAATATTTCCTGACTTCATCAAATGTCAGTTTATTTGACGATACCAGAAAAAAATCGCCACCCCAGGCGCCCAGTGATTTAACTTCGCCCTTGAAATCACCAAAATATTCCGGTTTTACCGATATCCGTCCAATCACTTTACTGATAAGTTGTTCGTGCAGTCGAATCAACAAGTTGAATTCATCCTGATCACGACAAACCGAAAATTCGTCAGTCAATAACGAAATCTCATCAATCATTTGATCAGAAACCTTTTTTTCTTTCAAAAAAGCATTGACTTCAATCGCTGTCCTTTTCTTTCTGCCCGAATAAACCAGAAACAACTGATCGGCAAATGGATAATTCAGCGAAATGCGTTGAACCGGTTTATTTTTAGCATAGAAAATCGGTCCGTCAGCAGTGGCGCAGGCAATGTCGAAACCTGAGCCATTAAAAACCAGTTCATTCAGTTTAAACGGATCAACTCCGGCCCACTGCGAAAGCAAACTGATCAACGTGCTACTACTGCCAAAACCCCACTCAGGACTGGATTCCAATATCGTTTCGAATTTCGATCCAGCCTTAAGCGCGAATTCAGGATTCAAGCTTTTAATGGTTTTAAATATCTGACTTAACGCTTCCGATTTTTCCGGATGGCTTGTATTTCGCACAGAAAAATCTTCAGAATTCAACTCACACGAGAACCAAACCTGATTCTTATAAAAAGCCAGCCAATGCAACGTATCGGATGAATTTGTATTGGAAACAACCATTTGCTGCCCAACATTTAACGGCACTGCTATAGCCTTCGCCCCGTGAAGAACCAAATATTCTCCGGTTAGTAGCAGTTTGCCATTGGCGCGATATGTTGAGTGAGAAGACAATAGTTTCATTTTTTTACTCCGTGAAACTCTGTGGTTTTTCTCTGTGTTCTCTGTGGTAAAAAAAATAAACCACAGAGTTAACGGAGTTTTCACAGAGTTTCACAGAGAAGTATTTTATTTATTTAATGGTTAACCAATATCCTTCGACGGCCGAAAACGACACGGTTTTATCCTGAAAATAATTCTGAATTTCTGCCCGTCTTTCTTCCGGAATATGAAGTTGATTTAAGATATTGCTCAGGTGCATTTTCATGTGGCCATGCTGGATACCAAACGAAACCAGGGCTTTGACCGCTCCAAAATTCGATGCCAGTCCGGCTACAGCCAGGTACATCATCAGCTCTTTGGCTGAAGGATTATCCAGAATTTTCATGGCCAGTTTGGCCATCGGATGAACCGCAGTCACACCCCCAACCACACCAGCCGTCAAAGCCAGTTCGATGCTGAACCGGAACTTTCCATCCTCAACCTGCACATTGGTCAAACCCGAATAACGACCGTTCCGTGCAGCAAAAGCATGTCCGCAGGCTTCGATCGCACGAAAATCATTTCCTGTGGCTATTGCCAATGCATCTATACCGTTGAAAATGCCTTTATTATGAGTCACTGCCCTCGAAACATCGGCCATCGAAATACGGATCGCCTGCTCAAATTTCCGGGCAAACATCTCACATTCCTGAGGCAGTTTTCCATCAAGCAAATCAGTTACCGGGCATTCAACCCAGGCACGAACCC
>DMSQ01000013.1 GCA_003457135.1 Prolixibacteraceae bacterium
TCGTTGGGCGATTGATCTGGCCCTGCATTGGCGACCGGTTTAGATACTGATAGTTTAACAAATACAGGAGGGCTATCAGTACTAAAAGTAGGTGCAGTAATTGGTAATTGGGTATATTGATCAAGGTAAACCGGGGTTATTCCTGAAATTTCCAGGTTGTTGCCCGAATCCCAAAATTTATAAGTAATGGGATGTCCTGGTACATATCCGTTTGATTCACCTGCATCTTCTCTGGAGGCCGCAATTACCTGATAAGTGCTTGATGCTCCAAATATAATGGATTGGGTGAGAATCCGTACCCCAACACAAATAGTCCCGTCAAATACTGCTATTTCGTCACCTGCTTCAAGGTTAAATCCGTCAAAGGTAGCTGAAGTAACTATTATCCTCATTTGATCCTGCCCAGCTCCCGTGTACGCAACTATGAAGTGCCCCTGCGGGAAACTTTTTAAAGCCAAAATCAAAATCAAACTAAGAAATGCAAAATTTTTCATGGATCAAAAAATTAAGTTTTTAATCTTTCCACTTATTCAAACACGCAAAGCTTTTTTTTAATGATCCATCATATCATAATAAGTTGTTTATTATAACGATCCATTTAATTGAGTTCAATTCCCTGGTAAATAATTCCGTAAATGGTTTGATTTACGAGGCAAAAATAAACGCCTGAAAGAACCTGAAGCTTGTTGTTGTCTTTTCCATCCCAATATGTTTGTAATTGTCCTTCAGTAATTCCTTCAAAAAGCGTCTGTATTAGTATCCCATTGATGTCAAATATGGCAACACTTATATTTTTTTCTTTTGGAACATTTATTTCAATTTTCAAAGGAATAGTCAAAGGATTTTGATAACTTTTTATCTCTTTTAAGTCATCAATTGCAGGTTGTCCGTTTGACCTTGAAAAATCAACTAGTGCAAACATTGATCCTCTTTTTTCAAAGATATCCTGACTATTATTTACGCATTGAAAATACAAAAGAATTTCTTTTCCAGTCCGATAAACTTTCAAGGTAATTTTATGTCCTTGAATATATCCGTTTGGGCTGGTTATCAAACTGTCGTTAGCTGAAGCGGGTATGCTGATCCTGTTTTCAAACATGTGATTTTCAGTAATCACTATTGATCCGACGCAATAGATACCATCAAAAACACCGATTTCATCACCTGTGTTTAATCCTGTCAACTTCAAACTTACGAGATTGATGTTCATGTGCTCAGTTCCTAAGCCTGAATATATTTTGGGAAAATAAGGAAGTAATATTGAGGCTACCGTATCAGGCATAGAGGTGTTTAGCCCTTTGTTTAAATCATCAGCATTGGATCTGTTCCATAGATTTTGAGAGTTCGTAAAAGATGAGAATAGCATTATCAAGATACATCCGGAAATCAAAATACCGGATAGGGAAGAATAATCTCCAGATCGAATTGCTTTCATAACTATAGATGAAGGAAGAGAAGGGAAACTATAGCTTAGTTTTAACTGATAAATAAGTAAAACCCAATAGTTCCGTACATCACAATTGATATACGAAAACAGAGATTATAAACTGAACAAAAAACGTATTCATAACAGTACTTTTGCAGAATGAAACTATTGTTTTCATTGGCTTTCTGTATGAATTTTCAGCACTGCAAATATATAATTATTACCCTAAGATTATCCTTATGAATTTTTAAATTCAAAATTGTATCTGGATTTTTCCGGAAAGCATTATTAATTTGATAGGACACTAAAAGTGATATAATCAAACGTCTTAGTAAATTCAGAAATTCCGGCAATAAAAACACCCCTGTAAATCAATTGTTTACAAGGGTAAAAGTGATCCTACCGGGACTCGAACCCAGATCATAAGAACCGGAATCTTACATTCTATCCATTGAACTATAGGACCGTCAATTTTCGGCGAGCACAAAAATAGTAAATCTTGGATTGCTTAAGCTTATTTACGCAAAAAACATTCTGTCATTGCGAAACACTTGTGAGTTGAGGTGGTAAATACAATCCATATCGGAGATCGTTTTTTCTATTTATTCACCTTCAAATCTTTAAAAGAATTCGGCAACCAAACCTGCATTTCGTTAGCGCCACGGTTGTTCCAGACGAAGTACGGAATAGCCTTTACCAGTTTGTTCATGATTTGTATGGACTGACCGTCAGCGGTGGGTAGCGCAAGTTTTGCATCCATGGCAATGGTATTAATTCCGCCGAGTAAATCAGGTTCAAAGTTCACGGTAAAACCCGAATTTGAAGGCAGAATGAAATTCCAGGCTTGCTGGTTATTATCGGCGCCTTCAACGCAATAAACGAGCGGACCAAATTGCAGGGCAGTTCGGCCATTGTCTTGTTTTAATTCGGGTCGGCTGGCAATCCTGCGAACTTCCATGGGCGTGTTAAGCCCAATGATGTCTCCCTTTTTCCACTGACGGTTCACAACCGCGTAACCCAGTTCTTCAATGTATGTAATTGGCTTTCCGTTTACCGAAATCTGAAGCGTCTGGTTTTGTTTTGAATCAGAATAAACATATAAACCTCCCGGAACAGGTTCTTTTAACCAACCCGGAATCCGGAATCTCAATTGCATGTCTTTTTTTGGCGCATCAATGATGGTGATGCTGGTATTGCCTTTCCACGGAAATCCAGTTTGCATTGCCAGGCCA
Organism: Prolixibacteraceae bacterium; assembly: GCA_003457135.1. GTDB lineage: Bacteria > Bacteroidota > Bacteroidia > Bacteroidales > Prolixibacteraceae > Aquipluma. The sequence goes on from DMSQ01000013.1 coordinate 2,659, forward strand.
AGGAACTGTTTATCTACAGGTAATTTCACTTCGCTGCCAATATAAAGGTTGATCCAGACAGCATTTGGAGATTGGCTGTAAATGTAATTTCCAACTGAACTTACCAGCCGGGCAATATTTGAAGGACAACAGGCGGTCTGAAACCATTCGCTGCGCTGATCGTTACCTGACGAAGCCAATGGGTTTCCGTAGAAAAAGCGGTCACCCGTGAGCGATAGGCCATCTAGTGCGCCATTGTACAGGCTTCGTTCAAGAACATCCATATATTTGGCATCGCCGGTAAGCATGTTCATCCGTTGGTTCCAGAAAACCATTCCTACCGAAGCACAGGTTTCGCAATAAGCCGTTTCATTGGGTAGGTCATAATCAATCCCGAACCCTTCGGTTGTTCCTTCAGCGCCAATACCTCCGGTTAAATACATATTCCGGTAAACAACATCTTCCCAAATGGTTTGCATCGCTTTAATGTATCCGGCATCGTTCGTTACCGCAGCAACATCGGCAGCGCCGGAGTACAGGTACATGGCCCTGACGGCATGTCCTGTAATTTGTGTCTGTTCCTTCACCGGAAGGCCACTCTGCCAATAATCCGGATCGTTAAAATAGTTTGCTTTTCCGTAACCTTTGCCACGCTGTTCGAGATACCACTGTGCAAGCTCCAGGTATTTCCGGTTGTTGGTATGGTGATACAACTTCATCAGCGCCAGCTCAATTTCCTGATGACCGCTGAACCATTGGCGGTTGCTTTTTCGAATAACCGAATCAATATGATTGGCAAAGCGGATGGCTACATCCAGCAAAATTTTCTTTCCGGTAACTTCCTGGTATGCAATTCCTGCCTCAATTAAATGACCTGCACAATAATCTTCGTGTTTTCCAATTTCAGTCCAGCGATTTTTAATGTCAGTCAGTTCATAATAGGTATTCAGGTATCCATCAGGCATTTGAGCAGCGGCAATTTTCGCGATCCATTCATCGGCTTTCTTTTCAATCACCGGATTGGGATTTCCTTTCAGCGAATACGCCATAGCTTCAATCGCTTTATAGACATCCGAATCGTCGTAATAAATACCTTCGTGCTGACCGTTTTGGGCGGCAGCTTTCTCAAAATTCCGGATTCGTCCGGTTTTTACTTCAGAAAAAAGGATGCAGGCATCCAGTGTTTTGGTGGCAACTGCGGTCATCCGGCTTTTCCAGAACGGATCGGTGATGTTGACCTGCGAAAAATTTACCGGCGCCAGTTTTTGCAGCGATTCCTGCGATTGAGCCAGCGATGAAGTCAGGGCAACAATCAAGGTAAAGAAAAGTAATGGTTTCATATTCGATGTTTTAAAGATATTCAAATGTTGTGGAAAGAAAATCATGTGAATTTCTGAAAAATAAAGATTAATTTCAAATTCTAATGATTGAAAATGATGCACATGATTTATGTTATCAATTTAATTTCAAATTTATGATTATGACAACAACGAAAACCTTTTTAATGCTTCTTGCTTTTGGAATGATTTTCCTGCAAACTCAGGCTGCGGTAATTGTGGTCAATGCCAGTGAAGATCTGAATATAATAATAAATAGTGCAAAAGGAGGCGATACAGTTCTTGTAAAACCGGGTACATATCCAAAAGTCAGTCTGTCAGATAAAAAATTTTCAGAACAAAAACCGCTTGTTGTCCGTGCAAATGGTTCAGGAACTGTAATTGTTAAAGGAGATACCATTAGGAAAGGGAGTGCATTGGAGGTTATCAACTGCAATTATATTATTATTGAAGGAATCACCTTTACCAACGCGATGTGGGGAATTTATGTGAAAAGCTCGGAGCACATATTGATCCGGAATAACGAGATTTATTATACGGGTCAGGAAGGATGCCATATTGGAAGATCGTCGCGGTATGTCGATATTATAGGAAATAAAATACACCACACAGGCCAGTTCAACTCCAAATGGGGGGAGGGGGTTTATGTAGGAAGTGGTTCTTATGGTGGCTCAAACTTTCCTGATAATTGCGAATATATATGGATTGAGGGCAATCATATTTACGAAACCGGGAATGCTGAAGGAATAAATGTTAAAGGTGAAAGCTTTCATGTAACCGTCAGAAATAATAAAATACACGATATTCATCCGGGCACCAGTGTACAATATAACCAGGCAGGCATAACTGTAGAAGGCACGGAAAATTCAATGAAAAATAATTACAGGGTTTCCGAAATGCGTGATGTTTGGGTCGAAAACAATACCATCGAGAATGTTTCAGGTGGATATTCTGATTGGAATAATGGCATCATGTTTTTTGGAACCGGCGTTTATATCCTGAATAACACCGTTAACAATTGCGCCAACATAGGAATATTCGGCAATAACTGGAAAAATTTAGGCATGCAAAACTACGTTTATGGGAATATGGTAACAAACTGCGGCACAAACATGTACTTACATCCTGAAGTAAAAGTAAGTAAATCTGATCCGGGGAAAAACCCACATTCTCCGCAAAAATGGTATTCCAATTTTTGATTGAAAAGGAGTAAAATGAATAAGCTGTTTTTATGTCTGTTATTTTCATCATTGGTTCATATTGCCGGTTCAAATAAAAGCAATGCACAGAAGATTGATATTCTTTACAGTAATAACTTCGAAAATTTTATTTTGCATTCAATGTCTTAACATCAGAATTGTGCTACTTTTGAAGGCTTAAAACTAATATATGATTACTGAAGAATTGCTGAAAGAATGCCACCTGGAATTTGAAGAATATTTCAAGTCGCTTAGTATCGATTTATCTGAAAATCATCATAGAGTTCAGGATGTCCGGGCACACTCATTACGTGTGGCCAGCCATTCACTTTTATTATCAAAAATTGTTTTGCAGAACGATGAAGATAAACGAATTGCTGAGGCAATCGCTTTATTTCATGATTTGGGAAGGGCTTCTTTAATTGCAAAAGGAACTGTGTCGCCAACAAATATTCAGCACGATCACGCTACGGTGTCGGTACAACTGGTTCAAAACATGAATTTCTATTCGAAATTGCCTGTCGATACTCAATTGATTATTCAGAAGTCGGTTGAAAGTCACAATAAACTTAAATTACCGAAGCTTGATAATGAACAGCAAACACTTTTTGCCCGTTTGCTTCGTGATGCCGATAAGTTGGACATATTTGAATCGTCATATCGCTTTTTTAAAGAAAAAGCGGGAGTTCAACCCATTATGACTTTCGATTTGGTAAACTCTCCTGATGTATCAGAGAAGATTATAAAAAGCATCATGGCTGGAAAAACTGCGGCTGTTGAAGACATGAAGACTATGAATGACTACAAATTGCTGCTGATTTCAATGGCATTCGACGTCAATTTTAAATACACATTCCGGTTAATCAGCGAAAAGCAATACATTCAGAAGATATACGAAACCTTGCCCAAGCGCGACCTGATTATTGATGCATTCCGGGGCATCAAGTTGTTTGTTGAGAATAAGTTTGTTTCCTGAAAGTTGCGTACACTTTAGCTTCAAAATATCTGGTCCAACTGCCCAATGATCCACAAAAACGAATTGATTTTGAATTTTAGTACAACTTATTCGACAGCAAGCTCCCCGTCACCACTGTCAAGCAGCACAGAAGCGAAATAATCCTCTGACATTCCGATTTTTTGATAAAAAAAATGTAGGTTTGAAAAACTAACGTTTTTGCATGTAAACAATTTATGACTTATTTACGTTAAAACTAAAAATATCTTTTAAAACGAATTACTATGAAAAAGCTTAAATTACTTTCCGTGGTCTTTTTTGCAGGTTTGATTTTTGCAGGATGTTCGCAAAAAGAGGATCAGCTTCAGGTTCAGGATGATTCCCTGACTCTGAAGAGCGCTTCAGTTAAAGCTGAATACGATATGGTTCCCAATGAGATCATTGTCAAGTTCAAAGAAGGAACCGATGCTTCTAAAAAGGCTCTGGTATTTGAAAAACTGGGTGGTAAACTGAAAGAAAAAATCCTTACCAAAATGATGGAAAAACAAGGCGACAAGGATGGAATTGATTTGGTTTCAATCTCTGGAACTGTAGCCAATGCATTGCTTGCCGCCAAAAATTATCCTGAAATTGAGTATGCCGAGCCCAATTACATTTATCAGCACACGGCAACTTCTAATGATCCCTATTATACCAACGGTTCATTGTGGGGCATGTATGGAGATGCAACTTCTCCCGCCAACCAATATGGTAGTCAGGCCGGAGAAGCTTGGGCTGTAGACCATACCGGATCGAATACAGTTTGGATTGGTATTATTGATGAAGGATACATGTACACCCATGAAGACCTGGCTGCAAATGCTGGTACTAATCCGGGTGAAATAGCTAGTGATGGTATTGACAATGACAATAACGGTTATGTTGATGATGTTTACGGTTGGGATTTTGACGGAAATAACAATACCGTTTTTGATGGTACTTCAGACGACCATGGAACCCATGTTGCCGGAACAATCGGTGCTGTTGGAGGCAATTCTAAAGGTGTTGCCGGTGTTTGCTGGACTGTAAAGTTGCTGAATGCAAAGTTTCTGGGTAGTGCCGGAGGAACAACTGCAAATGCCATAAAAGCAGTAGATTATTTTACAGATTTAAAAACGCGCCACAGCCTAAATCTTGTTGCAACTAACAATTCATGGGGTGGGGGAGGTTTTTCTCAGGCATTACAAGATGCAATTGAAAGGGCAAATACTGTTGGTATCCTTTTTATTGCTGCGGCAGGAAATGATGGGGCTGATACAGAAACTTCTACAAGTTATCCATCTGGTTATCCAAATGCGAATATTATTGCTGTTGCATCGATTGATTCAAAAGGGGCTTTATCCAGTTTTTCAAATTATGCTATTACAAAAGTTGATTTAGGAGCCCCTGGTTCAGCAATTTATTCGACTTTGCCAAAAAAATCGAAAGGAAAAATCGTTTCGGGTTATGGCTCTTATAGCGGTACCTCTATGGCTACTCCTCATGTAACAGGCGCTGCTGCTTTGTATGCTTCAACTCATTCAGGAGCAACAGCTAATCTAATAAAAGATGCGATTCTTGGTTCTGTTGTTCCAACTGCTTCTCTTTCGGGTAAATGTGTTACCGGCGGAAGATTGAATGTGAGTGGATTTTAATCTCAAAATAGGTACAAACGCAAAAGAGGCTGTTCCAACCCGGAACAGCCTCTTTTGTGTTTATCTGAAAACTGCGACTGAGTACTGATCACTAGTTCCTTTTTGCAACCCAATCAACTGCGCAGCCAATATGCTCTTTTACTTTCGGGTCCTGAAATGCTTCAGGAGTGTGGCCGAACCCAGTATAGAAGGAGCGCGTCTGTCCCAATTCCTGGTACCAGATCAGCGGATGGTCGCCCATTTTCCATTTGTCGTCTTTCAGGGTTTCCGCATCCAGCGAAGTTTCGTCTAAACGGGCAAGAACTTTTACTTTGGCACGTGGATTTTCTTTGAAGGTGTACCATTCGTCAAAGGTGCGGTAAGTTTGCATCCCTTTAAACGGAACCATGCTTGGATGGTCGGTATTTTCAAAAATAACAGTTCCGGTTTGACCTCTGGGATGGGTCCTGAAAAAAGCCCCGTTTAGCTGCCCGTACCAGGCCCAGTCGTATTCACAATCTGCCGCGGAATGAATTCCAACAAAACCTTTGCCTGTATTCATAAATGCTTCAAAATCCTTTTGCTGTTGTTCGTTCAATACCTCCAGGGTAGGGTTCAGGAACACGACCACATCAAAAGTTTTCAGAAAATCAGGAGTAAAAAGCTCAGCATTTTCGGTGGCTGTTAATACCCATTTCCGTTCCTGGGCCAAATCGCTTAACGTTTTCAAGCCCGAAGAAATTGAATTGTGGCGAAAGCCTGATGTTTTTGAGAATACAAGTACATTGATTTTTTTGTCTTGCGCAATGCCCGAAATGACCAAAATCAGGATCAGGCAAATTAATGAGCTCAGTTTTTTCATGGTTATCATTTTTTGTAAATAGGTTTGCAAGCATACAAATTTAAAATATACCGATAGCTTCCGGCTAATTTTGGTGTATTACGGAGTAGGTGCAAGTTGTTCGGTGGGTATTGCTTCATGTCCTGAATTATCCTTTTTTTCGATTACTTCAGGATCCCATCCCCATATTAAAAGTAATACAAAAAAACCAAGAACGTATGCCACTGCAATGTGCCATCCCGATTTGAGCCAGTCGAAAACTGATCTGGCTTCATGAAATTTAGTGGTAATAGCAACACCGGCTGAAGATCCAAACCAAATCATCGATCCGCCGAAACCGACCGCGTAGGCCAGCATACCCCAATCGTAACCATTTTGTTCGAGAGCCAGTTTGGTCAAAGGAATATTGTCGAATACCGATGAAACGAAGCCGAGTGAGAAGGCAGTTTGCCAGGATGCGACCGGCAATTCGTTTACAGGCATCAACGAGGCACAGGTGACCAACGCAACCAGAAAAACAGCCCCGCTAATGGAGTTAAAGGCTTCTTTCCAATCGGTTTTACGAATGAAAGCGCCTATTAATATGGCAATCCAAACGCCCAAGGCTGGGAAGTCGAAGTACACGTTGGTAAGAATTGTGCAAAGAAGAATGAATAGCACGATGCCAAGCCTGACCCAGTCAATATGTACGTCTGATTGGGCATCTTTTTGAATCCGATGATATTTATCCTGCTGAATGGATGCAAATATGGAGAAAAATGCCAGCGCAGTAAAAGCAGCAATATAGGCATGCAATACATTAAAAGGGTGGACTCCTTCAATCCACATCAGGGTCGTGGTTGTATCACCAATTACGCTTCCTGAACCACCGGCATTGCTGGCGGCAACAATGGCAGCGATATAGCCCATGTGGACTTTCCTATTAAATACCACTAAGGCAATGGTGCCGCCAATCATGGCTGCTGCAATATTGTCCAGGAACGACGACATCACAAAAATAACAATCAGCAACACTAGCGGACCTTTCCAGTCGTTAGGCAGCAAATCGGGCAGGTAGGCCGGAACTTCCGACTCTTCAAAATGTCTTGAAAGAATAGAAAAACCAATTAGTAGTCCAAGCAGATTCAGGAGGACACTCCATTCGCCCACCCGCATTTCCTTGTCCATAATCTGATCGGCCATTGAAATATGCCCAAACATATGTTCAGAGAGGTTGAAGTCTGGAATGGCAATAAACTTGAAAATCAGGATGGAAGTAAGTCCAATTAACGACACGAAAAGTGTATAACGGTGAAACAAGGCTACTCCAAGCAGAGTTAGTGCGAATAGTACAAATTCGGGCCTAATTCCAAAAATTAATGGTATTATTTGTCCTAAGATCATAATGTAATTATTTAAATATTAAGTATAAAAATATTTTAAACTGTCTTTTAATCATTTCCAAAAAATTTTCGGAAGGTAAAAAAAAAAATTAAAAGTTTATTTTTTCCAAATGCCATCAGAAAGATACATTTTTGGTAAATTTTCCCGTTTTAATGTTTCAAAAATTAAGTCATGATAAAATGAAGTCAAACAAAATTCAAATTTCCCTGATGTTGTTCCTGATTTTGTGTTCCATTCTTTACAGTTCACATGCATTTGCACAAAGATTTAATTTTGCACAGGGAATTTATGATGGGAAAATAGGTAATGATCAACTTGTTATGGTAGCCGAAACTTCAGATTCGGTTTTCGTCAGAGGCTATTTTGTGATCAATCGTGGAAAAGCTGTTGAGGAAGCTCATCCTTTTTCAATGAATATGACTGGAGGTTTACCATTTTTTCAATCCGATTTGTATGTGGGGCCATTGAAATCTGCGAAAATAAATCCCTCAGCCTTTAATGGCAAACTGACACTCCTGAACCTGAAGAAGCGTTTTTTCTTTTGGAGGCAAAAAGCAGATTTGAATTTTGTCCGTCGTGAGGATTTACAGATAAGCCCAACCGGACGTTACCAAAAGGAGATTTTCAGCAGCATCGAAGTGAAAAGTGATCTTTTATACGGAAAGGCCAGGGGTTTATGGACCCGTTCGCCTTATTCCGACGATCCCTATATTTCCACCCTAAGCAAGGGTCTGATTAAGTCGTTTAAAGATGTTGAATTGCTCGACCTTAAACTGGATGTTTATTATCCGAAGTCTGACATTTTTAAAAACAGGCCATTAGTGATGCTCATTCATGGTGGCGCATTTTACATTGGCAGCAAAGAGTCGGCTTGTGAACAAACGCTTGCAACTTCGCTCGCCAAACATGGGTATCTGGTCGCGTCAATTGATTACCGGCTAGGGTTTAAACTTACGCCTGCCGATATTGAATTGAGCGCCTACCGGGCTGTTCAGGATGCTCACGCCGCCCTGCGGTTTTTGTCGCACAATGCCAAAGGACTGGGAATTGATCCCAGTCAGGTGTATGTGGGTGGAACAAGTGCAGGTGGTGTTGCTTCGCTGAATGTGGCATTTATGGACAATGATGAGCGGCCTGAACGTATCTTAGAGAACAGTAAAGAAGGCCTGATAACTAAAATAGAGGAATCAGGTAATAAATACACTGAAACATTTGAAATAAAAGCAGTTGCCAATTTGTGGGGTGCAGTTGCCGATTTAAATATTATGGATACTGACGAAAGAATTTCGGTTTTATCAATTCATGGTACTGCTGATGACATTGTACCTTTCGAGAATGATTATCCGTTTAGGAATGCCCTAATGGTAAATCGTCTGGTTATGGATAAAATGTATGGTTCCAAATCTGTTCACGACAGGTTGAAAATTCAGGGAAATCGAACCCGTTTAATTGCTCTTGAAGGTTTGGGCCATGAACCGGAACTTGAAACTTATAATACTTTGAATCATTACATGGATACGGTAACCTATCAGGTAGTCAAGTTTTTTTATGAAGAAACATCACCGAATGTAGTATTGCCAGTCAGTCAGCTTACCATTTCCGAAGATGCCAATCAGAAATCCTTTTATTATGAAATCGGAAATGGTTCACTGGTTCGTATTTCTGTGGAAGGAGGGGTGAAAACCAACGCAGATCCAACCGACGCATCTGTCATCTGGTTAAAAAACGCGGGTAAAAGGATGATTACATTTCTGACAACCAATAAATTTGAAGCCTGGAATGAAAAGTCTTTTAAGGTAAGTGTATTAAAATAATCTCTTATCAACGTTAGTAATATTACAATTTGTGACACATATCCACTTTAAGTGATATAAATTGTAATTCGTATGAAAGTAAATTTGTTTGAATTAGTTGTAAAATGTATATTCGTGGCCTTTAACATTTAAACTTTTTTTAGTCCTTATAATTTCGTATCAAATTAAATTCAATCTCAATGAAATCGAAAAAAAAATTATCAAAGAGCCTGATGGGAGGCTTTGCAACGGCTGTTATTCCAGTATCTTTAGTTGCCTCGATTCTGGTGTATGTATTTGTTTTTGGTGATGGATCCAATTTTGCAGGCGGAAGTAATGCAAATGTTCCACTCCCCGGAAATTATTTCGGAATGATTTATAAAGGTGGAATGATAGTTCCGATACTCATCACTTTAATGTTGACCGTATTAGCATTTACTGTTGAACGTTATCTTGCAATAACCAAGGCAGCCGGAAAAGGTAAAGTCATTGACTTCATGTCTGATATTAACGATCTTCTCGGGCATGGTAAAATAGATGCGGCGAAAGAATCATGTAATGTACAGAAAGGTTCAGTTGCCAATGTAATTTATAGCGGATTGGTTAAATATCAGGAAATGGAAAAGGAAAAAGCGCTTCCTAAAGATCAGAAACTAGTGTCAATTCAGAAAGAAATCGAAGAAGCTACATCGCTTGAGTTGCCAGCCCTGGAACAAAACCTGGTCATATTGTCAACTATTGCATCACTCGCTACCCTGATTGGACTTTTAGGTACAGTAATTGGTATGATCAGGGCATTCTCGGCTTTGGCAAATGCAGGGGCTCCCGATTCAGTTGCCTTGGCCACCGGTATTTCTGAAGCTTTGATCAATACTGCATTGGGAATTGGTACTTCATCATTGGCAATCATTTTTTATAACTTTTTTACTACAAAAATTGACAAATTAACCTATTCAATTGATGAAGGCGGGTTTACCATCGTGAATACATTCGCTGCAAAAAATCAATAAGATCAAATAAAAAATGCCAAAGGTAAAAATACCCAGAAAAAGCACTACAGTTGATATGACTGCAATGTGCGACGTGGCTTTTTTATTGCTTACGTTTTTCATGCTTACATCCAATTTCGTGGCAAAAGAACCAATTATTGTTGCGATCCCTTCTTCAGTTTCTGAGATTAAAATTCCGGAACGGGATATTGTTACGGTTTTAATAGACGCGGAAGGAAAGGTTTTCTTTGGATTGGATACTCAGCAGGATCGGAAAGAAGTACTTGATAATGTCGGTAAAGCATATAGTATTAGCTTTAGTGATAAAGAGCTTACTGAATTCAGTAAGATCACCTCATCAGGAGTCCCGATCGAAAAAATGAAAGCATTTCTTGCCTTGTCAATCGAAGCAAGGGATAGTAAGGAAGCTGCCCTCGGAATACCAACTGATTCGCTAAACAATCAGTTCAAGGTGTGGATGAAAACTTCCAGGCAAGTGAATCCTAAACTCCGGCTTGCGATTAAAGCCGACCAAAAGACACCATACAAAGTTGTGAAAGGAGTCATGACTACTCTTCAGGATATCAACGAAAACAGGTACAATCTAATCACCAGCCTCAAGGAGGTTTCAACGAAATAGAAAGGAATGAACTATGGCTGAAATGCAAGTTGAAAATAAAGGCAAAAAAGGTAAAAAAACAGGTCAAAAGAAACACAATACCCGTGTTGACTTGACGCCAATGGTTGATCTTGGATTTCTCCTGATCACTTTTTTTATGCTTACCACCTCCATGCTTAAACCCCAGACTATGGAAATAAGCGTACCTTCGAAAGATAAAGTTGAAGAAGAAGAGCAAAATAAAGTAAAAGCCTCACAGGCAATTACCGTTTTACTCGGGAAAGAAAATAAGCTTTATTATTATTTCGGAACAGAGGAAAATGGCGTGGATCCTGAATTGGCTGAAACTGACTATTCTTCGGAAGGAATCCGGAAAATGTTGGTTGTCAAGAATGCTGATGTGATGAACAAGGTAAACCAATTGAAACTTGATAAGGCAGCTCGTAAGGTTAGTGATGAAGACTACCAGAAGAAATTGTCTGAATACAGAGCTTCAAAAGGCGCGCCAACCATTCTCATTAAAGCAGCTGATGATTCGAACTATAAAAATCTGGTTGACATCCTCGACGAGATGAATATTTGTAATATAGCTCGGTATGCGATAGTAGATATAACCCCGTATGACCTCGGTTTGATCGATAAAAAGACACTGCCGGCGAAGTAGTCACAATTTATAGAACAGTCTATGTCTCAAAAAATAAACTTGTTTAACGAAGCCTGGGTTGATCTTCTTTTTAAGGATCGCAACCAGGAGTACGGCGCTTTCGAACTCCGAAAAGACAGCTCCCGTCGCCATAGATTAGGGATAATTGCTGCCCTCATTTTTATGGCTTTGATCATTTTTGTACCCATTTTATACAAACAAATCATCGAAAAGGGAAGAGATCGGAATGTAGATGTTACAACTCTTTCGAACATTGAAATCGAAAAAAAAGTGGAAAAGCCCAAGGATATCATTATTGAAAAACCTGCGCCACCTCTCAAATCATCAATCAAATTTACACCTCCGGTCATCAAGCCTGATGAGGAAGTTCAGGAAGATGAGGAGATCAAAACCCAGGAAGAACTTACCAAAACTGATCTGAACATTTCAGTGGCCGACATAAAGGGCACCGATGAAGAAAATGGTATGGATATTGGTGATCTCAATAACATGATTGTTGGTGAAGATACCACTTCGACCCCCTATGCCGTTGTCGAGCAAATGCCTGAATTTCCGGGTGGCGAAGCAGCATTGCAGAGGTATCTGCGTTCATCGGTGAAATATCCAACCATTGCAATGGAAAATGGAATTCAGGGAAAAGTATATGTAGGTTTCGTTGTTGAGCGAAACGGAAGTATTTCAAATGTTAGAATTGCACGTGGCGTTGATGTTTCACTCGATAAGGAAGCCATGAGGGTTGTGAGATTAATGCCCAAATGGATTCCCGGTAAGCAGAACGGCGAGCCGGTTCGTGTAAGTTTCACTGCTCCGATAAATTTTGTTCTTGAATAAAAAGATGAAGCTGAATATCACTAAAGTCGCTTATGGTTTTGTCGTTATGGCCCTTTACCTGATGATTGGTACATTCGCCCTGATGAAATACGTGTTTTGGACCGGAGAATCAAACATCGGAATGGCTGTTTTTGGTGTTGTCGTTATCCTTTATGGTTTGTTTAGGGGATATCGTTCATACAAAGCATCTCAAGTCCCAACTGATGAACAGGATGAAGTTGAATAAACAATCATTAATTTTGATTGTCCTTGTGATAACCTCATTGAATTTTGGTTGCCATAGGGTCAGGAAACCAGTTCCTGACTCAATGGTTACCGGCCATACAACAATTGCCGCCGATGAAGCTTTACTTCCGTTGATAAATGCTGAGTTGGATGTATTTCACAGTCAGTATGATTTTGCAACCGTTGATTGCAAATATGGCTCTGAATACGATGCAATAAATCTTTTGCTTCAGGAAAAAGTCAGGTTAGCTTTAGTAACCCGGCCTTTGAATCAAAAGGAAATTAATTTTTTTAAAGGCAAGGATATAAATCCTGAATCAATTATTCTTGCTTATGATGCAATTGCTGTGATAGTTCATCCCGATAATGCAATAAATTATCTGACTAAGAGTCAGATATCTGATATATTATCTGGTCAGCTTGTAACCTGGAGTCAATTGGAACATTCAGGAAAAACAGGTAATATCAAACAAATATTAGATTCTGAATCATCAGGGATAATAAGGTCACTTGTCGATTCATTAAATCTAAACGAAAGAATTACTGGTGATTTTGAGTTTGCCGGAGACAATAAAAAAGTCATTGAATTAGTTGCAGCTAATCCGGATGCAATTGGATTTATTGGCTATAACTGGCTGAGTGAAGGCGATAATATGAAAGTACAGGAAGATCTTAAAAAAGTAAATTTAATTGCTATTTCTGGCAGGCAAATTGCGGATGAAACCAACAGTTTTAAACCATCTTTGAGCAGTTTGTTCAATTTGGAGTATCCGTTAACCCGAAAAATATATGCTATTTATGCCGACCCTTCTCCAGGTCTTGCCCGGGGATTTCTGGCACATTTAACGTCCGAACGTGGTCAAAAGATTATTTATAGAATGGGTTTAAAGCCTGAAAACGATTTTCAACGACTCGTTAAAATTAATAAAGATTATTAAATGAAACTGAAACTAACATTGATTGCAATTCTGCTCGCCATGCAAATAGACTCCATCAGTGCTCAGACTGAGTTGGATGGTTTTGCAAAATTAAATCAGAAAGAATACCGTGAAGCAAAACAAATCTTTGATAAATTGTTGAAAATAAATCCGGAGAATACCGTTGCACTGTACGGTATGGGCGAATGCTATTATTATTCCGGGCGAATGGATTCTGCAAAAACCTTCTACCAGAAAGGGATAGACTCCAATTCTTCTTATGCTGCTAATTATGCCGGTCTGGGAAAAATCAGACTGCTTTCTTCCCCGGCAGAAGCGGAAATATTATTCAAGGATGCAGTTAAAAAATCGAAAAAAAATGCCACTGCCCTTGTTGCCATTGCAAAAACATATTACGATCAAACACCCAAGAACCTGAAAGAGGCCAAACGTTATGCTGACATGGCCATAGAGGTTGATCCAAATAACGCCTATGCATATTTCCAGAATGGATTGATCGAACTCGATAAAGGTAATCACGGTGATGCATCACTTCAACTCGAACGTGCGATATATTTCGATAAACAACTGTATGATGCTTATTTTTGCCAGTCTGAAATTATGATTGCTGCCCAAAATACGCCCCAGGCAATCGAGTATATTAAAAAAGTAATTGCAATTAATCCTGAATATTGGATAGCCTATAAAAAGCTTGGAGAATTGTATTACGACAATCAGAAATATGCCGATGCAGTTACGAATTTTGCTGTCTATTTTAAGAATGTGACCAGCGACAAAGACATCACCCACTACGCGTATAGCCTTTTCTTCAGCAAGCAATATCAGGAAGCGCGCGAAATGATTGACAAGCTTGTTCAGCAAAATCCAAATGACTATGTGTTGCTTAGGTTGCTCGGCTATATCAGTTACGAAACCAAGGATTTGGTGAATGGTAAAAGTATAATGGATAAATTTTTCTCACTGATACCGGCTGACAAAATTCTGACTGATGATTATTCCTACTATGGCAAGATGCTGAGCGCCTCAGGAAATGATTCCTTGGCAATTGAAACCTATAAGCTCGCTTTAAAAAATGATAGTACCCAGTACCAGCTATATGATGAACTTGCCAAATCATCTAATAAACTGAAAAAATATGAGGAGGCGCTTCAATATAGCAGTATATACTTTAGAAAGAAACCCAACCTGACATCGGCTGATTATTTTCAGTTAGGCAAAGCCTATTATTCAACAGGCAATAACCTCGATGTGAAAACAGATTCCTTAAAACAGCTTGAATTTTATCATGTCGCTGATTCTTTGTTCAAACAAGTTGAGGTATTTTCTCCAAATTCGTACCTGGGTACATTCTGGAGGGCAAGGGTTAATTCTTCGATTGATAAAGAAACTACCCTTGGATTAGCTAAGCCTTTCTATGAAAAATCGTTGGAAATACTGATCAAAGATATGGTCAAGTATAAAAAGGAAATATCCGAAATATATGCGTACCTCGGATTTTATTTCTATGTGAAGGAAGAAAAAGCACAGTCGCTCGATTACTGGAAAAAACTTCTTGAACTTGATCCTGAAAACCTAAAGGCACAAGAAGCAATCAAATCGCTTGAAGCAAAATAAGGAATTATCCTTTTTTATAAGATGACTGGTTTCAGCTTCGAACGTTTAATATATACACTGGCGTATTTCAGGTTCCTGAATTTCTTTTTACCGTCCGACGATTCATATACAGTAACCCTGGCTACATAAAAACTGCGCTTTACATTGTAGATCGAAATCGGATGATTAATCTCGCCAAGCTCAAGCTCCGATTCAAAAAAATGATTAAAAATATTATCAACAGAATCTTTAGATTCAACGATATACTTGTGAAAAGTCCGGTCTGTATAGTCTTCAACAACAATATAAAACCCGGGTCTGGAGCTATTTTCAACTTTTTCAGACGTGGGGCCAAATGAAAAAAGAAACACAGAAATCAGCAGAATAAAAGAAAGTTTCATAGTATATAAATTAAAACTATTTCTTTGTTATTTGCTTTTGCTTCTAATCCTTCCCTTCATATTTCCAAATTATTTATACAAGAGCAATCGCATTTGAAGTCGGTTGTCTTTTGAAACATGCTTGAAAATGTTCAGTGCCTGGGAATGGAAATGGGATTTTAGTTCGACCAATGAACCTATTTTGAGAGGCAAAAATTCTTAGAACAATCAGGTTTAATGATTCAAATCTAGCAAAACTTCTGAAACAACTGTCGGAAATTACCTATTTTTTCATGCAATTGCCACAATTATTCTTTGCAGTTACTATATCATTACCACAAAAAGCCCATTCATAACACGAATTCTTCTCTTGACCTTCGCCTTGGCAATTAACTCATACATTTGAATATCAGATTGCCGGGAAGCCTGAATTTATTTCGAAGTGGTTCTATTTTTGGGCTTCTCTTTTTTCTACATCTTCACCATTCGTTTCATTTGGCTGAATCCGTTGGTTTCGAGCCGACAGAAATAGACACCTGCCGCTACCGTTTTTCCTGAAAAATCTTTGCCGTCCCAATAAATCGTATGAACGGAAGAATTCGGGTCGTTTTCGTTAAAAGCCCTCATAATCCGGCCATTTACATCGAGTATCGAAATCCGGTATGTCCCTGGTTTGTTCAGTTTAAATCCGATGTAGGTTCCTTCATTGAAAGGATTCGGATAAGAGGATAAAAGTTCAGGTGTATCTGGCACAACAGGTAAATCGTCAATAGCATCGGGGATATTTGAGGTATTGCGTGTACCCGGTGTACCTGCTTTCTCCGACAGGGCCCAGTTTTGTCCGGAGTTATTGTTACTTGCAGGGTTAATGAGTTCCATTGACCAAAGTTCAGCAAAGCTAAAGGTTTGCCAGAGATCGGAGTTTCCATAGTTGACCTCATCAATCAATTGTGAATCTCGCGAATAGAGCTTTACAGCATCTACCGTATTGGCCAACCCAAAATTGAAAGTAAAAGGATCTATCAGGTTTTTGACCGATCCGAAAACAGATTTCATTTTTGTCAAATCGTTCGATACCACCACATATTCGTTAGCCTTAAGCCATGTATTGGCTGCAAAAACGAATTGATGATCCGGATCAGAGTCGGTCAGTTTCCATCCAGAAATATCAATGTCATATTTTCCTTTGTTGTAAATTTCAATCCAGTCACCCGGATCAGCAATTGCGTCGTTGTTAAAGCTGATTTCGTTTATGATCACATCTTCGTAATGGCTTCCATCATTTTCAAAAATAGCTGTCAAATCCATATTGGCCTGCGGTACTACCGTAATGGACGATAAGTTGCTTCCTGAGGTGATGCCTGTCCATTTAACGAACCGGAAACCGGCTTGTGGCACAGCGGTAAGTGTAATAGGGACATCCGGGAAATAGGTTCCTATCCATGGAAAATTGGTTATTTTAAGGGAGTTAATCTGGATGGAACCTGTGGTTGAGTCGGCACGTGCTATAATGGACTGAGGATTTTGGAAACTGAATTTCAGGCGAATGTGATCAAAAACATTGGATGGTCGTCCGGTTGCAAAATTTTTCGCTGCCTGAACATTCCATTGCCAGTTATTTACTGTGCCGCCATTCCATTTCAGCAAATGTTTGCCAATTTCATCGGCAATCATATCCCGTTTACGGTCAATGGCTTTATTAACATTTTCAACATTGAACCTTGTATTAAGCAAATCGGCGAAACGGTTTACAAATTGGTTCCGGAATCCGGTGTTTTCGAGCAAACGCCGGAACATAAGTGTTGACCATGGCGGGTTTGGCCATACAGGTCCGTTGGTGGCAGTAGCGAGTTCCAGTGTATTTTCTGTTGGCTGCGTACCCCAGATGCCCATACCAAAATCGGTATCGAACAAAATCCAACGCCAACGCCCTTTCGAATCGTTGGTTTTCCAATACTTGATATTATTTCCGGGCCAGTCGTGGTTTCTGAAATAAATTTCTGATGCATAATAGTCAATGAAACTGTTCACGTCTATCCACTCCGGCATTTTGTTGTAATTCGATTGTACCGAGAGTGTATTTTGTTCAAGAAAACTCATCATCGTCCAGTAGTCCGAATTGCTTCCAACCACTACCGAACCATTGCCTTCAAGTATAGAAATCTCATTCGGATCAACGTCATGGTGTGTAGCAATCATGTGTTCGTTTATTTTTTCACGAATGTTCAGGATTCCCCAGTATTCCCCATTCAGGTAAAAGACCGACGGTCTGAAAGCCTGCTGTTCTATATTCAATCCGAGTGTCAATCCTGCCATTAAACCATCACGAAACATAGTGTTATTCCAGTCGTTTCCCGAGTTCCGAAGAACTATGTCTTTAAATTCATCGAATGGCCTTTCATTAAAAATTTTGTATTTCATGAATTCGGGGCCATAACCCTTCCGGCAATAAATAGCCATTGACTTTTGTGCATTGGCACGCGACCAGTTGCCAAATATTTTTACCCCGGCATCCAAATCAATCACTTTATTCCCAGTTGTTTCCATTAATTCGAAATGGCAGGCTTTTTCCCAGTCCATCCAGAAATTGGCACCAAAATACGGAACTTTGGCTTCGGCGTTAGGGCCCTTTACATAGATCCCCTTGTAGTAATCCCATAAATCGGCTGGGTTCATGGAAACCGAAACCACAGGCAATTTATTAAATCCGCTAAGGATGTAGGAGTTGGTGGCTGTTTCGCCTGGCAACATTCCTGATTTCAGTATCCTTGCCCTGACCACTTTCGAAGTATTTATATTTATTTCGCTGGAAAAGATGTACGATTGACGGGTAGGGACTGAGCCATCCAAGGTATAATATATCGTGTCTTTGGTTGAAGGAGCTGTTAGTTTAACCTTTAAAGTAGCCGAATAAATTCCGCCGGGAGCGCTAAATTCCGGAATTGCTGGCCTATCAATTGGAAATGCTTCACCTTTGTTTTCTTTTCCAGGCGAAGAAGTAGGAAATACAGCCCATACAGATGTGTTATTCAGCGTTCGCCCGTATGAAGTATCCAAAGAAAGTACTCCTATCCGAACACTATCGGCCAATTCTCCTGAAGGTTTAGTCAGGTAAATTAATTCTCCGTCAGCATCGAGCTTAAAGTTGGTATGCAGTTGCGCTAAAGTAAGGTTTAAGGAAGCAATGATGCGCGGATTAGCAGGTGTATCGCTTGTACCTACTGAAAGAAATGGAATCGCAGTAAAATCGGTTGAAGTAGAAAAAATATTGTGGACCTGAATGGCCAGCACGTTTTCACCAGCCCTGAGCAAGCTTGATGGATTATCAATCACAAATTTTTCGGGTGTTAGTCCCTGGTAGATCACCGCTTCGTGCTGATCGGTAGCCAAAGCATTAAAAGCCGGAAATTCGCCACGTCCAACCATGTTTGCACGGGCAATTTCTTTTCCGTTCAGATAGGCCACAAACCCATCGTCGTAATCCATGTGAAGAACCAATTGTGCAATTTCAGAAGGATTAACCACATTAAATATCTTCCGCATAAAGACACTGGAAACATCCGGAATTTTGGTTGCGTCGTCATCATCTCCAAAACCAAAGCCACTTTTCCCGGTTAGCCATGTTGCATCGTTAAAATCATTGTATCTCCAGTTGTTTGCCGGTTCTGCTTTGGGTACCAGATATTTCCATTCATCACCTTTCGAAATAATAGTGTTCCAGAATGCCGGCGCCTGACGGCGGTCTTTTCCTGAGGCGTAAACCAACAGGTATTCGCCCGGACGAACCTGAAAATCGGGGAAAGTCCATTGAAAAGGTAAATCCTTTTTGTCTGACAGGCCATAACCATTCAGGCCGACCGGAACGGCGCCTGCATTATAAAATTCGATCCAGTCGGGAGTGTCGCCATCAACATCGGTAATGACACCACCATTCAACGACATCACCTCATTAATCCTGAAAGGTTGGGCAGATGCAAAAAAAGCAGCGAAGGCCAGACAAATAGCAGTTAGGAAAAACTTCATAGATAGTGAAGATTAGTTTTAGTTATGCTGTAACAAAATTAGTAAACCTATTGAGAGTCTGTCCGGTTTGAACTAAAATGGGCGATTAACACTATCTTTTGCAAGATTTGTAGAGATTCAATATCATATTTTAAAAGCTGAAAATATTTTACCATCAAAAATTTAATCTGAAGGTAAAACAAATGGATAAAAAAGCGTAAAAAACAGGAGTATTGTGTAAATTTAAACGTTGTTCATACTTAATGATGAAAAACGTGATTGATGGAAAGCCTGATCATTTTCGTAGTTTTGAGTGTGCCTGTTATAATCGTTTCATGGCGAACCTTGTTTAATCTTAAAAGCCATGGGTTTTACCGGTTTTTTGGCTGGGAGTGTATCATCTTGCTTTTTGCTGTTAATTACAAAACCTGGTTTGAAAATCCTCTCAGTCTGCATCAGATATTCTCATGGATTTTTCTCTGCCTGTCAGCTTATTTGGTGGTTGCCGGGGCAATTCTGCTTAATAGAGCCGGGAAATCAACTAATAACCGGAAAGATGAATCACTTTACCAATTTGAAAAAACTTCAGAATTGATTGAGACAGGAATTTTTAAATACATCAGGCATCCGTTGTATTCATCCTTAATCTTTCTAACTTGGGGAATTTTTTTGAAAAACCCGAACTATCACTTATTGTTTGTCTCTTTAATTTCAACGGCATTCCTGTATCTTACAGCCAGATGCGACGAAAGAGAATGTATTGAATTTTTTGGAAATGAATATGTGGAATACATGAAACGGACTAAATTGTTTATTCCGTTTCTGTTATAAATCTTCAGATATGGAAACAATGATCGCTTATTGCAGCCTGATTTGCGATACCTGTCCAATCCATCGCCATTATTTTAAATTAAAATATTATCTGAAAAATTTCATTTTGTGCTTGTTTTTTGAAACTTTCTTTCTGGAAATGGGTAAAATTTTTCAGAACCCGATTTCTTGTTTATCTCATGCAACAATAGTTTTAACTTTAAAAAACCACTTATGCCAGTTAAAAAACTTAAAGCCTTTTTGGATGAGGCTAATGTCAGATATGTGACATTTAGCCATTCGCGTGCCTTCACTTCTCAGGAGGTTGCTGCATCGGCACATGTTCTGGGACGGGAGTTTGCTAAAACGGTTATGATTAAAATTGATGGTGAGATGGCAATGGCAGTATTGCCGGCTTCTTCTCACATCGATTTTGATAGCCTTAGAGAAATTCTCGGAACAAAAAATGTGACCCTGGCAACTGAGCCTGAATTTATGGATCGTTTTCCGGATTGTGAATTGGGGGCTATGCCACCTTTTGGCAATCTATACGGTATGTCTGTTTTCGTTGCTGATTCGCTTACACAAAATAAAGAAATAGCCTTCAACTCCGGATCACATACCGAATTAATCAGGTTAAGCTACGCAGATTACAACCGACTGGTAAATCCACGGATTTTTAAATTCTCCTGGAAGGCTTATTCTTTCCCTAGCGATCCGATGGACAGGTGGGATGAAGACTTCAGGGGTAATTAATTTTGTAACACAACAAAAAAACCGGCGACAAGCCGGTTTTTTTGTTGTGGAGCGTGATTAAAAAACCTGCTGGATTACCGGTAATATCCCTGTATTTCAAGGTTGGTAAGCCCTGCAGCCTTCGCATAACTGATGACTTCAGAGTACTCGTCCATGGTAATCCTTCTAGATATTTCAGGGTAGTTATTGGCTTTATAAACCGGTATGTATTGCGACATCAGGTTGACATAGGTGTCCTTGGGCAGGTTTTCAGCAATCCATTTCACAACTTCTATGCTTCCACTAACATTGTTTGGCATTACAAGGTGGCGGATCATCAATCCTCTTTGCATGAGTCCGTTTTCGACAGGATGGGCTGTTCCTACCTGCCGGTGCATTTCCATCAGTGTTTTTTTTGTCATTTCAGGGTAGGTTTCAGCGCCTGATGAATATTTCGATGCTTTTTCACTGTCAGAGTACTTAAAGTCAGGAAGGTAAATGTCAACAATTCCATTAATGATTTTCAGGATTTCAATCCTTTCCCATCCACAGGTATTGTAAACCAGCGGTACTTTTAATCCTTTTGAAGCCGCCTTGTCAACTGCCAGAAGGATATGCGGGGAATAATGGGTTGGTGTTACAAAATTAATATTTGGGCATCCCATCTTCTGTAACGACATCATCATATCCGCAAACTGATTTATGCTTTTTCTGCTTCCTTCGCCTCCCTGGCTTATTTCCCAGTTTATGCAGAAAACACACCGCAAGCTGCAGTTGGTCAGGAATATTGTGCCAGAACCACCAGTGCCTACCAAAGGTTTTTCTTCACCAAAATGTGGATGAAAGGCTGATATTTCAAGGCTTGAATTTGCACCGCAAAATCCCCTTTCTCCTTTCAATCTGTTCGCTCCACACATTCGGGGACAAAGTTGGCAACTTTCCATTTTTTTCCACAACATTTCACCCCGCTGTTTTAACTCACCGGTTTGGTGCAGTTTCAGGTATCCCGGTTCAAAATCAGGTTTAGAAATCCTCCTGACTGGCGATTGTACGGAACGGAACAGCGGTGCATACACGGCAATTGGAGAAAGGAAGAATGACTTGATAATATTTCGTCTTGAAATAAGCAACATATTCAACCTGCAATTAAATTGTTCTGCAAAGTTAAAGCTTATCAATCAAGGCTCAAAATTTTCGTAATTCTTAACAAGTCAATTCCAATTAGTCGTAAATATGATCGTCACAAGGTTCATCTTTACCGCATTCGCAATTACAGCCAAGGCCTTTTTCATACTGTTGCAGAGCTCGTAAACTCATACCCATAGATGAAAAACCTCCGTCGTGGAACAGGTTCTGCATGGTTACTTTTTTAGTCAGGTCTGAGAACAGGGTGATGCAATAATCGGCACATTCGTCCCCGGTGGCATTGCCCAGCGGCGACATGCGCTCCGAAAAATCAAGTAACTGACCGATTCCCTTAACTCCGCTTCCGGCAGTGGTTAAGGTCGGAGATTGCGAAATCGTGTTGATGCGTACATTGCGTTCGCGGCCGTAAATGTATCCGAAACTTCGGGCGATTGATTCCAGTAATGCCTTGGCATCGGCCATGTCGTTATAGCCATAGAAGGTGCGTTGAGCAGCAACATACGATAAGGCCACTACCGAACCCCAAGGTTTGATTGCATCGAGTTTGCGGGCAACCTGCAATACTTTGTGAAACGAAACTGCCGAAATGTCGAGGGTTTTTGTAAGGTAGCCATAGTCGAGGTCGCTGTAGTGGCGACCTTTTCGCACATTTGGCGACATCCCGATGGAATGCAGGATGAAGTCTATTTTGCCTCCCAGAACTTCCATTGATTGTTTGAAAAGATTTTCCAGATCTTCCACGCTGGTTGCATCCGCCGCAATTGCGATCGTATTGCACGCTTCTGCAAGCTGTGCGGTATCGCCCATCCGCATGGCCACTCCGGTGTTGGACAAGGTAAATGAAGCGCCTTCTTCGAAAGCTCTTTGAGCAACTTTCCAGGCAATTGAATCGGCATTCAACGCTCCAAAAATAATTCCTTTTTTGCCTTTCAGTAAATTATAAGCCATAGTTTGGTTTTTTTATTAGATAACAACCATACTTGTAAATGGTTGTAAAAAAAAAATTAAATCCGTTCGATCGATTCCATCAGTAACCAGCCTTTATTACCATCGGCCAGTCTGATTTCCACCCAATCGCCCAGTTTATCGGTAATTCTGACTTTCAATCCTTCATGGATAACAAAAAGATTGGTCCCTTTTTCAGATGGCGAACTTTTTACAGTCACTGTGGGTTGCATCACAATGGCATACGAATGGTTAACCAACCGGCTTTTTTGTCGTGCAGCAAACGACCAACTGAAAATGGTGAACACAATTAAAAAACATCCTGCCCAAAATGAAACACGTTTAACATCTCCGGACTTTGCAAAAAAGTATAGCCCAACCAAAGTAAGAAACAAGATAAACCCAACGATGCTCAAAACAGCCCAGGTGTCAGTCGTCTGGCTGTTAATGAGTGAGTTCCACCAGCGTACAATAAATAGTCCGGGTAATTCCTGAATAGAATCAACCACTTTTTGGTTGGCAACCAGCAGGTTGAACTCAATATCCTCGTCGTCGGGGGCCAGTAGTTTTGCCCTTTCGAAATTGAGAATGGCAAGCGTAAACTGATTCGTTTTATAATAAGCATTTCCCAGATTATAATATAATTCGGGCGATTCTATTCCGGCCATCAGAATCTGATTGTAACCGTCAATGGCCTTTTGATATTCCTCTTTGGTATAATGTTCATTGGCCTTCTGGACCAGATCGCCCTGAGCGAAAACTGTAGCGGTGAACATGATAACCAGTATGGTAATAAAATATTGTTTCATTCCAGTTTCGTTTCAGTAGTTTATTTAATTTGCTTTTCAAAAATACCCATGATCCTGGCAGCTCCATCATAAACATCTTTCATCGTTCCTGAAAATGCCGCCGGTGCGTATCGGGCATACTCACAGTCGTCAATGATTTTAAGTAATTCGGAAATTGTTTCCTGTTCAATTCCTTTATTTAAAAGGCTTTCCGATGCTTTTTCACGGTTCAGATCAGCCACCGGAATCGAAAGTTTATCGCTCAAATATCCCCACAGCGCTTTGATCACCGATTCGAAGAACTTTTCCGCATCATTGTTTTTCAGGAAAACAGAGGCTTCCCTGAGTCGTTTATTGGCTATCTTGTTGGCACGTTTATTCCGCATCAAGGTAATATTCGCGTTTTCTTTTATCTTTTTGCGGTTCAGTACAAACAGCACTGCAAAGGCGAGCAAACTCAAAATGTAGATGATGTAAAACTCAAAGGTTCCGTAAAATGAACTGTCCTTGGGTTTTAATTTCGATTTGTTTTGTTTGATAAACCGGATATCTTTCCCGATCATTTTCACGTTTTCTTTTGAAAACGAACTGACAACTGATGCATTCGTATCGTCGCTACCTTTTTCAACTTTGATGTTGTAAGCATCCGTAGTTTGGGTTTCAAACTGACGGGTAGATGGATTGAAGAATACAAACCTGACCGATGGAATGGTAAAGTTCCCGGCAAAACGGGGGATAAACAGGTACTCGAATGTGACAGAACCATTCAGGCCATTGTCGCTGGCAATTACCCGGTCGCTGGTCTTGGGCTCATAAGCTTCAAAATCCTGAGGTAATTCAATTTTTGGCGGATTAATGAGCGTGAGGTTTCCGCTTCCGTTTACTGTTAACTTTAGGGTAACAGCTTCATTCGATTTTACATTAGTTTTATCAACCGATGAAATAAGGTTGAAATTACCAACAGCTCCTGAAAAATTAGCCGGTTGATTGGGTAAATCTTTCACGTTGATGGTAACCGGTTCGCTTATCACTTTAGCCTTGACCATCTGGTAATTGTCGAAGAAATCGTCGAAAAAGCTTTGTTGCTGCCGTACTCTTTGGCGCACCACACAGGTTATTTCGAAAGGATTTATCCGAATAGCGCCAGTCTGCTGCGGAAACAGGATGGTTTTTTTGAGAACTCCAACCTGATAAATTTTTCCGTTATAAACTTCCCTGGTAAAGTTGACCTGAGTGGGTACTTCAATATCTTTGGTCCAGAAACCTTCGTAAGTAGGCAGTTTTACCTCATCGAAACCATTCAGCGGCACATTTTGACTAATATACAATTTGATGGTCGAAATAATCTGTTCGCCTTTCGAAACATTGGTTTTATCAACGGCAATTCGCACAAACAGGTTTTCTTTACTGATATTTCCGGTTGGTGTTTGTTTCTGTTCCTGATTATCCTGTTGATTGTTTTGCTGTCCGGCAGCCTGTGGCGGCTGGCCTTTTACTACCTGAATGGTGAGGGTATTTGATTCGTAAGTTTTACCGTCAACCTTGATTGAAGCGGGACGGATCGTAAAATTTCCTTCTTTTTTTGCGCGAAGAATAAATATGTAGGAAAAACTTAATGTTTGAGTTGTTTTTCCATTTATAATTTGAATGCTTGAGCTTTGTGAAGTGGATGGCCCCATTAAAACATCGAAATTTGAAAGATCGGGTAACTGCAAATCAGTGCCTCTTTCGTTCAGGGTAAATCCAAGCCTGAATTGTTCCCCAGCCTCAACCACTTCCGGGCATTCCATCGTGAACCGAACATTATCGGCCACTGCCAGATAGCCAACAAGCATAAAAATCAACAATATTTTAATTTTTTTGATCATAGTTTTCTATGGTATTCTTTATTCAAAATTACGCTAAATAAAGTTTCAAATTTCAAATTTCAAATTCCAGGTTGAAACAATCTCCCTTCGATACGCTTTCCTTCGACTGCTTTGCGCTCAGGAAACATGCTACTCAGGAAGCAGCACTCCGGTCTTCTGTCTTCCGTCTTCCGACTTTCTCCGTTTTTCACCAATCCTTCTCCACTTTTCTCGACTGTGCTTTGAGCGCCTGTATCTTTTTAACTTTATCCTGAATCTTTTTCTCGCTGTTTTCAAGGGCCTGCAGCATTTGCTCGGCGTTCTGTTTCGAGATTTTGTTTTGCTGTGGCTGCTGTTTTTGGTCCTTGTTCTGATCCTGTTTTTCCTGATCTTTTTTCTTTTCCTGATCCTTCTCTTTATCTTTTTTCTGGTCTTTATTTTTATCCTGATTTTTCTGCTGCTCCTGCTGCTTTTTCTTCATATTCATGGCATACAACAGGTTATATTTAGTTTCCAGATCGTTGGGATTATTTCGTAAGGCATCTTTATAGGCGGCAATACTCTCGTCAAGTTTGTTGTTCATGAGCAGCGAATTACCGAGATTATGCAATGCCCGGCTTTTTTCAGTTTTGTCGGTAGTGCGGTCGGCTATATCCTTAAATTTATCAGCCGATTCCTCAAATTTCAATTGTTTATAAAGCGCATCAGCCAGATTGAAATTCCATTTCTGATCATCTGGTTTTTTATCGAGCGCTTTTCGGTATTCAATTTCTGCCTGACTGAATTGGGCGGTATCGAGACGGGTAGTATCGGCCATAGCCTTTTCATAGTATTTATTTCCCTGTCTGACAAATTTTCGTTCGTTTTGTGCCTGGATTGCAGTTACGCAAACCAATCCGAACAGGATCAGCATATACTTTCGTTTCATAGTTCTGTTATTTTCCGTCAGCAAACAGTTTGTAATTTTTCAGGTACTTATTTTTACGCTCAAGTATCAGGAAATCAAGTAAAATAAGAAACAATCCAAATCCGATAAAGTATTGAAACTTATCGTCGTAATCGGCATAAATTTGCGTTTCCAATTCCGATTTTTCCATTTTATCCACTTCGTTGAATAAATTGTTCAGGCCAACCTGTGCATTGTTTGCCCTAACATAAGCGCCTTTCCCTGCTTCGGCAATTTTCTGAAGCATGGGTTCATCCAGTTTAGTCACAATCGTGTTTCCATTTTTATCTTTCCTGTAACTCCGCATTCCGTTCGAAAAATCAGGAATCGGACCTCCCTGCGGTAATCCCATTCCGATGGTATAAACAAAAATTCCCTTTTCAGCAGCCGCTTGTGCAGCTCCAACAGCATCGTCCTCATGGTTTTCTCCATCGGTGATGATAATCATAGCTTTGCTCCCGGTAAACTGCGGGTTAAACGATTTCATCCCCAGTTCAATTGCAGCTCCAATGGCAGTTCCCTGTGTAGGAACAATATTCGGGCTGATTGAATTCAGGAACAATTTAGCTGAAACGTAATCGGCAGTGATGGGTAGTTGGATATACGCGTCACCGGCAAAAACAATCAGACCGATTTTATCGTTGCTCAACTTGTCAACCAGTTGCGAAATTGCACGTTTGGCCCGTTCCAGCCGGTTGGGCTGAATATCTTCGGCCATCATACTGTTCGACACATCAAGAGCAATAATCAGTTCTATTCCCTTACGTTTTTCAGTTTTCAGTTTCGATCCGAATTGCGGGCGTGAAATGCCAACAATAATACTGGCCAAAGCAAGCATAAGCACAATAAATTTCAATACTGGCCGGCTTGCACTCACATTGGGCATTAATACCGATAAAATTTCTTTTTGACCGAACAGCGCCAGCGTTTTTCTTCGCTGAATTCTGGAATACCAGAAAAAAGCAATCAGGGCCGGTATAACCAGCAGTGCATATAAATATTCAGGATTTGCTATTCTAAACATCTCATTAACAGTTTCAAGTTCCAAATTCCAGGTTCCAAATTTTAAGTTCCGGGTTGCAAGTTGGGTGTTTGTCGTAACCCGTAACCCGTAACATGAAACCCGTAACAATATTATCTCTTTCCTCTTTCCTGAGTTTTAAGGTATATTCCTGAATATGGTTGTTTTCAGAAATAACGCCAGTAAAAGGAAAAGAGCTCCACCCATTGCGTATTTCAGGTATTCTTCTTCTTTTTTACTGAATTCTTTTACATCAATCTTTGATTTTTCAAGTTTGTCAATTTCCTTATAAATTTCGGTCAACTTATTATTGTTGGTAGCACGGAAATATTCTCCATCAGTGGTTGATGCGATTTTCTGCAAGGTCCCTTCATCAATTTTTACCTCTACATCGCGGACCTGAACGCCAAAAGGAGTTTGCATCGGGTAGGGGGCCGTACCTATAGTTCCGACACCTACCGTATAAACCCGGATACCAAAGGTTTTGGCAAGTTCGGCTGCAGTAACAGGCGCAATTTCTCCCCGGTTATTTTCTCCGTCGGTGAGCAAAATAATTACTTTGCTGATGGCGTTACTTTCCTTTAGCCGCGAAACGGCAGTGGCCAGTCCGTTACCAATGGCCGTACCGTCTTCAATCATTCCGCTTTCAATACTCCTGAAAAGGTTGATAACCGTAGCATGATCGGTAGTTAACGGACATTGCGTAAAACTTTCGCCTGAGAATACGACCAGCCCTATTTTATCGTTTGTTCGGCCGGCAATAAACTGGGTAGCCACATCTTTTGCTGCCTCGAGCCGGTTGGGCTGGAAATCCATAGCGAGCATCGAACTCGAAATATCAAGTGCAATTACAATATCTATGCCCTCTGTGGTTACATTCTGCCAGCTGTTCGACGATTGCGGACGTGCCAAAGCAGCAATCAGCATCGCCAAACTCCCCAATACAAGCACAAACACGCTGTGCCGGAAGTAATATTTCCAGCTTTTCGGAATTTTGGCAAAACCCATATCCGACGAAAACTGGATGCTGGCGCCTGCTTTTTTATGCCGCCAGATGTACCATGCAATCATGGGCACAAGCAGCAGGAACAGGTAGAAAAATTCAGGGTTTTTAAAACTAATTCCATTCATCATATTTATTCGCTTATTTTTTCGGCTACTACTTCATTTTCAGTTTCTTCTTCAGCCGGTTTTCCCGGAACTTTCAGTTCTTCTTTCTTAGTTTGATTCACAAAGAAATAGGCATTCATCAGCGTCAGGTTATTATCGTCGGGCAGAGGTGTGTATTTTGCAAATTTTACCAAATCGGCCAGGCTAAGGATGTGTTGAAGCTGATCGAGCGAATTTTCGTCAATCAAATTTTTGTTTTGTTTGAACGTGCCAATCGTTTCTGCCGAAGTAAATTCCATGGCCGGAATGTCAAACCTGTTTTCGATATAGGTACGGATGGTATCGGCTACCTCAGAGTAATATTGTTTGAGTTTTTCCTGCTGCCACAATTTCTGATTTTTGATCCGGTCGAGCTCGCGCAAGGCGATGATGTGTGCCGGTTCAGCAGGTTTCTCTGGTTTTGTGAATAATGGCACATTCTTTTTCTTCCATCTGATGTAATAGAAAATAAAAAAGATGATGGCCGCAATCAGGATGATTCCCAGGATGTACGGGGTTACTTCCTTAAGGGTAACCGACGCACTGTAAGGCATTTTAATGTCAACCGGACCTTTGGTTGTATCTATTTTCATTCCATGAACCTGAAATGCCAGGGCCCTGGTGGCTGCCGAATCGAGGCGGGTTCCGTCTTTCAGTTTGAAATAGAATGGCGGAATCTGGTGCATTCCACTGTCGAATGAGGTAATAAAAAGTCTTTGGGAAAGCTTTTCGCGTTTTTTGTCCTCAAGTTTTGAAGTATCTATTTTTGATCGGTCAACCACTTCAATGTTGGAACTGAATGAATCAGGTACCTGAGGAAACTGAATGTCGAGATCTTTTGGTTTTTCAATTTCGAGAAGCAGTTTCAATTGGTCGCCAATGAGTATATGAGTTGAGTCAATGCTTGCCTTAACCGTAACCTGCTGTGCCTTCAGGGAATGGATACTGCCTGAAAGCAAAATTAAGAGTACAGTATAGCTAATTATTTGCTTCATTTCAAATTTGTTTTATCCACGTTTTTTAAACAGGCTCATCAACGATTTTACATAGTCGTGGTTAGTGCTGATGCTCACATAATCAACCCTGCTCTTTTTAAAACTATTGTCGAGCTGATCGGATAAGTCAGTCCACCATTTCCGGTAAATAAGCCTGGCATTTCGGTCCGAAGTATCAACCCAGGTGTAGTTTCCGGTTTCAGCATCTTTGAGTTTGAGCATGCCAATGTCGGGCAATTCGGTTTCGCGCTCATCGTAAATGCGCAGGGCAACCACATCGTGACGGTTATTGGCTATCGAAAGCGCACTTTCAAGCGATGGGTCATTCTGAATAAAATCGGAGATTACAAAAGCAGTACAGCGTTTCTTGATGGCATTGGTCAGGTACCGTATTGCGCCCGAAATATCTGTTCCGCGGGCTTCGGGTTCAAAATCAATTAATTCGCTGATGATCCGCAGAATGTGGCTCCGTCCTTTTTTAGGCGGGATAAACTTTTCAATTTTTTCGGAAAAGAAAATGACCCCGATTTTATCGTTGTTCTGAATGGCCGAAAATGCCAGAACTGCAGCGATTTCGGTAACGATATTCTTTTTCAGTTTATCCATCGAACCAAATTCGCGCGAACCGCTCATGTCAATCAGCAGCATTACCGTAAGCTCGCGCTCTTCTTCGTATATTTTAATAAAAGGTTTGTTGTAACGGGCAGTCACATTCCAGTCAATATTACGAATGTCGTCGCCAAACTGGTATTCACGAACCTCGCTGAAAGCCATCCCACGTCCTTTGAACGCACTGTGGTATTCGCCGGCAAAAATATTGCGGCTCAATCCACGTGTTTTAATTTCAATTCTCCGGACTCGTTTTATTAGTTCGCTTGTTTCCATTTAATCTTCTTGTTGCGGGTTCCGAGTTCCGGGTTTCGGGTTAACACGCAACCCGGAACCCGCAACTCGCATCGTTTTTCTATGGCACTTCAACCGTATTTAAAATTTCAGCAATAATATCTTCGGAAGTTATGTTGTTGGCTTCGGCTTCATAGCTCAATCCGATGCGGTGCCGCATCACATCCATACAAACTGCACGGACATCTTCAGGAATGACATAACCGCGCCGTTTGATGAAAGCGTAAGCCTTGGCTGCCTGCGCCAGGCTGATACTAGCACGCGGCGAACCTCCGTACGAAATCATGTCCACATATTTGTCAAGTTTGTAGGCTTTCGGGTCGCGGGTGGCAAATACGATATCAACGATGTATTTCTGGATTTTTTCGTCCATATAAACATCTTTCACCACTTCGCGGGCTTTGAGGATATCTTCGGGACGCATTACTTTTGATGCAACCGGGAATTGTTTCAGCAGGTTTAGCTGTATGATGAGTTTTTCTTCGTCTTTCGATGGGTATTTAATCACTACTTTCAACATAAAACGGTCAACCTGTGCTTCAGGCAGCGGATAGGTCCCTTCCTGCTCAATCGGGTTTTGGGTAGCCATCACCAGGAAAGGTTCCTGTAATTTATAGGTAGTTTCGCCAATCGTAATCTGGCGTTCCTGCATGGCTTCGAGCAATGCCGATTGTACTTTGGCGGGCGCACGGTTGATTTCGTCGGCCAATACGAAATTGGTAAATATCGGGCCTTTTTTCACTACAAATTCTTCTTTCTTCTGGCTGTAAATCATGGTTCCCATCAAGTCGGCCGGCAACAAATCGGGAGTAAACTGGATACGGGCATATTTGGCATCAATACTGGTGGCAAGTGTATGGATAGCCAGCGTTTTTGCCAACCCCGGAACCCCTTCCAGGAGAATATGCCCACCTGATAAAAGTCCAACCAAAAGGCTTTCAATCAGATGTTTTTGACCTACGATCACTTTGTTCATCTCCATGCTGATGATGTCGACAAACGAACTTTCCTTTTGAATTCTTTCGTTCAATTCACGGATATCAACTGTTTGATTCATATTTTTTAAGATAAATTATTAATTGCTGTTTTTTTGAGAACACGAAAGTAAACTATACATGCCTGAAAAAGGATAAAATTTCGTTAAATTTTGTTAAGCTAATTTCTGCTTAGGAGGCTGCAAAATTAATATTTTAAGCGATCTCTGACAGAATATGATTTCACTTTTTTACTTTTGCCAAAAATCAATACATTGCTGCAAAGGTATTTCATAGAACTCGCCTTCAAAGGCACTAATTTTCACGGATGGCAGGTTCAGCCAAATGCTGTTTCGGTTCAGGAATGCCTGGAAACTGCATTGTCAACCATTACCCGTGAAATAATTGCAGTTACCGGAGCCGGACGAACAGATACCGGAGTCCATGCCAGCTATTTTGTCGCACATTTCGATTCTGAAAAACTGAATTTGGACCTTCCGGTTTTTGCCCATAAACTGAACAGCTTTCTGAATAATGATTTGGTCATTTTCAGCATTTCGAAAGTGCATTCTGAAGCACATGCACGGTTTGATGCCATTTCCAGAACCTATATATATCGTATGAATTTGCAGAAAGATCCTTTTTCGCTGGAAACCTCCTGGCATTTTTTCAAACAGCCGGATATTGACCTAATGAACGCAGCAAGCCGGATTTTATTTGAATACACTGATTTTACCAGTTTCAGCAAGTTGCATACGGAGGTGAAAACCAATAATTGCAAAATTTATCTGGCTGAATGGACTCAATCTGGCAAAAAGGTCGTCTTTACTGTGAAGGCCGACCGGTTTCTCCGGAATATGGTTCGGGCATTGGTTGGGACTATGCTCGAAGTAGGAATTGGCAAAATCAGTCTGGATGAATTTCGAATGATTATTGAACAGAAAGACCGAAGCGCTGCGGGTCTATCGGTTCCGGCACATGGGTTGTTTCTGAAAGATATTGAATACCCGGAAACGATATTTAAGCGGACAGTTTAGCATTGATTTTATTGGTAGAACAATCACTGAATCCGGATGATTTTTTACACCGTAGTGGCGGAAGTAAACAGTTTTCAGTGTTCAGTCGCAGTGGGCAAACCCTGTCTAAAACATAAAACCAAACAACAATTGAGACTTTTTATCTCGACTTCAAAACGCAGATTAAGCTTTGGAAATTGCTGCTGAAAATGAACATTTGCTTTTCGAAAGAAGAAGCAGAAGACTTAGTTCTTTGGGGCGATATTTTTGTAAACGGAATCCTCGCAACCGACACTGATGCTAAAATTATTTCCGGCGATGTTTTGAAAGTTGATGGGAATAAAATCCGGGTTGAGTAATATCGCCATGTCAGGTTTCACGGCAATCTTTGCGATCCTCTGCGTTTTTCACTCTGCGTTCCTCTGCGGTTAATCTTACCCAATTCGATGCTCAATTAACCCCAGAGAGCCACAGAGTAGGCGCAAAGAACCGCAGAGTTTTTTAACGAGAATTTCCTATTCAAAATACCTGAATTCCTCTACCAGCAAGCGGTACAATTCTTCGCGAACCTTTTTGGTCAATTCCTGAATTTCGGCAAACAGATCGTGAAGGTCTTTCAGTCCTTCTTTTTCGGCGTATTTCTTAATTTGGATAAGGCCGGAATACGGAGTCAGGTAATCTTCATAACCGAAATACCTGAAATATGGTTCATCTTTTAGCCCCACGTTGCGCAGGTATTGGCCTTTGCAGTAATTCAAGTTCCAGGTGCGATACAGTTGCTTAATCTTTTTAACCAGTTCAAAAGCTATTCCGTGTTCGGTTGAAACTTCCTGATCGAGCACAGTTGCCCAAAAGGATTCCGGATTAGCCGGACAAAGCGGGTTATCCACAAAAATCTCGGGTGCGCCCGGAACAGGATTATCGGCTTCGAAGGTGGTAACCACGCAGCGGTTTTCGGCCAGCACAAAGGCAAAGCATAAGGAATACCAATAACCTGCAAGTTCTTCTTTTATTTCAGGAGCCCAAAGGTCCGACTGATTAGCCCAGGTTGGATATCTTCCGGCAATTGCTTTTCCAACAGAAAACCAAGTGGTTAAATTTTTGGCGGATTCCAAATCGTAAACGCAATAACCATATTTATCGGGAGAACTTGTAAAACACTTTAATAAATTAACTTTTATAATGCGATTATCTAAATAAAACCAAAATCTATCTGGTTTATTTGAAAGTCTGTTTGCCGAATCTTGCTTTATCCTGACGGGAGTGCAATCATCCATAAAACCGATAAACGAACTATCTGAGATTCCATAGGTTTTTTTGTTTTTTCTTCGGGAGTCATTTAAAGGTAACCCTCCAAATACCTGATGACTTTTAAGTTCTGTTTGAGTTGGGTCCCGCTTAAAATCATACATTTTTTGGTTAGTAGTCCCTTTTATTGAAATTCGGTTTTCTGATAACTGAATTTTTGTCTCTTTTTCAAAATCAACTCCTAACTGAAAGTTGACGTCATCATCGCTCATTGCCCAATTTACAGGGCTAAACCGGGCGCTTGTCATTTTGGTCAAATCGTAAACGCTTACCCGATTGTCGCGATTTTCTTCGGGTTGGTATTTCCAAACGGTAAAAGCCAGCGGCCATTTGCCTTTCAGTTTAAAAAACTCGTTGCTGGTAATAATAAACCCGTCGAGATAGCTGAAATTACTGTCCCATATTTTCCTGAAAGGCACGTAGGTTGGGCGTGGAATGAGCCACGAGGTTGGGGTAAAAATCATTACAACAGGTTCGCAGCCTTCACGCTTTTGGGTTTGGTTGCGGGCAATGTTCAGAATCTGACCCAAAAATGCGAGATAGCGTTCTTTCCCTGCATCTTCGCCGGTAAGTTCAAGAATGGAGGGATGAATTGTATAATTTGCATCCGCGCTTTCGCGTGCACTCTCGTGTTCATCTGTGTTTTTGTAGGGAGGGTTCAGCAAAAAGGCAATAGGTTTGTCGAGCGAAAGGTTTTTCAGTTTGAGTTCTTTTTCAAGTTCTGATACATAAGTTGCAGCATCGCAATCTAAAAAGTTCAATCCTTTGTTTTCCGAGGTTTTCGGAATGATGGTAAACCCGGTTTCAACGTGGTAGGGGTCAATTTTCATTCGCCGCTCGATAATACGCAGCAGGTCGGGTTGCAGCTCGGAGATGATTTTGTGTTTCTGCTTACCGCGCCAGCTCGAAATCAAATTGCCTGAACCGCCAGCCGGATCGAAGAAAATGTAAAGGTCGTTTACCTTTTCGCCTAAAATGCGTTTGGCAAACCACAACGCGAAACGGCTCAGATTCGCATCGGTAAAAAATATGCCGTGCTGTTTCACATATTCCGGATCAATGCGCGACATTACTTCATCAAACCGGCTGAAATAGTAATCGACAGTGAGACCCGAACCTTCGTTTGTGAATATATAACGGTTTTCGACAAACTTTTTAAAGGCTTTATGTTGCGCTGGTTTTACTGCAATAGGCTCGCACAGATTACGGCTTTTGAAACCCACCAGTTGAACATTGCCGGTGTATTCGTTTTCGGCTATAGCAGAAGTAATATCCCAGTAGGCAATCATGGTGTAGAATGCATGAACAGCTTCAATTGGGTGATCGAAAAAATCTTTCAGTAATTCAATTTCGCCAATAAAATTGTGCGTATCGATTTGCATTCTCCCGGCCTTGCTGTTCCGCAAAATCGAAGCAATTTCATGCCAGAAAAATTCAATGCCAAATCGCGGATTCCCGTTAAAATCAAAACTAATGGCTTCGTTTTTCTGATGAATTTTATCGAACCGTTTGGGGTCTATAAAATAGAGAGCGGTTTCTTCAATCTCCTTTTTTGCTGGTGTGGGTGTTCTTGCGGCGTTTTCCCTACCAACAAGGCTGGGCGCTTTATACGGTGCGGCAGTATGTGCCATCAGAAAAGCGTGTTCCGGAATTTGGTTTACGCGCCAGATGCCCACAAATTTATGGGCAATCACAAGAATCAACTGGTATGCCAGCCCAAACCGTTTCTGGTAGTGCAATGCCTGGTAAAAACCGGCCAGCCATTCAGAAAAATCTGATTTTGTTTCGAGGATAAAAACACCTTCCACATAACCATCGGCGCCTTGCGCATCGGTTTCTACGATAAATTTATCATCGTATAGGTTTCTGAAGAATGGATAAAGCAAAGGTTGTTTTGCCTTTTCGCTGCTGGTACTGGTTAGGTATTGTGTGAGCAGCTTCATTTCCTCTTGAAGTGATTTGCCTTTGGGTCGTGGAATTGCCATTGATTTATTGGTTTTGAAAATCGCTACAAATTAGGTTTTTTATGTCATTTGGGCAACTGGCAGATTCCGATTTCCTAATAAACCGTTAATCTTTCAGTTGAAAAATCATGAACCACTTTGGTTTTCCTACTTTTGTACTGGTAATTCACCGATCAGAAAAGCAAATGACAGAAAATACTTCCTACTCCACCGAAGTCCTTCCCGATAAACGCCGTATTCGCCTTGCTGTTGCGCTGGTTTATTTCAGCATGGGGCTTTGCTTTTCGTCGTGGGCAAGCCGTATTCCGGATATTAAAACTGCCCTTCACCTCAACGATGCATTGTTTGGAAGTATTCTGTTTGCATTGCCAGTCGGACAATTCCTGATGATGACCTTTTCCGGAAAGTTGGTGACCCGCTTCGGTAGCCGGAAGATTTTGCTTTTTGCACTTCCTGTATATACTGTTTTCCTAAGTAACGTGGGTTTGGTTAAGGAAGGCTGGCAACTGGCTATTGCCTTGTTTTTGTTTGGTTTGGCCGGGAACCTGTGCAACATTTCAATCAACACACAGGGCGTTGCTGCCGAGCGATTGTATGGACGGCCTATTATGGCATCGTTTCATGGCGGATGGAGCCTTGCCGGGTTTACCGGTGCGCTGATCGGGTTGGGCATGATCAACCTGAAAGTTCCTCCCTACTGGCATTTTGTTACTGTAATCCTGATTGTTTGGACGATAGTCTGGATTAATCAGCCATTTCTCATCAGCGGGAAATCAGGAACAAATCCGGATGAACCCAAACGTAAATTCTTCTCCAAACCCGACAGTGTCCTTCTTCAGCTTGGAATCATCGGTTTTTGCAGTATGGCCAGCGAAGGAGCCATGTTCGACTGGAGCGGAATCTATTTCAAAGATGTGGTGAAAGCTCCGGCGTCTCTGGTCATTCTCGGTTATACTTCGTTTATGATTATGATGGCTACCGGGCGTTTTGTAGCCGACTTCCTTATTTCGAAAATTGGCCGCAAAAGTTTGCTTCAAATTTGCGGCGCAATGATTTCGACAGGTTTGTTTACTGCGGTATTGTTCCCTTATCTGATTCCTTCTACATTGGCGTTCATGTTGGTTGGACTCGGCGTTTCGAGCATTGTTCCGACGGTTTACAGCGCTGCCGGAAGGCACAGTAAAGTTCCCCCGGGAATTGCTTTGGCAACTGTTTCGAGTGTCAGTTTTCTGGGTTTTTTAATGGGGCCACCGCTAATTGGCTACATTTCAGAAGCTTTTGGATTACGTTATTCATTTGCTGTTATAGGCATTTTTGGAATAGGTATCACTTTGATGGTTTCCAGAGTTAAAGCATTGAAAAACGAGACATAAAAAAACGCTTCGGAATGACTCCCCGAAGCGTTCCTGAGTATTCCGGGAAAACTGATTCGTATTAGGCCCGGGCCTTTTTCTTATTGATCAGGATACGATTAGCTTAATATCTTTTTAGCGTACTCAGCGCATTTAGCTACTTCTTTGGCGGCATCGGAATCGGCAGGCACTTCATATTCCAGTTCAATATCAACATAAATAGGCCATTTTTCCTTTTTCAGGAGCAAAAGCACATCGGCAATCGGCATTTCGCCTTTTCCCCAAACCTGATTGGTATTTGCAGGTGTTGATTTTGGTCCGGTTTTGTCCTTCATGTGAATGCTTACAATCCGGGTATGAAGCCTTTTAATCAGATCATTCGGATGTAAACCAGTGCTGCCGAAATAATGTCCGGCATCAAAATTCAACATGTTGTTTGGCGAATAGGCCAGAAACTTATCAAAGTTCCACCCCGGTTCTGCTGGTTGCCCATGCTGATGGAAAATAGCATACATCTTATGTTTTTCGGCAAACGGGCCAAGACGTTTGCATGCCTCGTCGCCAATTTCGTTGCATACTCCTTTGGCGCCGATAGCCTTGGCTGCATTGAATGCGTAATCAATCTCTTCATCAGTCCAGTTGGCCGGCGAAAATTTAATTATATGGATATTTATTCCTGCATCGTTAAACATTTTTCGCAGTCCGCTATATTTCTTTACCGGTAATGAAATCCGCCACTTTCGTTGAGCTTCGGTGGCAATGGCAGCCGCTTTTTCATATTCTGCTTTTTGCTCTTTGGTTTGTTCAACACCACGCGGTGGTCTTGGCGGGCCTTGTGGAATTCCCAGATAGTCTTCGGCAACGTTTCCCATTAATTCAAGATCATTGATTCCGGCTTGCAAAAAATAACTGATTATATCTTTTGGA
Source organism: Prolixibacteraceae bacterium (assembly GCA_003457135.1). GTDB lineage: Bacteria > Bacteroidota > Bacteroidia > Bacteroidales > Prolixibacteraceae > Aquipluma. The sequence continues at coordinate 40,865 of DMSQ01000013.1, forward strand.
GTGCCCGGCATGCTTCTCCAGCTATAGGTAATTGCCCCAATCTGAACTCCACCAAATTTTGAGTTTGGTTTTGCATCTTTTAAGCCTAAATCCCAACTTTTAAATCCATAACTAATAGGAATAGCTGAAAATGCAGCAACAGTTGCTGCAGAGCTCAGAAATTTCCGGCGTGACAGTTTATTTTCCATCTTGTTGATTTTTATAAATATTAGTACAATCATTTATTTTTCAGGCTCCCACTCGTCGGTGCGGAACGAAGAAACAGGCAATCCATCGGTGCTGAATAAATCGCCTGCAATGAAATCCTTAAAAGCATAGCGAACGGCGACCGGTTCAGCGACAGAAGGTGAGAAGACCGTAATCCCGGTTCCGGTAATGAATGCCCTGGCTGGAAAAAACCGTTTGTTGGCTCCGGCAAGTTCGAAGCACGACAACTCTTTTCCGTACGAAGTCAGTCCGTTCGAAGCGTTGTCAAACGTAAGTTTTACCACGCCTTCTGTTACTTTCATTTCTTTCATCACCGGGCTCAGGCAGGTAATCCCTTTCATTCCGTAGGTTTGAGACAGTGCCAGGAGCGCGAGTCTTTTGGAACCTGCTTCCTTGTTGGCCGGATGGATACAATCTTTTTCACCAATGTCCATGATACAAGCCATACCAATGTTCTTTATTGCTGTTGAAGCTTTTAACTGGGCCTCCCGCAAATAGGCTGAATTAAGACCAGTAGGGCCGTAATCGAATGGTGCAATCTGTACAAAGTAGAACGGAAATTCGCCGATTCCCCATACCGAACGCCAGTTTTCGATCAGTCCTGTCATCAGTTTTTGATATTCTTTTGGTTCATTTCGGTTAGATTCCCCCTGATACCAGATGCCTCCACGTATTCCATATCCGACAATCGGATTAATCATTGCATTGAAAAGGACTGTTGGTGTTTGCGGTGAAAGGTTTTCAACAGGTTTTTTCTCCGGAAGTTTTACCCAGTCGAAGTTTTTACAACCCATTTCACTTATCCAGGGCTCGATACGGGTTCCTCCCCAACTGGTATTGATCAGGCCAATCGGTACATCCAGGGCTTTATTCAGCATCAGGCCAAAATAATAGGCTGTTGCACTGAATTCGTAAACATTTTCAGGTACGCAAGCTTTCCAGTCACCGGTAAAATTATCAAGTGGTTCAAGACTGGTAGCCCTTTTTACAGTGAACAACCTGATATTTGGATTGGCTGAAAGAGCAACAGCATCCGACGAACCAGTAATAGGCTGGTTTCTGAAGCCTTTCATGGGCATTTCCATATTCGATTGTCCTGAGCAAATCCAAACCTCACCGATAAGTACATTCTTCAATTTGAGCGCTTTGTCATCGCTGATGTTAATTTCATAAGGTCCACCGGCATTTGGGGTGGCAACTTTCAGTCTCCAGCTTCCATCGGACGATGCCTTAGTACTGTAACTTTTGTTGTTCCAGGAGGTGAAAACTTTGACTGTTGAATTTTTATTGGCTTTACCCCAAATGGCAGCATCGGTTTGCTGCTGTAAAACCATATTGTCGCAAAAAACAGCAGGTAAATGAACTTCAGCAAATGCTTGACTTACTGTTAAGAGCATAACCAACAGGACGGCGATCATTGATAAGGTTGTTTGTTTCATTTTTGTTTATTATGGATGGATTTATTGTATTCAGGTTAATTTTGAGGATGCAAGGTATGGTAAAATCATTACTGAAGCAATGGAATCCATGAGAAATTTGGTCAGGATATTATTAAAAATGATCCAAGTAGTTCTTCAATGACCGTTTATCTGCTAAACTTTTTGATTTTCAAATGGAAATGGATAGACGAATCGGGCTTCATAACCGGCATATTTGAATGATAGAAGGGTTTTAAAATTGGCATATTGAAATTCGGATCGGCATAAATCCGGGTTTTTTGGTTCGGAATGACTGCCAGGTTCGGATTCAACTGGAATTGTCTGTTACCAGGTAAATCAAAGCGGTGATTTTCGCTGCCGAAAGGATTTTTTAGTTTCAGTTGGTTCTGAAGTCTGGGAAGTATCGTATCATTACTGATGATCAGCGTATCAGTTTTTAGATTTAGCCTGGTCTGTGCCATTGCAGAAACGGAAATCAATAACACATTGATTAAAATGAAACTAAACGTTTTCATGGCCCGGTGTATTTTGGACACCTAAAACTAACTAAAAAACTAATTAAGAAGTGTTAATTAAAGCTTTTTAACATTGAGATGGTCATTCGATTGAAATTATTTTGAAGAGAATAAAGCAATGTATTTATCGCGGTGGTAATATGCCAGAAAAAGATTCCCAATCATTAACAGGATGGCAACAACCAGGCCTTCGGGTGCCAGGAATATGTGGAACAACAAAATATTGACGTTAATTGGGAATATGAAAATTGTGGCAAGAGGTACAAACCTTCCGGCGATAAATGCCACGGCGCAAACAAGTTCGATTACTTTAATGGTTGTCATCATATAAACCGAAGCATTTAGTCCATCCATATAAATTTTAATGTCGCCTGTTAATTCGGGTTGTGGAACTAGTTTAAAGAGTACAACTACGGAAGAGAATAAAAACATCAATCCCATCAGGATACGAACAATTAATACGGCAATTTTCATTTTTTTTAATTTTAAAGTTGCTACTGGTGATTGTTTTCTTTCAGAAAATCTTTCAATGATGTGCCAATAAGCCAGGTCCAACCTTCTATAAAATTTTCTTTCGCAAAATCGGGATTATTGGACGAAAAAGATTTCAGACCTTCATGTGTCAGTTTTAGGGTGGTTTGATTTTCCCGGGCAAACAATTCGAAAGTAACGAGCGTGTTGCCTTCGTAACCATCGTAACGCCAGCTGTAAGTGAGCCGTTTTTCATGAATTACCTCGGTGATTTTGCACAGGTGCAAATACCGCCGGTTTTCATCGGGGCCGCCCCAAAACTGGAACTCGAAACCCACTTCAGGAATAAATTCCTGAAAGTCGAAATACCATTGCTTCATTTCATCTTTGTCGGTGATGGCTTTCCAAATTCTGTCTCCAGTCACCTCGAAAGTGCGTTCGATCACAAATGATTCATCTGCCATGATTTATTTTTAGAAATAAGTTGAATTTGGGTATAAAACCAATTTGTAACACAATTGTTCTAAAAACCTGAATTTTTAAAATTTTTCCTGAATTTGATGATTGACAAATACAAATTTCTTCCTGATATTAGTGATAAATTTACCAGATGAAACGACTCTTTATTGGTATTCCAATATTTTCTGAACAGGTTATTCAATTTACAAACAGTTGTCAGAAAGATGAATTGCTGAACCGCTATGTAATCAAATGGACCAATCCTTTTAACTGGCACATCACTTTGATTTTCCTTGGTCAAACGCCGGAATCTAAACTGGATGTGCTTCAAAAATATATGGAAAGCTCGTTTACAGGGATTCCTTCATTTAATGCTGAATTAAGAGGAATAGGGATTTTCCCCAATTCAAATAATCCCAAAGTTTTGTGGCTTGGACTTGATCATCTGAATCCGCTCATTTCCGCTCAAAGGAATATGGTTGAATTACTTCAACAGAATGGATTTAATCTGGAAAACAAACCGCTCAAACCGCACCTGACCCTTGCCCGTGTGAAAAATTCAGCAAGCCGGATGGCAATTGTTTCATTGATTGATCAGTATAAAAGTTTCGATTTTGGTACAGTTACGTTTGACAGGGTGATTCTGTACGAAAGCATCTCCACACCCAGTGGCCCGGAATACAAACCTTTGTTCGCGAAAGAGTTATCCAGTAGCTATTGCAACTGATCCGATGACTCGCAGTCATCGGATGAGAAAATCAGAGAGTATAAAGGAATTGATTTTACAGATAACTGATCCGATGACTCGAAGTCATCGGATCAGTTATTAGATTAATTCCGGTCAAAATATTTAGTATGAAGCAATTCGTGCGACAAATGGCTGAGTGGCTGCTTCAAAAACTCTTCATAGATTTGAATAACTTCCGGGTTAAGGTGTGATTTGCGCAGTTGTTTGCCCTCATCTTCCTTGTAAATAGCCCCGATTCGCTTTTCCCTGATCGCGTTGGTGGTAAAGCGGGGTTGGCCGCCACCGCCAATACAGCCTCCCGGACAAGTCATGATTTCAATGAAATGAAACTCTTCTCCGGCCCGCATGGCTTCTATTATTTTTTTCGCATTCCCCAATCCGTGCGCAACTCCAACTTTCAATTCCACACCTTCCAGAAAACTCCAGGCTGGCAGGCAACCTTCAATTTTCAGGGAAGCTTTCTTAACTCCTTCCAGTCCAATTACGGGTTGCAGGTGAAGATTTTCGACCGGCAACTCACGTCCGGTTACGATTTCATAAGCTGTGCGCACGGCGGCTTCCATCACTCCTCCGGTATTGGCAAAAATATCGGCAGCGCCTGAACCGCTTCCCATCGGAGAGTCCATCTCTCCATCTTCCAAATTCCTGAATTCAATGCCAGATTGCTTGATCATTCGTGCCAGTTCGCGGGTAGTTAAAACATAGTCCACATCCTGAAATCCACTGTCATTCATTTCCGGTCTCTGGCATTCAAACTTTTTGGCGGTACATGGCATCACCGAAACAACGACGACATCTTTCGGATCAACGCCGGTTTTTTTAGCGTAGTAGGTTTTGGCAACCGCTCCAAACATTTGCTGTGGTGATTTACAACTCGAAATGTTGTCGAGAATTTCAGGATAGAAATACTCGGCATATTTGATCCATCCGGGAGAGCAGGATGTAAATTGGGGTAAGGCGACTTGTTGTTTATCAACCAAAGCTCTCTTAAGTCTGGTTAGCAGCTCTGTTCCTTCTTCCATGATGGTGAGATCAGCAGCAAAATTAGTATCGAAAACACGGTCGAAACCAAGTAACCGAAGCGCTGAAACCATTTTACCGGTTACCAGTGTGCCAGGTTCGTAATCGAAACATTCGCCCAGCGCAGCCCGGATTGCAGGAGCTGTCTGCACGACAACAAATTTTTTCGGATCTTCAATGGCATCCCACACAAAATCGATATGCTCTTTTTCGGTGATTGCACCAACCGGACAAATGGCAGCACATTGTCCGCATTGCACACAAACCACTCCATCCAGGTGCTGATCGAATGCAGGACCGATTTTTGATTCAAAACCACGTCCCTGGGCAAACAATGAACCTACTCCCTGAATTTCGTTGCAAACGGTCATGCACCGGCGGCATTTGATACACTTTCCTGAATCACGGACCAGGGCAGCAGTGCTGTCATCAATAAAGGTTTTCAGTGTTTCACCCGGAAATGCAATTTCCATGATTCCCATTTCAGTTGCTAACTGCTGAAGTTCACAATCTTCGTTGCGTACGCAGGTTTTGCATTCGCCGCAATGTTCTGAAATGAGCAGTTCAACCACAAACTTTCGGGCTTCGCGTACATTTTTGGAGTTGGTGGTTATTTTCATTCCTTCAAGCGCAGGTGAGGTGCAGGAAGCCACCATGCTTCGCGCCCCTTCCACATCGACCATACAAACCCTGCATGCTCCTTTCGGAATTTGGTTTTCGACATGGCAGAGCGTTGGAATCCTTATTCCGGCCTTTGCCGCCGCATCAAAAATGGTGCTGCCCTCTTTAACTTCTACCGCTTGTTTGTTGATATATACTGTTGTCATTTATAAAAAAATTAAGCCCCCTCCAAACCTCCCCCGAAGGGTGAGGCTTTTTGATTGGCGAATTAATAAATCTTGGCCCCCTCTAAATCTCCCCCTAAGGGTGAGACTTTAGAAGTGCATATTCACAATATTCCCACTTTCAAACTATGACCATTGAACGCTGTTTCTTTGTTCCACTCGTTTAAATGGGCTAGGGTAGCCTTCTCTTTCTCCTCCCCTTCGGGGAGGTTGGGAGGGGCTTTTATCGGCTCCCATAATCGCACCTCAAACATCTTCTGGCCTGACGGATGGCTTCGCCTTCGGGCCAAACCAATTCCACTTCATCGAAGTTGTGCATACGGCGGACCGCGCTGAGCATGACCATGTGTGTTCGTGGATATTTGGCCGGATCGGCTTCCGGGTCAAAGAAGGTATCGTTGTGTTTTTCCTTGCGCCAGAAATCGTGTTTATCTCCGGTCAGGAAAAGGTCAATCCCAACTGCAGCCCTTTCGCCTCCGGCCACTGCCTCGATTACCGAAGATGGGCCGGTTGCTGCATCGCCCCCGGTGAATATCCAGGATTGCGAAGTTTGCCCGGTTTGCTTGTCACACCTGATCTGCGATTTGCCGGTCAAATCCAGGCTCACCCCATTGGTTACACTTTCCACATCGAGTGTTTGTCCGGTAGCCACAATAATCTGATCAGCCTCCATGGTGAACGACTCATCACTTTCAACAGGTTTCCGGCGCCCGCTGGAATCGAATGTTCCCAGTTTCATACGAACACAAAGTACTCCTGAAACTTTTCCGTTTTCGGTCAGTATTTCTTTTGGATTGGTCAGCGTAAAAAGTTCAATTTTTTCCTGAACCGCTGCATCAATTTCTTCAGCCCATGCTGGCATTTCTTCCTGTGTACGGCGATAAACGACACTGACTTTTTCAGCGCCTAAGCGAACTGCGGTGCGGGCTGCATCAATAGCCGCGTTTCCGCCACCAACCACAATAATTCGTTTGCCAACAGGAACAGAACCACGAAGGTTATACGTTTGCAGAAATTTCAAGGCATCAACCACACCTTCACTATCAATACCGGGTATCCGGGGTTTTACCCCTTCAGGATTACCCACGCCGATAAATACGGCGTCGTAACCTTCCTCTTTCAGCGAGGTGAGGGTAAAATCAGTTCCCAGTTTCATGCCTGTCTGAATGTCAACACCCATATTTTCGATCATGCGGATTTCGCGGGCAAGGATTTCGCGTGGAAGCCGGTACGATGGTATGGTTTGTACCAACATTCCTCCTGGCCGTTGTTCTGCCTCGAATACTTTGGGTTTGTATCCCAGCCGGGCAAGGAAGTAAGCACAGGAAAGACCTGCAGGTCCGGCTCCGATGATGGCTATTTTTTTCTGGCTGTTTATCGCGTTTTCACGCATTTCAGGAAGCTGAATGGTAATTTCCTGATCAACCATAAAACGTTTTACGCCACGAATCGAAACGGAAGCATCGAGACTTGTCCGGCGGCATTTGTCTTCACAGGTATGGAAACAAACCCGGGCACAAACGGCAGCAAACGGATTTCGTTCGCGGTGAAGTTTCAGCGCTTCAGCATACCGTTTTTCCCCTGTAAGCGAAACGAATCCCGGAACGTCAACCCCGGCAGGGCAGGCGCTTTGGCAGGGGGCACGCACCAATTTGGCGCAAACACCGGCTTCGCACTTGTGTTCCATGATGTGCATCTCGTATTCGTGCCTGAAATATCGTAAGGTCGAAAGTACAGGGTTTGGCGCTGACTGACCCAGTCCGCATAACGACGTTTGCCTGATCCAGTGTCCAAGCCGTTCCAATTTCTCAATATCTTCCGGAACTCCATGTCCGGTTGTGATTCGTTCGAGTATTTCGAACATTCGTTTGGTGCCAACGCGGCACGGTGTACATTTTCCACAAGATTCTTCAGTTACAAAGTCAATAAAAAATTTAGCTACATCTACCATGCACGAGCCTTCGTCCATGACCACCAGGCCTCCGGAACCCATGATGGCGCCCAGTTCGTTGAGCGATTCGTAATCGAGGGCAACATTCAGGTGTTGTTTTGGAATACAACCTCCGGACGGTCCGCCGATTTGCGCGGCTTTAAACGGTTTTCCGCTGCTGGTGCCGCCACCAATATCGTAAATCAGGTCGCCGAGGTTTGTACCAACCGGAACCTCGAAAAGTCCTGAGTTTTTTATGGCGCCAGCCAGTGCGAATATCTTGGTACCCTTGCTTTTGCTTGTTCCAAACTGTGCAAACCATTCGCCCCCTTTTTCGATGATGGTAGTCACGTTGGCGAATGTTTCCACGTTATTCAATACAGTAGGTTTTCCCCATAATCCGGCTGTGGTTGGGAAGGGTGGGCGGGGACGTGGTTCGCCGCGTTTTCCTTCGATGGAAGCCATCAAAGCGGTCTCTTCTCCGCAAACAAAAGCGCCTGAACCCATACGGATGTCCAGATCGAAACTGAAATCGGTTCCCAGAATATTTTTTCCGAGCAGACCCATTTCACGGGCATCGTCCATGGCTTTTCCGAGTCGTTCAACCGCCAGGGGATATTCGGCGCGCACGTAAACAAATCCTTTGGAAGCGCCAATGGTGTAAGCTCCGATGATCATCCCTTCAACCACGCTGTGAGGGTCGCCTTCCAGGATACTGCGGTCCATAAATGCTCCGGGGTCGCCTTCGTCGGCATTGCACAAAATATATTTTTGATCGGCAGTTTCTTTTTTTGCCAGGTTCCATTTCATAAAAGTTGGAAAACCTGCGCCTCCCCGTCCACGTAATCCGGAGGTTTTCATTTCGTCAATGACATGGTCCGGTGAAAGTTCGGTAAGTGTTTTCTTTAAAGAAACATATCCTCCTGAACCTATGTAGTCGTTGATGCTCACCGGATCAATGGTTCCGCAGCGTCGAAGTACTATCTTCCGCTGATGATTGAAGAACTTGATATCTGCAGCTTTTTCGACTCGTTTGCCATCTTCATCGTTTTGGTGTAGTAACTTTTCCACTGGTTTCCCACCAATCAAATGTTCATCAATGATCGAATCGATATCAGCCAGCTGAACGTTTTCATAGAATGTTCCTGATTTTTTCATCAGGATTACCGGACCTTTGGAGCATGGCCCGAGGCATCCTGTCCCTTTAACCATGAACTTGCCGGAAAGTCCCCGTTCTTCGATTTTTTCAGCTAACTGGGTTCTCACATTCAAAGAACCACAGGCGATGCAGCCACCGCCCGTACAAACCTGTATGATCTCTTTAAAATGGTTATATTGTTCGGATTGTTTTTCCGATATATCCTGAAAAAAGTTGTCAAACTTTTCAGGAGAATCTAATTTATACATATTGGATTTTTGGTGTGGTTATTCAAAACTGTTTAAAATTTCGCTAATTCCGGTTGGTTTAACCCGTTGGAAGGTTTGATCTCCGACCATCACCACTGGTGCCAGACCACAGGCGCCAAAGCAACGCCCAATTTCAAGCGAGAATTTTTTGTTGGGAGTGGTTCCTCCAATACCAATGTTAAGTTCTTTTTGCAAAGCTTTCAGTACATCTTGACCGCCCCGCACATAACAGGCAGTTCCCATGCAAACACGAATGGTGTATTTCCCTTTCGGAGTAGTTGAAAAGTAAGAGTAGAACCCAACAACCCCGGCAACTTCGCTATAAGGCTTTTTGAGTTCTTTGCTGATTATCCGGAGCGCTTTCTCAGGCAGGTATCCAAACAGGTTTTGAGTGGTTTGCAGAACAGGAATCAATGCTCCCGGAATTGTTCTTTGCGACTGAACGATGATTTTTAGCCGTTCGTAAAGCTCATCTTCCTGAACTTCACCGCAATTACATCTGGTTATTTCAGTTTTTTGTGCGGACATAATTTAGATTGAAAAGTTGATTTTTTACTTTTCGAAAAATACGAATAAATAGTCGAGAAATCAGTTGTTCAAACATGATTCTTTACCATCTCTATATATGTTGTACAATAACTTATAGAGTTATGTAGATAGTTGGAATGAGGTGAAAAAAACAATTCATCCGATGACTTCGAGTCATTGGATGAGTCATTCAAAATCTATTTAATATCCTTCAAAAACAATGTTTTCGGGTCGTTGTAAAACTTCACAAAATCATTTTCGCTGGGGCAACCTTTGTAGGGGCCGAATGCCACGCGTGGTGGTTGATTAAATGGATTTCTCCAAACCAAAGCATACGATAAATTATACGGATGAAGTGTTTCCAGAAGTGTTTTTGTCCACCATTCCGTATTTTTCGAAATTGGGCCGCCAGCTTCGGTCACTGCTACTATTTTCCCTTTTTCAGCGCCAATTTTGGTAAGCATCATGGCGCAATTACCAAGTGTTGAAGCATATTCCGGGCCACGGTCGTACAAATCGAAACCAACCAGGTCAATCAGGTCATCGCCCGGGTAGCGTTCCAGGTATTCTTCAACAGTTGAAAAACGGTCGGTAGAATAGGCATAAAGCAAATGATGGAGGTTCTTTTCGTTTCTCAGATAGTTTAAGGTGAAACGCCAAAGAGTTTTGTATTCGTCAACTGTGCAAAGGTTTTTTCCCCACCAGAACCAGCTTCCGGTGTGTTCGTGAAAAGGACGGAAGAAAACCGGAATTAATGTTCCTTTTTTAGTTTTCAGGCTAAGCAAAAATGTAGCCAGTTTATCGAGATACTGGAAGTATTCCTGGTGTTTTTCTCCACCCGGAAGCATAGATGCGACGGTCTTTTTTGAAGTTACATCCCAGGCTGTTCCACCCGTCAGCACATTGCGGAAATGCCAACTGATGGTGTTAATTCCGCCCAACTCATGGGCATACCGGATGCCTTTTTTGATGTTGTCAAAAAATACGGAATCGAGGCTGTATTTATCTCCAAGTTCCAGATGGCCCAACTCCCAGCCGAAAATAGCCGGATGGTCGCCACAAACGTCTTTCACATCGGAGCGGCCTTCTTCGGCATACCAGCTTGTTCCGTAGGCAAGTGCATCCTGATGGCCGAACATCATTCCTTTTTGCTGAAGTTTCAGCATTTTTTGATACAATTTTACCGCTTCAGGCGTGGCTTTCAGGTCAGAAGGTCTGGGTTTGGTGGCCAAAACGGTCAGGCCAAAACAAACGAAAAGCAGGAGGAATAGGTTTTTCATGGTATGGTTTTTAGTTGTCATTTGAGCAATTTACAATTTTGTAATTTACGATTTACCATATTAGTAGCCACAAGGAGCCAGGTGCCAGATGCTTCCTCTCAATTATATACCAGTGTATTTACCGATTGTGCTTTAAGCTGAAATTCAGTTTTGCCGTTCTTTGTTTTTGCAATACCTTTCAGGCTCTCCCAATTATTGGTTTCCGTAGTCGAAGTTAAATCAATCTGCTGAGAATTAAATCCGGACAGTTCGACTTTCACCGGTTCTTTTTTCATGTTGATGAGTTGCAGAACTTTGCTGCCGTCAGGTCGGATTCCGCTGATCGCAAGGATTTCGGGATCGGAACTGATGGAATGAACGATTTGTGTGCCGGTATTTAAAAAGTCAACCTGATGGCGGGTGACATAATAAGACGGGTACTTATTTTGAAGGTCAGCCGACATGATTTCGTAATTGTTCTGCCAGGTCCAATAGAGCGAAACTTCAACTTCAGCATATTTCATCATCCGATAGGCGATTTTGGCGAATCGCAGCCCGTAATCCCATGTTTTGTTCATGTCTTTTACTTTCCACGACATTGCATCGAAACCCAGCTCGCTGCACCAGACTTCTTTGTTCCAGGCTTTTCCAAAACCGGCAATTCGTTCAAATTCATTGTCCGGAATGTTTTCCGACCACCAACTGTGGAAACAAAGCGGGCCGAGGTATTTCCAGATCGAAGGATCGGCCATGATTTGGGTGGCAAACTCAATCGTTCCTTTGGTTTGGGCGGTATCGGCCCATAGAAATTTGGTTTTCAGGCCAGTTTCTTCGAATTTTTGTCCGGCTTTTTTGATGAAGGCAATGGTGGCTTCGGGCGAAAAAATGATCTGGTAACCGCCATCCGATTCGTTGAACGAAAACTGATCAACTTCGACACCATATTCGTTTTTGGCCTTTAGGAAAAAGTCGGTTAACATTTGGATCACTTCGTCGTATGCTTCAGGTTTGATTACCCGTTGTGCACTTTTCGATGGATCGGCAATAAATTCGTTAGGCACATCCCATACCGAAATGGTGAAATTTTTGACCCCAAATTCGTTTTTCATACGTTTCATTTCGTCCAGCACTTCTGTTACCAAAGGTTGTTTGGTGAAATTATCGCCGCGATAGTCTTCGAATTTGGCATTTCGGAGCCGCATGGGCAGAGCAACCCGAACATGAGTTGGCCTGAATTCACGCAGAGTTTCGTTGCCAACAGCATCTTCGGCGTGTGGTGTGTAATTGGCATTGCAGTAATTACCGCCAATGGATTTGATGAGCTGTTTTTTTATTTCAGGAAAGATTTTTACGGATGCTTTTTGTGCAAATCCCGAAAATCCAAGGATCAGACAGAAAATCAGTGTGGTTGATAAGTTAGTTTTCATGTAGGTTATGGATTTATGATTTATTTAGATTATTTCCATTACGTCCGAAATAAATTTTGTGCTTTTTTCAACATCGTGCCACGGACGGTACTTTCTAATATTCTACTTTTCTACAAATATTTTGCTCTGGAGCTTTCTGCAAACTGAGACTGATCACTTTTTCATTGTAATATTCCTGAATACGGCCGTCGCCGTTTCTTTGACGTTGTGCGAAGTTACCGCGAAACCCAGATACACGTTTTGAGATAATTCCATGGTGAATGTAGTGAATGTCTTCCATGATTTTCCGTCGGCGCTGTAATAGCCTGTGAATTCGTTTCCTGCCCGTTTTAACCGAATCCAGGTGTTTGGATAGTTCACCGGAAATTCCGGAACTCCATCAAACTTTTCGGGATAAATAGCTTTCATTTCACCTGCTAATTCTTTTCGGTACTGAAACTCATATCCGCCATTGTTTTTATTTCGCGGGTTATTGTTTGGAAATACCTGGAAAAAGACATGACGGCTGTTGTCAGAGAGTTGTTCGCGTGCCATCAATCCAGCTTTGGTGTACAGGTGTGGAGCAGACAGGCTTTCAATTCGGGTAGCCAGATCAAAATCACCGGTTTGTTCGAAACAGGCAAATCCAAATTCGTCGCGAACTCCCCAAATATCTGCTCCGCCTGCTGTTATCCCAATTCCATCCTTAAATTCTCCAAGCACTCCACGAAGTTCAGGATTACCAATATCGGCATGTTTGAATTTTTTTGACTGAATCTCTTTGTCTTTGGCTGAAAGCGATAATCCTGCTGCGAAGAGGAGGATCAATAGAAAAGTAATGTTCTTTTTAGTCATGAGGTTTAATTTTATATCCCATTCAATTTAAATGTTTTCACTTCATCCTGGTTAATGATCCGCAAGGTATAAAATCCGGGTTCAGGTACCTGAATGTGAGTTTTTCCTGATACTGATTCCATTTTTCGGATAAAAATCCTTGCACCAACTGCATTAAAAAGTTCGGCAGTTGTAGGGGTAGTTAAATTGCTGGCTTCAAGTATAAAAGAGCCTCTGTAAGGATTAGGATAAACCCTGATTGAGTTATTTAACTGACCAATTCCAGTCGTACATTCAGCGCTGGTGGCCGAATAAACCTTAACATCTACCGGTTCTGATTTGGCCGAACATCCGTAGGCATTGGTGACCAGACTGTAACTTCCTGTTTCGCTGGCATCGATCGAAGTTACAGAGCCCTGAATTTTGGAGGTTCCTTTGTACCAGGTGTAAGTCAAATCGTTGGAAGTATTGGCACTGAGTTTCACTTTTTCGCCCGGACAAAAAGAAAGGTTGCCAGTTGTGGTGATGATCGCTTTTGGTATCGGATTAACTTTTACTTCGAGCGGGACAGAGGTGATTTCAACAGCGCCCTTTTTTACTTTTACCGAATAAATTCCAGATTGGCTAGCCACCATGCTTGCAGTCTGATCTGGCAGCAAATCAGCACCACGGAACCATTTATAAGACAATCCGATTCCGGTAGGGGCATTCAAAGTGATGTTTTCGCCCTCGCACAGGCAGGCCGGTTTGGTTGTTGTAATTTCAACTTGATCAGGAATATCACCATCGAACGTAAGGACAACCAGATTAGCTATCCCGCTTTGTTTTGAATTTTCAATTTTGAAAGTTCCGATTCTTACTTTACCAGGTTTAGCAATGGTATATTTATAGGTTCCCAGGAAACCTTCAAATGTAACTTTTCCATCCTGATCCGTTGTTTTGTCTGTTTTTTTTGTCCACCATTGGTTAAAAACCAGTTCTTTCCAGGCTTCTCCGTGTAGCCTGATTGTCCAGTCGGAGTTATAAAATGCGCCATCGGGTATCCAGTGTTGTCCGGCCCAAAATCCCCAGGTCAAGAACGACTTTACCGATGGGTGACTAAAGCAGATGGTCAGCAAATCGCGGGTATAATCGGCCTGAACCGCGCGTTGGGTAATGTTGATGTCGTGTTCGGTAATTTTGATTTCCTTGCCCAGTGTCGCGAACCTTTCGAGAATTGTGTAAACTTTGGTGATGGGAGTTAGGTCTGAATCGAAATGGCCCTGCATCCCGATCCCTTCAATTTTTCCACCTTTTTCGTCAATGTACTTGATGATGTTGAAATACCCGTCCTGGTGTTTCACATCGTTCCCTCCAGAACTTAAAATAGAATAATCGTTGATGTAAAGTTTCACTTTCCGGTCGTTGGCCCTGACCCGTTTAAACCAGTCGGCCATCACTTCATCGCCCAAAATAGCCTGAACATCCTTTTCCGAATAGGGCTCATTCAAAACATCCCAGTCGTTCAGGCGTCCACTGGCGAATTTAGTCACATCGTCAATTCGTTTATCAATTTCGTTTCGAAGCGCAACGGGGTTGTTTTTCAGATTGGCAATTGCTGTTGGCATAAATTTGTAGGAAGGCCAGATCACATTGTGGCCCCTGACAGCTATTTTCTTTTTATCGAGCGAATCGAGCGAACGGCGGATGTTAAAGGTAGAATTTGGATTGAATGGCCCCCATTTCAGGTCGTTTTCGAAAACTACTTCATTGAAAAGCTCATAGACATTTTTCCGGTAAGTGGCATTATTCAGGAAAGTACTGGCGGCCACAGCGCTGCCAAATCCAAATTGGTGGCGCACCATTTCAATCGTAACAGTAGCATCTTTCAAAAGGTTTCCCTGTTCGTCGTACACCACTATCTCGGCAGTTCCTTTCCTGATCAGGTTAATACGATCGGCAGACTGTGTCCGCCATGCGGCATTGGCTTCGCGGCCGATATAAGTAATTTCGGTCACAGGAAGTTTATCGAGGCTCAGACTGTTTTTATAATTCAGGAATTTTACATCGGCCACTTCGACCGTCTGGTTAGGAAAGCCAATGTGAAACGAATAACTTACTGCAGTGCTGGCCAATGTGTTCGTTATTTTAACAGAAGCAAAATATTGCTTCCACTCTTTGCCAATATTGATTTTGTAATACAATTCTTTGGTGTATGGGTCTGAATTTTTTTCGATACAAACGGTTAAGTTACCATCTCCGTATTCATTTTTCGAAGAGGTTGTCCGGGCATAAAAGGCTACCAAAACTATGTCGTTGGCAGCGATTCCGGTGGCAGGGGTAAACTTAACCTGGGCATCCCAGGGATTATTCAAAATAGCGCCAGTAGAAAACC
Organism: Prolixibacteraceae bacterium; assembly: GCA_003457135.1. Taxonomy (GTDB): domain Bacteria; phylum Bacteroidota; class Bacteroidia; order Bacteroidales; family Prolixibacteraceae; genus Aquipluma. The sequence goes on from DMSQ01000013.1 coordinate 56,307, forward strand.
TAAAGCCTTTGGTAAACGCCTGATTCTGGATGTCGATGGCGGTGAGGGTGTAAGTCCCGACTTTCTGATAATTGATTGCTGAGGTACTGATAAGCGAAACGCCACCTTCGGGAATTTGAGCGAATAATGAAGTACTGAAAAGAATTAGAAATAACATTACTCCCGGAAATAATAAGTTTATCTCCTTCGTCTGAAACGAGACTTTCTCTATTGTGGACTTTATTTCGCGGACGATTTTAATACCCATTCCTGAACCCAGGGCGACACTTCGTTTGCCCCGGGCTGGTATCTGTTGTCCTTTCAAGACGTTTGCATTCATGTCAATCATCATTTTTTTCTTTAAAAGATATGTTTAGATTAGTTTGTTAAAGCTTAATAAATCGTTCGGTTTGAAAATTCTGGTTGCCCTCGAAGCGGATCAGGTAATTTCCGGCGCTCAGGAATTTGACATCCAAAGTTAGGTTTTTATCAATACGCCCTTGTTTCAGAACTTGTCCAAATAAATTGAGAATGGAATACCTGTAAAAGTATTCAATGCCTGAAAGATACAATTTGTCGAGGGCAGGACTGGGAAAGGCAATTGGGTTTTTCAACTTTTCAAGTTCCGTAATTTCTGAAGGGATTTCGCGTGTAACAGAACACCAATGGCAAAAAAATAACCACGCCTATTTCTCCTTCTCCGCCTGTTTCCTCAACAACTCACGGGTTTTGATACCCGATTCCTTCAGGTCTTCCTCTTTCCAGTTTCCTTCGGAGGAAGCGGTGGTTTTGAGCATTGAGCAGGTCTCATTTTTATCGGAAACCGACCACGAAATCAGGCTGACATTGTTTGCCGAACACCAGTCAATCCAATTTTGCCATTCGGTATAATTGATCGGTCCATTTCCTGAAGCTTCCATACCGGCAGATTCAGAAATGAAAACCGGGATACCTTTTTTGATTGCATAATCACAGCGGTCGCGCAGGAATTTACCATGCGTTCCGGCGTAAAAATGACAAGTGTACATGATGTTGCTGAATCCCAGAATAGGATCGTCGGCTACCAGGTGAATATCCTGGTCCCAATGCGGGCTGCCAACCAGAATGATATTATCCGGGTCAATGGCACGGATGGTTTTAATCAGTTCGATGGAATAGTCTTTAACCTGTTGCCAGGTATCCTTTACCGGTTCGTTATAGAGTTCGTAAATGACATGTGGGTTTTTGCCATACTTCTGTGCCATTTCAGCAAAAAAAACTTTGGCGGCATCCGGTTTCAGGGTGTGGCTGTGCCAGTCAATCAGCACATAAATGTTGCTTTCGATGGCGCCCTGAATAACAGCCTCCATTTTTTCTTTCGACCAATCGGGCTTTTCCATGTAACCGCTTTTCGGATCAATTCCCATTGCAGCCCTTACTGCCGAACATTTCCAGTCGGTAGCCAGCCATTTGACCGATTCTTTGTTGTAAAACCGGGGCCAGAAGTTGTGCCAGCCGTAACTAACACCATTCAGAACGGTAATATCTTTATGCTTATCAACGAGTTGGGTTCCTTTTACTGAAAGCTTTCCGTGTTTTTTTACCGGTTGTGCAATTGTGGTTACCGCAAACAAAAGGAATATGAAGGCACTTAATGAAAAAATTTGTTTCATGTTTAGGTTTTGTTTTATAGTTTGATCAGTTTTTCGTTTTGAACAAAATTGTCTCCTTCCAAACGGATAATGTATTGGCCACCTGCCAGAAATTTTAAATCAATTGGCTGGTTGAAGCTGATCTGACCCTGATGGAGTATTTGCCCCGGAAGAGTGATGATGACGTATTTCCTAACCTGGTTCATACCGGAAATAAAGAGTTTGTCGCGAGTTGGGATTGGATAGATATTCACTTTATTCCGGGCTTCCGGCTGATTTATGCCTGAGGGGATTTCGCGTGTAACAGAAATCATTCCGAGGTTGTATTCGGCATAGTCGAAGTAAATGCGCATCACCTGAACGCCTTTAGATAGTGCAATCCCGGTTGTTTTTTTAGCAACAAATTTAGAATAGCTTCCGGTGGAGGCAACCGATTGCTGACCGGTTTTATCTATGCCGTCAAATTCGAGGTGAAATTTTCCTAACCGGCCTGCTGAGGCAAACAGGATTTCGAAGGTGTAGTTTCCATCCTGAAGTACATCAACCGTGTATTCGAGCCATTCGCCGGTGGCAATCCCGCCAATCGTTCCCTCCGGAAGCCTGAATTCAGTATCAACTCCCTGTTCCGGTCTGATCCCGTTGCCATCGTTGGTTTTGGTCTGATCGTGGTAACCAACTCCTTCGCCGCCTAAATCATAGTAAGTCGGGTTGATCGTGCCGGGTACCTGATGTGGATTTCCATCGGGATAGGCCACTTTGGCCTCTGAGGCAATAATGGTAACCTGACATGCCGCAGTAAATGCCCCGTCGTTTGTTTTTGCCGTAATTTCAACCGACCCGCTTCGTGACGAAACGGCGGTAACCAACCCGTTTGCATCAACTGTTGCAATCTTGTTATCGGCTGTTGTCCAGTTAATTTTCTGATCTTCGGCCAATGCCGGAAGCGGGAAAGCGATTAGTTTTTTTGTTTTTCCTGAAATCAGGTTCAGTTTTTTATCGGAAATGACGATTCCCGTTGCTTTAAGTCCGGTTACAGGTTTTCCCCACCAGTAGTTTTTTGCTTTGGCATCGGTGATCAAAGTATCAATTGTCTCATTCAGCGTAAAGTCGCCCCAATCGCGCCAGTCAACCCAACCCGAACCAATATTTTCGAGTGTCTGGGCATTTTCCTTGAACCCATCCACCTGCTTGATGAAATCATTTCCAGGTAATTTGGATTTGTGATTGTAGAACCATTCCGTACACAAAACGGGGTATTTGGCCATGAGTGTTTTAACCGCCGAACTGCTGGTCGAATTATACATGTGGTAAGCCACCGTGGTATGCTTCCAGTCAATCTGGTCTTTGTAGTTTTCCACTACATTCACGATTTCGGAAGTAATTCCATTAAAACTGAAAAACAGTACCTGCCGGTTTGGCGCCAGAGTGCGGATGCTGTTGTAGAGTTTCAGGTAGCTGGTTTTAAAGTCGGTTTTCAGGTAATCGCTGGTATTAAATGTGGGTTCGTTGGCTGGTTCGTAGAAAACCAAATCGTTGTCTTTGTAGCGCGGTGCAACAGCATTCCAAAACTCATTTTCGAGTGTAAAAAGGTAGGTTTTATCGTATTCCTGCTGGGCGCCTACATTGTGAAAATTGATGATCAGGTTCATACCGGTCGCTGTGGCATTTGCCACCACTTTGTCGAGGTGAGGCAATACTTCGCTCACCGTCCAGTTATTGGAACCCCTGTCTTTGTAATACGGATCAACCCAGCAGATGCGAATAGCATTGAATCCATTGTTCTGAATAGTTTTCCAGCTTTCGATGTTTTCGGCAAAAGCCACCGATTGGCTGAGCGATTTGCCCAAAACCATCGGCGTTCCACGCATGATATTACCGTTTTTGTCTTTCAGGGTACCAGTAAGTGTATTTTCTCCTGAGTTGATTTTGACAGTCACTTCATTCAGGATCACTTCGTCCAGAAAAAAATCTTCAGTTGATTTGCCGAGATCGAATACAATGCGGGATGACAGATCAGTTGGTTCTTTCATTTGAAATGTGTAGGAAAAGGACTTTACTACGGTTCCCAGGGTGAACGAATTACCTCCGCTGTAACCGGTATATGGCGAAATGCTCTTCCCGATATACGCGCTTATAGTTCGTTCAGCAGTTGACCTTGCCTTAAAACTGAGCAGGTACATTTTATCTTTTTCAATTTTAACATTGTTTTTTACCAGTTGAACGTGCCAGGTTTCGCTGCTGCCATTGTTAATGATGATTTGCACTTCGTCGTTGGCCATCGTTTTGGTCGCATTTCCGGTTTGTTGGGTGTAAAGCTGCCAATCGGTGGTGCTTAGTTTGAATTCATCTTTGTAAACCGGATTCAGGATGGTTTCGCTAACCGGATACATCGGATCGGTTACAAGCGCATTGAGCAAATCCTGGCGGGCAGTTTTAGCGACCGGGTCATAAATTCCGAAGCCTGCACTAAACTCCCAATAGGCACAACTGAAGCCCAACTCTTCGAAGTAGCGTGCCAGATAATTGGTCCACCGGATTCGGGAAGGCATTTCTGCTTTTTCGTATGCCCCGAATTCGCCAATGTGCACAGGTATATTGTATTTTTTACTGAAGGCAACCAGGGGGGCAAAATCATTTTGCATGGTTTGTCGTTCGCCTTCTGTATTCAGCCATTTGGTGCCCAGCCAGTTGTTGGCCTCGGTACCAGCCCAGCTAGCTCCCTGATGGGTAAAGGTGAAGGGATTATAATAATGAACAGTTTGAATGAGGTAGTCATCTTTAGGAAGGACCAGTTTTGAAAGACCACCCAAACCTCCCCATTCAGCGGTGCCAACCAACACATAGCGTTTGGGATTGGTCAGCCTGATTTTTTGCAGGGCTTCAGGAAATAGCGTATTCCATACTTCGGGTGTAATACTGTTGTTGGGTTCGTTCAGTACTTCGAAAACCAAACTGTCGGAATAGTCTTTAAAATATGTAGCAATTTGTGTCCACTGGCTCAGAAAACGCTCTTTTTGTCCGTTGACATCGTTAAGTAAAGCTTCGTGGTGGTGCATGTTGATAATGGCGATGAGGTGATTGGCAAGCGCTTCGTCAACAACTTGTTTAATGCGTGTAAAAAAAACCGGATTAATCTGGTAGGGTGGGGTTGCCGAACTCCTGGCAGCAGGTTCCCATCGGATCGGAATACGGACATGTTTAAAACCCATGTCATTGATAATTTTGAAATAGCCGGTTTTCCACGGATTCCCCCACTCTGTTTCTGTGGGAGCCTCAAACATATTTCCCATGTTGATCCCGGTTCCCAGTTTTTTATTGAACTCGAAAGCCGGGGTTTGGGCAAAACTGTTTATGGAAAAGAAAATGATTAAAATAGCAATGGTTCGTTTCATGGTTAAGTTATTTTATTAACTTGATAGTTTTTGTTTCGGTTTCTGAAATGAATCTGATCCAGTAAATGCCTGATGAAAGATACCCGGAATTAATTTCAATCTGATGGTTTCCACTCTCAAAAGCGGTGTTGCAAATGGTCTTTGACAGCATTCCGTTGGCCTGATACAAAGCGATGGTCAGCTTACTTTTTTCAGGAAGCGAAAATTCAAGGTTTACCTGATCGCTTGCCGGATTGGGATAAATTTTAGCATTGAATCTGCCATTCTGTAATGCTTTATCTGATGATACAGGTGCAGCTTTAAGAATGATGCTGTTGACTGAAAGTGGCGCCAGTTCAACGGTTATTTGGTTTTGTGCTGCGATCACATCCTGTTTGGCCAATTTGTTGTTGGTGTGCGATACGAAAGTTTCAGTTGTGGTCAGGCCCGAAATGGAATACATACTGTAAGTGCGATCTTGCAATAAATATCCGGCGAAATTCAGGTTAACGGTTTGCTTTGCAGTCTGGTGGCGGTTTACCAAAACAACAGTCATTGAATCGGCGGCTTCGTTCACCGTAGGGTAGGCCGAAATCAACACTTCATTTTGCGAGGTGGCCTGCACAAAGTTTTCCTGATTGTAGCGGCTGAACAAGTGAAGGGCTTCCCACATTCCCACTTTCCAACTCCAGGGAGTGAATATTTCGACCCCGTTTTTCATAAATTCACCCATGGTTGAAGCATACCAAAGAGCCTGAACGTTAGGATTTGTCGAACCGATGTCGGTTTCGGTAATCCCAAATGTAACGCCGTGACTGGCGCCCTTGTATTTGACCAGCCAGTCGGAGCAGCGTCCCAGAATATATTCTTTGTTAATGCTCGTGTCCCAACCACCAGTCACTGTATGCACTCCATTGGCCCCCGGATAAACAAAGTTCCGGTCGAAATATACACGGTGCAATTGAACGCAATTGGTGGCATCGGTTTCTCCCGGATAAAAATGAATGTCGAGAACATCAAGTAGTTTGATGCCGGTAACTTTTTCCTCTTCGGAAATCCGCAGGATAAAATATTCGAGCCAGCAGTATCTTTTTCCATTATACAAAATTGCATCGCTTCCCCAGCGGTACCATTGCCATTCGTTTGCAGGAACCGGCCCCACGAGTTTGATATCAGGATATTTGGCCCGGGCGGCTTTGGCAACCTTAAAATATAACTGCATAAATTCTTCGGCGGTACATTGGGTTTTCATCACATCATCGTGTGTTCCCGACCAGATTTCAGGCTCGTTATCCATGTTCCAATAGCGGATTTTGGTTTTATCGTAACCCAGTCCTTTTGCACCAAACCATTTATCCAGAATGCCAACGGTTGAATCAGCCGGCCAATCCATCAGGTATAGGTCCGGATTGCCTTCAACCAATGCTTTACTTCCTCCGGCTGTATTGACTTGTCCGCCGCCGGCCAGGTTTTGATTTACACCTGTCCACCATTTTGAGGTGTTGTATGCCCAATCGTTGAAATTATTCTTTGTATTGGCGGCTGACTTTCCCAATATCTGGAATGACCACATGCCTTGTACTCCCGGCATTTTATCCATTAAGTTTTTTGCGGCTGCATCCCAATTGTTGTCGTAAACATTGTTATACCAGTCGGGATGGCTTGAGAGTCTGTTTCTCCAGTTGTATTTGGTGCTGTTATTGCCCCCGCCCTGCCGTACAAACCTGACACCTGCTTCTTTTGCTTTGGTGATATCGGCTGTTGTACCGGAACCTAAAAGATTCTTTGGCAGAACATTGTTTTTTCCGTATAAATAAGGTGACACAGGCTTTTTCCCTTTGGTCAGATCAATATCAATGCGGATTGGCGTTTGTGCAAAACCCATAGTTCCTGCTGTCAAAAGAAGAACTACTATTATTATTACTGATGAAAACTTCATACTTTATTGAATGATTATTTTTTTGCTGAGTTTTTGACCTCCTGAAATTACCTGAACTATATATATTCCGGATTGAATATCCCGGGTTGAAATCCTGAAATTGATATCCGGGTTCCTGACTGTTTTTACAACTGATCCTAAAATGTTATAAATAGTACAGGTTTCAACAGGTTTATCCATGTTGGAATTTATTATCAACTCCAGGTCGTTTTGCATGATGGTGACCGGATTTTCTGAAAAATCTGCCTGATTTCCAACAGGAATGATTCTTTTAAAATCCAGATAATCCATGTAAAATAAAGGCTTGTCAATGAATGTCAGCCGCATAATTTGCTGGCCGGCTTCCAGGTTCATCGAAAAACTGACCGTTTTGATATTCACCCAACTGCTGGTGGTCGGAGCTTTAATAATTTCTGATTCAACGGCGCCAATTTTAATCCGAAAGGTTCCGCCACCAGCAAAAGCAGCAATGGTTGCACTGATGTCGTAAGTTCCTTTTTGAGCCACGTTGACCGTATATTCGAGCCATTCACCGGGATAATTGTCAATCACAAAATATTTACCGTTTCCCAGGTCATAAATGTCAATCGGCTCGTTGGGCCTATAAGCTCCTGTAATGTTTTTCAGGTCGGAGTCATGGTAAGTCAGGCCTTCTTCACCGATATCAAAATTTTCGGCTTCAATCCTTCCGGGTATTTCGAGTGCCTTTCCAGTGAATAGTTCCCTTAATACCGGTGGTTTTGGGACATAAGTTGGCAGAAGAACTTTTTGAGGATAAGAATACAGGTCAGGGCCATTGTTGTAATGGGCAATTACCCTGTAAAAATATTCCTTGTTTTGGGGAAGGTTGAAATCACTGTATGAAATTGCATCACCTTTATAAGTTGCAATTCTTTTAAAAGTTGTGGATGAAAGTCGTCGTTCAATATAAATACTGTCGTAATCAGTTGCCTGATTAGTCCAGAAAAGCTTTACGATGGTATCCTGAAAGATGGACAACCTGGGCATTTTAGGCGAAAGTTCTGATGAATGGGTCAATATGTCTTTGATGTCATCGTCCCAGGTTTTGGCTGAACGGTTCATGATACGGAAATCGCCGCCATCGTCCCAGGCACACGAGGAGAACCCGAAACTGTGCGACAACTCCACATATGTTTTATAGTGCTTCATCCGCGAATTGTAATCGCATTTTTTTATCGAGCCAAACTCTCCAAGGAAAACAGGAATGTCATTCTTGATTGACCAATCTTTAACGGTCTGAAATTTTGATTTTAATGCGCTGATGTCGGAAGCGCTGCCCCAGATTCCCTGGCCTTGCAGGCCAAACGTATAGGGGTCGTAAGAGTGAAAGGATCCGATGATAAATTTGTCGTTTGGTATGGCTGCTCCAAGCAGGCCATCGGATCCGCCCCAGTTGATCCCCTGAAAAATGACCAGCCGGGTAGGATTGGTTTTCCGGATGATGGACAGGATTCGCTGGTGAACATCGTCGGATTGGGCTTTGGTCATTTCAACCGGTTCGTTCATGACCTCAAAGATCAACCTTTCAGGTTTGTTTTTGAACCTGGTGGCAACCTGGCTCCAAATACTATCGAACCTGGCCCGGTTGACGGCGCTGGTATAACCGGTTTTGATCCAGTCGTCGTGGTGTGAGTTTACAACCATATAAAGTCCTTTAGATAGTCCCCAGTCGAGGATTTGTTCAACCCGTGTGAACCAGGTTTCATCAATTTTATATGGAGAAGTAGTTCCGGTGTGTTTATCCCATCTTACCGGAATCCGGATGCAGTTGAATCCTTCTTGTTTGTACATATCGAACATGTATTCCTGAGTGGATGGGTTGCCCCATTCCCCTTCGCGGGGTGGTTCAAGGGTATTTCCCAAATTGATGCCTTTCCTCATCTGGCTGATTGCATCTTTAGGGCTCAACTGTGCCGAAACAATTGCTGGGATTGCAAATAATAAGGTGAACAGGAAATGGATTGGTTTTTTGTATTTGTACATACTCAGGATTTAGCATTCAAATTTACTTTCAAATTCACGCAATGGCTATTTATAGCGGAAAGAAGAATGTAACGATTCTTTCAAGAGTGAAAGAATTCGACCAATGAGACTGTTATTTTTTTGAGATGAGGGCAGTATTGTTTCTAAATTTAGTTTTCCCATTGAATTCGAAAAAGGACAAAAAAATAAGGGCCCCCACTGGAGGCCCTTATCAATCTAATCATTTAGTTGGTTATTGTTTTACAATCTTCTGGATATTGATGTGTTTTTCTCCGGAAGAAATTACAAATACATAGATACCGGCAGGCTGAGCTGCAAGTGAAACGTATTCTGTTGCATTGTCAACAATCACGTCGCGAAGAGTAACGCCAACTGCATTAAATACCCGAACACGGTTACCAGAGGTAAGTCCGTTGATAACTACTCTGTCGGTAGTTGGATTTGGGTACATTTTGATAGCTTCCATACCAGTGTCAATAAGTCCGGTAAAGAATTTAATTGAATAAAGTGCTGTAGTAACGCCATCAGCAGCAGTTACCAAAAGCTGATCGCCACTTTCAAGGGTGGTCAGTGTACTTGGCTTGCCGGTTTTGTCTAGAACCTGTAAAGTAGCGCCAAATGAAGGATACAATTTATTTATAAATGTACCCTTATCTGTACCTGCGACAGGAGCAGTAATCAAACGTTTTACCTGATCAATGGGGTAATCGTCAGAAATTACATAAGCCAGATATGTGTTTACATAGAAATTAAGCATCGAGAAATAATATGCTTTGGTAACTTTACCATCAGCAGAAGTCACAATAAGCTTATCATCTTTGTAAATATCGCCTAAAGTCCGCTCAAAACCAGCTTTGTCGTAAACAACAATGGTTGCACCTGTCGAAGGAGTTACATTGCTGAGTAAACTCTGAACAGAAGTTCCTCCTGGTACAAACTGGATCAAAGAAGCAAACTGATCAATACTATAAACGTCAGATGTGATATATGCGTCGCTGGCATTAACATTAGGCTTCAACTGATACAGCACCTTGGTTGTGCCGTTTTCGGCAACCACTTCGAAGAAAACTTTGTCGGTGGCAATTACGGCCACATAAGCTGAGTCATAGTTCAGTTTGGTTAACGTCATATATGCATCATTGGCATCAACCATTGTCATGGTAGCGCCGGCCGGAACAATAACAGCAGCAACAACATTACTAAGCTTTTCTCTTTGTTTGATGCCACTGATTGTACCGGTTGCACCAGCAACAGCAACCGTATATTTGGCTGAAGTCAGCAATGCATTTGAGCTTAATCCGTTAGCGGTCACATCAAGAATGTATTTTGATGTATTTACACTGTCGGCAGAAAGCACTATCAAACTATCGCCTTTGCTGATAACAGCGGCATCGGCCAACAATGCGCCATTGGCAGCAGACTTAACTTTCAGGGATTGAAGTGCGTTTGCTTTCAGGATGTTTTGATAGAAACCTGTTACAGTTGTTCCGGTAGTTAAACCTTTAATGGTTTCTTTCATGGAATAACCAGGACTAACCTTGTAAACTTTGGAAGATACCGTTGATTTGTAAATGGTTACTTCGTCCATCACATGCGAGCCAATTCCATCAATGATGGCAGTAATCTGCTGTGGCCAGCCATAGTTTAATTTCTGGAAATAAGCCCAGTCTCTCCAATACCATTCCGAATTTTCTTTGGTTGTTCCATAAATACCATTTTTAATATTAGGATTTGGTTTATAGATATTGGGTTTTCTGTAATAACCGGTAATAGCATCATGGTTACGGCCACCAAAGGAGAAGGCTCCGCCAGTGTTGTTATTTCCCAACATTTCGAGTAGTTCGAAATCATTTCTGTTGGTCGCAGGTTTCAAACCGTTTACAACTGAGTCGTTTAATATTTTATACATAAAAATATTTCCGCCCCAGTTTCCCTGCCATTGGTTAAGAATATTATTACCGCCAACATTTACACCCCAGGGGTTTTTCCTGAATTCAATGTCAACTTCTTTCCAGTAAGCTGCATATACATTGCCATAGCGGTTGAATGCCAAATTGTACATAACGAACACATCGCCCGGATATACAATGGCGTTGGTAGCCAAATCGGGAACCAGCACACGAGGGGTAACCTGCCAGTTTGCTGCATCAACCCATTTTTTGCCGGGCACATATTTCAGGTATGCATTACCATATTCTGTAGGGCCATTGTTCCAGTTCCAGCTTCCGTCTTCAGGTCCCCATGCAAAAACAAACATGTAATGGCTAAGGTCCAAAGGTTCGGTTCCGGGGTTAACAATTTCCATCCAGTCATTGGCCCAATCGTCTTTATAAACCCATTGCGAAATAAATGGTTCGCCTTTCCACGGTTGCACGTAATCCGGGTTTTTTTCTTTTTCGAACCTGACGGAATATACGGATTGTGTTATACCATCTTCAGCAACAACAGTGAAAGTAACCGTACGTTCTTCCGGTGACCCGCTATAGGTGGTAGCACGTTTAACCGTAACTTTGGAGTCGAGTTGCTGTTTGGTGTATGCCAAAGCCGGTATTCCATCGTAATCGGCCGGAACTTTAACCACATAGTTTAAATTCGAAGAATTGAATCCAGGAATGGTATCGCCGGCCCATCCGTATGATTCTGCAACATCGCCTTCGAACCAGTTTGGGATATCAGGCCAGGTAATTGAACCCAAATATGAATTTGATTCAGGATAGAATTTGAAGAGTTTAATGTAATAGTCTTTTGCTTTTCCGCTTTCAGAAGTCACCCGAAGGATATCTCCTGTCTGAAGGTCAGGTCGTTCGACACCACCTTTTGGTATAACTTTCCAACTTGCTTTCGGCGCTTTTTCCAAATATCTCAACATAGTGTCAACACGTGTGGCATAATCCAAACCACGAATGGTATCCATACCGGGCACTTTATCAGTTACTTCCAGACCAAGCCGTCCCCATCCTGAATTATAGGCATTTATCCACTGAGGATCATATCTCATATTGGTCCAGTCAAACCCGTTTTTGGGCATAACAATGTTATCGTCAGCGGTTGGAGGAAGCACATCCAGGGCAAATTTCTTAATTTCAGGCAGGGCGCCGCAAATATAAAGTGTAAGCGTGTCGCCTTTGGTAACCGAAATGGTAGCAGAGTCTTCCTGTGAAGCTGCTGATAAGGAGTATTGCCAGGCCAACGCAGGTTTCTTTTTGAATTGGTACATTAACGAGTCGTATCCACGCACTCCCCAGGGAACTGTAATGGTCATTTTTGCAAGATCAACTATTACTTTACCGGTTTTTGATTCCAGCAGGTTGGCATCCAGTTTCTGATCAGAATGGTTTCCGGCAGTCCAGTAAACGCCCTTCCAGGGTTCTTCTCCACCCTGATTGGGAACAGGGATCCATTCGGAGTCGTTCAAGTCAATACCTTTGGCCTGGTTGAATTGAAGATTGGCTGCAGCAATGTTGGCATCGTGACTTGAAAAATCACTAATACCTTGTTTCACTGAGAATTTACGGATTAAGGTGCAGAACTTGGTTGCCTGAGTAACTCCGGCCACATCATATCCTCTGTCGTTTTCCTGTGAGTTGGTTCCATCGGCCTCATCAAAATTCCCGTTGAACTGGTCAATGATCATAGAATCTTTGGCTCCCTGGGCATTGAGGAAGTGATGACGAAGAAACATGCAATTGTATCCATGCCATGCATCTAAGAGATTCCAGTTAGGAGTTATACTGTCGTTAGCATTAGAGTTTCTTTCAGCCCGGTGCAATACCAAATCGGCAAGCTTCCAGAACTCTTTCTTGGTTGATCTTTGTTGCCAGTGAAGCGGGTCAATAGCCCACATTTCTTCTTCAAACTCCGAACCAATTGCAATCAGAAATGATTTACCCGGGGCCAAATACCTTTTCTGTAATAATGGTGAATTTTTAGGGTACATCTTTGGATCATGCAACCTGATATGGTCAGCAGGGAATGTTAACCAGGTACCAGGAGCCTCTGGCCAGGGAGTTATTCTGCCAACTTCAAAATCAGCGAGGTCTATGGTTTCAGTTCCCATGTTGGTGACCTCAATGTAATTATCAGGAGTTCCACTAATACGGACCTCCGTAATAATTAATTTGTTGTAAGGTTTTTGAGTTTGTGCGTTTAGCACTACACCATAAACTACAACTACCAGAAATAAAAGTAAAAGTTTTAATTTCATAATGTTTGAATTTTAATTAAGTGGTTCTTTTCAAAATTACGTATTAAATGCATGTTTCATCAGTTATTCGATGCGTAAGAATATAACGTATCTTTCAAATATGAAAGAAATCATACATGAACAGGTAGTTTTTGGTTTTGAATTAATCTTTTTTTGACAAAAAATTGGACAAACAAGTACTTTTCTTTCATTGAGATGTTTTGTTGTATTTATGTATGTATTTGGTTTTGTGTTTGTTGCTATCAGGTGTGAAAAGATTTATGGCCTTTTTATTTGATAATTCTCCATTTCGTTGAAAGATGCACTTCTTTAGCCCGGAAAAAAAGATCGTTTTTGTCTTTTACTTCAGGATATTTGCGAAACCTCATTTTTCAAATTTTGTGTATTTTATAAATTTTTGCAATACTTTTTATACCTTGAACCCCTGAAAAGATGGATGACATGACCTGGATTTAACCAACGAGCAACGATGAAATTAACCTTAACTTGTATTTTATTTATTTTTATATCCGTCAGGTTTTGTTTTAGTGCCGATTTCAGGTATTTGAGAACAAACGAAGGCCTTTATAATGGAGAAATCAACTCCATTGCCCAGGATAAATCGGGAAAGATGTGGTTCGCCACCTGGACCGGGCTGGCCAGTTATAATGGTTACGATTTTCAGTTTTTTAAACCTGAACTGGGAAATCCTTTGAGCCTGCCTGATAAAAAGACAAACAAAATATTTATTGATTCGAATGATAACCTTTGGGTTGCTTCTATTTCAGGTATATCTGTTTTTCGTAAAGAAAGCCAGACTTTTCATCCTGTAAGCCTTTCAGGACTTTCCTCATACAATTTTTATGTCTTTGGTATTTTTGAAACTAAAGGAAATGTATTGATTCATACCAATGCCGGAATTTATCTGGTTTATTATAAGAACAATTCCAGTTTTGATATACACACCAAAAGACTGGATCTGGTGTTTGGGAACGCTACGACCGGTGAATATGTACATTATATGAATACCTATAATGACCGGTTGGCGCTGATATCAAATGCTGATGTATATAGCCCGCATCGGATTCTTCTCTGTGAATTGAACCTCGATGAGAAAGATACCCTGTTGAGAATTCAAAACAGAATTACCTATCACCACCCAATTAATGCCATCGCACATTCGAAGGATGGCAATAGTCTGTATTTGGGAACGGCGGATGGAATTTCAGTTTTATCACTAAATCAGTTGACGATTTCCGATCAGGTATTTTTTAAAGGGCAGAATATTCAAAACCTTTATCTGGCAAGCGATCAAAAAATTTACTGTTATTCGACCAACCCTTCATTGTTGTTTGTTGACCTAAGGACTTCCCAAACAGGCCAGTACCTTCCTGATCCGCTTAAGATCGGTTCGCTCCTGGATAATAACATCATGTGTTTATTTGAAGATTTTTCAGGAAATTTGTGGGTTGGCCATCAGGGATTGGGTTTAAGTATATTGAATTTGAACCGGAAGGCTTTTCAAACATTTAACCGCGACCCTTCCAATCCAAAATCACTTAATGGAAATATTGTTATGTGTTTTAATGGTACTGAAAATGCAACTTTTATTGGACTCCGGCAGGGGGGTATTAACCTTACCTCAAAAAAGATAGCTAAGGACGGAACGTCCGAATTCAAGGTACTGGCTTATCAGCAAAGTTCAGAACCAGTTTCCAACTTCGATAATATATGGGACATTGCCCGCGAATCTGATTCCGTGTTTTGGGTGGCTTCTGATGGCGGTCTGGCCAAATTGAAAAAAACAGATCAGGGCTGGAGTTATGGCAGTCGTACTGAACAGCCACTTTATGAGGGCGTAGTCAGAAAAATTTTGGTTGATAAAGACCGTAATATCTGGTTTGGAACATCCAATGAAGGACTCCGTTTTTATCCGGCATTACAAAAAAATCCTGAAAAGAAGTTTTTTGTCTTTCCCTTTGATCCGACGAATCCGGAAAGTATTTCAGACAAGACTATTTTATCCATGTATATTGACAGTAAAAACCGGTTTTGGGTTGGTACCAACAAAGGATTAAATCTTCTGAAATCATCGTACGTCAATTTGGATTTGTCGGGAAAAACGAAACCGGATGTCAGATTTACCCGGCTTGTTGCCACCAAACCCAGTCAGGATTTTCTGAGCGCCAACGAAATCAATTGCATCTATGAAAATCTGGATGGAAAACTATGGATTGCAACTCAGGGTGGAGGAATCAATATTATGGAATCCGATTCGATCAAGTTTTCGCATATTGATACTGAAAATGGATTATCAGGAAACGATGTACTTGGAATTCTTGCTGACCAGTCGGGAATAAAATGGATCAGTACCAATAAGGGAATAATGTCATTTGATCCTGACAATAAAACCAAACCATTTACCTATTACAGTCACACCGATGGTTTACAGGGAGAGACTTTCAAAGTGAATTCCTATTTTCAGTCGGCTGATGGCGAACTTTTTTTCGGGGGCGATAACGGATTTACCCGGTTTTATCCCAATCAGATTAAATTTAATCCGATTCCTCCACGAATTGGGCTTACTTATCTCCGTATCCTGAATAAGGTAGTCAACATAGGAGACATGATAAGCAGTGGAAATATGATGACACGCTCTCTCAACGAGATGGACAAAATTGAGTTGCCCTATTCTAAAAATACGTTCAGTATTGGGGTAGGGGTACATCATTATCAGCATCCTGAGGGAAACCAGATCCGGTATAAGCTCGATGGATTTAGTGACCGGTGGATAACCTTACCGGCTTTTAACCAGAATATTTATTTCTCGAAACTGCCATTTGGTAAATATACGCTTCACATTTCAGCGTTAAGTGCCGATAATATTGAATCCGAATCGGAAAGAATACTCGAAATCAGGATTCTGCCTCCCTGGTACCAAACCTGGTACGTTCGGTCTTTTATGTTGCTGCTTCTGATTGCTTTGGTCGGATATATTATATTCTGGTTAACGAAGCGGCAGCGGATTTCTTTTCAGAAAAAAATTGATGCCATTTCGTTTGAAAACAACGAAAACAAGATGAGGTTTTTGACAAACATTGCCCATGAACTCCGTACTCCTCTGAGTTTGGTAATTGCACCCATCGAAGACATGCAGCAGAATTATACCACCATTGATCCAAAGTGGAAAAATCACCTGAGACTGATCTATAGAAATTCAAATTATCTGCTTACCCTTATTAATCAGATCATAGATTTCAGAAAGTTGAATGCGGGAAAATT
This sequence comes from Prolixibacteraceae bacterium, assembly GCA_003457135.1. GTDB lineage: Bacteria > Bacteroidota > Bacteroidia > Bacteroidales > Prolixibacteraceae > Aquipluma. The sequence continues at coordinate 72,696 of DMSQ01000013.1, forward strand.
GCAGTTAAACCGTCAAACTGTTGATATTGTCGGATTGGTAAGGGAGGTCGTGGCTAATTTTAAAGGGCTTGAAAGCCGCAGAAAAACCAATCTACACCTTATGACTCCCGATCAGGCAATCCTGGTTGATATTGACAGCCAGAAAATAGAAGAGGTTATGTATAACTTATTATCGAATGCCTTCAAACATACGAACGAAAACCTTTCCATCGAAGTTTCTCTCGAACTTTTAAACAGTCCTGATGGAAAAAAGCAGGTCAGGATAACTGTATTTAACGAAGGGAAAGATATTTCGGATGAAGATAAAGTCAAAATATTTGAACGTTTTTATAAGGTGAGCGAAAAGGTCGAGGGCGCCGGAATAGGCCTTTCATTCTCCAAATCGCTTATCGAAATGCATAACGGAACCATTACTGTCGAGTCGGTTGATGGCGCCGGAGTGGCTTTCCATGTGGATTTACCTTTTGACCAAATTGAAGTAACTGATTCGGCAGCTAATATCGGTAATTCTGGAATGTGGTGGCACGAAGATGTTTATAACAGGGAGCAAATGAACGAACTGGAGAATATAGGGAAAGAACTTACTATTGTCATTGTGGAAGACAATATTGATTTGCGCACTTTCCTCAGAAACACTTTGTCGGTTGGGTATAATTGTTATGAAGCCGGCGACGGAAAAGAAGGCTACGATATCATTACCAAAATTCTTCCCGATATCGTTATTTCAGATGTCATTATGCCTAAAATGGATGGTTATGAATTGTGTGAAAAAATCAAGGAAAACAGCAAAACCTGCCATATCCCGATCATTCTGCTTACTGCCAATAATGCATCTGACCATGTCGTTGCGGGTTATCAGAAAGGCGCAGATGCATACGTAACAAAGCCGTTTGATATGAACATCATCAAAGCCCAGATTTCAAGGTTAATCAGAAACCGTGAGCTGATCAGGGAAAAATACATGACACAAAACTTTATGGTCGAAGTCTCTAACACAAGCCTTTCAAAAGATGATGAATTCATTATAAAACTCAGGCAGTTGCTCGAAGAAAACCTTTCTGAAAGCGATTTTAATGTCAAGAAGCTTTCAGAAGATTTGAATATCAGTACCACTCATTTATACCGCAAATTGAAATCCTTAACAGGACTTTCGCCTGTTGAGTTTATCCGGGTATTTAAGCTACAAAAGGCTTGTGAAATGCTTTCCAATACAGGCTATTCGGTCAAAGAAATCGGATATGGCCTTGGGTTTAATAATTTATCCTACTTCGTTAAGTGCTTCAGGGAACAGTTTGGTGTTACCCCTTCTATTTACAGGCAAAAAGGATTGCCAAATCGTATGTAAATGATAGCACAAATCAATCAGCTATGTAATATATTAACCTATTTTAACACATATTGTCATCTATATGGCTGAAATAAGCCGAACTGCGATTTATGTTTTACATGTGAAATTCGATTTTTGATACATTTGTTGCGTTGATAAATTAATTTCACCTTGTTTTATTCAATATTTATGATTTAAGAAAATGACAAAGAATAAACAACTAACCTTAATTACTTTATTTCTGCTTGTGTTTTTTGGCTGTAAAAAGGAACTGGATGATAAATATGTCCGTCCTGAATGGCTTGCCGGAAAACTCTACACGCAATTAAAGACTCAGCCCGAACTTTCCATGTTTGCAGAATTACTGCAAATTTCTGGCTACGACACTATTATTGATGTTTCAGGTAGCTACACGGTCTTTGCACCTTCCGACGAAGCTTTCACCAAGTATTTTCAGGAAAACACCAAATATAAATCAATTGCTGATATTCCGAAGTCCGAGGCGGTTAAACTCGTAAAATACCATCTGGTACAAAATCCATGGAGCAAAAAACAACTCCAGTCGCTCGATATTTTTGGATGGATTGATACTCTTGACTTACGAAATAATTTGCCCAGGGGCTATAAAAGGGAAACTCTTTTACTGGGCAAAAACATGAAGTATGGCGTTGCTTACAGTAAATATTTAAAACAAAACAGTTCTTTAAAACGGACCAATGTAATTGATACCACACAAACAACCTGGCGCCGGCGTGTATTTACCGATTCACGAAAATATTCACCCATTTTCTTTAAGCAGTATTTTGATATTTACGACCTCTCCACATCTGATTATGGCTTTTATTTTGGCCGGCAATTCGAAAATGTGACCGATCTTTATTTTACCAACGGACGCATTGTAAGTGATGAGATTTTTGCCGAAAACGGATTTATTTATACCATCGACCGTGTAGCCGTTCCGCTTAGGAATGCCATGGAGATTTTAAGCGATAAAACAAAACCTAATTCCTACTATTCCTATTACGAACTGGTGAACCAGTTTGCAGAGATGGATTTTAATGAAGGGGAAACCAACCGTCAGCCAGGAGCAGAACTGGGATTAAAAGTGGATTCACTCTTCAACCTGAGGTATCCTCAATTGGTATTTGACATCAACAGTGAAAAAACAAAACCACCCCGAGGGGTTTTCGGGCTTCCAAGCAACGTAACCATCCGTTACCATCATGGTGTTGTAGCCCCAACCAACGAAGCGATGAACCAGTTAATCAGTAAATATCTTGCAGGCGGGAACAATTGGGGAAGCCTGGAGTCCTCGCCTGAGATCATCAAAAGAATTATTGCAAATTCATGCCTTTCCATTAATCCGGTTTACCCATCTGATTTTACAAAAGGGTTTTTTAACGGGGAATCCGATTATATTCAGATTGAGGAAAATTCAATCGTACAGAAGGAATATGGCAGCAACTGTACTTTTATAGGCGTCAACAAACCTATTATTCCAAGGGCATTCAGTAGTGTCGCCGGACCGATCTATACCCGAAAAGGATATTCGAAAGTCATGTATGCCATCGAAAGATCCGGTTTACTTTCTGCCTTGAAACGGAAAGATGCCAACTATTCATTCTTTGTTGAGAGTGATATCAATACTTCAGTTGACTCGTCCCTGGTTTTTGATGGAAGCAGGTTCTTTGCAATAACTTTATATCCTTCTATCCGATCCATCGCATTGAACAATGAGGATCTGAGGATTCTGTTATTGAACCATATTGGAGTTGAAGCGCCAAAGGGAGTTGCAAAACGTGAATTTATTAAAAATCTCGCAGGTAACTATTTGATATTTAATAATGAAACAAAGGAAGTTAAAGGTAATTCACCAACATCTTATGGTTACCGTGGTACTAAATTTGTACAAGTTGTGCCCCGGAAAATCAGTGAAAACGCCGATAATGGAACCACTTTCGAAATTGATAATTGGTTTAACTTTAGCGGAAACTCATTGTTTAACGTTATTTCATCGAATTATCTGAAATTTCATAACCTGATGAAAAAGGCCGGATTAAGTGAGGATAAGCTCAGCCGGTACTCCTTCATTTCCGACAATCAGGTTTATACTGCCTTGATTCCCAATGATTCGGTTGTGAATTCAATGACCGCTAAAACCGATGTGATGAGTACAAGTGAATTAAGGAATTTCCTTTTGATGCACTTTATTCAGGGCGATATCATTTTTACCGATGGGAACCGTCAGGCAGGTTATTATGAAACCGCCCGCATTGACGCAAGTTCAACTCCGTTCAGTACAATTAATTCTTTTGTTAAAATCATTCCCGGAGTTGATAAAATTACCATACCAGCGAAGAACGGAAGTAATTATTTAGTGATCAATGAATCTGCCAAAACAAACCAGATAACCGGGCGTAGCGTGAGTACGACAGGTACTGAGGCATATCCCAATATAGTGAGCACGGGTGTTGTTCATGAAATTAAGAGTGCACTGTTTTACGATCAGCTTGATACCAAATAAACAACCAGCTAAAAAGAATATTTAAACTTTAGGTTTTTGTACACATGAAAAAAATCAAAAAAACCATAATTCTGATCCTGGCGCTTTTCAGTTTTGTCGGAGCCTATTCTCAGACTAAAGTGACCATTCGCGGGAAGGTAATTGATCAGAATGATAAATCGGCGGTTGTTGGTGCAACAGTCGTGGAGTCGGATAAGGAAAACCGTGTGGTAAACGGAACCATTACCGATATTGACGGAAACTTTGTTTATGAAATGAGGAATCCGGCGAATAGCATGAAAGCCACTGTAATTGGCTACCAGACCAAACCGTTCAAACCAACGCCCGGAAAATCAATGGTTATCGAACTTGTTTCTTCAGAAATTGAACTTGGATCGGTAACCATTACGGCTAAAGCAAAATCAGATAATCAGCTTACCAATATCGAAGAACGCGATAATGCCTCATCGCGTGTGAAGATTGACCTTATGGAAATGAAAAACGAGGGCATTACTTCGGCTGCCGATGCCCTTCAGGGTAAAGTTTCCGGATTGGACATTATCAGCCAATCGGGTGACCCGGGTTCCGGTTCGCAGATCGTAATCCGCGGATTGAGCTCCATGGGAAACAACAAACCACTGATCGTTATTGATGGCGTTCCCCAGTATAGTGTTCCTTCTAGTTTTGACCTTAGTTCAGCCGACTCCGAAGACATCAGTAACATGATCAATATCGCACTTCAGGACATCAAATCCATTGAAGTTCTGAAGGATGCCGCTTCTTCGGCTATTTATGGCTCGAAAGGCGCCGATGGGGTATTGCTTATTGAAACCCACCGCGGGCGCATGGGAAAAGTACAGTTCGATTATCAGTACAAGAACAGTGTCAACTTTCAGCCTCCGGCTATTCCCATGTTAAATGGCGACGAGTATGTCATGCTGCAACTTGAACAGTGGCACAACAGCAAGGGCGTTTTTAGTATCCCAAGGGAAATTGCCTACGACAAGGATTATTTCGATTTCTATAATTATTCGGCCAATACCGATTGGTTGGGAGCTATTACCCAAAATTCGGTGACCCATGACCATTATTTTAAAATTTCGGGCGGGGGTGAAAAAACCAGGTATTTTACTTCGTTCAGTTATGTGAACGAAGGGGGCACAACCATTAATACAGGGGCCCGCAGGTTTTCAACCCGTGTCAATCTCGACTATTTCCTTTCCACGAAGTTGTTGTTCACCGTTCAATTTAATTATTCGAACAACCAGATTGATGGAAATATTGAAATTGAAGGTAGGAACATTCGTGAAATGGCATACCTGAAGGCGCCAAATATGAGCATTATGGAGTATGATGCTAAGGGTAAACTCACCGGTGAATATTTTACCCCAATTAACAGTTATCAGGGGAATGGTTATTCCTATTTTAATCCTGTTGCAGTTGCCCGTTTGGGTAAAAGGGATCAGAACGAAAATAGCCTGGAGAACACATTTCGTCTGAAATACAACATTCTGGATTGGCTGATTTATAAGGAAACAGTTTCTTTTCAGTATGGCGGAACCAAAGAAAATAACTATTTACCCTACAATGCCATTGGATCAGACTGGCTGGCATGGACAGTAAATAAGGCGGAAGAAGGCAATAGTCAGTACTCTTCCATCAAAACCGAAACTCAATTGGTATTTGATATCCCTTTCAAGACCGAAGATCATGTCATGTCGGGGGCAGCATCGTGGATTACCAATCAATCGGGTTATCAATGGATGAATATCCAGAGTAACCGTACCCCAAGTACCGATATTCAGGACCCTTCAGTTGGGGCACAAATCAACTGGATAGGTTCAGGCTCGGGCGAGAACAGTGATTTAGGCGCCGTTTTTAACTGGAATTATAAATACAAGGATCGTTACATGCTTCAGACTATCCTGAGGGCTGATGCCAACTCTGCATTTGGGGCCAATAACCGCTGGGGTTTGTTCAAAGGCGTATCGCTCGGATGGCGTTTCTCCGATGAACCGTTTTTAAAATCGCTCAAGGAAAGCGAAATGATCAATGATTGTATGTTGCGCGCCAGTTGGGGGGTTACGGGCCGTCCGCCAAGTGATGCCTATGCCCGGTTCGCCACTTACGAAACTACCTACACCGGTAATTACATTAAAAATCCGGCCATTGTGCCAACCCGTATTCAGTTGGATAACCTGAAATGGGAATCTGTTTCACAAACCGATCTGGGTATCGAAATCAATTTATTTAAAGACCGCTTCTTTATTGAAGCCGAAGTTTACCGTAAACTGACCTCAGATCTGTTGTTCAATAATTACGATATTCCTACATCGTCTGGTTATAGCCAGTTAAGATTTCTTAACGGTGGAGAAATGGAAAATTTTGGATGGGAGTTAATGACCAATGTAAAAGCGGTTAAAACCAAAGACTGGTTGTGGTCAATTGATTTCAATACTTCTCAAAATGTTAACGCGTTTACCCAATTACCCGAAAATTTCAATACTGAGCGTTCTACTTCAATCGGAAATGGAGAATATCCAAGGCGCGTAGTAGCGGGTGAACCCATAGGTTCATTCTTCGGGTTCCGTTACAAAGGTGTTTTTGCCAACGATAAGGCCGCTATCGCCAAAGATGCTGCAGGAAACGATCTCAGGGACAATGAAGGTAATCCTATTCCCCTGACTTACAAGGGAACTTATATCTTCAGAGGGGGCGATGCCATTTACGAAGATGTTAACAAAGACGGTAAAATAGACCTGAACGACGTGGTTTATATTGGCGACTCAAATCCCAGTTTTATCGGAGGGATGGGAACCACGCTCCGGTATAAAAACTGGGACCTTTCTTTCAGTTTCCACTACCGTATCGGTTTCGATATCATCAATATGATCGCGTTACAAACCGAAGGTATGAATGGCAGGAACAATCAGAGCAAAGCTGTTTTGAAACGGTGGAGAACACAGGACCAGGATTACCCCGGCATACTTCCGCGTGCCTATATGGACCATCCGGCCAATAACCTGGGCTCTGACCGCTATGTCGAGAAAGGTGATTTCATTCGCTTAAACAACGTCAAATTCGGATATCAGCTTAGCCAGGAACTTTGCCGTAAACTGAACCTGCAAAGCGCCAGCTTTACTCTTAGCGCCCGTAAATTATACACATTTACCAACTATTCGGGACAAGATCCTGAGGTAAGCCAGAATGCAAGCGATCCGTTCTGGATTGGCGCCGATTATGCCAATACTCCTCCGCCACGCATGGTAACGATCAGTTTAGCTGTTGGATTTTAATATTTATGAACATGAAAAAGATATTTAAAATACGTTTTATTCTGCTTTTCCTGGCCTTAAGCATGCAATTTTCGTGTAACAATTTCCTGGAACTTATTCCTCCCGGAGGATTGGTACGGGAAGAGTTCTGGAAAACCAAAGAAGATGTTGAAGCTGTGTTGATGGGAGCTTACCAGTCGTTTGCCTCCATGGACGGGAGCTTGTTTACCTACGGTGAAGCCCGCGGAGATATGGTTAAAGCAGATTATAACCTGGGGTCAGGTGAACGGAACCTGATGGAAAGCAACATTTACCCCGACAACTGGCTTTGCAACTGGAATAATTTTTATAAAGTCATCAATTATTGCAATGATGTGATAAAAAATGCCCCCATTGTTCAGAAAAAAGATAACACTTTTACTGAGTTTCACCTGAAAGGACTGATGTCCGAGGCTATCTGGCTTCGCAGCCTCAATTATTTCTACCTGGTCCGCCTGTTCAATGATGTCCCTTTAGTGCTTGAACCCTCTGAAAGTGATGACGTGGATTTTTACTTGCCCAATACGAAAGGGGAGGCAGTTTTGGAGGCCATATTGAAAGACCTGAACGAATACCGGCCATTTGCCACCGACGGCTATAAATCGTTGGAAGAAGTAAAAGGCCGTGCCACCAAAGCTGCTTTCGATGCTTTGCTGGCCGACATTTCGCTCTGGAATTTCGATTACAACAAAACGATAGAATACTGTAACCGGATACTCGGGAACAAGGAATTTGTGATGATGCCCGGAACACGTTGGTTCGAATTATACTATCCCGGAAATTCGCTGGAAAGTATTTATGAACTGCAATTTGAAGATAAGTACAACCAGAAAAACGCTACGTACGGAATAACCAACCGGTACAGTAACAATTATGACCCAAGTACGCGTGCGGTTGAATTATTTGCACGCCAATACGCTGTGGAGATTACCCGTGGAGAAGATGCTTCGATTACCAAACTGAGTGAAGACGATTACCTGATCTGGAAGTTCGTTGGACGTGCGCCTGATGGCAAAACAGAACGTACCGGGTCCGATCAAAGCAGTTGTAACTGGATCGTATATCGTTTGGCCGAAATCCACCTGATGAAAGCTGAAGCTTTATCGCAGCTAAACAGGTACGGTGAAGCCCTGACGATTATTAACTTTATTCGTGAAAGAGCCAATGTGGTTCCCATCGTTGTGGGAAATTCAGCGATTGCGTTTGAAGATGCTGTAATGGAAGAACGTGCCCTGGAGCTGGCCTTCGAAGGGAAACGATGGTTCGACCTTCTCCGGATGGGCCGGCGAAATAATTACAGCCGTAAAGATAAGTTAGTGGAAACCATCATCAAAAATGTTCCATCCACCCAAAAACGAATCTTATCGGCTAAACTGTCTAATCCGCTTGGTTGGTATTTACCAATCTACAAAGGGGAAATTGAGCGAAACAAAAATCTGGTTCAAAATCCATATTATAAATTCTAAACCATGAAACGAATTTCAATTCTGTTAAGTTTGTTGGTTGTCCTGTCGCTGCAGTATTCGTGCAAAAAAACACCGGTCATTGCAGGATTCGAGGACATGGAGCAATTTACGATATACGATTACCTCAAGCTGAATGGAAAGGAATTTTCACTCTTCCTTTCCATTCTGGAAGCGGGAGAATTGGATAAAACCCTGAGCGCATATAATCCTAATGGTATCAATTATACTTTATTCGCTCCTGACAATAAGGCTGTTGACGCATTTCTTAAATCAGGGGGGCCATATTCTACCATTGATGCACTCCTGAAAGATAAAGTTTTCGTTTCGGCGCTGGCCCGCTACCATGTAGTCAATATGGGTACCAGTACGTATGAATTTCCTTTCGGAACTTTTTCGGAGCCAACCCTATCCGGCGATTTTCTGAACGTGAATTTTATTCTGGCAAAAGATACCACCTACTATAAAATTAATAATCAGGCTCCGATTAGTAAAGCCAACATCGAATTGTCGAACGGCTATATACATGTAGTGAGTACCATGTTGACTCCAATTACCCAGAATAGTTATGGCTGGCTGAAACAAAATCCTTCATTTACGATATTGACCCAGGCTATTGAAGCTACCGGATATAAAGCTATTATAGATGTAAACATGAAGGATGAAAAAGAAACTTTGCGTCCTTTTACCGTTCTGGCCGAACCCAATGCCGTTTACAAAAAACGAAATGTTAATAATTTTCAGGACCTGGCCAAACTCATCAGTCCCGACCGTACCGACTATACCAATAGTACCAATCCGCTGAATTTGTTTGTAGGTTACCACATCCTTAATGAAAGCAGGTTTCTCGACGATCTTCAGGGCCGTTCAACCAATTACAATACTTTCGCCGATATTCCGCTTAACATCAACGGGCTGGGACTGGATATTGTAGTCAATAGGGGTAAAGAGGTTTTTGATCTGGTCATCCATAATGAAGATACCACTATTATTGATTATGTAGGCCTGGATTATGACGCCAGTAATGTGATCACCCAGAGTGGCGCCATCCATTTTATTGATCAGATACTTAAACCGCAAGAGCCTTCCCGGGCCATTGTTACTTATGAGTTCTGGGATGAACCGGCATTGGAGGAATACCGTCGTAAAGGAGGAAGTTACCTTATTGAGAATGAAAAATTGATGTATAATGTCAAATGGACAGGAGCAAAACTATATTACGTCAAATCCTTCGATGAGTCAGAACGTGCGTGGAGCAGAGATTACCTGCAGATGGACGGGGATTTTACTATTTCCTATCAGATACCTAAAATCATAAAGGGTAAATATAATGTATTTCTGGGCGCTGACGGCTTTAGTTCAGCTAATGCACTGGTTGAACTTTATGTTGACGGAAACAAATTAGGTGGTTTGATTGACCTTACCAGAGGAGGAAGTTCAAACTGGCCATACGTACAATACAGAGTTGGCAGTATAGACTTTAAAAAGTATGCAGCACATACTATTACAATCAAATCCCTCATTCCAGGCCGGTTTAGGTGGGATTACATCAGATTCGAACCTTTATAAACTTATGACATAATGAGACTTAAAATTGGCATCATATTCACAGCATTCATCCTGTCGGTGACCGGTTGTACCGAAATCTGGGATGAACACTACAATAAGCAACCCGAAACAGTTAATATCAATGTTTGGGAGGCCATAAAGGGAAGAAGCGATTTGTCGCGTTTTGTAGAATTGATAGTAAAGAACAAGTACGATACTCTATTCGATAAAAACGATACCTATACACTTTTTATCCCTGATAACGCGGCTTTTGATAAGGTAATGAGCACGGTACAAGTTGATACAACCATACTGAATTATCACATTTCCCCTCACTTTATACAGCCGGTTGATATTCAGGGCAAGCGAAAATTACAAACCCTGGCCGAGAAGTTTTCAACCTTTGAAAACCTGGGGTCCAAACCAACATACGATGGAATTAGCCTGAAAGAAGAAAGTCCCTTGTACATTAACGGGAAATTTTTTGTTATGGGCGAAGTTGCCATACCGCGTCCAAATTTGTTTGAGTACTTTCAAAAAAAATCACCCGGGTTAAGGGATTATATCAGGAAACAGGACTCCATCATCATTGACAAAGAGAGAAGTCGTCCGATTGGTTTTGATGAAAAGGGAAATACGGTTTACGATACCGTTTCGATAAGAGTTAATTTGTTCGAAATGCGGTTCTTTCCTGTTTCACGCGAATTCAGGGCATGGACTGCAACTTTTGTATATCCTCAAAAGGAAACCCTTGAGACAGGACTTACTGCAATGGCCCTGAAACTTGGTGGAACCTATGATTCCTACGACGATATTCCGGTAAAATGGCAGGAAGATATTCTCATTCCTCATCTGCTCAAACATGGCACCTTCCTGAATATGCTGGAACCATCAGAATTTAAACCAGTCAGAATTAAGAAAAACAGGCAGGTATTTAACATGCTCAATATTCAGGGCGACAGCGTTGTTGCCGATTATCGGCCAGTCGCCAAGTATTTGTGCAGTAACGGTGTAGTATACGATTATGCCAACTTCGTAATTCCTGACTCCCTGTTTTCAGGTACCGAAAAATTTGAAGGCGAATGGCTGGCTATACAAACCGGGGTCAATAAATATGCCTGGCGGAAAAATGTAAAAGTTTCCAGTTCCTCGTATTTTGATGTGGCTCAAAATTTTATCAAAGGAGCCTCAAACGATACGATATTGCTTTCGAATTTTACGAAAGGGTACAAAGGAACATACAAGGTCGAGTTTAATGTTAAAAACATGTTTCCACGAAAATACCAGATGGTTATCAGTACCCACATGGATATCGGAGGTATCTATGATATTTATGTGAATAACCAGTTAGTCAAAACCTTCGACTGGTACGACTTTGTTAGGTATAAAACACTTATACCCAGCGTTACAGGAAAGAAATTTATTCCTGTTGGAAGGTATAATAAATTTGATTGTTGGGTCGAAAACATTACGGAATACGGAAGGCCAAACATTCGTTTCGAATACAAAGGTCCGGGAAGCGCCCCAAATAACGGATTGGTAATTGATGCCATTGAATTCATTCCTGCGCCGTTAAATTAAGAGTTAACCAGCTTACTATATCTGATTTACTGAGAAATAAAATTGATACGATGATTAATAATCCATTTACCATTGCCACCTGGAAAAGAGCTGCGCTGATTATTCCCGTGCTTTTGTTCAGTTTTATGACTTCGCATGCACAAAATACGAATGCGCAAGACTCAATTCTTGTTAAAGGAGTTATTGTTTCCGGAACGGGAACTCCCCTATCGAACATTACCATAAGCATTGAAGGATCGAGGCAATTGCCTGTGGTAACAAACGAAGCTGGAGAGTTCTCCATTCAGTCGAGTTCCGGCGATAATTGGCTGATCATTTCACCTGTTACCGAATTTAAAACCAAAAGGGTATTCCTGAATAACCGCAATGAGCTAAAGGTGTTTTTAACTGGCAATGATTTATCCTCAGGCGACGATCCGTTAAACCTCCTTTCACAGAAGAAAATTAAGAAGGATATTGTACCTGCTTATTTTGAAACAAAAACTGCCGGTAGTTACCGGTCATCAGCATTCTCTATTGATGAATATTTACAGGGAAAAGCTGCTGGTGTAAATATTGTCAGACGGAATGGTTCGCCAGGGTCAGGAGCTGTTCTTTCTATTCGGGGAGTAAACTCCCTGATAGCAAATAATCAACCTTTATACATTGTTGACGGTATTCCGATGGAAAATCCCGGACTGTTTTCTTCCAATGTGGAAGGTATGGCATACGACCCTTTGATGGCAGTAAATATGCTCGATATTTCGACCCTGACCATAGTAAAAGATCCTGCTATTACAGCTTCTTATGGTTCAAAAGCTTCGAATGGAGTAGTCTTCATCGAAACCCTCGACCCAAGCGCCACACAAACATCCATTGATGTTGATTTGCGTTCCGGTTTTTCAATGGCCCCATCTAATTTTATCCCGCAAATGAATGCCTTGCAGCATAAGAGTCTGGTCAATGAAGTCTTATTTACTTCCGGATTGTTCGAGGAAGTGATCAGGGCAAAATATCCGAATTTGTTTCTAAGTAAAAATGATCCCAGATATATTGATTATCAGCATAATACTAATTGGCAGAAGGAAATTTTTAACGATGCCATGTTTAGCAATATTAATTTGAAGGTTAAAGGTGGCGATGCGATAGCCCGATATGGCTTATCGTTTGGATACACAAGCAGCGATGGAGTTTTTAAAGCAACTGATTACGACAGTTATAACCTGCGTTTTGCCAGTCGCCTGAACATTTTTACCTGGTTAAGGATGAATGCCGGTGTGTCTCTGAATTATAACACCTCGAACATGAAAGAATCGGCAAAAGTCAAAGAGACCAATCCTGTTTTGGCTGCATTGAATAAATCGCCGCTTCTGAACCCGTACCAGTACGATTTGGACGGGAACATGATTACTTCATTAAGTGAAGTTGACGAATTGGGCGTTTCTAATCCGGTGGCTATCGTTAACCGGTACAAAGCAAATAATACCAATTATCACTTCATTTCAACCATGGGTTTTGAAGTTACTATTAATAAAGACCTGATGTTGAATACCAATTTTGGTTTGACCTATAATGCCCTGAAAGAAATGGTTTTCATGCCTAATCATGGTATGGCACACTATTATAACAACGAAGCGCATAACGTTGCCAAGGCCACAAACAATTACCTGCTTTCGATTTATAACAATACTTATTTGTCGTATAAAAAGGTTTTTAACAAAGTTCACAGCATTACTTCAAACACCGGAGTCAATATGCTTACCAATAAGTACCAGCTCGACTGGGGCTTGACGATGAATGCTCACGAGAACGACGAATATCAGTCGTTGCAGGATGGGACCAACAACCTGCGCCGTATTGGCGGGGAAAACAAAAAGTGGAACTGGGTTTCAATCTACGAAAACCTTAACTATGCCTATAAAGATAAATACCTGGTCACTGCCAGTGTTTCACTTGATGGATCATCCAAAGTTGGCGACGATGCCATTCATACCTTAAAAATTGCAAATAATCCGTTTGGGCTCTTTTATTCAGGAGGTATTGGCTGGCGCTTATCAAGCGAGCCTTTTCTGAACCATCTGGGCTGGCTCGACGAATTGAAACTTAGGGCGACTTATGGGAAATCCGGAAACGACGATATTGGCGAATCCAATGCATCCGATTATTACCAGTCTGTAAAATTTCGCGAGACTGTTGGTCTCTATCCGGCAGTTATTGCCAATAAAGAATTGAGTTACGAAACTGTTTCTCAAATTAATGCCGGTATAGATTTAGCCTTGTGGGGAAGCCGTTTCCGTGCTACCATTGATGTATTTAACTCGACCACCAGCGATATGTTGATTTTAACACCGTTAAAATCATACATGGGCTACAGTTTCCGTCCCGAAAATGCCGGGGAGATGAAAAATAAAGGAATAGAAGTGAGCGCTTTGTACCGCATTATTGATGGAAGTTCATTTAAATGGGATTTGCAGGCAAACGTTTCTAAAATTTCAAACGAAATTTCGGCCATTAGGGGTGATATGTTAATCACCGAAATTGTCGGAGGGGAAGTTGTTAATAAAGTTGGTGAAGCGGCCAACAGTTTTTACGGTTACCTCTTCGACGGGGTTTATTCATCGGCTGGGGAAGCTCAGACAGCAAATCTGATGAATGCCAAATCGGTCAGGTATAAAGCCGGGGATGCCCGTTTTGTTGACTTGTCGGGGCCTTCAGGAACTCCTGACGGGATGATCAACCAATATGATAAAACAACCATTGGTTCATCAATGCCCGAGTTATATGGTGGTTTACAGAATACTTTTACTTACAAACGCTGGGGTTTGGATACTTACATCAATTTTGTTACAGGTAACGAAATATTCAATTACGTGAGATACAAAAATGAGGCGATGACAGGTCTTGAAAACCAGAGCGCCAACGTGTTAAACAGGTGGCAGTACGACGGTCAAAAAACCGATGTTCCACGCGCACTTTGGAACGATCCCGTTGGAAACTCGGCCTTTTCATCGCGTTGGATTGAAGATGGATCATACCTGAGAGTTCAGAACATTTCCTTAAGTTACCGCATACCAACCAAGTGGCTGCAATTCAGGAATGCAGAGTTTTATATTTCGGCCAATAATGTGCTTACCCTTTCGAAATATTTGGGTTACGATCCTGAATTTGCGACTTCATACTCACATGCAGAACAAGGAGTTGACTATGGACAAACACCTCAGGCAAGGCAATTTGTACTGGGAATTAAACTTGGATTATAAAATAATATAGAATTATTAACCATGCTAAGAAATCTGAAAAATTCCGTCATTTTCATTACCGTTTTGTCATCGATGCTATTTCTTCCTTCATGTAGTGATTTTCTTAATCCTGATCAGGATTTGAATGTTACTCAGGAACAACTTTACGATGACTGGTATGAATATCGTTCAGTAGCGATGGGATTATATGGCCTGCAACAGAAATTGGCCGAACAACTTGTTGTTTTGGGCGAACTGCGTGGCGACTTACTGACTGTTACTCAGAATGCCGATGCTGATTTGATTGAAATTAACAACTTTCAGCCCTCAAAGAATAACAAGTATGCCGATCCGACCAACTTTTATAAGCTCATCTCTGCCAGTAACAGTTTTATCAGGGTCATGAAGGAAAAGCATCCTGAAGTTTTGGATAAAAAGATTGCAGTTACCAATTACGATAAACTCTATGGCGAAGCGCTTTGTATGCGTGCCTGGGCTTATTTTAATGCAGTCCGGATTTATGGAAAAGTTCCGGTAATCCATGAATCACTGACTTCGGTTGCCGAAATTGAGGAATACCTCAAATCGTCATCTACTTACATTGATAAAGTCAATGTTGTTTTTGGAACTGATGGTTTCCACAATGATACCACCTACAACAAACAGATTACCCTGGAGAAACAGTTTTATGATCTCGATATGGTAATCCGTGTTTTTAGCAAGCAGTTAATTAACGAAGTAAAAGCTGTCGGGGTAAACCATTACATTGATAATAACGATAAATCGTGGGAAGTCTCCGTTTGGAATACTTTTGCCTGGAATGCGCTGCTTGGTCAAATGTTCCTGACTCAGGGAGATTACACAAAGGCCGCCAAACACTTAAATGCTGTTGCTTTTGCAACTTCCGATAATTACCGCTATCAACTCGATCGAAGTTTTTCGAATAGTCAATGGCGAAATATTTTTGATGGAATTGATGGACGTGAGCATATCTATACACTCTGGTTTAATAAAGCCAGCCAGCAACAGAACGATTTTCAACGCTTATTTGAGCCATTTGAGCCCCATGATTACATGCTCAAACCTACCAAAGCCGCCATACATCTATGGGAAACTACCTGGCGGGGGTATGATCTCATCTTGAACCAGACCAAACCCGAGCTGACCAAACTGAACCCATTTCAAAAAGGAACTCCCAGCGATTTCTTTCGGGGTTTTGGATCGTCCTACCTGTATGTGCAGAATGGGGCAGCTCTTTCGCAGGGTAATTATTTTATGATGTTATCTTTTAAAATGGATAATGACGTCCGCAGTTATAAATCATTAATGGAAGGTGTTGACACCATCGTGTTTAAATACTCAATTAACAAAGAACGATACGATCAGGATGCCAACTTTATCGTTTACCGTGCCGGCGGCATTCAGCTTTATCTTGCTGAGATTTATACCTGGTGGGCTTATGATCAGAATGGCCTGATTAAAACATTTACCACAAATGCAATTAATATTGTAAACGATGGCAGTAATTACGACATTCAGGCCGACCGCCGTCAATTGGGGATTCGAGGACGTGTAGGTTATACCGGTTTTTATGGGGGGATACAGGTGGGCAACATCAATTACATCCACAATCCTTTCACCAACCAGGTTATTGGATATACCGACCTTACCGGAAATTTACTGGCCAAGCAGTTGTATCTGGAAGAATTAATACTTGACGAGCGTGCCCGTGAATTGGCTTTTGAAGGTGAACGTTTTTATGATTTGATCCGTGTGGCCAAACGCCGCAATGACCCATCGTTCCTGGCTAAAAAGGTTTCAGCTAAATATTCGGGAAGTATGAAACAAACGATCTATAACAAATTACTCAATGAAAAGAACTGGTACATCAATATTTTTGACTAATCACGTTTTAAATGGATAAAGCTCAAATTGGTAATCTGATTGTTCGGGTTACCAATTTCTTTTAATGATAAATCCAAATTGCAAAATTCTAATTTCAAAGATTGAACAACGTTTTTGATTTAATAAGATTCAGATACAGGCACTAAAAAAACAGTTATTTTTGATTTGGAATATTTTACTGAAAAATTCCCGAATATGATACTAATTTTAAAAATCTACTGTTTATTAGTTGTCACAAACTACCCGAAATAAATTACAGCGAATGAGTGAAAATCTACTTTCAATTATTATCCCTGCTTACAACGAGGAACGGACAATTTTTTCGATTCTCTCCAAAGTTTCAGAAGTTGAATTAATCGGAAACATCCTAAAAGAAATCATTGTGGTCAATGATTGTTCCAAAGACCAGACCGTTGCTGCCGTTGAGGAGTTCCAGTCTTCAAATCCGGAGTTAATGGTCCGCTTGATTCATCAGCCCGTGAACATGGGAAAGGGTGCGGCCATCCATCGTGGTATCGCTGAAGCCACCGGTGAATACCTGATTATTCAGGATGCCGACCTCGAATATGATCCCCGCGAATACAACGATTTGTTAAAACCAATGCTTGAAGGTTTTGCCGATGTGGTTTTCGGATCGCGTTTTTCAGGAGGAAATCCTCACCGCATTTTGTTTTTCTGGCATTCAATCGGGAATAAACTGCTGACATTTACCTCCAATATGTTCTGTAACCTGAACCTGACCGACATGGAAACCTGTTACAAATTATTCCGCACAGAGTATATTAAGTCGCTCAGGTTGAATGAAAAACGCTTTGGGTTCGAACCCGAAGTGACAGCCAAAATATCTAAAATACCCGATATCCGAATTTATGAAGTGGGTGTTTCGTATTATGGCCGGACCTATGCTGAAGGGAAAAAGATCAATTGGAAAGACGGACTCCGGGCTTTTTATGTCATTCTGAAATATAATTTATGGGCAAAATAGCAAAGGTCAATCCTGAGGTGAACGATGTGTTTGGCTTTTCAACGCTAGAAAACATTTCAGGGGCCGATAAGTTCAACCGTTGGATGTACGAAACTATTAAACCTTTTTGCAAGGGGCGGATTCTTGAAATTGGCGGGGGTATCGGAAACATATCGCAGTGTTTCCTGAGCGATGGCAGCGAGTTGGTTATTACCGAATTGCAGGAAGAGTATTGCAGAATATTAGGCGAAAAGTTTAAGGAGTATCGAAACCTGAAAGGTGTTCATTGTATGGATATTGTTGATCCGGAATTTGATTCAAAATACCGTTCACTCTTTGGAAGTTTTGATACAGTATTTGCACTTAATGTGGTCGAACACATTGCCGATGACCAAAAAGCCATAGCCAACTGCAAAAAACTGCTAAAGCATGGAGGTCACCTGATTATTCTGGTTCCGGCTTTTCAAGCTATTTTTAACCATTTCGATACTGCTTTGGGGCATTTCAAACGCTATACAGCCAATACCTTGCGCCCGGTTTTTGAAGGAAATAATTTACTGGTCGTTCACCATCAGTATTTTAATTTGATTGGAATAGCAGGGTGGTGGGTGAGTGGCTCGCTGCTTCGGAAAAAGATCATTCCTGAAGGTCAAATGAAATTGTATAACTTCTTTGTTCCGGTTTTCAGGATCATTGATAAAATCACCAGTAAATGGATGGGATTGAGTGTAATCATGGTAGGAAAAGTAAACGAGTAAGGAATATAAAAGCAACAAAATGAATCGGACAGAACTGAGTAAATTGATCAGGTACGGCTGGATTTTCCTTTTGGCAGGCCTGGTGATCAATTACATTTACCGGATGGTTTTTCACAATTTGCCCATCGAGAAAATCATTTTGGGTTCGGATATGGAGGGCTATTATCAATACCTCGTTCATTTTTTTATCAAAGACTGGGAGCTTTTCGACCGGATGCCCTGGACGATCGGCTATGGCGAAGGAAAAACCCTCAGCGTTTTTACCTGTGGAGTAGCCATTCTTTGGTCGCCTTTTTTCCTGACTGCGCATTTAATCAGTCTTTTTTTCGGGCTCGATACCGACGGATATGCCAACATGTATTATGGTTTTATCCTGATTGCGGGAATTGTATATACCTACATCGGACTGGTTTTCATGTATAAATTTCTTCGCGAATTTTTTGAGCATAAAACCAGTTTGCTCACAACGGCTCTGTTTTTTCTGGCCACCAATGTCTTCTTTTATTCCATATTGCTGGGCGCCGGAATGGCGCATGTCTATTCATTTTCAATGATTGCCATTTATCTTTATTTTACCCATCAATTTTTCAAAGACAGTTCCGTAAAAAACCTGGTCTTGCTTGGAATTCCCTTTGCCCTGGCCGTTTTAATCCGTCCGACCAACATCATTTCAGGTTTATATCTTTTCCTTTACGGAGTCAGTAATTTCTCTAATTTCAAAGAACGGTTCGCTTTCTGGATCAAAAATTATTGGGCAATCATTACCTTGTTTTTTATTGGGGTAATTGTATTCATACCGCAAATGGCATACTGGCATTTTGTAACCGGGAAATACCTGGTGTATTCGTATCAGAATTACGGTTTCCCATTCCTGATGACGCCTAAATTCGGGATTGTCCTTTTCGGGAAATACAATGGGTGGTTAACTTTCACGCCAATTGTAATTTTTGCTTTGGTTGGTTTATTTATTCAATTGTATCGAAAACAAATGAACAGTCTGGCCGTGTTGGTGATTTTCATTTTATGTATTTACATCAATGCCAGTTGGTGGTTCCCAACATTTGGAGCGGCTGTTGGACAAAGGGCAATGATTGATTATCTTCCATTTCTGGCGCTACCGCTTGCATTGGTCGTTAGCCAGATAAAAGAAATGTCACCACCATTGAAGATTGCGCTTAGCCTGGTTATTCTTATATTTATCTTCTACAACATCCAGTTTGGCTTCCGCTACGATTCGTTAGCCTGGTGGGATACTCCGATGAGCTGGACTAAATTGTGGAACACACTGAAGTTTTAATAAATCCTTTGTACATTTGATGAAAGCGAATATTCAAAAGCAATGAGCCAATCAGAAAAATATTCATTAGTTATTTCGGTATATAACGAAGAAGCTGTTCTTCCTGATTTTTGTGCAAATCTGGAAGAAAGTATTTTGGATTTAGATAAGCAATTTGAAGTGATTTTTGTGAACGATGGCAGCGATGATCAAAGTCTTATGTTGCTTAAATCTTTTAAAAATGCGAGCAGACATGATATAAAGATTATTGATTTTAGCCGGAATTTTGGTCACGAAGCGGCCATGATCTGCGGGATTGACCATGCTGCCGGCGATGCCATTATTTGTATGGATGCCGACCTTCAGCACCCCCCTGCATTAATTGGCCGGATGATCGGGGCTTTAAACGAAGGCCGGCAGATTGTTACCATGATACGTGACAAAAGGGCCGAAAACGGACTTTTTAAAAATTGGTTTTCACAATTGTTCTATCGGCTTATCAACCGTTTGTCGGAGTATCAGCTCGACGAAAATGCCTCAGATTTTTTCCTGATTTCAAAAGAAGCAGCCGATGTACTTCGAAACGATTTCAGGGAACGGAACCGCTTTTTGAGGGGTTTTATTCAAATTATCGGGTTCGATAAAATCAGTCTGATTTACAATGCCCCCAAACGACAGGCCGGGCAAAGCAAATACTCTTTATTCAAATTACTGAAGCTTTCGACCAATGCGATTATTTCTTTTTCGAAATTCCCGCTTTATCTGGGCATTTATGTTGGGCTTATTTTTGCTTTTTTCTCAATTGTGATGGGTCTTTTCACACTTTGGCAATATGTTTTCGGAAATACGCCTCCATCAGGCTATACCACCATTGTATTATTTTTAAGCCTGAGTTTTTCAGTATTGTTTATTTTAATCGGGATTATCGGGACTTATGTTGGTTATATTTTTGACGAAAATAAGGGCCGGCCCATCTATCTGGTCAAAAAAATCCATTGAGATATGCGTAAGTTTAGCGCCCTGGCTTTTCCTGTCATACTTTCGTTCATTGTGCTTTTTTTATTTTTTGGCCCTTTACTGAAAGATCCAAACCGTGTTTATTTTGCCCCTTCGGGCGATGGTTTGAAATCGTATGCAGCATCAATCTATCATCTGAATTACGACAGCGCTTACTTCCGGTCAGGTATCCAGAATTATCCGTATGGCGAAATGGCCTTCTTTGCCGATTGCCAGCCTATGATTACCATTCCGGTGAAAATGATGGGCCAGATCGGCATCAACCTCCGGCCTTATGTTGTTGGGATGATTAACCTGAGCATGCTTTTTTCAATTGTACTGGCAGTTATTTTTATTTACCTCATATTTACCGAACTCAAAATTTCCTGGTGGTTTGCTGCCTTTGCTTCAGTCGGGATTACCATGCTCTCGCCTCAAATAGGCCGTTTGGGCGGACATTTCTCGCTAAGTCACCTCATGTGGCTCCCGATGCTCATCTGGTTACTAATGAAGTTCGACCGAACTAAATCAGTTGTTATTTCCATTCTGATTGGCTTGATCACCTTTTTGGCAGCAGGTATGCACATGTATTTCTTCGCGTTGTTTGGCTTCCTTTTCCTGTTTTACTGGGTCTTTACTTTATACACCGGTCAAATGAAGTTAAAGGACTATCGCTGGGCGTTGCATCTATTTATCCAGTTCATCCTTCCCCTGGTTATGGTGCAATTACTTACCGGACTTAATGATACCGTGACCGACCGCACTACCCATCCCTGGGGTTTTTTTACTTTCAAGGCAAATCCTGTTACCATTTTCCTGCCCATACATAAACCTTATGCTACTTTTCTGAAACAGATTGGGATACGGTATGATTACGAATGGGAAGCATTCGCGTTTATTGGTTTGGTTTCTTTAATAGGATTTCTTTCCGGGTTTTATCAGATGATTAAACGGATTAAACAAAAGCAGCCCTGGTGGAAAGTTTCGGAAAACAAGCTGATTACGGTTTTTTTCTGGGCATCGGTGGCTTCGTTGTTGCTGTCATTCAGTATCCCGTTCAACCTCGGACTGACATTCCTGCTCGATTATCTCGGCCCAATACAGCAATTACGCGCTTTGTCCCGTTTTTCATGGTTGTTTTATTACCTGATTAATATTCTTGTTTTCTATGGAATTTTCAGCCTGATGAAACATGGAATCCTCATGAAAATAATTGCACTCTTTGCTCTGGCGTTTTTGTGGTACGATGGTTACTTAAATGTAGCCCAATACGCTCCTCGTTTAAACAACCGGATTGCCGAACTTGAAGATACTTCAAATACATCACCCGAAAATGCCTGGATCAAATTGATTAACCCTTCAGATTATCAGGCCATTTTGCCTTTGCCGTATTTTCATGTGGGTTCCGAAAATGTATGGCTCGAATCGAAATGCGACATAAAACGGAATTCGCTCATCGTGTCGCTGAAAAGTGGGCTGCCTTCGATGGGCGTGGCGCTGAGCCGGACCTCGATCTCGCAAACTTATAAAAGTCTCGGACTGGCTTGTGTCCCGGTTTCTCCTTACCCGATTTTAAGCGACTTGCCCAACCAAAAACCATTGCTCCTGATGGTTGATCATTGCAACGATCTGAATCAGGCTGAAAAAAATCTGGTCAGCCATTCTTCGATGGTGTGGCAAGGTCCTGCATTTTCGTTTTACCGTCTGCCTGTTGCCCAACTCGACACTATAGCGCTTATCGGGCAAAAGGCATTTGAAACCGAAATGATTCCCCTTCGCGAAGGTAAAGCGGATACCACTACTGTTTTGTATTTCAATGGATTTGATACCAATCAAACAGAAACCACTTTCTTTGGTCCGGGTGCATTCACCGGAGAAATTGGAGAATGGAACCACCTGCTTGACCTGAATATCAAAAATGGGCTGCCCGGTGATAGCTGCGAAATCCTGTTCTGGGCCAAAGGATATGAAAAAGACCTGTTTGCCCGAACTATTATTGAATTTGTTCAGAAAGACGGCGACCAGACCATGGATTACAAATTTGACCAGTTCCAGCATTTTTACACTTCGCTAATAGAGGACTGGATGCGCATCCGTATCCCTTTTGTGCTCAAAACATCGAACGATCGGGTCATGCTTTCGGTCAGGAACAAAGATTTAAAACATTTCCGCCTTTTAGTTGACGATCTGCTTATTCGAAAGAAACTTTAACCAGTTTGTAAACAGCTTCCTGCGTTACCTCATTAAAAAAGGTCCGCGTCAGTTCATATTTTTCAGGAAAATATTTCGCGGCATCTTTGAAAAACTGATCTTTCAGGTTATCATTCAGAAAATAGATGTATGCAGGTCGTGAGGCCTGGCTGTAATCGGGTTCATTGGCCCAGAAATGCATTGAATTGTCCCATGGGAAATAGATATAGGAGTTGGGATATAATTCAGCCAGGACAGGTTTGAATAGTTCTTTTTGCCTGCCCGACCAGCCAAAACTGTGCATCAGGTCATACTCGGGTAGCGGTGCGCCATAGTCGGTAGTAACCGTAAATTTAATGGCATCTTTTTCAATAGTGTTCATGTAATGGAGGGCCTTCATCCTTTCGGTTTTCTTTTGGTCGAGATCGGCAGAAAGGCTGTGAATGATCGGAGCCTGTTTGACGAAATAAACTGATAGCACCAATATCAGCACGATTTGCGGAATTTTAAATCTCGAAATTACAGGGTTCACCTGACTGGCAAATTCAGCAATCAACATCAGCGAAACCGGGATCAGCATCAAGGCCGGGACAAAATACCGCGATTCGTAATGCTTGCAAAGAATGAATACCTGTATAACAGCCGCGCTCAGGATTGCAAGCGCAATTCGTTGTATGAGGTTGGTTTCCCGGGTCTTTTTGAACAGAAAAATTGCAGTAAAAACTACCAGCAGGACGATCATTACCCAGAAAAAAAGGTGGTTTTCGTTCCATAGGTTACCGAAATTCGGGCCGAAGGTTTTCCAGTTGATGATATTGCTTTCACCCTGGCCATATTGCCCGCTGTGAATGAAAAGCCCTTTGATCCATCCCCAGAAAAAACTGATTTGGAGCGTAACCGGCAGTGCCATAACAAAAAAGGAAACAATGGCCGTTCCTGAATAAATGAGTTTATTTTTCCAGCTTTTAATAACAATCAGCGGGATAATCCATAAAGGAAAATAAGTTAGTTTGATGGACAAACCAAAAGCGGAAATCAATCCAAACCAAATACTGTGCTTCCGATCCTGTCCATCTTCAGGCCGGTAATAAAGATAAAGCAAGAGCAGGCTCAATAACATGACCGGAACGGGCATCAGGTTTTCAGGAACGACGCGGCCAACATTTAAAAAGATAATGCTGGTAAAAAGAGGAGAAAGTTGTAGCAAGACCGAATAGGTCAGATTGTTGCTTATCCGAAGAAGAATTTTTCCGGCGAAATACATAAAAATGGCGACAACGGTAGTCAGTATCAGGTTCAGTACGTGAAGGTACATATCAGGATTGGCCAGCACATCGTGATTAAAAGGCGCATGATGCGACCTGAGCGCGTAAACTCCCTTGAATACGAAAGCTGCAAGATACTGCAAAGGAGTTCCCGGATTGTCAATATGGCCAAGCATGAATTTGCCGTTTGCCAGGCTCAATCCGCTGATGAAATAAATAAATTCCGGATCCCCGGCGCGAAGCGAATATAATCCGATAAGCTGGTGAGAATAGCTTCCAAGGAAAATGTACGACAGCGGAACAATCAATAATACATATTTTTTAAGGCTCAGTGGTATCATCTTTTAAAGATAGCGAAGTTCTTGATTCCCCATTTCTGAAGCCGGAACTGAAGGGAGGTTTTCAATACTCCCAAACCATAAATTGAGCTATTTTTAATGTTGATGCTCGAGGCATCGTCAAAATATTTAGTCGGACAGGTGATTTCGGCTATTTCGAACCCGGCATACCAGATTTGTGCCAGCATCTGGTTGTCGAACACAAAACTGTCGGAATTGGCATTGTAGTTCACTTTTTCGAGTACCTCACGCGAAAAGGCCCGGTATCCGGTATGGTATTCCGAAAGTTTAGCGTTCATTAATATATTCTGAAACAAGGTCAGCAAACGGTTTGCAACATATTTATACCAGGGCATTCCTCCTGCCAGGGCGCCTTTCCCCAGAATTCGTGAACCAAGTACCACCTGATAGACATCGTTCGCAATTAAATGGGTCATTGACGGAATTAATTTTGGCGTATATTGGTAATCGGGATGAAGCATGATTACGATATCTGCATTCAATTCGAGCGCTTTGTTGTAGCAGGTTTTTTGATTTCCACCGTAACCTTTATTTTCTTCGTGGCTGATAATGTGATGAATTCCAAGTCGGTGGGCTTCTTTAATTGTTTCGTCCTTGCTTTTGTCGTCAACAAGGATAACTTCGTCAACTATCGAAAAGTCAATTTCGTTGTAAGTGATCTCAAGGGTTTTGGCAGCATTGTAGGCGGGAAGAACTACTACTACTTTCTTTTTGTTTAACATTTATGTATGTTTGTGAAATAGTTGCCCAAAAATAGTCATTCATGATAAATACAAAGTATCTTCAATCTGTTTTTTCTCGCACTTCCGATTTATTTTTTATCATCTTCCTGTTAATTCTTGCCTTCGTTTACGATTTTAACCACATACTTTTTCTTGAGCCTCAAAGTGTTCATATGTGGCGACAGTCTGATTGCCTGTCGTTTGCCTTAAATTACTGCATGGAACATCGCGGCTTTTTCGAGCCGGCGATCAACTACATTGGTGTAAAAGGAAATGGTCAAACGATCAGCGATTTTCCGTTGATTTATTTTATTGTCGGGAAAATATGGCAGTTTACCGGCCAGCATGAGATTATATTCAGAGGAATTGTCTTACTTATTTTT
The DNA here is from genome assembly GCA_003457135.1 of Prolixibacteraceae bacterium. Classification (GTDB taxonomy): domain Bacteria; phylum Bacteroidota; class Bacteroidia; order Bacteroidales; family Prolixibacteraceae; genus Aquipluma. The sequence goes on from DMSQ01000013.1 coordinate 98,468, forward strand.
TTTACGGGTCTGTTTTTTCTCTACCGTACTTTGATCAAACTCTTTAAAGACCGGCTTTGGGCCATGTTAATACCAATCATGATGTTTACATCGCCGGTACTGACTTATTACAGCAGCAGTTTCCTGATGGAAATACCATCTCTTTCCATCGTGCTTATCGGATGGTATTTTTTCTTCAGGTTTTATCGAACTGGTCTAAATAAATGGCTGTGGATCACCATGATTATCTTTACATTGGCCGGACTTTTAAAAGTATCGGCATTGCTCAGTTATTTTGCATTACTGGGTTTGTTCGTTTTTGAATGGCTGAAGCTTTTTACCTTTCGACAGGATCGTCCGGTATTCCCTGAACCACGCAAAGCAATTCTCCCTTTGCTGACAGTCGTTGCTGTAATTTCAGCTTGGTTTGCATTTGTAACCGCATACAACAATGCGCATAACCGCGATTTCTTTTTAGTTGGAATCCTTCCCATTTGGGAAATGACTCCCGCGGAAATTCAATTCAAGTTTCATGAAATAGCCACGCACTGGATATTCCATAATTTTCCCGGATATTTTCAATTGCTGATTGTTCTTTTTTGGATAGCCATGATCGTATTTCCAAAAAGGAATAACCGGATCTTCTATTATCTGAATCTTGTTTTAGCTATCGGTGTGGTGATGTATTTGCTATTGTTTTTCCAGGTTGTTGCCGGACACGATTATTACTGGATAAACCTGTACATTTTATTACTGATGACTGTAGTTTCTTTTGGATACTTCCTGAAGACCAATTTCCCTTTTGTGTTTAAATGGGGAAAGATCGTTTTTATCGCGCTGTTGATATTGAATGTGGTTTATACAAAGAACAAGATAGATGAAAGATATCATGGAGCATACATGGACTATTATAATTTTTATATGAAGGATTTCAGTTCAATGAAGGAGTATAACCGGAAATTGGGAATCAAGCGCGAAGATCTGGTCATAAGCATTCCCGATGGAACCATTAATGCCAGTTTATATTTGATGGATCAGAAAGGGTGGTCAACCTATGGTACAAGTTTTGAAAATGAAGATTTTTACCGGAAAAATATGGCAAGAGGCGCCAAATACTTGTTTGTTTCCGATACTACTTTGCTTAAAGCAGCATATCTGAGGCCGTTTGTAAAGCATCAAATCGGAGCCTATAAGTCAGTAGCTGTGTTTGACCTGAAAGGTGCTGAATAATTTCAGTATTCGTTATTGTTACAGTTTTGTGTGATTTGAATGTCAAAGTAACGCTCATAATTTAATCAGCCCATGTTTGAAAATTATCCCAAAGTAAGAACTGAATTACCGCCCGGATTTCAGAAAATCTATGCTGAACATTACAAAAAAAACAGGGAAGGCGAAACATCTGCTTCATCGGTGGCGCAAAAAATGGAAGGATGGATGCACCGGAAAATTGCTGAAGATGTGAAAGGTATTTCTGATAAAGTTACTCTTGAAATAGGGGCGGGGACTTTAAATCAACTTAATTATGAAGAAACATCGCCTTATGACATCATCGAGCCATTTACAGAACTTTACATCAATTCGAAATTCAGGAACCGGATTAATCGGGTGTATAAGGATATTGATGAAGTAGATGAGTTAAATAAATATGACCGGATCACTTCCATTGCAACCTTCGAGCATATCACCGATTTGCCAAAAGTCGTCGCGAAAACCTGTATTCATTTGAATAATCCGGGCACCTTGCGGGTTTCAATCCCTAATGAAGGGACTTTCCTCTGGAAACTGGGATACAAACTGACCACCGGTATTGAGTTCAAAATAAAGTATGGATTGGATTACAGTATTTTAATGAATTATGAACATGTAAATACGGCCGGTGAAATTGAACAGATACTGAGTTATTTTTACGAAAATGTAAAATGTTCGTGTTTTGGATTGAATAAGCGAATTGCTTTTTACCGGTTTTATGAATGCTCAAAACCTAAGATTGAATTGGCAAAAGAGTATTTAAGTACTTTGGATCGCCGGTAAATAAAAAACTCTGATTAACAGATAGTGAAAAATTTCAACGGGTGTTAAAATTCGGGTACGCCATGACATTAACGCAAACTATCCGTAATCAGAGCTTTGTTTTTAATTTCTTTTGACTGTAAATGACAGTCATGCGATTATAACAAAGCAATACCAGACTTGTTTGAGTTTATTGGTAATAAATGGAATTTATTTGTTTGGAACGGCATAATTCAACACATCTTCGCTTTTGATGGTTTTATCACACAAGATGATCAGGCGCTCCACGACGTTTCGGAATTCACGGATATTGCCTGTCCAGCGCATTTTCTGAAGTTCGGTTATCGCATCATTATCAATGGTTTTGAGCGGAATGCCATATTCGGTGCAGATTAGGTCAATGAAATAACTGCACAAAACCGGAATATCTTCGATCCGTTCACTCAAATCCGGCACATGAATTAAAATGACGCTTAAACGGTGATACAAATCTTCGCGAAAATGGTTCACTTCAATTTCGTGGGTCAGGTTTTTGTTGGTGGCAGCAACAACCCGTACATCCACTTTGATCTGGGAATCGCCGCCAACCCGTGTAATGATACTTTCCTGCAATACCCGCAATACTTTTGCCTGGGCCGATAAACTCATATCCCCAATTTCGTCCAGAAAAATAGTTCCCCCGTTCGCTTGTTCAAATTTTCCTTTACGCTGTTTAATTGCTGATGTAAATGCGCCTTTCTCGTGTCCGAATAGCTCACTTTCAATAAGTTCTGATGGAATTGCAGCGCAGTTTACTTCAATAAAAGGGCCATCTGCCCGATTGCTTTTTTCGTGCAGACGGCGGGCAACCAGTTCTTTGCCGGTTCCGTTCGAACCTGTAATCAGTACCCGGGCATCGGTTGAGGCAACACGATCAACCATATCCTTTACCTTTTGTATCGAAGGTGAATTGCCGACAATATCGAAACGCTTTCCCATTTTTTTTCGCAATACCTTGGTTTCGGTGACCAGGCTCGATTTGTCCAGCGCATTGCGTAAAGTGATTAGTAACCGGTTCAGGTCGAGTGGTTTTTCGATAAAATCGAATGCCCCTTTTTTAATGGATTCGACCGCAGTATCAATGTTCCCATGTCCCGAAATCATGATTACCGGAGTGTCCGGTTTCAATTCTTCCAATTTTTGCAGAACTTCAATGCCATCCATTCCAGGCATTTTAATGTCGCACAGAACCACATCAAAATCGCTGGTATTCATCAATTCCAGGGCTTTATACCCATCTTCGGCCAGCTCGACCTGGTATTTTTCGAATTCTAAAATTTCTTTTATGGTATTCCTAATGCTGCGTTCGTCATCAATGACCAGGATTCTTGACATGGTTTTGTTTTTTGAATTATTGCCCGAATTTAGCTGAAAATTCGCTCGTATAAAACACCTTCACCCAGGGCATAATCGGTTTGGAACACTTTCTGTATTTGTAACCTGTCAATGATTAATTTAATGAAGATTACAGCGGGAACAATCATCTCAATCCGAAGCGATTCCAGTCCTTTCATTCCGCTTCTTTCGGAAGTTGTTGATGCAATCAGTAATTCATAAATCAGTATAAAATCAGGAATTATGATTTCCTGTTTAGTCCTGATTTTTGTTCCCGGTTCTGTTTGATCAATTAAATCAACCAGCGTGTCGAAAGCTCCGGAGCAGCCTATTAAACTGGTAATTCCGATGTTTTTGGTGCGGTTCCAAAGCAAGTCAAGCTGACTTTCGAAATAGTGATTGATTTGCTGTATTTCATGGGGAGTAATCGGGTCGGAGGGGGGTAGTTGTTCAATAACACGGGCCATTCCCAACGGAAAACTATGTTTCCAGATTGGTTCATTGCCTTCCGTCAGGATAAATTCATTGCTTCCGCCGCCAATGTCTAAAATGAGCGAATGATCTTCGATTTTTCCAAATGCCAGTTTTACACCGTTAAAAATCAGGTCGGCTTCTTTTTCTCCTGAAATAATTTGCAGTTCAAGTCCGGTATTGGTTTTTATCTGGTGCCGAAACCAATCCTGATTGATTGCCTCACGAATAGCTGAGGTAGCGATGATGACAATTTCCGAAACTCCGAACCGGCAGATTCGTTCCTCATGCTTCCGGATTGCCAGAATAGCCCGTTCAAGTCCATCATCGGTCAGACAGTTTTTATCAATCCCGTTTTTCCCCAATTTTACAACTTCTTTCCCCTGATAAAGAATCTGATAAGTTTTATCCTGATAGGCTGCAATCAGCAAATTGCAGGTGTTGGTTCCAAGGTCTATGATGGCAATTTTCTGGTGCATGAAAATTTCAATTAGGAACCGGAAAAAAAAAGTATTCCTACCCCGTCAATATGCTCTTTTAGTTCAATGTTGCTTATGCTATTGTAATTCAGTATGTCAAATTTAAAAGGCAGGGATGTTTCTTCATTTAATTGGTAGCTGATATTGGTAGAGACCTCTGTCGTTAAGTTTTCACCTTTTAATGCAATGTCAACATCACTGCCAGTTCTGTAATTTCCCTTGGCACGGATTCCAAGAAGCCAGGCTTCAACAACTTCAGAGTGTTGTTTAAGTACAGAAACAATGATTGCAAGGTCTCTATCCTGAAGGCCAGCAGTTTTATTCACAACTTTTCTTTTTTAGTGTTTCATAAAGTTCATAAAGTACCGGGAAGTACTTATCGTGAATCAATTCTACCACTTCCGTAGCTTTTTCTTCGTCATAAGTATGGGCAGTTAAATTGCGGTCAAGTAATAGATCCATCCAGGTATGACCGTCTTTAATCAATCCAACCTCAAAAGCCTTTTTTATTGCGCTGCGGGGCGATTTCACATCAATGAACCCCTGTTCTTCGAGATAGTCTTTCAGGGTATTCCACGCCAATTCGTAACTCATTTCAAAGAACTGGATAATTCCGGCTTTTTGCAACATGTCGGGCTGTTCAATTTCCAATGCTTCGGCCAAATATTTCAATGCTTTCTCGAAGTTCTGAAATCGTTGCTTCCAGCGAATGTCTTGGTTTTCCATAGAAGAGATTGTTGTTAGTGGCCTTTGAATAATTCCTTTGTTTGCTTTTCAAAACAAATATACTATTTCTGGGCAATTGCAAAAGAGTTGTTACACCTACATCCGTTCTTTATTCATTTTATCAATCTTTTCTCTTAACTTCCAATCTAGCAGAATCTCCAAAGTATCTAATCCAGCAAAAAGATTTTTGTAATCGACATCTTTTGGTAAAAAAGGATATGGTATGGAAATATCTTTATCAGGAAACGATTGATCTATATATTTCAAGTATAATGAAGCCCGATCGTTTTCATTCCAGAAATCAGTGTTTTTAAGGAATGAAATAAACTCGTCATAACCATTGAATATTCTGAGGAGAAAACTGACGAATCTGTAATAATAATTATCTGGTTTAGAACTGTGTTTTTTATTACCATCTCTTACAACTATAAACTTGATAAAGTTATGCGGTTGTGTAAAAGCTTTTTCTTTCATTATGGATATTACCTCTTCATCATCAGTCAAGTTACCTTTCCCATCAACAGATTGATAAGAACAATAAAATAGGCTTAGTAACTCGGGAGTAATTTCATTTTTTGTGGATATATAAAGATTAAAATTGAGTGTGGCTATTTCAATAGTATCAAAAATGGACAAATAGAATACTCTTTGACAAGGATGTGAGGTGGAATATGATTTTATCTTATCAATAATGAGATACAGAAAATATTGACAATCTACTTGTAGTTTTTCTTTTAAAATAAATTCTTTTAACTCAATTTGAACTTTTTCAACATTGAGACCATAACCTTCAGTCAAACAAATATTTTGCATCCGATTATGACATTCCTGAAAAAATTTCAGATTGTCATACTTTAAAGCAGACCATACTAAAGTCTTAAAATAGTCAATGTAAGATTGCGTGTCATTAAACTGGAAATTTTCTTGAAGTGCATTGATAATTGAAGAATTAGCAAACTGCTCAATGATATTTCCATTCTGAATAATGGTACTCAACTTCTTTTTAAATGATTCAAAATCTTCTGCTTTTAACATTGCAGAAAACTCTGACATTGTTATTTCCTGATGATTGCCTAAATGAAAATAATTCAGGTAATTTCTGTAATAGATCAAACTGTTAGAAGAAACTCCCACGCTTCGATCGATGATGTTTGAAATAATAGCTTTAATAATGAAACCCATTTTTTCATTTTCTTTTGTTTCATTTCCTTTGAAAATGAGCTTTATATATTTTTCAATTTCAGTTTCAGTTTTATCTATGTCCCCATCTTTTATTTGATGTAATTCATGGTAGGTTGTAATAAAGCGGCAGTAAAAGTTTGGATAAAAATATCGAAGCAGATACAAAAAATAGAAATCACGAAAAACTACATGGTCTTTTACTAATCTGATATTGAATGTTAGGAAGTTAGTGAATTTTTTGATAATTCTTAAATTAATAAAAAGCTCCTGATTGATTTCATCAGGTGTTTCAATAATTTTATTTTCCGGTGTTTTGTCAAGTAGTGCATATATAGCTATAGTATTTGACTCAGAATTTTCTGAAAATAATTCATCAATTTCATCAGAAAATTCAACAAGTTTTTCTTTCAAAAGATTCTTCAGTATTTCAATATATTTTCTTGGCTGAGGTTTGTAAATAGGTGCTTCCCACAGTACAATCTTATCCATATATCGTTTATAGTTATACACATTAATTTCCGATCGGATAGCTTCGTTAAGGTAATTGCGGTCATATGCGGCAATAAATACCAGGTTGGGAAAGTTGGCCGTATCACGAATCAGTTTCAGCACATTGGCAATTTCGTTTTTCGCCAGTCGGTCGAGATCGTCGACCACAACCACTAGATTTTTATCCAACATACTCATACTGATGCGCAGTTTCTCTTTTTGCTTTTCAACCGGATCAGGTTGAAAAAACAATTGCCACAAAGCCTTGCCAAATCCAGCTTTGTCGAGTTGTAGCAAAGCGTCAGCATAACGGTCAATTTTCCAGTTAATACCAAAAATTTTGTTTTTCAATCCATCCTTTAGCATATCAAAAAACAATTGGCTCATTGCTTTACCTGAGTTGGTTTTCCAAGGATGAAAGTCCACTACGGTATACCCCTTCCCCTTTAGTTGCTTGCGAATCAGGTTGATCATTGAGGTTTTTCCTTCTCCCCATTCTCCGTTAATACCAATCACTACTGATTCGGAGGAGGAAACCGTTTGGATTTCGTTTACAATACGTTCAGCAAACGAGGAAAAGCCAAGTATCTCTTCTTGTTCTTCGCTTTCAGGGTCAAACGCAACATCGGTAACAAAAGAAGATTTGTTTGCTCTTGGTGTTACTTCAACCAAGTAGTAAATAATCATAAAAAGCATGTCAACTAAGCAGATGTAGTAAATAAGCGATAGAAAATTCAGATTGGAATAACTGGGAAGTGCAATAAAAGAAACTGTAGGTTTTACCCAGGAATTGATATTTATGAAATACCAAATCAAGACCGGAATTCCGACTTTAATAGCAGGGAATCGCCCCCACAAAAACTGATTATTAAAGATCAGTCTGCCAGTAAAATAAAGAAAAAATAACACAATAATTATCCACTGATAAATAAAAAGTGAGTAGTCATCATAAGCAAATAACGATATCCCAATTTTACCAAATAACAAGTTAATCGGTTTGCCGAACATTAGGCAAGCAAGAGTCCAGACAAAAAGGCCCCAAATATAGGTGAGGTTAAAATCCTTTTTGATCTTTTCCCAAAAAAGTCTATCGAATTTAATTCTTGTCCCAAAAGATGTGGAATGGTTGCTGCTATTCACGATCAGTTAGTTAATGGATACTAAAGATAATTAATTCATTAGTATCTATGGAATAAATTTATCAACAATTTTTGTGTTTTGGCATTTTAGGAAACAAAAAAGGCCGGTAAAACCAGCCTTTTGATGAAAATTATTCGTTCAAAATAAATTAAAACAATCCATCAATAGATAAATAGCGTTCGCCGGTATCATAGGCAAATGTCAATATTTTCGATCCTGCAGGAAGTTCGGTAATCTTTTTTGCCACTGCTGCCAGCGATGCTCCCGATGAAATTCCAACAAACAAACCTTCTTCTTTGGCGGCACGGCGGGCATAATCAAAGGCTTCGTCTTTCGATACCTGGATGGTTCCATCAATAGATTGAGTATGCAAGTTTACGGGAATAAATCCGGCGCCAATACCCTGAATCGGATGTGGCCCCGGAGCTCCGCCACTAATTACAGGCGATAATTCCGGCTCAACGGCAAAGGCTTTCAGATTTGGAAATTTCTGTTTCAGAACTTCGCTCACTCCGGAAATATGTCCACCAGTTCCAACACCGGTAATCAGGTAGTCAAAGCCTTCAGGAAAATCAGAAAGAATTTCTTTTGCGGTATTCAGCTTGTGCGCTTCAATGTTAGATGGATTATCAAATTGTGATGGAATCCATGAATCCGGTGTTTCTGTTACCAATTCGGCGGCCTTGGCAATAGCGCCTTTCATTCCTAATTCGCGCGGGGTTAAAACCAGTTCAGCGCCGTAAGCTGTGAGTATCCGTCGGCGTTCAATACTCATTGATTCTGGCATGACCAAAATCAGTCTGTATTTTTTTACTGCGGCAACCAGCGCCAATCCTATTCCGGTATTTCCTGAAGTTGGCTCAATCAGGACACTTGTCGGTTTCAGGATTCCTTTTGCTTCGGCATCTTCAACCATCGAAAGGGCAATACGGTCTTTAATACTACCGCCAGGGTTGGTTTTTTCAAGTTTTACGTAAACTTCGTATCCGGCAGGATACAGGTTGTTGATTCTTACCAAAGGACTATTTCCAATGGTTTCCAAAATGCTGTTTACTTTCATTTTATTGTCATTTTTAGGGTTATAAACAAAAAAAGCCTCCCGGTGTTCGGAAGGCTTCGATATAGATTCTCTTTTGTGAATTTCAACTTTGTATTGAAAACATACCTTCTCCTGAATGTTTGTTGCAGCAGCACATATACATAGCCGGGAAATTCGTTTTCATTTCTTATAATTTGATCATGCAATGATATGAAAAATATTTATTAAAGTACGATTTCGTCTTTTATTTAATTTTTGTAGAACAGCCACTTAACAATTTCTTTAAGATTGACTTTTTTCCCATACATCAAAATTCCGGTCCGGTATATTTTTCCAGCCATCCAAATGGTGCCAAGGATCGTACCCAACATAATGATCATCGAAAGAGTGATTTGCCAGGCAGGTACTCCGAAAGGTATTCGTGCCACCATGATTACGGGCGATGTGAGCGGAATGATTGAAGCCCAAAATGCCAGAGAACCTTCAGGATTTTTAGCTACAGCAAACAGAATGACAATTGAGAAAATTAATGGCATCATGACCGGCATCATCATTTGCTGGGCATCTTCATCGCTGTCAACTGCTGAACCAATGGCTCCATAAAATGAAGCATAGAGTATAAATCCGCAGATAAAATAGAAGAACAAGGAGAAAATGATCAGCGGAATATTCAGATTACCAATTGACTGAATGATTTCGAGTGTTATGTTTTTTTGAGCTGGCGCTGCAGCGGCCATTTGGTCCATACCTTGTGCCGACATAATGTTTTGAGCCTGAACAACTGTCTCCGCCGATCCATGTCCGATGAAAGCAGTGACTCCGGTGGTTATTGCGATACCAAGAATAACCCAGATGGCGATTTGAGTTAATCCTACCAATCCAATCCCAACTATTTTCCCAAAGAGAAGCTGAAAAGGTTTGACCGAAGAGATAATCACTTCCACAATCCGGTTTGATTTTTCTTCCATAACACCTCTCATAACCATGATTCCATACATGAAAACAAAAAAGTAGATCATGAATCCCGCGACATAGCCAATGGCCATTGCAATTTCAGTTGAGCTTTTGACAGCCTTACCTTCTTCGCCTATTTTGATGGTTTCCAGTGTGATATTCGTTTTGGTGGCAGCCAGTTTCTTTTCCAGATCAGGCAATCCAGATTCATCAACCACCTTCTTCCTTTTTTCTCCTTCAATTATTTTTTCAATACGATTGGTAATCAGGTTTTTGATATCAAATGTAATTTGTTTATCCGAAATCATTTCAGCCAGATTGGTTGTCAGGATATTTTCAGGAACATGAAGCAGAGCGTAATACTTGCCAGATTTAAAATTCTTGCTTAATTTCTGAAACTCCTGCCTAGGAATGTAATGAAACTTCGTGAATTCGTTGCTTTCAAGTTTATCGAGTATAAGACTGGTCGGGTCGTACACCGCAATGGTGCGTTCTTCTTTGTCGTCCATCATGGCCAGATAGGTCGGCAAAATCATTAATGCCGCCATAAATACCGGAACCAGGAGGGTGGAGATAATAAATGACTTCTTCTTTACACGGGTCAGGTATTCGCGCTTGAGTATGAGAATGGATTTGTTCATGTGGGTATCTTTTTATTTCTTATTATTCAGTTTTAAGAGTCTCAGTGTTCAGTCTCAGTGTTCAGTCTCAGTGTTCAGTCGCAGTCGCAGTATTCAGTCGCAGTCTCAGTGTTCATTCGAAAAACTGCCTACTGCGACTGAGACTGTTAACTATCGGAGGATTTCGAGGTTGTTTTGTTCGACTACATGGATAAAAACATCGTTCATACTAGGAATAACTTCTTTGAATGAAACGATCTCGAATTGATTCATAAGGATTTTCAATAACTCATTATTTGAATTGCCGTTCAGAAACTGAACTTTCATTTGTTTCAGCCGATCATTGACATCGTGTTCAAGCACTTTGAAATTTGCACCCAAACGATATTCCAAATCAGGAGTATCCCCACGGTACTGCACTTCAAAAGTGTTTGTTTTGAATTTTTCTTTGACTTGATCAATCTGTCCGTCAAGTATTTTTTTCGATTGGTTGAGCAGGGCAATGTGGTCGCATATTTCCTCAACCGATGACATGTTATGGGTTGAAAAGATAATGGTTGTTCCATTTTTTTTCAGTTCCAGAATTTCATTTTTGATCAGATTGGTATTGATCGGATCAAACCCGGTGAATGGTTCATCAAAAATCAGAAGTTTGGGTTGGTGAATAACTGTAGTAATGAACTGGACTTTTTGTGCCATCCCTTTTGATAACTCTTCCACTTTTTTTCCCCACCAGGCCTGGATTTCAAATTTTTCGAACCAGATTTTCAGATTCTTCAAGGCATCTTTTTTCGACATTCCCTTCAGTTGGGCCAGGTAGAGCGCCTGTTCGCCAACCTTCATCTTTTTATACAGCCCGCGTTCTTCAGGCAGGTAGCCAATTTGGTAAATATCATCAGCTTTGATTGGCCGGCCTTCAAAAAAAAGTTCTCCGCTATCGGGCGCAGTGATCTGGTTGATAATCCTGATCAGGGTGGTTTTGCCCGCCCCGTTAGGGCCCAAAAGACCAAAAATAGAAGCTTCCTTGACCGAAATGCTGACCGAACTTAACGCTACATGACCAACAAATTCCTTTACAACGTTGTTTGCCTGAAATATTTCCATGGGTTATGTTTTGAATACTGAAAATTAGTGTTTATTGGCAAACAAATGTTACAGTGAGATCAAATTTCTTTTATTGGTTGAAAACCCTATTTGGTGGTAATCACCGATTTTAAAAATAATGTGTTTTATTAAACGGAAGTGAATGGAATTTAGGAACTTAGCAAGCTGGTTAGGCGTATAAACTGATGTTTCATCAAAATCTAGAAAATCAGTTGCCATGAAAAAAATAATCTTCCTATTTGCATTGTTTTCTTTTATTTGTAAGGTTTATGCCCAGGATATTCCCATCTCCTTTCAGCCAAAAGAAAGTGGAACTATCATTGACAGCATTTTGGTGACAAACCAGAGAACCAACCAAAAGGTTAAACTTTTGGGGAATGAAACTCTTACCTTAACAAAAGTGACAGGAGTTAATTTATTGCCTGTTCATAATGAAAATAGACTGTTATTCCCAAATCCCTGTAATGGCAATGCAGAGTTGAGTTTTGCCACTTCATCGAACCAGCAGGTGGAAGTAAGAATGTATAATATTTACGGACAGCTTTTGAATACTGAAAGTCAATTTTTGACATCTGGTGAACACCGGTTTAATATTACTTTTCCGGCAGTTGGGATTTATCATGTTTCAACTCAAAAAGAAGATGGTTCACTGAGTTTTAAAGCCATTTGCTTACAAATAAATGGTTCTGATATTGATATTCAATACATTGGAACCGAGATTAATTTTTCAGTTAAGAACGCCACAGTGGGGAAGACTATGAGTTATGCTCAGGGTGATATATTGAACTGCTCAGCTTTTTCCGGGAAAAACAATACCATCATTGCTGATTCTCCAACTGCCACAAAAGTATATTCTGTTGAATTTTATGAATGCAAAGACTCTGAAAATAATAATTATCCGATTGTGAAAGTTGGAACTCAGTGGTGGATGGCGAAAAACCTGCAGTCAACAAAGTACAATAATGGAACATCAATTCCCCATGTTACAGACACAACAGTATGGGAACATCTTAAAACCCCTGGTTATTGCTGGCACGACAATAACCAGGCAACTTACGGGAATACATACGGAGCATTGTACAACTGGTACACGGTAAATACCGGCAAATTATGCCCTGTGGGTTGGCATGTGCCCAGTGATGCCGAGTGGACCACTTTAAAGAAATATCTGATAAATAATGGTTACGGATATGGAGGAAGCGGGGATGATATAGCAAAATCTATGGCAGCCACAACTAATTGGTATTCTACTACGTTTACTGGCTGTCCAGGAAATGAACCTGCCAGCAATAACAGCACTGGCTTTTCAGGCCTTCCCGGCGGTATTCGAGAATACAATGGTGATTTTTACATTACTGGAGACGCTGGTTTCTGGTGGTCCTCTACTGAGGTCCCCTCCTTCTCCGCCTGGTACTTTGTATTGGGCCGGGCAGAATCGCATTTCTTGGGAGGGGAGGAGGACTATTGCTATGCCTACAAAGAATTTGGTTTTAGTGTTCGGTGTGTCAGGGATTAAATCGCTAATTGACAATTATATTTATCAGCCTATAGACGGATCAGATTTTTTTTGTTGGATGTGGTGTATTGGGTGCAGCGATTTTGTAATCGCTGATATTAAATGCGCGGTTAAAAACCGCGGCACGCGTGGTTCGTTTTGCGATTTAACGCAGTTATTTAAGAAACTGGCTGAATAAAAATTGTATTTTTTGAGGAGAATGCAATTTTTATTCAGCTATCTATTGTTTTTTGAAAAATTAGGGTTGCAATCTTGAGTCTTAAAAAACGTATATTTGAATGGAATTTAAGAACATGGACTGCGAAGATAAAAACATTAATGTCGAAAAAATTGTTGGATTTTGGGTAGAGACCTCTGACGATGATTTTAAGACGATGGAAATCTTTTCAAAACAAAAGATTTCCATTGGGCTCTATTTATCGGACATTTGGTATTGGAAAAGTTGCTGAAAGCCTGTGTGGTTAAGCAAACACTGAAAAATGCAACTTTCACACACGACTTAACAAAACTTTCACAACTTACAGGTCTTAACTTTTCAGAAGACCAATTGGATAATTTGGATACCATCACTACTTTCCACCTGAATGCCCGGTATGATAGTTTTAAGAAAGCATTTTACCAAAAATGCACCTACAATTTTACTAAAGAGTGGATTGATAAAATTGAAACGTTACGATTATGGATAAAAGAGGAGCTTTTGAAATAGCTGAGAAATTTATTGACTCGATCAGCTCAAAATATCAGATTACCCAGGCGTTTTTGTTCGGTTCTTATGCAAAGGGCACTTTCCACGACGACAGTGATATTGATATTGCCGTAATCGTTGATAACGTTGATGATATTATCGATGCACAAATTGAGATGATGAAACTCAGGAGAAAAATTGATTTACGGATAGAACCTCATCCAATCATGAAGATTGATTTCGACTATAATGACCCACTATCGTGTGAAATTCTTAAACATGGAATCATTATCCGCAATAGTGTTGCATAGTCGAGCATATTTCTCTTTCCTTGCCATCAATCTGCTTTTCCCTCGGATTCAAACATGCTGAAATGCACACTTCCGTATCTTCTTAATTCCTTAAAATTCGGATGACCTGAATAATCAAACTGCCCGGAATGTTCCAGAATGAACAAACCTCCGGGTTTTAAAAGATTGTTCCTGAAAATCAAATCTACAACTTGGGCAAACTTGGGATGGTCGTAGGGTGGATCTGCAAAAATCAGGTCGAATTGCTCTTTGATGTGCGCTGCAAAAACAAAAACATTCGATTTGACCAGACGGATGTGTTTTTCCCCCAGTTTTTCGATTACTTCTTTAATGAAATGAATGTGAGTGATATGAATTTCCACAGCAGTCACATCTATACAACCCCGCGATGCAAATTCGTAACTGATACTGCCGGTTCCTGCAAACAAATCAAGCGCTCTGATGCTCTCAAAATCAATTGAATTCTGAAGTACATTGAACAGGCTTTCCTTGGCCATATCGGTGGTAGGCCTGGCTTTAAACTTTTTTCCGGGATCAAAAATCCTACCTCTGTATTTTCCTCCTACTATTCGCATGTATAAGAATTAAATAAACTGATGAACTGGTGTTTTTGAACTTTTTCGAAGATGTTGCCGTAGTTAAAATCAGACGGAGGTTTAAGAAAATGAACGTTGCTGATGTATTTTTTCAGTTGCCTCACATAACTTGAATCATCGGCCACATACCCTCCAATCATGATTTCATCATTCCCGGGATCAATATGAAGGCTTTGACAAATATTGAGCGTATAGTACAAAAAATCTGACTCGTTCTTAAAATAGAAGCTATTGTAAAGCGATATTTGTAATCCCTTTAAAACGATAATCCGAATATATTTCTTTTCAAAATTGATGAGTACGGTATTTTTTTTTTCGTTGCACTGGTTCAAAGCCGAAAATAAAAATGGCATTGATTTATGCCTGATCTTAAACTCAGTAAATTTTCGGTTTAATAATGACATTAATTCTTTTGGATAGATGTAAACCAACTGATAATTTAATCCGGGAAGATCGTCGGTCAGAATGTCTTCATTTCGGTTGATCTCATTCGTAAAACCAGCAATTTGCAGGGCATTGTCAGTTCCGGCAAATATTTTGGGGATTAAAGTTGCTTTGTTGGTGGAATAGGTAATTGAAACAGTTTTATACGATGCATTTAATTTTTCTTCCTGGTCAAAAATAGTTTCAATTTTTTTTGAGAGGAATTGGGGTTTCCCGACAATCAGCGGAAAGTGCCTGAGAACAATGTATTTATTCCGGCGTATATCCAGGATGCAAAAAGAAAATCCATCCAGCCCGGCCTGGATGGAAAGATGATATTCGGAAGCGAATTTTAAATCGAATGACTGGTCAACCAAATTTAATTCATGCATAAGGACTGGTAACATATCTGCTTACCTGCAAATTTAGATAAAAAATAGCGTTAGAATCTTTGGTTTTGTTTTATTTTAGCAGTTCATGATAAAAAACCACATCCAGGCGGAAATCCTTAAAAATTTAGGCAAATCACCTACTTCAGGGCAGGTCGAACTTTCTTTGAAGCTTGCCGGGTTTGTTACTGAGTCGGATCAGGATGCTGTTTTTATCCTGAAGGGCTATGCCGGGACAGGTAAAACCACCATGTTAAGTTCGTTGGTGAAAACCCTTTCGTTATTTAATTTCAGATCGGTATTACTGGCGCCCACTGGTCGGGCAGCTAAGGTTTTGTCTGGCTATAGCGGGCACAATGCCTATACCATTCATAAAAGTATATACAGGCAGCAATCGGCCAGCGATGGAATGGGGCGGTTTGTCCTAAATAAAAATTTATTTAAGGATACCTTTTTTATTGTTGATGAAGCCTCAATGGTTTCAAATTCGAATAGTGAATTTTCCATTTTTGGTTCCGGGCGATTGCTTGAAGACTTAATCGAATATGTTTATACTGGTTCAAATTGTCGCCTGATATTGGTTGGTGATACGGCACAGCTTCCTCCGGTGGGCCTGGATGTCAGCCCGGCATTATCAAAAAATGAACTGGACTCTTACGATCGTATAGTATTTGAACATGAATTAACCGAAGTAGTGAGGCAGGATCAGAATTCGGGAATACTTTTCAATGCGACTTTTATCAGGAACCTGATTACTGAAGGTTTTTATACCTCCGGATATTTTCTTCTGCAATGCCAGCCGTTCCAGGATATCCGACGGATTGGCGGCGCCGATTTAATAGAGGAAATTTCAACTTGTTATAACCATTTTGGTATGTTCGAGACCATTGTGGTAACGCGTTCTAACAAACGGGCAAATAAATTTAACGAGGGAATCCGAAGTTCCATATTATATAAGGAATCAGCAATTTCGGTGGGTGATTTGGTAATGATTGTAAAAAACAATTATTTCTGGCTCGAAGCAAACGAAACCATTGATTTTATTGCCAACGGCGATATCGCCGAAATCGTTTCTATTTTTAAACATGAGGAGTTGTATGGTTTCCGTTTTGCAAATGTCAGCCTAAGGTTAATTGATTATCCTGATATTGAGTTTGACTGTAAGATACTACTGGATACCTTGTCAATTGAATCTGCTGCATTAACGTCGGCACAAAACCGTCAGTTGTTTGATGCTGTATCGGAAGATTATCTGGACATCAGAAGTAAAAAGAAACGCTGGGAAAAGATCAGGGAAAATCCCTATTTTAATGCTTTACAAGTGAAATTTGCTTATGCGGTTACCTGCCACAAAGCTCAGGGAGGACAATGGAAAGCCGTGTTTGTTGATCAGGGATATGTTACCGAAGAGATGTTGAATATTGAATTTTTGCGCTGGCTATATACGGCTTTCACCCGGCCAACAGAGAGGTTGTACCTGGTGAACTTTAATAAGGAATTCTTTGATGAATAGGAAATGGTCATTAGTCAATCGTCATTATGAAAGAGAAAAATGGAAAGAGAAAAGACGTAATTCATGAAATGCACCCATTTTTCTCTTTCCTCTATTTCTTTTTCCTTATTGCTAATGAACAATGACTTTCTCCACTTGAATGACATCACCTTCTGTAATAGCCCAGGTATTCGGAAATACCTCCTGTGCTTCCTTCAGAATGATAATGTGGTGCTTATACCGGGCCGAAAAATGCCCGATAATTAACTTCCCGACTTGTGCTTTAAGGGCAATAGTCGCTGCATCTTTACCGGTTGAATGGTAGGTGTTCCGCGCGAGTTCACTGTTGTCGAAGGCAAATGTGGCTTCGTGGTAAAGCAAATCAACATTTCGGACCGGTTCGATGTACGATTCATCGTATCGGGTGTCGCTGCAAAAGGCAAACGAACGGATTTGGTGTTTGCTGATGGTTAATTCTGCATGAGGAATAATCTGACCTGTTTCAGTAATAAAATCGCCGCCTTCTTTTATTCGCTGCCTGTCTCGGATTGGTATTTGGTATTCGTCAATCTTTTCAGGAATTAAATTAGGCAGAGCCGGTTTTTCATCAAACCTGAACCCGCAGGTAGGTACCCGGTGCGACAAAGGGAATGAATAAACGGCGACTTTCTGGTCTTCAAAGATCAGTTGTTCCTTCTTGAAATTCAGCGGATGGTAAATGATTTTGAAAGTAATTCCATCAGGATAAAGGAACTGGAGCTGGGCAGAAAGGAATTTCTGTAATTCGGAATGTGCATACAGGTGCAAATCATTTTTGCGGCCTAAAAGTACCATGGTCGAGATCAGTCCGATCAATCCAAAGATATGGTCGCCATGAAGATGAGAAATGAAAATATGATTGATTTTCGAGAACCCGATCTTGTATTTTCGCATTTGGGTTTGAGTCCCTTCTCCGCAATCGATCAAAAAAAACCGCCCAAGTACCTGAAGTACCTGAGCGGTTGGATATCTGTTAGATGTTGGTAATGCAGAACTGGTCCCAAGAACAGTCAATTGAAAAGGCAAGGCTTGTCCTGACATGATCAGTTTACTTTTCCTTTTCTTTGAGTAGTTCTTCTGCTTCAGGAATTGTTTTAGTAATAATTAAAACCGTATGAAGCATCGAAATCCGTATAATTTGTTCTACATCAGCTTGTAGTCCTGTAAGGATAAAAGTTCCTATTGCATCTTCGCACAACCGGTTAGCCACCAAAATAGCGCTTAATCCTGAAGAGTCGCAATAAGTGCAATTGCCCACATCCAAAATGATGTTCCGCTCACCGCCTGAATTAATATGCACCAGTTCCGATTTGAGATCGGGCGCAATATTGGTATCCAACCTGTCGTTCAGCACGGAAATGAGCGTATAGCCATGTGTTTTTATTATTTCGAAATCCATAGATGCAATTTATGAAATTCTATTAGATTTGTAATAACCCAAGACTAATTTTCTTTTTGTTCGTCAGCTTCCATCTGAGATCTCAGGGCAGCCAATTCAGAAATATCTCCAAGTGTAGTTTTTTCCATTGGGGTTTCTTTCACTTGTTTAACTGCCTTAGTGGTAGCTTTAGCATGAGTTTTCCGTTTGGCTGTTTCTTCTGCTTTTTTCTCATCTTCGAAAACCCTTGAATGAGAAAGGATGATCCGTTTGGCAGCTTTCGAGAATTCGATGACTTTGAATTCAAGTTTTTCTTCAAGCTGAGCCTGACTTCCGTCCTCTTTCACCAGGTGCCGTGGAGTAGCAAAACCTTCTACACCATAAGGAAGAGCAATAGTTGCACCCTTGTCGAATGATTCAACTACAGTTCCTTCGTGAACTGAATCAACCGAGAAAATGGTTTCGAACACATCCCATGGATTTTCTTCCAATTGTTTGTGTCCGAGGCTTAAACGACGGTTTTCCTTGTCAATATCCAAAACGACTACTTCAATATCGGCGCCAATTGCCGTAAACTCAGATGGATGTTTGATTTTCTTGGTCCAGCTTAAATCTGAAATGTGGATCAAGCCGTCAACGCCTTCCTGAATTTCAACAAATACACCGAAGTTGGTGAAATTGCGGACAGTGGCTTTATGTTTTGAACCAACACCGAATAGAGTGTCAATATTCTGCCATGGATCAGATTTCAGTTGTTTGATTCCCAGTGACATTTTACGTTCATCACGGTCAAGGGTTAAAATTTGAGCTTCAACGGTATCGCCAACTTTCAGGAAGTCCTGAGCGCTGCGTAAATGCTGCGACCACGACATTTCAGAAACGTGGATCAAACCTTCAACTCCAACTGCGATTTCAACAAATGCACCGTAATCGGCCATCACAACAACTTTTCCTTTTACGGAGTCGCCAACTTTGAGGTCAGCGCCGAGGCTATCCCATGGGTGTGGGGTTAATTGTTTCAGTCCTAAAGCAATACGTTTCTTGTCATCATCAAAGTCAAGGATTACCACATTCAGTTTCTGATCCAATTCAACGATTTCGTTTGGATGACTGATACGGCCCCAGGATAAGTCGGTGATGTGTATTAATCCATCTACGCCGCCAAGGTCAATAAATACTCCGTATGAAGTGATATTTTTAACAGTCCCTTCGAGTACTTGTCCTTTTTCAAGTTTCGAGATAATTTCTTTTTTCTGTAATTCGAGTTCGGCCTCGATCAAAGCTTTATGAGATACGACCACATTACGGAATTCATGATTGATCTTAACTACTTTGAATTCCATTGTTTTGCCAACATACATGTCGTAATCGCGGATAGGTTTCACGTCAATTTGTGAACCTGGAAGGAATGCTTCGATTCCGAATACGTCAACGATCATACCGCCTTTTGTGCGGCATTTGATGTAACCTTTGATTACTTCATCTTTGTCGAGGGCTTCGTTTACACGGTCCCATGAGCGCATGGCCCTTGCTTTTTTGTGCGAAAGGATCATCTGGCCTTTTAAATCTTCAAGGCTTTCGATGTAAACTTCAACCAAATCTTTTGGTTTCAATTCAGGATTGTAACGGAATTCGTTTAAGCTGACAATACCATCCGATTTGTAACCAATGTCAACAACTACTTCACGTTTGTTCATTGAAATAACTCTTCCTTCAACTACTTCCTTTTCCTGAACGGTAGTTAAAGTTTTTTCATAAAGAGTTTCCAGTTCTTTTTTGTTTCTTCCGCCGAAACCTTTGTCTTCTTCTTCCAGGGCATCCCAGTCGAATTCAGCCGGTTCGGCAACACTAACTTTCGATTTCCTTTGTTTTGCAGCTACGATAACAGGTGCAGCAATTTCTTCTTCTTCTGCAACTGGTTCTGTAGCCACTTCAATAACTTCCTCAATTGTTTCAATAGTTACTTCTTCGATCGGAGCAACAATTTCTTCAACTGCTTCAACAGGTTCTTCAGTTACTGCAGTAGTTTCTTCAACTGTCTGAAGAGCTTCTTCTTCAATCGGGGAATCAGTTTCTTCAACTACTACAATTGGCTCCTGGATTGGAGCAACAGTTTCTTGAATTGATTCATTAGTTTCTTCAATTGGAGCAATAGTATCCTCCACTATTACGTCTTGTACTTCAACAGTTTCCTGTTGTTCGAGTTCAACCTTTGGATCAAGGTTCTCTGTGTTGTTTTCTACCATTTAATAATCAATTAATTAATGAGTTAGACTATATATTAAATAAATGCGCCGCAAAATTACGACTATTCCGATATAAAACAAAGGTTTTCAATGAATTTTCGGTGCATTTCACGTTAATTATTCAATTCATATTTTCGTTGCGATTTACATAAACGATAATTTTCGTTTTTTAATTCTTGTTATCGTTCTGTTAAGTTATTTTCTTAATTTTGATTGAATTCAAATCATAAAACATGAAAATCGCTGTAGTTGGTACCGGATATGTCGGACTGGTTTCCGGAACTTGTTTTTCCCAGACCGGGATTGATGTTGTTTGCGTTGATGTGGATGAACGCAAAATAGACATGCTTAATCATGGCCAGATTCCGATCTATGAGCCCGGATTGGAAGATATTTATAAATACAACGTTGAAAAAGGCAGGCTTTCGTTCACCACCAGCCTGAAAGAAAGCCTTACCGACGCTGAAGCGATATTTATTGCTGTCGGGACCCCACCCGATGAAGATGGTAGCGCTGATTTAAAATATGTGTTGGGTGTGGCCCGTGAGATTGGCCGTCACATAGATCATTACATGGTGGTAGTGACAAAAAGTACGGTTCCTGTTGGAACTTCGATGAAGGTGAAAGCTGCCATTCTTGAAGAATTGAAAAAGCGAAATGTTGATGTTCCGTTTGATGTGGCTTCAAATCCTGAATTTTTGAAAGAAGGAAGCGCAGTTGATGATTTTCTTAAACCTGACCGGATTGTGGTAGGTATTGAATCTCCTGAAGCTGAAAAAACCATGCGTAAATTGTATAAGGCATTTCTGCTGAATGGCCATCCTATCTTGTTTATGGATATTTCTTCTTCTGAAATGACCAAGTATGCCGCCAATTCAATGCTTGCTACCAAAATCAGTTTCATGAACGATATTGCTAATCTTTGTGAATTGGTTGGCGCCGACGTGAGCATGGTACGAAAAGGTATTGGTTCTGATGCCCGTATCGGTAATAAGTTCATTTATCCGGGCACTGGTTATGGAGGTTCATGTTTCCCCAAGGATGTTCAGGCTTTGGTACGGACTGCCGATGAATACGGACATTCGCTCGATATTCTGAAAGCTGTTGAGGCTGTCAATTACCGTCAAAAAGAAGTGTTGATCAGAAAGATAAAATCCCATTTTGGTGAAAACCTGAAAGGTTTAAAATTTGGAATGTGGGGCTTATCGTTTAAACCTAAAACTGACGATATGCGTGCAGCCCCATCTCTGGTAATTATCGGTTTGCTCCTAAAAGCCGGAGCTTCGGTGGTGGCATTCGATCCGATAGCTATGGATGAAGCGCGCCGGATACTGGGCGATTCAATTTTATATGCAAAAGATGAATACGATGCCTGTATTGATGTTGATGCACTTATTGTTGTAACTGAATGGTCAGAGTTTAGGATGCCAAATTTCAGGGTACTTGAGAAATTGATGAAAACAAAGACTATTTTTGACGGTCGAAATATCTATGAACCTGAAGAAATGCTGGACTTGAAGTTCAACTATTACAGTATTGGAAGAAAACCAGTGGTCATATCAAAACATCAGGAATGAAAAGGATACTTGTAACCGGAGGCGCCGGTTTTGTCGGATCACACCTGTGCGAGAGGCTTCTGAACGACGGAAACGAAGTAGTTTGTATGGATAATTATTTTACCGGCAAAAAGCAAAAAATTGTTCATTTGCTCGATAATCCATATTTTGAACTGATCAGGCATGATGTCACTATGCCCTACTACATTGAAGTTGATGAAATATATAATCTGGCATGTCCGGCTTCACCTGTACATTATCAGTATAATCCGATTAAAACCATAAAGACTTCGGTGATGGGGGCTGTAAATATGCTTGGCCTGGCAAAACGGATCCGTGCCAAAATACTTCAGGCATCAACCAGCGAAGTTTACGGAGATCCGAATATTCATCCTCAAACCGAAGACTACTGGGGCCATGTTAACCCAATCGGAATACGGTCGTGTTACGATGAAGGTAAACGTTGTGCCGAGTCGTTGTTTGTCAATTATCATGCTCAAAATAAGGTCAGGATCAAAATTATTCGGATTTTCAATACTTATGGCCCGAAGATGGAACCCGATGATGGCAGGGTCGTGTCCAATTTTATTGTTCAGGCTTTGCAAAATAAGGATATTACTATTTTTGGCGATGGCACTCAGACCCGGAGTTTTCAGTATGTTTCAGATTTGGTTGAAGGCATGGTCCGGATGATGGCTACAGGCGACGATTTTACCGGTCCCGTTAACATTGGCAACCCCGGAGAGTTTACTATGCTGGAACTTGCACAGAATATTATCGGGCTTTCAGGTTCAAAATCTAAAATGATCTATTTGCCGTTGCCCGAAGATGACCCTTCGCAAAGACAACCCGACATTACCCTTGCCAAAGAAAAATTGGGAGGATGGGAACCAAAAGTCCCGTTGCGTAAGGGTTTAGTTAAAACCATTGAATACTTTGACCAGCTTTTATCTGAATAAAAAACTATATATGAAAGGAATTATTCTTGCAGGTGGATCAGGCACACGGTTGTATCCGATCACAAAAAGTATTTCGAAACAAATCATCCCGATTTACGATAAACCAATGATTTATTATCCATTGTCGGTTTTAATGCTGGCAGGCATCCGTGAAATCCTGATTATTTCGACACCAAAGGATATTCATTTGTATCAGGATTTGCTGGAAGATGGCAGTCAGTTGGGCCTCAAACTTGAATATGCCGTACAGCCTTCACCGGATGGACTTGCCCAGGCATTTACTATTGGCGAAAAGTTTATTGGCAACGATTCTGTTTGCATGGTTTTGGGCGACAATATCTTTTATGGATACAACTTTGTCTCCATTCTGGAAGAAGCTGCAGCCTTAAAAGATGGGGCAATTGTCTTCGGTTATTATGTGAACGATCCTGAGCGATATGGTGTTGCCGAATTTGATGATCATGGTAAAGTGTTGTCAATTGAAGAAAAACCCGAAGAACCTAAATCGAATTATGCTGTAACCGGTTTATATTTCTATAGTAACGATGTAGTTAAAAAGGCTTTTGCTTTAAAGCCTTCAAAAAGGGGTGAATTGGAGATAACCGACCTGAACAGGGTTTATCTGGAGGAAGGCCGGTTAAGCATGAAATTACTCGGACGAGGTTTTGCCTGGTTGGATACCGGTACCCATGAAAGTCTGATGCAGGCTTCTAATTTTATTCATACCATCGAAGAACGTCAGGGTTTGAAAGTGTCTTGTATTGAAGAAATTGCATTTTTTAAAGGTTTTATTAATAAAGAACAATTGCTAAAGTTGGCTGAGCCACTTAAAAAGAATCAATATGGGGAATACTTAATCAAACTGGCCAACCGGAAAGTTTTTTCGTTTTAGGAAAGCCCCCTCCCAACCTCCCCCGAAAGGGGAGGCTAAAAAAAAACAGGTGTTTTCAAGGGACAAACAAAGTCGTAACGCGTAACCCGCAACAATTGAATATAACAACAACAATTACGTATGAAGATAATTGAAACTCCAATCCCGGGACTACTGATCATAGAACCCCGGGTTTTTGCTGATGAAAGGGGATATTTCTTCGAAAGTTTTAATGAAATTAAATTTACTGAAGCCGGCTTGAATACAGGCTTTATACAGGACAACGAATCGAAATCACATCGTGGGGTTATCCGGGGTTTACATTATCAGCTTGCCCCTTATGCACAAGCCAAACTGATCCGTGTTGTTCGTGGAACGGTATATGATGTGGCAGTAGATTTGCGTCAGGGTTCACCAACTTTTGGCGAATGGTTTGGTATAGAAGTCAGCGCCTCTAAAAAGAATCAGTTTTACATTCCGAAAGGATTTGCTCACGGCTTTTCAGTGTTAAGCGAATTTGCCATTTTTTCCTATAAATGTGATGAGTTTTATAATCCGAAAGCAGACCGGGGAATACGGTTTGATGATCCGACTTTAAAAATAGACTGGAAATTTCCACTTGAAGAAGCCGTAATTTCTGCCAAAGATCTGGCGTTGCCTTTTTTTGCAAATGCTGAAATGAACTTTAAATTCGAATAGCGATGATCAAAGTACTGGTAACTGGGGCAAATGGACAATTAGGATCAGAAATCCGAAAAATCTCAGGATTGTTTTCTGAAATAGAATTCGCATTTACCGATGTTGATGAACTTGACATTACCAATCCATGGAAAGTCGCTGATTATCTGACCTCCTTTAAACCAGCATTTTTGATTAATTGTGCAGCCTATACCGCTGTTGATAAAGCTGAAACTGATATTTCCACAGCCACTTTACTGAATGCGACAGCGGTTGGTATCCTTGCCGAACAATCTGCTGAAATTGCCTGTAAGATCATTCATATTTCTACTGATTATGTCTTTAGTGGAAAGGGGCCCAGACCTTACCAGGAAGATGATCGGGTGAATCCTCAGTCAGTTTATGGGAAAACCAAACTGGAAGGGGAGACCCTGTGTCAAGAATTAAACCCTGAAAGGCTGATCATCCGCACATCCTGGTTATATTCGGCCTTCGGGAACAATTTTGTTAAAACTATGATTCGCCTGGGAAATGAAAGACCTGAAGTAGGCGTAATTGCCGATCAGATTGGCTCGCCAACTAATGCTGCAGATTTGGCTTTAGCAATTTTAACGATAATTTCATCTGTTACAAATGGTGAAAAACCTTTCGTTCCCGGAATATACCATTATTCAAATGAAGGTGTTGCGAGCTGGTACGATTTTGCCAAAGCTATTTTCGAGATTGCAGGAATCAACTGTCTGGTGAAACCAATTACAACCGAAGATTATCCTTCTCCGGTTCAGCGCCCACCATACAGCGTCATGAATAAATCGAAAATTAAACTTAATTTTGGTCTGAAAATTCCTCACTGGAGAGATAGTCTGGTTGAATTCTTTCAGAAATAGATTTACCAAATTGTAAGTGGTTAAATAGTAAATATTTATATATGACAACAAATCAGGAAGTTTTAATAGATGTAAAACTGAAAGCAGCCGAATGGCTGACCGAGGTTTACGATGAAGCAACCCAGGCAGAAGTCCGCCGGATGCTCGGCAATGAAGATCCGACTGAATTGATTGATTCATTTTACCGTGATTTGGAATTTGGAACCGGCGGATTGCGTGGCATCATGGGAGCGGGAACTAACCGGATGAATATATACACTGTTGGCGCTGCAACTCAGGGATTAAGTAACTACCTGAAAAAAGTTTTTGCCGATCTGCCTGAAATCAAAGTGGCCATTGCTTATGATTGTAGAAACAATAGTCGTTTATTTTCTGAAACCAGCGCCGAAGTTTTTGCCGGAAACGGGATCAGGGTTTATTTGTTTGAGGATTTACGGCCTACTCCTGAATTGTCATTCGCTATTCGTGAACTAGGTTGCCAGAGTGGAATAATACTTACCGCTTCACACAATCCGAAGGAATACAATGGTTACAAAGCTTATTGGGACGATGGATCACAAATCGTTTCACCCCACGATGAAAATATTATCGTTGAAGTTTCGAAGGTTAAAGCTGCCGACATTAAATTTAATGGCGATAAAAATCTGATTACCATACTTGGAGGTGAGATGGATTATCTTTTCCTCGAAAAGGTGAAAACAGTATCAATTTCACCCGAAGTTGTTCAGCGGCAAAAGGACCTGAAAATTGTTTATACACCCATCCACGGAACTGGTGTCCGGATGATTCCGGCAGCCTTGCGCGCTTTTGGTTTTACCAACATTATCAATGTTCCTGAACAGGATGTGGTAAGCGGAGAATTTCCTACGGTCATATCACCAAATCCGGAAGAAACAGCAGCCTTGGAAATGGCCATCGCAAAAGCAGTTGAAGTTGATGCCGATGTGGTACTCGCTTCCGATCCCGATGCCGACCGGCTCGGTGTTGCGGTTAAAAACGACAAAGGTAAGTTTGTGATCCTGAACGGAAATCAGACCTGTTTGGTTTTCATTTATTATATCATCAGGAAAAGGAAGGAAAGTGGAAAGCTGAAAGGCAACGAATTTGTCGTGAAAACTATTGTCACTACCGAACTGATAGCTGAAATTGCGCAGCGGAACAAGGTTGATTTTTACGATGTGTTTACCGGTTTTAAATACATTGCCGAAGTTATCCGCGATTTGGAAGGCCAAAAAGTCTATATTGGTGGCGGGGAAGAAAGTTTTGGATTTATGCCTGCCGATTTTGTTCGCGATAAAGATGCGGTTTCGTCGTGTGCTTTGATGGCTGAAATTGTGGCCTGGGCCAAGGATGAGGGCAAATCGCTATACGAAATGTTGCTCGATATTTACATGGAATACGGATTTTCGCGCGAGAAAATGAAATATGTGGTTCGTAAAGGAAAATCAGGTGCTGAGGAAATTGAGCAGATGATGATAACTTTCCGCTCAAATCCGCCAAAAATACTTGGAGGTTCGAAGTTGAAACTGGTGAAAGATTACGAAGTTAATATCGCAAAAAATATCCTTACCGGTGAAGAAACAACAATTGACCAGAAGACAACTTCCAATGTATTACAGTTTTTTACTGAAGATGGAACCAAAATTTCTGTACGCCCTTCAGGAACAGAGCCAAAAATAAAGTTCTATTTCGAAGTTGCCGGTAATTTGACCAATCGCGCCGATTATGATGCTGTTGAAAAACAAGCTGACGAAAAGATTGATGCAATGATGAAAGAACTTGATTTGTAATGACTATTGAATGACAATAATTAACTTAAAACCAACAAAAATGAAACGTATTTTAACTTCTGCTGTGGCTATTTTAGCTTGCACTGTAATTTTTGCCCAAGGCCGGACTGATTTTCCGATGAAACCTGAAATGACCGAAATCTGGGATCCGGAAATTACTGTAGTTACACCGGGAACTACACCTTTAGATGCTCCATCTGATGCAATTATACTTTTTGATGGCATTAACCTGAGCGCAGAATGGACAAATAATTCAGGAACCGAACCCGGTTGGAAAGTTGCTGACGGATGTGCTACTGTTGTAAGAGGTACAGGGGCGATTAAAACCAAACGTTTGTTCAACGATTTTCAACTTCATATTGAATGGAGAAGTCCTTCAGAAGTTATTGGAGAAAGCCAGGGACGCGGAAACAGCGGAATCTTCCTTCAGGGTATATATGAACTTCAGGTATTGGACAGTTACAACAATCGGACCTATCGCAATGGTCAGGCCGGAAGTTTTTACAAACAATATCCTCCATTGGTAAATGTTTGTAAAGCTCCAGGTGTTTGGCAAGTGTATGATGTTATTTATACAGCGCCTCGTTTTAGAGCCGATGGTACTTTCTTTACACCACCAATGGTAACTGTTTTACAAAATGGAGTTTTGGTTCAAAATCATGTGGCATTGCGTGGACCTACCCCATACATCGGCATTCCTGAGTATTTTGTAAAACCTCACGGAGCAGGGCCAATTGAATTACAGGATCATGGCAATCCGGTAAGTTACCGGAACATCTGGATTCGCGAATTGTAAACTTTCAGGGCAAAGCTTTCGGTTAACGGAAGCTTTGCCTTTCTGTTTTTTCTCTATCAACCTAACTAAACCAATGTTCTCATACCTAAGATTTCCTGTCTTCTTTCAATTTTTGTTCCTGATTTCTTTTATTTCAGTTGCCCAAACCCTTACAAAATCAAATCTTCCAATTGTTATAATCAATACGAACGGTCAATTTATTTCGGATTCTCCAAAAATCATCGCTGATTTCGGTATTATATGGAACGGTCCGGGTAAGCAAAATTCCATCAATGATGCCATGAATGATTTCAAGGGTAAAATTGGCATTGAAATCAGGGGTTCTTCATCTCAGATGTTTCCTAAAAAGAGTTATGGCTTTGAAACGAAATCACTTGATTTAGTAACGACTGATACAACTCTTCTGGGCTTGCCTAAAGAAAATGACTGGATTCTATATGCACCTTATACCGATAAAACGATGATCCGGGATGTGTTGACATATACACTGGATGCTTCTCTGGGGCATTGGTCACCCCGTTGCCGTTTTGTAGAACTTATCCTAAATGACAGGTATGATGGGGTTTATGTTCTAATGGAAAAAATCAAGCGGAACAAAAATCGCGTTGACATAGCAAAGCTTACCACAACTGATATTTCAGGAAATAATTTAACGGGTGGATACATAGTAAAGATTGATAAAACCACAGGAAGGCCAACTGATGGCTGGACTTCTGATTATCTGAATATTGCAGGCAAAACCTATTATCAGTACGATTATCCTGAACCTGATGTAATCACGCGGGAGCAAAAGTCCTTCATTCAGGCCTGGATCAGGAATATGGAAACTTCTTTGAATTACGCGAAATATACTGGTCCGGGAAATTATCATGAATTTCTGAATGACACCTCATTTATTGATTTCATGATTATTAATGAGTTGGCTAAAAACATTGATGGTTACCGCCTGAGTTCCTATTTATACAAAGGAAAGAATGATCTGTTAAACTGCGGTCCAATCTGGGATTTTAATCTGGGCTATGGAAACGCTGATTATGGTAATGCCTGGACAACTGACGGATTTGAATATCAGGTGAATCTTGGCGGAGATAATTGGCAGAATCCTTTTTGGTGGATCAAGTTGGCCCAGGATAAAGAATATATGAAGAAACTCATTACACGTTGGCAATTACTTCGAAAAGAGCAACTTTCGAACCAACGAATTGCATTTGTGGTTGACAGTCTGACCAATCTTCTTTCTGAAGCTACAACGCGTAATTACGCCCGATGGCCAATCATGGGGGTGAAAATATGGCCAAATTATTACGTTGGCCAGAGTTATGTTTCGGAAGTAAACTGGATGAAAGACTGGATCAATAAACGACTGATATTCCTCGATCAATGGTGGTCGCCCAGCTATTTCGGACCTGAGCAGCCGTTGGAAGAAAAGCCGGTTTCTGTTTATCCAAACCCTTTTTCTGAACTGTTAAATGTACACTTGGCCTCCACTGAATTTGGAAAGGCTACAGTTGAAATCTATGGCTCAAGTGGCCTGTTAATCAGAAAAATTGATGTGGATATTAAAGATGACAACCGGATAACACTTGAATTTTCAGAAAACAATCAGCTAAAATCAGGCATATACCTGCTCCGGATAATCAGTTATAATAAAGTTATATTGAATGAAAAGGTTGTGAAAATTTAGCTGTTCGTTTTACCCTTTCTTTACTTTTTTTCTCCGAATGGCAGATCGGTTTCTCAGCATAGTTTTTTATCTATCTTTGCGCCAATTCAAAAACAAGTCCTATGCAGGAAAAAATTCTGATCCTCGATTTTGGTTCTCAATACACTCAATTGATCGGTCGCCGTGTCCGGGAATTGAACGTTTATTGCGAAATCTACCCTTATAACCATTACCCGGCAATTAACAAAAACGTAAAAGGTGTCATTTTATCCGGAAGTCCGTTTTCAGTCAGGGATGCCAATGCCCCAAAGCCCGATTTGTCGCTCATTAAAGGGATAATTCCATTGCTGGGAGTTTGTTACGGGGCACAATATCTGGCGCATTATTTTGGCGGCGAGGTAATGCCATCTGATTCGCGCGAATATGGCCGGGCAAACCTGGGTTTTGTTGATCATTCCAATTCGCTGTTAAAAAATATAAGCCAGCATTCGCAGGTTTGGATGTCGCACGGCGATACCATTGAGCGTCTGCCTGAAAACTATCAGATCATTGCCAGTACTGCCGATGTAAATAAAGCGGCTTTCCAGATTTCCGGTGAACAAACCTATGGAATTCAGTTTCATCCCGAAGTTTACCATACCACCGAAGGAACTCAACTGTTACATAACTTTGTGGTTGACATTTGTGGCTGTAAACAGGACTGGACACCAGATTCGTTTATTGAAACAACCGTAAAGGAATTGAAAGCCAAACTGGGCAACGACAAAGTGGTTTTGGGACTTTCGGGCGGGGTTGATTCTTCGGTTGCAGGCGTACTGCTACACCGGGCAATTGGCAAAAACCTGACTTGCATCTTTGTTGATAACGGACTGTTGCGCAAGGATGAATTTCAACAAGTACTCGATTCTTACCAGCACATGGGCCTGAATGTGATTGGTGTTGATGCACGACAGAAATTCTGGGACGATCTGGCCGGAATTTTTGATCCGGAACTAAAGAGAAAAACGATTGGCCGCAACTTCATCGAAGTGTTCGATGTCGAAGCGCACAAAATACAGGATGTAAAATGGCTGGCTCAGGGAACGATTTATCCTGATGTGATCGAATCGGTTTCGGTGAACGGTCCATCGGCAACCATCAAATCGCACCACAATGTGGGCGGATTACCCGAAAAAATGCACCTGAAAGTGGTAGAACCATTGAAATTGTTGTTCAAAGATGAGGTACGGAGGGTAGGGAAGGCCCTGGGAATTTATCCTGATCTACTTGGCCGCCATCCATTTCCGGGTCCAGGTTTGGGAATTCGTATTTTAAGCGATGTGACTCCCGAAAAAGTCCGTGTCCTTCAGGAAGCCGATGCCATTTTTATCAATGGCCTGAAAGAATGGGGATTGTACGATAAAGTCTGGCAGGCGGGCGTAATGCTATTACCCGTTCAGGCAGTTGGCGTAATGGGCGACGAACGTACCTACGAAAATGTGGTTGCTTTACGCGCCGTAGCTTCAACCGACGGAATGACTGCCGACTGGGTGCATCTTCCTTATGAATTTCTGGCCAAAATGTCGAACGAAATCATCAATAAAGTGCGCGGAATAAACCGCGTGGTATATGATATCAGCTCGAAACCACCGGCAACCATCGAGTGGGAATAAAAAGTTGGAAGTCGGAAGACGGAAGACCGAAGTCAGAAGACCGGAGACGGAAGAAAGAAAACCGGAGACGGAAGTACTGATCCGATGATCCCAAGTCATCGGATCAGTTTGTTTTGTTTGGTCGAGAAAATTAAAAATCGGAATACTCTGTTGGGTGCAACAATATTTTTACCGATTTCGAAACAGTGTTTTTATATTCTTCAAGAGCCGAAAGCGCCTTCCAGTCAGGATGATTCCTAAAAGCATCCCAGTGTGCAGTATTAGCAGCCATATCGGCAAAAGTAGTGAGGTACATCAAATTGGGCATAGTACTTCCCGAAACAACTTCAGCATAAAATACAGCATTAAAGTCTAGCTTTTTGAACAGCTTGATTTCGCCGCCTTCGTTAAACATTTTCACTTTCCGGCGGAACAGGTTTTCGGTCGGGCCTTCGTAGCTGCGCAGTTCATAAATCCGTTCGGATGGCGGGGTTATAAACTTTGGGATGAAAAACTCAGGTGCATCCTGAAAGGCTTTCAGAAGAATGGATTCTTTGCGGAGGAAAGGAACCTGATTGTACGGAGCGCCCAAAAAATCGCTGCCTTTGTTTTGGTAATCCTGATCGTTTAGCAATATGTCCTGAATTTTGGCAAACTGATCCAGCGATTTGAATGGAATCCACACGTAGATGCGTTTTCCCGAGGTTGTATCGCTTTCGATTGGTTTAAATACGCCGA
Organism: Prolixibacteraceae bacterium; assembly: GCA_003457135.1. Taxonomy (GTDB): domain Bacteria; phylum Bacteroidota; class Bacteroidia; order Bacteroidales; family Prolixibacteraceae; genus Aquipluma. Next base: position 130,679 of record DMSQ01000013.1, read on the forward strand.
CCGTTTTTATTCCTGCCCGGTGTAAAGCAGGCAAATATGCATTTTTCAGGAAATTGTCAACTTTGGTTTCCTGCGCTTTCCCATTCAGGCGGAAAACCTGAATCTGGTAATAATCGCGCGGCGAAGCGGCATAAACTGAAGCAACAAATGCCAAAGCTAAAAAGGCAATCAGGATAAATGGCCGGGTAAAATTTTTAGTAAAACGGTTTGTTAAGTTCATGACAGTGGGTTTTAGTAATTGATAAAATTTTATTAAGCATTGGAGGGCAGAGTGATACTTTCGATGCACCAATAGTCGTACAAGTAAGCTAATTCGATTTTGCCCCGACCGCTAAAGTATTCAGTTTCGTTTGAACCTTCGATAATTCCTGAAAAACTGATATCGAAAATTACGGTAGCAATTTGTTGGTCTAATTTTAAGTCAATGATTTCAAATTGGTTGACCTGAAATGAATAGAATGATTTCCGGAAATTTTCGAACCAACTGTCTCCTTCAGCTTCTTTGGTCAAATATGTGGTGTAAAAATCAGATTCTTTGTTCAAAAATGATTCAATGAACCATTTGCAATTATTCCTGATATCGTATTCGTGGTTTGGATGGAATTCTTCGTAAGTAAAATGAATGATCCAACCGTTCATCCGCATATTATCAGTTTCAGTAAAAAAGAGTTCTTCGGTAATAAAACGATATAATTCACGGTCGTTCACCTCACAAAGGGTATCCACCTCAATTTGGTTCTGATTTAATAGTTTCATGATCTGATCCAGCTCAGTACTAATTTCAGGATCAGGAATGGTCTCGCATTTTTTGTAATCAGGTTTGCCAATAAAATCGTAAATCCTAATACGTTCCGAATGATGGAACGCCTTTTCAAATTCCATAACATTGTCCAAAAACTGACTTTCCACTTCAACTGGCAGGTCGTTGTTCTCTGACTCCAGAGGAAAATCGGCTCCATATTCGAGCCTCAGTTTCATCTTTTTAAGATTGTTCTCCTGCTTTATCCGTTCGAGTTCATCCTCAAAGTTTTCGGGTTCGTTCGTGTTCATCAGTCTGGGTTTTTATTATTTTCAGATTTATGTCTTTCTTCCAAACATACGAAAAAAATGAATTAGCTGCAAGGTAGTAGTTCAAACTGAATGATTTTGACTTTTCAATGTAGTCAGCTACTTTTGAACACAAATTGTTGTTGAATGTTAACTTTAATTAAGAATACTGTTGTTTGGTTAACGGTATTATCATCTATCTTTGTTAATCAATAATTTTGCTACCGGGTTTTTCTGCACGATTTTTGTAGGTTGCCAGTTCAATAAAAAATAAGCTATGAGTTTCAGGAATAAAATTACATGTTTTTCAATTTTGCTTGGATTGATGTTAGGAGCAGGGGGCAGCGAATTGAAAGCACAGGATGTTCAAAACAGTACTGCCAAATTTGGCCGGCTACTTCGTTTAATCGATAGCTATTATGTTGATACAACTAATGTTGACGATTTAACTGAGAAAGCTATTGCTGAAGTTTTACGGGGCCTTGATCCTCATTCAGTGTATATTTCAAAAGCCGAAGTCGAAAAAATGAATGAACCACTTCAGGGAAATTTTGAAGGCGTAGGTATTTCATTCAATGTTTTCCATGATACACTGATGATTGTAACTACCATTCCGGGAGGCCCTTCCGAAAAGGTAGGCCTTCGTTCAGGAGACCGGATCGTATCGGTTGATTCGAAGAATATTGCAGGTATAGGTTTGAAAAATACAGATGTTTACGATTACCTGCGCGGGAAAAAAGGAACTAAGGTTGAGTTAAAAGTCAGGCGCAGGGGCGAAGCCAATCTGCTCGATTTTACTGTTATCCGAGATAAAATCCCGATAAACAGTCTGGATGCATCGTACATGCTTAATGACAATACAGGCTATATTAAACTGAATAAATTTTCGGCTACTACAACTGCCGAGTTTTTCGATGCCATAAAAGCGCTGAAAGCAACTTCAAAATTGAATAGCCTTGTCCTGGATTTGCGTGGAAATGGCGGAGGTTATCTGACTGCGGCGACCGAGTTAGCCGATCAGTTTCTGTCAGCTTTTAAACTGATTGTTTATACTCAGGGTATCCATGCCGAGAAAAAGGAATATTCATCAACTGCACTGGGCGAGTTGGAACAGGGGAAATTAGTGGTTTTAATTGATGAAGGTTCTGCTTCGGCCAGTGAAATTGTGGCTGGGGCCATTCAGGATTGGGACCGTGGCCTTGTAATTGGCCGGCGGTCTTATGGTAAAGGATTGGTTCAGCAGCCTTTTCCGCTGACCGATGGTTCGATGATACGTTTGACCACTGCCCATTACTATACACCTAGCGGCCGTTGTATCCAAAAACCTTACGAAAAAGGAGTGGATGAATACCAAAAGGATTTCATGAACCGTATCGAAAATGGCGAATTATTCTCGAAGGATAGTATCACCGAAAATAAAACTCAAAAGTATGCAACTAAAATCAGTAATCGCTTAGTTTATGGTGGTGGCGGTATTATGCCCGATTTGTTTATCCCGCTCGACACTTCAAAATACTTTGTCTATTACAACAATCTGAACCGCAAAAATGTAATTAATACTGGTAAACTCGATATTATGGATGCTAACCGCGATAGCTTTAAACAGAATTACCCCGATTATAAATCGTATCTCAATAATTTTGAGGTGACTGATGAGATGGTTGAAAAGATACTGGCTGCAGGAGAAAAAGAAGGTGTGAAACGCGATGAAAAAAGTATTGAATTTGCACGCCCATTCATGAAACGGCAAATGAAAGCCTTAATTGCCGGAGATTTATTTTCGGTGAGCCACTATTTCCAAATTATGAATGCCGAAGATGATGCGATTAATAAGGCTGTGGAAGTGATCAAAATGAAGGGAGAGTACGAAAAGATTCTGTCAGGAAAATAAAAGTGGTGAGAATATAATGTTGCGGGTTGCGCGATACGGGTTACAGAGAAAAACCCGCAACCCGTAACCCGTAACCCGAAACTGGGCATTTTTTATGGAACTAATCATCAAATGGCTTTCAGAAAACTACATTGAGCTTCTGGGGGCCATTTTAGGTATTATTTATGTCTTTTTTTCCATCCGCCAAAACATCTGGACATGGCCTGTTGGACTACTGACATCGGTAATTTATATCTGGGTTTTTTTTGTATCGAAACTTTATGCCGATATGGGGTTACAGATGTATTATGTGGCAATCAGCATTTATGGTTGGTACGAATGGCTACATGGAAATCGAACCAACCATTCTGAATCAATAAAAGTGAGCCGTTTATCGCTGAAGTTGGGTTTAGTTCTGTCTCTGGTTAGTATGTTTATTTTTATACTGATCTGGGTAATCCTTAAAAATTACACCGATTCTCCTGTTCCGGTGGCCGATTCATTAGCCACTGCACTCAGCATAGTAGCAACCTGGATGCTTGCCCGTAAAATTTTGGAACACTGGCTGGTCTGGATTTTTATTGACATCTTTTCAATCGGGTTGTTCTGGTACAAAGATCTTGTTCCTACCATTTTTCTGTTCCTTGTTTACACGGTTATGGCAGTTGTTGGATATTTTGAATGGAAGAAGGAACTACACTCTGAAAAGTCACTCGCATAAGAATGATCTGTTTCTATTTCTAACATTTGTTTTCACATGAACCAAACAAAAAGACAATTGAGGATTGCTGTTACAGGTCCCGAATCGTCTGGCAAAACCACATTGGCTAAAGAATTAGCTGTATTTTTCAAGGGGCAATATATTCCTGAGTTCGCCCGCGAATATGTTGAGAAATTGCCGTATCATTATACTTGTCAGGATGTTGAAATCATTGCCAGAACTCAGGTTGAGCAATATCTGGCAACCCGGGAAAGTTCTGATCAACTGTTTTTTTTCGACACATGGCTCATCATTACCAAAGTCTGGTTTAGGTGGGTATTTGGGAAAACTCCCGACTGGCTTGAGAATCAGATTCACGATTGTCCGATTGATTTGTTTCTGTTGTGCCGGCCTGATTTGCCATGGGAAGCCGATTTGGTTCGCGAAAATGGAGGCGAAAACAGAATTTTGTTATTTGAAGAATACCGCAAAGAACTGATTAATTACGGGTTTAATTTTGTTGATATTGGTGGAACCGACGATCAACGGTTGACCAACGCAATTACTGCTATTCGTAATTTTTGCATGATTCCTTAAACTTTTACCGGTTTAAATTTGATTTCATACCTAAAAGTATGATTTTTGTCAAAGAATAAAGCTTTACCTGAATTCAGGGAGAACAAGGTTCGAAATTATCGGATCAATAAGACTGTAACTTATTTTAATACCTGAAAAAAATGCAATCAGAAAAGAATATTGAGCACAAAATGCGCGTCGCTGTTGAGCAACTGGCCGATCAGAAATCGTTAAATCTGGTTTGTCACGAACACCGCATCGGTGAGCCTTTGCCATCCATCGAAAAACTGGGCAAAATAGTTGGTATCATTCGTGAAATCCTGTTTCCCGGATATTACGGAAACACCAGCCTGCGCTCCAATACTACTAAACACTACATTGGTGTTTATATTGACGAACTCTTTGAATTGTTATCGGAGCAAATTCTGGCAGGATTGTGTTTTACCTGTCAACATCCCGATATGGTTGACATGAAGGAAAGATCGCAATTTGCACAGGGACTGGCTTCCGATTTAATCTCGAACCTTCCTGAAATCAGGCGCTTGCTGATCACTGATGTTGAGGCTGCATATCTGGGCGATCCGGCAGCCAATAGCCGGAGTGAAGTCATCTATTGCTATCCGACCATCCGGGCAATTATCAATCACCGGGTTGGGCACCAGTTGCTCCAATTGGGAGTTCCGCTTATTCCCCGCATCATTTCTGAAATGGGACATTCTGAAACAGGAATAGATATTCACCCGGGAGCCCAGATTGGTGAATCTTTTACCATTGATCATGGTACAGGAGTTGTAATCGGCTCAACCTGTATCATCGGTAAAAATGTAAAACTCTACCAGGGAGTCACTCTGGGAGCTAAAAGTTTTCCGCTTGATGCTGATGGTAATCCGATAAAAGGTATTCCCCGACATCCGATTGTTGAAGACAATGTGATCATTTATGCTCAGGCCACTATTCTTGGGAGGATCAGGATTGGCGCTAATTCAGTTATCGGAGGCAACGTATGGGTTACCAACAGTTTACCGCCAAATTCGAAGCTGGTTCAGTTTAAAGCCAAAGAAGCCGATTTTAACGAAGGGGCAGGAATTTAATAAAGATGAAAAATCAAACCTATACAGCCACAACTTTAGCCGGACTTGAGGAAGTCCTGGCTCAGGAATTGATCGAAATTGGCGCCGATGAAGTTCAGATTGGGCGTCGTTCAGTCTATTTTAGCGGCGATTTAAAGTTATTGTACAAGGCGAATTACTGCCTGCGCAGCGCTCTGCGGATTTTGGTTCCTATTGATTCATACAAAATTCATTCGGCTGACGATTTGTATCAGAGGGGCAAAAACTTTAAATGGGAAGATTTGTTTGGCTGCGAACAGACTTTTGCTGTTCAAAGCATTGTTTTTTCTGATCTTTTCAACAATTCGATGTTTGCTTCGCTCAAACTGAAAGATGCCATTGTTGATCGTTTTCGATACAAATTCGGGGAACGGCCATCGGTCAATTCCAAAAATCCTGATATTCTGATCAACCTGCACATCAGCAACGAATTTTGCACCATTTCCCTTGACAGCAGTGGCGAATCGCTGCATAAACGAGGCTACAGGCTCGACCAGAACGAAGCTCCTATGAGCGAAGTATTGGCTGCGGGATTAATTCGTCTGTCGGACTGGGATAGAAAAACTGAACTGATTGATCCGATGTGCGGTTCGGGTACCATTGCCATCGAAGCCGCCATGCTGGCCAACGGTATTTATCCGGGAACTGTCCGTAAAAACTTTGCATTTAAAAACTGGCGTAGTTATAAACCTGAGTTATTTCAGCAAATAGAAGAGGAAGTTCAGCCGCAGGATATTTCTCCGGTGAGGATTTCAGCTTCAGATATTTCGCGCCGGAACATAGATATTGCCTGTAAAAATGCCGAAGCTGCAGGAGTATTGTCGTTGATCAACTTCAAGGTGTCTGATTTTAAATTCCTTGAACCATCAGTTGAAATGCCATTTCTTCTTTTCAATCCACCTTATGGAGAACGCTTAACACCCGATGATACCAATTTTTACTCCATGATCGGCGAAAGGTTGAAGCATCATTATACCAATGCCACCGTTTGGATCATCAGTACTGCCCAATGCCTGAAATCAATAGGATTGCGCCCCTCACGCAAAATATCTATCCTGAATGGTTCGCTGGAATGTAGTTTCAGGAAATATGAATTGTATGAGGGTACGAAAAAGGTCGATGTTAATAGGAGTGATGCTGAATAATAGTGTTTTTCTTTCTTTAGATAGTCATTTATCTCACGTCATTTGTGGTCATTGCTGTAATATTATTAGCAAAATGAACTTGCACTGAATTAGGAATTCAATCACATTAATGAAAGATTTTGTAGTTTTGTTATAAAAATTAGGGATATGGAAGCAATTGTAATTGAGGTTAAAAGCGAAGCTGATGTTAAATTCTGGCTCAACCTGGCGAAAAAAACTGGAACCAGGGCAAAATCTATTAATACTGAAAATATTGAAGATTCCAGACTGGCCGGATTAATTGAAAAGGGAATGAAAACCAAATCAGTCAGCCGCCAAAGTGTGATGGATAAAGAATAGGTAATGAAATTTGGAACTTGGAACCTGGAATTTGGAACATTTTACGCGTTCCAAATCTCCCATGCCCTGATGGCTTGCAGGTGCAGCATCTCAAGTCCGTTTTTGGTTTTTGCACCCTGTTCTTTGCCTTTTTTCAGGAACAGGGTTTCTTCCGGATTGTAAACCAGATCGAATAAAACATGATCCGAGGAAATTGCATGATAAGGAATATCGGGGCAATTGTCCACATTCGGGAATGTGCCAAGTGGTGTTGCCTGGATAATGATCAGGTAATCTTTCAGCAAATCTTCTGTAATTTGATTGTACCTGATTTCATTTTCGAACAGAGTTTCTTCAATAGATGCCGAAATGAATTCAATACCAAGTTTGTTCAAAACATGCTTGATGGCCTTAGACGCGCCACCAGTACCCAGAATCAATGCTTTTTTATGCTTTACTTGCAGCATCGGACACAGCGAATTTTCGAACCCATAAACATCAGTATTGAATCCTTTCAATAAACGCTTGCCCTCATTCCATACAATTTTCACTGTGTTAACAGCTCCCACCTGTGCGGCTTCTGGTTCAATTTCATCCAGAAACTGCATGATTTGCTGTTTGTAAGGAATGGTGCAGTTTAATCCACAGATTTCCTTTCCTTGTTCAAATACCTTGGGAAATTCATCAATGTTGTCCAACTCGAAGTTCATGTATTCATGATCGGCAAGATTTTCTTTTGCAAATTTTTCAGTAAAGAAATTCCGGGAAAACGAGTATCCCAGTCGGTGCCCTATAAGTCCGAAGGTTTTCATGCGATTGTTATAAGTATTAATTTTAAATGCCCGTCATTGCGAGGCACGAAGCAATCCCTTGCTATTTGTAATTTTGTTTTAAGATTGCTTCACTTCGTTCGCAATGACGCTTCGATATACATCTTATCCAATTTACAAGCAGACTTTGATCAAATTTCACTCAATTCAAGCCAGCGCATTTCTTTTTCTTCAAGCTGTTCGGTAATTGATCCATATCTGGTAGATTTTTCCTGCAACTGATTGCTGTCCAAAGCTCCTGAATTCATATCATCGTGAATTTGATTTTTTTCCGTTTCAAGTATTTGAATATCTTTTTCAAGCTTTTCCAGTTCCTTCTTTTCGTTGAAAGTCAATTTCCGTTCCTTTTCTTTTGATGGTTTTGCAGGTACTTTTACTTCAGGCTTAATTCCCTTTTTCCTTTTTTCTTCTTCCTCCAATTGTTTGTTCCGCCAAAGGGTATAGCCCCCCGGAAAATCCTTCACATTTCCAGCACCATCAAATACAAACAGGTGATCAACGATTTTGTCCATGAAATACCGGTCGTGCGAAACGATAATCACGCAGCCCTGAAATACACGCAGATACTCTTCGAGGATAGCCAGGGTCATGATGTCCAAATCGTTGGTTGGCTCGTCGAGGATCAGGAAATTCGGATTTGTCATCAGAATAGTACACAAATATAAACGCCGCTTTTCGCCTCCCGAAAGTTTTTCAATAAACGAATATTGGGTTTCAGGTGGAAATAAAAAAGTGGTAAGCATTTGCGAGGCCGTCAGTTTTCTCCCATCTTCGAAATTGATGACTTCGGCGATTTTGTTCACCGCATCAATCACTTTATCGCCGGGATTAAATTCAATACCGGTTTGCTGATAATAACCAAAACGGATGGTTTGTCCGATTTCGACCTGGCCTGAGTCCGCAGGAATATTGCCAGTCACTATATACAGAAAAGTTGATTTTCCGGAGCCATTTTTGCCCACAATTCCAACTTTTTCGAAACGCTGAAATTTGTATGAAAAATTTTGAATCAGGCAAAGATCGCCGTAAGATTTGCTGATGTTTTCCAAATCGAGAATTTTATTCCCGATTCGGGAAGAATTCATGGTCAGTTCGATGTTGTTTTCGTTCAGGTTTTGCGATGCCTTAACCAAGAGGTCATCCACACGCTCCATGCGGTATTTCGATTTATGGCCACGGGCCTGCGGCATTCTTCGCGACCATTCCAACTCGGTGCGAAGCAGGTTTCTTGCTTTCTCAACACCAGCAGCAGCCGAATCCATTCGTTCCTGCCGTTTTTCAAGAAAGTAGGAATAATTACCCCGGTAACGGTATATGGTGTTGCCCTCCATTTCCAGAATTTCGTTGCAAACACGATCTAAAAAATAGCGATCGTGGGTGACCATGAACAGGGTGATCTTTGTTTTTTCAAGGTAATTTTCGAGCCATTCAATCATTTCCAGGTCAAGATGGTTGGTTGGCTCATCCAGCATCAGCAAATCAGGTTCATTAATCAGAACGTTGGCCATTGCTACCCGTTTTTTTTGTCCTCCTGAAAGCTCCGAAATGGGCTGATCATAGTCGTAGATTTTCAGTTGGGTCAGAATCTGCTTGACCTTCACTTCAAAATCCCAGGCATGAAGGTGTTCCATCTGTTCAGTATATCTGGCAATGTCTTCCTTGCGATTGTGGAGAATGGCATTTTCGAAGTTGCGGATGGTTGCAACCAGTTCATCTCCAGATTGAAAAACGGCTTCAAAAACCGTCATGCTTTCATCTAAATCCGGAATTTGCTTAAGGTAACCAATCCGAATATTTCCTGTTTTAGTTATCTGACCAAATTCAGGAGTGTCATTTCCGGCCAGAATTTCCATAAGCGTAGTTTTCCCGGCGCCGTTCCGGGCAATAAGAGCAATTTTTTGATGCTGAAATATGGTAAATGAAATATTTTCGAATAAGAGCTGATCGCCAAAGCGCTTCGATAAATTTTCAGCCTGTAAAAACGGAATCATATTTTTTTCTGCAAAAATAACATTTTAAGGCTACGAATGTCTGAATTTGTCAATGTGACGATTCGACAATGAAAAAGCCGATTGTCTTTGGTCGAATTGTCAAATAATCGAATTTTCAAATTGTCGGATTGTTGGATGAATGTTTTGTTTAAGTTTGAAATCAAATAAACAGTTTGATATGGAAAAGAAGGAATTGTTTGAACGAGTGATCAGCTATTTTCAAAAAGAAATGCCCATTGCCGAAACCGAGTTGAAATACATTAATCCGTACCAATTGTTGGTGGCGACTATTTTATCAGCCCAGTGTACCGACAAAAGGGTCAACCTGATCACTCCTGAGTTATTCCGCCGGTTTCCAACTCCTGAAAAGCTTGCCGTGGTTGAATCTGCAGAAGTTTTTGATTATATCCGTTCATGTTCGTACCCAAACAACAAAGCCAAACATTTGGTGGGTATGGCCCGCATGTTGGTGAACGATTTTGGTGGCCTGGTTCCCGATGATATTGACGAATTACAAAAACTACCTGGTGTTGGCCGGAAAACAGCCAATGTGATTGCTTCGGTGGTGTACAACAAACCTACAATGGCTGTGGATACCCATGTCTTTCGGGTTGCAGCCCGCATTGGCTTAAGTGTCAATTCAAAAACCCCGCTGGAAACCGAACGGCAATTGGTTGAATTTTTCCCTGAAGAACTTCTTCCCCTTGCCCATCACTGGCTCATCCTGCACGGGCGTTACATTTGTGTGGCCCGCTCTCCCAAATGCGAAATGTGCGGATTAACAACTGTTTGTAAATTTTATTGTGCGAAAAACAGGTCCATATAAATGGAGTAGAAATAGTTGGTGCAAGAATTTAGATTGACTTCAATATTAAATGTTCACATTTTGCCGGAAATTAATTTTGTTAATTTTTTGATTTTTTGTCAAACTTTGTACATTTGCGCCATATAAAACCAAAAAAAATAAACGTTATGGCTTATAAAATTTCAGAAGAATGTATTGCTTGTGGTACATGCCTTGATGAATGTCCGGTGGAAGCGATTTCTGAAGGCGATATCTATAAAATTGATGCCGACCTTTGTACCGATTGTGGTTCATGTGTAGAAGTTTGTCCGGTTGATTGTATTTCTGTTGCTGAATAATTTCAGGTCAACATAAAGCTAAAAAAAGCTGATCTCAGAGAGGTCAGCTTTATTTTTTGAACCTGTTGCAACTTAATGGTGTGATTTTTGTCATTGAAAAGTAACAGCAATTAGATTTGATATGAGGACAATTTTTACTTTTCTATTCATAACATTTGTCTCACTGGGTAGTATTGCCCAAATTACAAGCGTTGCAACAAAAAAGAACGATATTTTTGGATCGGGTATATCGACAGAACAGCATTCGTTTTCAATCGAAAGGGTTTATCCTAATCCAGTTAAAGACTTTGTAACTATTGATATTCAATCCAAAATTTCAGGAGCAGTTCAAGTCAATCTTTATAATATTTTAGGATCCGAAGTGAAAAAATGGGATTCCAATCAGCTGCATCAAGGCGCCCAAAAGCTTAAGCTTGATCTTTCCATATACAAGTCAGGTGTTTATATTTTGAAAATATCAGGTTCCGGTCAGGTTTATTCGCATGTTTTGAAGAAAAACTGATTCCTGATCAAGTTTCTATTTGATGCTTCTGCATCGCTTCCTTAAACCAGATCAAATCCTTTTTCATCATTCCGAAAATTTTCATGCGGTCCATGGTGATTTCCTTTTTGCCCAATTCTGCACCGCCCAAATCATATTCAAAATGGATGCTGATTGGCGCTTCCACCTTCAAACTGGCATACTCTTTCAGGAATTGATCGAAATTGACCATGCCTTCGCCCAGTAAAACGTTATTCTGTTGCCAGGGTCCGGCTGGAGTTTTCTCCCATACAAAGTCTTTAATGTCAATGGTCCTGATCCAGGGAGCTACACGTTTCATTCCTAAAATCCAGGAAAATCCACCTTCGGTTACTGCATGCCGGATATCGTACTGAACACCCAAATATTGAGGATTCACATTTTTCACCAATTCGTAAATATCCCATACCGGCGAACCAACCGAAGCGCCCGAATGGTTCTGGTAGCCACCGTGGATACCCAGTTTTTCGTTCAACTCGGCCAGCTTTTCAAAGGTTTTCCGGTGCTCGTCGAGGTTTTGCTGAATGGTTTTCGAAGCTTCATAGTTAAGCCAGCCTGTACGGTAATATTTTATACCCAAATCGGCCAGCGCCTGAAGTGTTGAAATTGTGAGCGGATCATCCGGATTAGTAATTGAAGTGACAACCATCGGGATTTCGATCTTATATTTCTGAAGGGTTTTTACAGCCAGGGGCAGTGCAGTTTTTACTTCTGAAGGTTCAACCTGTCCGCCTGTCCGGAGTGTAATATCGGCGCCATCAAAACCCAGAAATGAAAGCGTTTCACCAATCTCGTCGAATGACAGGAATTGAAGGCATTTGGTAAAAGCACAGATGGGGCGTTTTACTGCTCCTGAAGTTAAAATTGAACTGGCCAACCCTGTTCCTGAAAGGTTCATTCCAATTGCCGACAGTCCGGTGGTTTGAATAAAATTGCGACGGTTCATTAGTTTGCGTATTATATTCCCTTCATATCCGCAATTGTTTTCGACTTGGCCACACTTCCGGCAGATGATCCGAAGTAGTAACTGTAGATTTGGGTCAGAACTGCACTTAATACTCCCAAAATATACATGACAATATCTTTGCTGTCGCCTACTACCGTACTTGGTGAAAATATCAATACATAAAACAACGCCAGTGTTATTATAACTGTTCCTAAAGCTAGTAGCGGTGAAATGTTTTTAGCCAGTTTGGTGGCTTGTTCGCTGGTTTGAACCTGAACTTCACGTTGCCGGGCACTGCTGATGTCACCCAAAATCATTTGCTGCTCCTCGTTCGAAAGCTTTTTCAAATCAAGCTGGTACTGCATTTCCGATTTGCGGATTTCATTTTCGAGTTGCAGTTTTTCTTCCTTGGTTGTAATTACATTGTCGAGCACTTTGCCTACCGAATTGACAAGCGTATTGGCTCCTCCTGAAAATAAATCGCTAATAAAAGACATAGAAGCCCCCTTCCCGTTCCCCCGAAAGGGGAAAGCTAGAAACGCTTATTTCAGCGTTTTTGGTTATTAAATATTGAATCTTCATAATTGGATATTAAAAATGTTTAAACTAAAATCTCATTCGATAAGTTCTTTAAGTCCTCCCTTCGGGGAGGATTTAGGAGGGGCTTTTAGGCGTTTTCGCCTAACGCGCGTAAAACCCATCCGTAGAAGTATTTCCGGCTGGTTGGTCGTTTTTTTACGATGTTTACATATCGGGCAATTTTGGCGACTGTAAACGAAGCCAGAAAATGCTCAGCGTTGAAAGCGTTAAGACTAAGGATGGATTGGGGGCCAATAACACCATCTACTTTTGCCCCGATAACCATTTGCGCCAGGGAGGAACTTGTGCTTAATCCGGCATTAACCCCAAAATCGAAAATTGAGTTGGCAACTTCCTGTTGGGTAATCTGGTCGCCCTTCATGGGATCCCAAAAAGTAACGCGGTAAAAATCGGAAACTGCTTCCTGAAGTTCTGCATCTTTTTCGAGGTTGGCCGGAAAATCCGACTGGCGTTTCAGCATATCAACGGTTGTCCAGCCAGTCCATTTGCTGTGAATTTTACGGGCCACGCCTTTGTACGTTTCGCCTCCGGGATCATCCGGATCGTTGACATAGCCACCCTCGTGCGCTATCATCAACTGGAATGCTTTAGTAAAATCAGCCATAAGAATTGTTTTTAAGTGGATTGAAAAATAATGAAAATATATCATAAATAAAAGACATGTTCATCTTTATTTAATTATACATTAAAATTGTACAAAAGTTACAACTTTTTTTTCAAACCATCTATAGACCTACATGGAAAGTTACAGGATATTCACGCTTATAACCGGTATGTATGCGTGTATTTAAGCAAAAGTGTCCGGTTCAGAAATGTTGGTGATTTTATTCCTGAATGGATTTTATCAGCATTTCGAAAATCGTTAAAAACCAGGTAGAAATCATTTCCATCTTTTGGATTGTACCTCAACCTGAAATTGGTAATTAAAATATTGTCTGATTCATTATACTGGACGAAAGTGCTTGCCGATATTTTCGTATTCAGCATATAGGTTAGTTTTAGCCGGGCTATATTATTGGTAAATTCCTGCGAACGTGCTGAAAAATTGACATGATCAATTTTATAGGTTCCTGAAAGCTGCAAACTTGATGACAAATTAAGCTCTGGGCTCAATTCGAACGAAACACGTTTGCCATCATAGAATTCGCCGGCTTCGTAACCAATAATTGTTGCAAACTTTTTAGTACGTGGAGAGTTCATGAATCCGTGTATTCCCCAAAACGAGTAATCGCCGGCCGGAACTATAACATTTTCAGCCAGGTTAAAATCCTCCAGCACTCCTTCTTTGCGGAATGCAACTCCGGTAAAGGAGGAATATCCACTTTTGAGAGTGATCTCAAATTCCGGCGAAACTTCCATATTTTCAATACTTCCATCTTCTATTCTACTCAGCATTTCGAAATCTAAACCAATCCGGTAATTGAAAATTTTAGAATCTTCCGGAAACCACCCATACTGAAGCGAACTTCTGATTTCATGTAAATTATTCAGGAACATAAACCCTGATGCAGGATTAAAATCTTTTCCCCAGTATGCATAAAGGGCGTCATAGCCAAATCCTTTTTCTGAGCGCCTTTCCCAGGCAACCCTGAAAAAAGTGGGATCGAGCGATGCCGTGTTGCTTTCGATGTTTTTATCCTGTGTTTGTGCAATTTTGATATCCAGGTAGTCATCTCGAAAAATCCTGAAGATTCCGTCAATTCCGTAAGCAACATTATAATTTCCATCAAATCCAAGCCTGGATGTTGCGATTCCGCCAATGTATGAATTCTCGTTTATTACTTGCTTCCTTAGCCGGACTACTCCAAAATTTTCAGATGGATTTCCGTTAAATTTTTCTGTATTCATGTCCAGAAAACCAACATCCCATTTGCCCAGCCTTCCCACAAGACGCGCGCCACCCAGTATATTTACCGGTTCACCATTTAAGATACCGATCTTCCGGCTGTAAAACAGGTTCTGCGGCCCGCCTAATTCAAAATTAAAGATTCCGGATCGTTCTTGAAAGAAAAGCCTTTTTTCAGGAAAGAACAGCGAATACCGTGTGAGATTAACCTGTTCATCATCGGCTTCGACCTGTGCAAAATCGGTATTCACAGTAAAATCGAGAGTCAGGTTACTGTTTAGGTTGTACTTTACATCAAGCCCGCCAGTGAATTTCGGATCATCTGTTTTTACATTTTGGCCGTTGTTTGATTCCCAGTTACGGGTTAAGCCGCCAATTACGTATGGAGAAATGTAGAGCGGGTTATATGGTTTAATTCCTTCAAAAATAACTGTTTGTCCCAACGAAGGTTTAATTTTTGCATTCATCCCATATTTGGTGTCAATAGGCGGGTAAGTGTCTGTTTCGTTGGAATGACTAATATTTCGGGTAATAATTAATCCCATTTTCGTGATGTCGTTTTCACTTTGAAACCGCAGGCTCGAAAATGGAATCCGCATTTCAACGTACCAGGCTTTATCGTCTTTTGCGGTTTTTACGTCCCAGAATGTATTCCAGGTGTAATTTTTACTTTCATCGTCTGGTCTTGCATTGACTGCATCATTTGAAATCGTATAGTCAATTTTAAGTCCTGACGGCATGGTGAAAAAAGCCAACGCGTTTTCATTATCGTCGTAAGTGTCGAGCAGAATTCCAAATGAATCAGAATTATCTGAAATTTCGTCCCTTTTTTTGCTTGTTGAAACCAATGTTGAAATATCGTTGTAGTACAGACTGGCGCCTATCCAAAGGTATTTATTATCAAAAGTAATGTGAACCTCGCTTTTTTCGGTAGGTTGGCTGTTGTAAACCGGGAAATGCATGGTCAGGGGAAATTCCTGACTGATTTTCCATATTGGTTCAGACGGAATTCCATCGAAGTTTATTTCTTCAGTTACCGAACCAATTTTAATTTCTTCCTGGGCCATAATCCCGGTACTGAAAAAAATCCCTGAAACGATAGCAATGAGATAATAAATTTTCTTCATGACTATTTCCTACTTCAATCCGCGGTTTTTCAAAAGGGGCTCCAGTGAAGGATCCTGTCCACGGAAGTTCCGGTAAATGGTCATTCCTTCATCCGATCCGCTTTTTGCTAAGAGGGTGCGGAATTTGGCCGCAATTTCAGGATTGAAAATATTGCCGCTTTGTTTGAAGGCATCAAATGCATCGGCATCTAGCACTGCAGCCCACAAGTAAACGTAATAACCTGCTGAATAATCGAAACCTCCGGAGTAAATATGCGAGAAGTAGGTGCTCCGGTAACGTGGAGAAATTTCAGGAATCAAACCGATATTGTCCATCGCAGCTTTTTCGAAGGCCAGTACATCGCCTGAAAAAGGTTTGCTGTGCCAATCCATATCGAGTATAGAGGCTGCAATGTATTCGCCGGTGAGGAAACCCTGGTTAAATTGTGCGCTATTTGAAATTTTTTTAATCAACGGTTCGGGCATCGCTTCACCTGTTTGGAAATGTTTGGCATACGAGCGCAATACTTCAGGCTCGGTTGCCCAGTTTTCCATCACCTGAGAGGGCAATTCAACGAAATCGCGCGGAACGCTTCCTGCGGTTCGGCGGTATGGCCCGTCGGTGAACAAAGCATGCAGGGCGTGGCCCGATTCATGGAAGAGTGTTGTTACTTCTTCAAGACTTAGAAGAGCTGGAACATTTCCAACAGACCGGGTGAAATTACAAACGATCGAAACTACCGGAGTAACTTTTTTACCGTCCTGATACCATGTATCGCGGAAAGAAGTACACCAGGCGCCACCGTTTTTTCCGGACCTGGGGTGAAAATCCATGTATAAAATACCGATGTGCGAACCATCGGCTTCCTGAACTTCGTAGGCTTTTACCTCTACATTGTACACCGGAAGGTCGGTACGTTCAATGAAGCTGATGCCATATAATTTGTTCGAAACATGCATCATTCCTTTCATCACATTGTCTAGGCTGAAATAGGGTTTGATTGCCGATTCGTCGAGGTCGTACCGGGCTTTGCGCACTTTTTCGGCGTAGTACCACCAATCCGGCATTTCCAATTTGAACTTTCCGCCTTCTTTGTCGCTCAGGGTCTGCATGTCAGCAAGTTCTGTTTTTGCACGTTTCAGTGTTGGTTCCCACAATTTCAGGAGAAAATCATACACATTGGCCGGAGTTTTGGCCATATTGATATCTACCACATAAGCTGCGTGAGTATCGAAGCCGAGAAGTTTAGCGCGTTGTTCGCGAAGTTTGGCAATTTTTGCGACGATTTCCTTGTTGTCGTTGGCATTGTTGTTATTGCCCCGCATGAGCCAACCATCGTAAAGTTTCTTGCGTAACTCGCGGTTTTCAGCATATTGAAGGAAAGGAATCCAGCTTGGTTTTTGAAGGGTAAAAACCCATTTTCCTTCCTGACCGGCATTTTTGGCAGCTTCAGCAGCCGCCGAAATTACGTCGGCAGGAAGTCCTTTCAGATCAGATTCCTTATCAACCACTAACAGGAAATTCTTATTGGTTTCGGCCAGTATATTCTCACCGAATTTCAGGGTCAGCATGGATAGCTCGTCGTTCAATTTGCGCAATTCGGCCTGTTTATCCTCCGGAAGATTGGCCCCGCTGCGAACAAAATCCTGATAGTATTTATCTGTGGCACGAAGTTGTTCGGGATCCAGGTTCATTTCGTTTCTCTTTTCATAAACAGCTTTGATTCGTGAAAAAAGATCCTTGTTGAGCATGATATTATCGCGGTGGGTCGAAATTTTTGGCGTGATCTCACGGGCCAATGCCTGCATCTCATCGTTGGTGTTGGCCGAGTTCAGGTTGTCGAAAGTCAAACTTACCCGGTTTAGCAGCAAACCAGATTGATCGAAAGCCAGAATGGTATTTTCAAAATTTGGTTCCTCATTATTGTCGGTTATTGCTTTAATTTCAGCAAGCTGATCGGCAATTCCGGCATCAATGGCTGGCTTAAAATGTTCCAGCTTAATTTCGTTGAATGGCGGAACCTGAAACGGTGTTGAGTACGCTTTAAAGAATGGATTGTTCATGTCTTTCTGAGGTGTTTTTTTCTGATTGCATGAACTCAAAATAAGCGCGACTGCAACCAGTGTAATTCCAATTTTTTGCATGTTATAAGGTTTAAAAGTTGTTTTTGTTTAGCGTTTATATATGACTCACCCCGTCGCATCTTTGATGCTCTTCCCCTCTCTTTTTAAAAGAGAGGGGGGAAGCCCGAGTCATCGGGCTTGGGGTGAGTAAAGAATTTAATTCAACCCTCTTCGCTTCAGAAGCGGATCGATCGAAGGTTCCTGTCCCCGGAAGTTTTTGTAAATGGTCATTCCTTCATCAGCGCCCGACTTGGTTAATAAAGTCCTGAATTTAGCAGCCAGTTCAGGATTAAACAAATTGCCGCTTTGTTTGAAAGCATCAAAGGCATCGGCATCGAGCACGGCAGCCCAGATATAAACGTAATATCCGGCTGAATAACCTCCGGAGAAAATATGTGAAAAATAGGTGCTCCGGTAGCGCGGGGCTATTTCGTTGATCAGTCCGATTTTATCCATTGAAGCTTTTTCGAAGGTTGGCACATCGTTTTTAAAATCCTGCGTGTGATAATCCATATCGAGCAACGAAGCAGCCAGATATTCAACGGTTTCGAAACCCTGGTTGAACTGGGCGCTTTTACTTAGTTTCGAAATCAGCTCTTCAGGAATAATTTTGCCGGTCAGATAATGTTTAGCGTACACCCGGAGAACTTCAGGTTCTGAAGCCCAGTTTTCCATGATTTGTGAAGGAAGTTCAACAAAGTCGCGCGGAACATCCCGGGCAGTACGGCGATAGGGCCCATCAGTAAATAAATTGTGGAAAGCATGTCCGGCTTCATGGAACAAGGTGGTTACTTCTTCGAAGCTTAACAATGCCGGAACATCACCGGCAGTGCGTGTAAAATTGCAAACGATTGAAACAACGGGGGTAATTTTTTGCCCATCTTTATATGATTGTGGGCGGTAAGAATTACACCAGGCCCCGTTGCTTTTGCCAGCCCTTGGGTGAAAGTCCATATAGAAAACTCCGATGTGCCTTCCATCAGCTTCCTGAACTTCATAGGCAATTGCTTCCTCGTTGTAAACAGGAATATCACTGCGTTTAATAAACTTTACACCGTAAAGTTTATTGGCTACATAAAACATTCCATCAATTACATTTTCGAGTTTGAAATAGGGTTTCAATTGTGCTCCGTCAAGATCGTATTTTTCTTTTCTAACTTTTTCAGCATAGTACCACCAGTCCCATGATTCAAGTTTAAATTTTCCGCCTTCCTTTTCATTCATAGCCTGCATGTCTATAAGTTCTTTTTTTGCCCGTTCGAGTGCAGGAACCCAAAGTTTCATCAGGAATTCTTTCACATTTTCGGGAGTTTTGGCCATATTCTCGTCAACCACATAAGCTGCAAAATTTGGAAAGCCCAGAAGGTTTGCGCGCTCGTCGCGTAGTTTTACAATTTTTTCAATATTCAGTTTATTGTCGAAAGCATTGTCGTTATTTCCGCGGTTGAGGTAGCCTTTATAAAGTTTTTCGCGCAGGCTGCGGTTTTCGGCGTACTGAAGAAAAGGAAGCATGCTTGGTTTCTGAAGGGTGAAAATCCACTTTCCTTCCTGACCGGCTTTTTTGGCCAGCTCGGCAGCGGCGGTAATCACATCGTCGGGTAACCCTTTCAGGTCTTCTTTTTGCTCAACTACCATTTTGAAATTCTTGTTGGTTTCGGCCAGCGTATTTTCGCCGAATTTAAGGCTCAGCATCGAAAGCTGCTCGTTCAGTTTGCGCAATTCGGCTTGTTTTTCCTGAGGAAGGTTGGCCCCGTTGCGTTCAAAATCTTTATAGACTTTTTCAACCAGCCGTATTTGATCCGAATTCAGGTTCAGTGAATTTCGCTTTTCAAAAACAGCTTTTACCCGTTTGAAAAGATCCATATTGAGCATGATGTTATCGCGATGGGCCGACATCATCGGGGTAATTTCACGTGCCAGGGCCTGCATCTGGTCATTGGTGTTAGCCGAATTCAGATTTGAAAAGATGCGTGCTTTGTTCAGTAATTCACCTGAAATATCAAAAGCCAGAATGGTATTATCGAAATTTGGCGCTTCTTTATTATCTGTTATGGCTTTAATTTCAGCAAGTTGATCAACGATACCTGCTTCCATGGCAGGTTTGAAATGTTCCAGCTTAATTTCGTTAAAAGGCGGAACCTGAAACGGGGTTTTGTACTCACTGAAGAATGGATTGCTCATGTCTTTATTTTGAGCATTGCTTGTGTTTATTGAACTTGCGATCAATATTAAGGCAACGAACGATATTCCAATTTTTTTCATTTAGATAGGTTTTGATTGTTATTTGGCGGGAAATATAGAGATTATGGTTTATTTCTAACGTGATAAATGTTGTTAATTTCTACGGATGATGATTTTTTCAGGAAAAGAGAAAAGTGCAGCGCACCAAAATATTTGTAGCAATTGATATCAAAAGGGATCAGTAAGGGGCAGCGCCCCGAAATATCTATTCCCAATTTTGCACACCATCAAAGAAATCAAACACATATTCCTCTTTGAATTGAATCTCATTCTTTTTTAGAATCTCCATGTATTCTTCCCTAAATGATTTCTTCTTGTGATGGGCTTCTTGATTCAGGATGTATTTGACCACAGCATCAATCTGTGAATGAGAATACGTAAATGAGCCATATCCTTTCTGCCATTCAAAACGAAATTTTGAATGATTTTCCTTCTTTATCCAATCATTACTTGATGTTTTTATTTCTTCAACCAGGTTGGGAATTAGTTGATTGACATTATATCCTATGAAAATGTGAATATGATCTGGCATCGAATTGATCGCCAATAGTTTGTGTTTGTGGTTCTGAATGATCCCGGTTATATACATTTCCAATTCATTCTTCCACGACTTTTTTATCAATGCATTGCGGTTTTTGACTGCAAAAACCAGATGAAAATAGCATTGGGTATAGGTGTTTGCCATAGTATTTAATATTTCGGTGCGCTGCACCTAAGTTCGGTTATTTCGAGATTATCTACAAATATTTTCGGTGCTCTGCACCGTTTTGGCTTCTGACAACTGTGTCTGGATTCGAAAATGAAAGATCTATTTTACGAATTCCTTTGTCCTGTTCAGGTGCAGCGCGCCAAAATATTTGTAGCAATACATATTGAACGGGATATGTAAGGTGCGGCGCACCGGAATAATGTCAATGGACACAATTCAATTTGTATGTATTTTACAACTCCTTTTTCTTCCCTCACCCTGAAATTTTATTTACTTTTGGCGATCGTTGAATTTCAGTCCTAAAAGCATTTTATTATGAATATATCTTACCGCTGGTTAAAAGAATACATTAATCTTGATTATACTCCAGAAGAAGTTGCTACTTTTCTTACTCAAATAGGGTTGGAAGTTGGAAGCATGGAAGAAGCGGAAACCATAAAAGGTGGTTTACGCGGATTGGTTGTTGGCGAAGTTCTGACTTGTGAACAACTCCCTGATTCTGATCATCTAAGCAAAACAACCTTAAATATTGGCACAGGAGAGGTTTTACCTGTTATTTGTGGCGCGAACAATGTCGCTGCCGGACAAAAAGTGATTGTGGCAACTGTTGGAACCACTTTGTATGATGGTGATAACGAGTTTAAAATAAAGAAATCAAAAATAAGAGGCGAAGTTTCTGAAGGGATGATTTGTGCCGAAGACGAAATCGGCTTAGGTAGCAGTCATGAAGGGATTATGGTGCTCGATCCTTCGGCTGTTCCCGGAACCCCGGCCAGCAAATATTTTAAAATCGAATCCGATTTTGTGCTGGAAGTTGATTTAACGCCCAACCGCATTGACAGCGCATCGCACATCGGTGTTGCCCGCGATTTGGCAGCCTACCTCCAGCAAAAACATCCGATCAGCTATCACCGGCCTTCGGTTGAGAGTTTTAAAGTTGACAATCATTTGCTCGAAATTCCTGTTGAAGTTCAGAATTTGGCGGCTTGCCCAAGATATTCTGGAGTTACTATTTCGAATTTAGTGGTTAAAGAATCTCCGGAATGGCTGAAAAACAAACTGAAACTCGTAGGACTGAAGCCTATCAATAATATTGTTGATGTAACCAACTTTGTACTTTATGAAACCGGCCAGCCGCTACATGCTTTTGATGCCGCCGAAATTGAAGGGGACAAAATCATAGTACGGTCACTCGATTCAGGAGCAAAATTCGTTACTCTCGAGGGAACCGAACGCGAAATGCACCCCGATGACCTAATGATCTGTAACGCCTCTTCAGGAATGTGCATTGCCGGTGTTTTTGGTGGATTACATTCAGGAGTAAAAGATACGACTACCAGTATTTTCCTCGAAAGCGCCTGGTTCGATTCTGTTTATATTCGTAAAACTGCCCGTCGCCACACTTTGAATACCGATGCATCGTTTCGTTTTGAGCGCGGAACCGACCCGAATGGAACTATTTATGCACTGAAACGCGCTGCCCTCCTGATTAAAGAAGTTGCCGGAGGCGAAATTTCTTCGGAAATAGTTGACGTTTATCCGAATCCGGTTGCCGACTTTAAAGTTGATATAACTTATGCAAGTATCAAGCGATTGATTGGCGTTGATCTGGGTAAAGAGCGGATCAAACAAATATTGGATGCCCTTGAAATCCGAATCGAAACCGAAACCGACACCGCACTGTCGTTACTGGTTCCGCCATATCGGGTTGATGTGAAACGCGATGTGGATGTGATTGAAGAAATTCTTCGGATTTACGGGTACAACAACATCGAATTGCCCACCCAAATCAATTCATCACTGCAATATTCGGTGAAACCTAATCCAACCAAACTCCGCAATCTGATAGCTGAAATGCTTACAGCACAAGGTTTCAACGAGATTTGGTCAAATTCGTTAAACAAATTATCCTACTACGAAAATAATCAGGTACATTCGATTGACAGCACTGTAAAACTTTTTAATCCGTTGAGTAATGATCTGGGCAGTATGCGCCAAACCCTATTGTATGGGGGCTTGGAATCAATTGCCTACAATACGAACCGTAAAAATCCTGATTTGCGTTTGTACGAATTCGGAAACTGCTATTTTTTCAATGGCAGCAGTATGAAGGAGAAACCGCTCAGGAATTACCGCGAAGAAGAACATTTAGCATTATTTGTTACCGGAGATAAAGAAGTAGCCAACTGGTCAAATCCAGCCAATAAAACTTCGTTCTTCCTCCTGAAATCGTATTCCGAAAATATTCTGAAACGAATGGGTTTTTCAGTTTTAAACCTGAAATCAGAAGGTTATTCAAACGAGTTGATTACTGATGGATTGCATTATTTCATTAATGGCAAAAAACTGGTTGAATTTGGAATCGTTTCAGGAAAGACACTGAAAGGTTTCAGCATTGAAAACCCTGTTTATTTTGCTGATTTTCACATGGATACCATGTTTCTGGAATTGAAAAACAATAAAATCGTTTTTGCCGAACTTCCGAAATATCCTGAAGTACGCCGCGATTTGGCGTTGCTGATAGATAAAACCGTTCAGTATAATCAACTTCGGGATTTGGCTTTCCGCTCTGAACGTAAGCTGCTTCAGTCGGTTGATTTATTCGATGTTTACGAAGGCAAAGGTATTCCGGAAGGCAAAAAATCGTATGCAATCAGCTTCATCCTTCGCGACGATGAAAAGACGCTGAACGACAAGCAGATTGAAAAAATCATGCAGAAACTGGTCAGTACTTACGAACGCGAACTGGGAGCACAGTTGAGGTAGAGATAATGAGCAATCAGTCAAAAGGAATTCTATATACGTTGATCACTGTTCTGATGTGGGGCGTTTTGGCCATCGCGCTGAAAATCGCATCGAAGGAAATTGACTCGCCAACCATTGTTTGGTTTCGGTTCTCTCTTGCATTTTCTGGTATGGCCATCTGGATGGCTATCAAAAATCCGAAAGCCTTTCAAATCATGTACAAACCTTCGTGGCTAATTGTGCTGTCATCGCTTGCTTTGGCATGGAATTATATCGCTTTCATGTTCGGGGTTCAGTTTACCAGTCCGAGCAACGCACAGGTAGCCATTCAATCAGGACCAGTATTGTTGGCTGTATTCGGAATTTTCTTCTTTAAAGAAAAGATATCAGGAATTCAAATTGCAGGATTTTTACTTGCCATAATTGGTTTCTGGATTTTCTACCGGCAGCATGTTGGCGCTGTTCCGGAAGGACAGGAAGGGCAATACACCAAAGGAATGCTGATTACGCTAACTGGCGCTGTCGCCTGGGCAATTTACGCTGCCTTACAGAAAAAACTGATTATGAATTATTCAGTGGCTACACTGAATGTCTTTATTTTTGGATTGCCTGTGTTGATTTTTCTGCCTTTTGTCAATTTCCAAAATCTGGCGCATCTAAGTTTCGGTTATTGGGCTTTGCTTGTTTTTTTAGGAGCAAATACACTGATTTCCTACGGCTATTTGTCGCTTGCACTTAAATATCTGGAGGCTGGGAAAGTTAGTATCATTATTGTTTTAAACCCAATTATCACCTTTACCCTGATGGGAATTTTAACATGGTTACAAGTGAGCTGGATTGATGGTGAACATTTCTCGGTACTTTCCATTTTAGGCGCACTGGTGGCATTGACCGGTGCTATTTTGGTTGTTCGAAAAAAGAGAAGTCTTAATCCTTGATTAAGTTTATCTTACAAAGCAATTTAAAATCAACCGAATACAGGGGGAACAAAAAATCTGTTCATTACGTGTTAACCGGAATTATTTATAATTTTGTTTTATGGATAAAACAACAGTAAATGAAATAATTCAATATCTCAGGAAACTTCTTGTTCAGGGTGGATTAAATGTGGACTCGATTGCATTATTTGGATCTGCATTGACTGGTGAAATGCATGTAGATAGTGATCTTGATTTAATAATTATCTCATCAGATTTCAGAGATAAAGACATATTTGAGCGTTCACAAATGACCATGAAACCTGAAATAGCCACTTTGAAAAAATACAAAGTTTCGATGGATATTTTAAATTTGTCACCGGAGGAATATGCAGACTCCAAAGTCAAGATGTATTATAACAGTAAAATAGTAGCCTGATTTATTAACTTGTGCCTATCATAAACAATTGAATTCCAAAAAACACAGTTAAGATTAATGTGGAGACCTGAAACCACTGCAGAAACGGGGCGTTGCCGAAAAGCCAAAAGAGTAGGATCAATAAAAACAAACTAACCAATGGAAGCACAAAAAGTTGATATGTTCATCATGACCAATTCCAAATTTTTTGAGAGTTATCAGATTAACGGAATCCGGGAAAGGTTAATTTCTACGGATGATTCAAAATGGGCGATGATCTCAACGGTACAATTAAAAGATCCGACGATAATTTTAATCATTTCTATTTTGGCCGGGCATTTCGGAATCGACCGCTTTATTCTTGGCGATACCGGATTGGGAATTGCTAAACTATTGACTTGCGGAGGTTTGGGTATTTGGACCATCATAGACTGGTTCCTGATTATGGGCGCTACCCGCGAAAAAAATATGCAGAAGATTCAGCAACTTTTATACTAATCATTTATGGGCAGGAACAAGTTGTATGTACTCTTGTCATCGGCTTGTGCAGCAGGGTATATCTGGCTGATGCTAATTTACCACCGAAACGTTACTTTATCTCTTGAACCCGGTGTTTGTATGTTTAAGCGTGTCACAGGTGTACCCTGCCCTTCATGTGGATCAACCCGGTCTGTTCTTTCAATCCTGAATGGAGATATTTTTGGGGCAATACTTTGGAATCCGATTGGGATCATAATTGTCTTCATATTATTAGTGTTTCCGTTTTGGATCATCTACGATGTTCTCTTTCGGAAAGACACCTTGTACAGATTTTATAACCGTTCCGAACTTTTTCTCAGACGAAATTGGATAGCCATACCGGCCATTCTGCTCGTTCTCCTGAATTGGATTTGGAATATATTAAAAGGACTATGATTGCATCCACGAATTTTCAATATCAGCCCAGCGAGCACGAACTGGAGAAGGCGTCGAACAGTTACGTCATGTCGTTGATTGCCATTATGGGAGGCTTACCTTTGCCCATTATCAACCTCATAGCCACTTTCGTTTTTTATCTCGGAAACCTGAAAGGAACTTATTTTGTCCGCTGGCATTGCATACAGGCATTGTTATCGCAATTATTTCTGCTGCCCTTTAACAGCATAGGTTTCTGGTGGACAATTTCTATCCTATTTACTCCTGAAACTATTACCTCCAATTATATCGCCTACCTCATCACCATCTTTATTTTCAACCTCACCGAATTTATTGGAACCATATACACCGCAATAGCCACCCGTAATGGCAAACATGTGGAATGGTGGGTAATTGGCGGCCTGACCCATTTAATCTGTAAAGACAAATGAAGAAAATACTCATCGAACTGGTTCTGACTGGTGCAATAATTGCTGTCGTATGGTTGGGATTGTCGCAGATTGACTGGATGAAACTTTTGAACATTGAACCTACCACCCAAACTACCGAAGAGAAAATTGGCGATTTATTCTGGAAAATGTTGAAAAATACAGAATCCGAAATTACTTCTGATTCAATTGTGGCATCAGTCGATTCAATGCTTACCCGAATTTGTACGGCCAACTCGATTGACCGAAAAAAAGTAAAACTGCATTTACTCCGGAAGGATGAAATCAACGCATTTGCTCTGCCAAACAATCATTTAGTGATATATTCCGGACTGATAACTTCCTGCGAAAACGAAGCTGAGCTGTACGGTGTTTTAGCCCACGAACTGGCGCACATGGAAAAGAACCATGTGATGAACAAGCTGATAAAAGAGATTGGTTTGTCGGTGCTCATTTCTATGTCAACCGGAAACGGCAATACTGAGATCATGAAAGAAGCCCTCAAACATTTGTCGTCAACAGCTTACGACCGGAAACTGGAAACCGAAGCAGACCTCACCGCAGTGGATTATCTTGAAAAGGCAGGAATTGACCCCGAACCGTTTGCCAACTTCCTGTACAGCTTGGCCGACGAAACCAAAAATCTGCCCAGCCAAATCTATTGGATCAGCACCCATCCCGAATCGAAAGAACGGGCCGAAAAAATTATCGAACACATTAAATGCAAGAACTTTCCTAAAGTTGAGAAAAAAGATAGTTTGAGGTTTGAGAGGTTGAAGGAAAAGATAAAGCAAAAATGAAAACCAGGGGCTAATAAAGAAACCTGTCTTATCCCAGCTTCTACATCACTTACTTCCTGTTTTCGCCCAAGGTGCGCATCGTTTTCATGCCTTCCTCGTCTTTTAACATCGCCTGGAGCTCCACTAAAAGCAAAGTTCCAGTAGCTCGATCCGGGAATGATCATCTGGCTGATCAGAAAAAAGTTATTAAAGGTTTCGAAAACAATAATTCAAAATACAAGATCAAACCAAAATAGTTGAACAACTGTTACAAGATTTGTATCTTTGATTTAAATATTTTCCTATGCCAACCATTTCAATGTTTTTCGGAATTATCATCAGGATGTATTATGCACCAAAAGAGCACAATCCGCCACATGTTCACGCATATTTCCAAGACTCAAAGATTACCATACAAATTAAGGATTGTGAAATAATTGAAGGCAAGATGCCAATACGACAATTGAGAATGATTCAGGCTTGGATCGAAATTCGAAGAGATGAATTATTGGCTGATTGGGAATTATGTCAAAATGGTGAAAAACCATTCCAGATTGAACCTTTAAAATAACAAAAATGTACCTTGCAGTTCAGGATGTCAAACCACAGGATGATTACTTTTTACTCCTAACATTCGAAAATGGAGAGAAGCGGCAATTTGATATGAAACCCTATCTTGATCTGGGTATATTTCGTGAATTGAAAGATATAAAACTTTTTAATACCGTACGGACGAGTTTTGATTCCATTGAATGGGCTAATAAAGCCGACCTTGATCCGGAATTTCTATATCAAAAAAGTAAAAAGGCCGAATAATTCTACTTATCCCAACCTCTTCATCACCCAGGCCATATTTTCGCTCAGGGTGCGCATCGTTTTCAAGCCTTCCTCGTCTATTAACATCGTCTGGAGCTCCGCTAAATGCAAAGTTCCGGTAGCTCGATCAGGGAACGATTTATTGATTAAACACAAACGAAATAATATTGGCGCCCATCTGCAAGGCTTTTTGCCGGACATCTTCGGGGTCGTTGTGTACCGACCGGTCTTCCCATCCATCGCCCAAATCGCTTTCGAAGCTATAAAAACAAACCAGCCGTCCTTTATTGATTAACCCGAATCCCTGGGCTGGTTTTCCATCGTGTTCATGAATTTTTGGCAATCCATCGGGGAAACGGTATTTTTGCCTGTAAATCGGATGATCCACGGGCAGTTCCACAAATTCGAGTTCCGGAAATACCTTTTTCATCTCACGCCGGATAAATTGATCAATCCCATAATTGTCGCTGATGTGTAAAAAACCTCCTGATTCGAGATAGGTTCTCAGATTGGAAGCTTCAGAATCGGAGAAAAATACATTACCATGTCCGGTCAGATCAACGTAGGCGTAATTAAACAGATCTACGCTTCCCGGCTCCACGGTTCCCGGTTCGGGATCAATATTGGTCTTCAGGTTTTCATTGCAAAAAGTAATCAGATTGGGTACGGAAGTCGGATTTGAATACCAGTCTCCACCACCATTGTATTTCATCAATGCAATTTTAACTGATGTGGTTTGCGAAAAAACCATTACAGGAAAAAGTATAAACAGGATATAGATCAATTTTTTCATGTTGAGTTCTGAGCTTTTCCCTTCAATCCCAAATACCCGGGTCTCAGAGAGCGGACTTCCTACTTCGGACCTCCGGCATTATTTTTTTCAAAGATAAAAATAAAGCATGGTTTGCGCCGGTTGTGTAATTTGAATTTGAAGCATCGGTGGTTTTTATGAAATAATTGCCAAATTTGTCGGCTTGTAACTTTGGCTGACAAACCAAATAGTTTAATAAGTGTTTTGTTAGATTACATCAAAAAATATCCTAAAATGAAAAGTTTTACAACCCGGTCGTTAAACATACCTTTTCCGAAGAAAGATCCACACCATGCGCTGGCCATGCCCATATACGAAACGGTGGCTTTTGAATTTGATACTGCCGAAGATATTGCGGCCAATTTCCGGGGTGAGTTGCCAGCGCATACTTACTCGCGAACCAGCAACCCGACGGTAGAATATTTTGAGACCAAAGTTAAAGCGCTGACAGGAGCGCATCAGGTTCTGGCATTATCATCAGGAATGTCAGCTATATCGGCCACCTTGCTCGCTATTTGCAAACAGGGTGATAACATCATTTCAGGAAAAAACCTTTTTGGGCATACTCTTGCTTTGTTCGAACAAAGTTTTTCGGCCTACGGACTGGAAACCCGTTTTGCAGATACAACCGATCCGGAAGTGATAGAATCATTGATTGACAAGAATACGCGTGCCATTTTTTTTGAAACGGTAACTAATCCACAACTCGAAATTGCCGACATAAGCAAATTGGCAGAAATTGCAAATAAGCACGGCATTTTACTGATTGCCGACAGTACCATAACTCCGCCATCGGTTTTTAACTCGAAATCGTTGGGTGTTGATGTAGAAGTATTGTCAACCACTAAATTTATTTCAGGCGGTGCAACTGCAGTTGGAGGACTGATCATTGACAATGGAACTTACGACTGGAGTAAAAATCCGAATTGCCAGACTTTCTCCAAAAAATTTGGAAAAGATGCTTTTATCGCCCGTCTCCGGAAAAACTATTACCGGAATCTGGGAATGCCTATGACCGCCCACACAGCCAATTACATGATTGCCGGACTTGATATTTTGGAACTTCGGGTTGAGCGCTGTTACGAGAACTGCCTGAAATTGGGCAAATATTTACAGCAGAATCCTAAAGTAAAACGTGTTGATTATCCGGGATTGAATGATTCAACTTATTATGATCTGGCCGTTAGTCAGTTTGGAGGTGTGCCGGGAACAATAATGACTTTTGATCTGGAAAGTCAGGAAGAATGCTTCCGTTTCATGAACCGTCTGAAAATCATACGCCGTGCAACCAATCTGAACGATAACAAATCACTGATTATTCATCCGTACTCCACGATCTATGCTGAATTTACGGAAAGTGAACGCCTGAAAATGGGAATCCGCCCCGGAATGATGCGTCTTTCGGTCGGCATTGAAGGCGCTGAAGATTTAATCGAAGATTTGGGGCAGGCATTGGGAGAGGAATCTGTATAAAAGGAATTGAATTTTAAAAATTTAGACTTTGTGAAACTTTGTGTTTTAGTGCCTTAGTGGCAGAAAAAACTTTTTGGAGGAGACTCAATGTTGAATATTTATTTCAAAAAAGTAGGGTAAACCCGTTTGTAGTTGTATCAGGTTAAAGGTTGTAAAACGCAGCAAATAACCGACATCTAAAATTTATTCGGAAGTTCAGGAAGAAAAGGATGAGGATAGAATCGGATAAAAATCAGGCTGAAACCGGACTTGAACAAGTTGGTTTTGAACAGTTATTTGATGCTTATTATGATGAGCTTCAACACTTCATTTTCTTCAAATCAGGAGATACTGAAGTTGCTGAAGACATTATTCAGGATGCTTTTTTGAAATTATGGGAAATCAGAACGACCGTTCGGGTTGATACAGCACGGGCGCTGCTTTATACCATAGCCGCGAATCTGTTTTCGAACCGGTATAAACGGATGAAACTGAACCTCAAACTTCAACTAACTATCGTGGAAGACCGGACTTTCGAAACTCCTGAATTTGAAATGGAAATCAAGGAATTCGACCAAAAATTACAACGGGTGCTTTCCGGACTCAACGAAAACAACCGAACCGTTTTCCTGATGAACCGGATTGACCAGATGACATACAATGAAATTGCAGCGGCTCTGAAAATTAGTGTAAAAGCGGTTGAGAAAAGAATGAAAAAAGCGCTGGAGCATATCCGGAAAGAAATAGAACAAAAATTTTAAATAGTGGAAACGGAAAAAAACAGGCATATTGATCTTCAGGTTATTTCAAAAGCCCATTTTGATAATCTGACTACTGGCGAAAAGATTGAAACTTTCGTTCAGGCTTACCGTGTGCCGAAAAATAGAAGCAAAGCCGAGGCGCTTCACATACTTCAATCTAAGATCGAACATCAACAAGTTGAAAAACCTGTGAGAAACCTTCGTGTTTACTGGTCGGCAGTGGCTTCCATTGCTTTAGTGGCTCTTTTAACCACGGTTTATTTCTTCCATTCCAAATCTGTGCAGATTGTGGCCGGCATGGGCCAACACGTTGAATATACTTTACCTGATGGTTCGGATGTAGCTGTCAATGCCGGTTCAAAAATCAGTTTTTCAGAATCTGAATTTGCTAAAAATCGAATTCTGAAGCTGGAAGGCGAAGCATTTTTTTCCGTTCAAAAAGGAAATCCTTTTGTGGTGGAAACCAAACAGGGTAAAGTCGAAGTTTTGGGAACAACCTTTAATGTGTATTCGCGCAACAATGAGTTAAACGTCGCTTGCTTAACCGGGAAAGTGAAGGTTACAGTCAACGGCCAAAACGTGATTATTGAAGAAGGAGAAAAAGCTGAACTGATTTCAGGAACCCTCAAAAAGACCACTAACATATTGACCGAAAAAATGGCCGGATGGCGCAGCGGCGAATTCCATTTTGAAAACATGCCATTAATTTCTATTTTTGAGGAGATTGAACGTCAGTTTAATGTCCGCATCACAACAACCGGTTTGGAAAACCGTTACTTTACCGGAGATTTTTCAAATAAAAATCTGACGGAAACTTTAGAAACGGTATGTTTACCCATGAAATTGGACTATGAAATTACAAATGGAAACCAAATCGGGATCAAACCAAAGAAAGAGTAGTGGCAAATGCTTCATTTTCTTGTTCCTGTGTTTGTTTTTCATTTTTCATTTTTCATCGGGTTTTGCCCAATCTTCTTCATTTTCTTTCAATAAGGCCAATCTATCTGATGCTCTGGTCCAGGTTTCCCAAACCATGAATTTCAAAGTGGCATTCGACTCTAAAGCGCTAGCCAAACACCAGGTTTCAGGAACTTTTAATGCAAAAACTCCAGAGGAAATTTTAGCTGGTCTTCTTAAAAATACCGGTTATATCGCAGAGAAAAAATTCGGAAACTATCTGATTATTCCTGCTTCTCCTGAAAAGATAGTTCAAAGCCTTGCTTTTTGCCGGATTTCAGGATTGGTTACCGATCGGATTTCAGGCGAACAACTCCCGCATGCAGGTATTTTTCTCCCCGGCCAGAATTTATTCCTGACTTCATCAACAAACGGAACTTTTTTGTTCCGTATTCCGGCTGCTAAATCGGTACAGATCAGGATTCAATATATCGGTTATCAAGCGGTTGACAGTACGCTAATCCTCAGCGATAGCACTTCAGTTTTTGCTTTCAGGATGAAGCAGAAGAACATGGAACTAACGCCATTTCAGGTCAGGAAAGTCCGGCTAAAGATGATTGATCAGAACAAAGAGGCCGGCCAGTCGACGGTCAATCCGGTTGGGTTTGTGAATTTGCCCAACATGGGCGAAACCGATATCTTCCGCACCATTCAGATGCTGCCGGGAGTTGGATATGCTGAAGGATCTTCGGGACTGAACATTCGCGGAGGTACTCCCGACCAGAACCTGGTTCTTTTCGACGGCTTTACCCTGTATAACCTTGACCACTTTTTTGGAACTTTTTCATCCGTCAATCCCAATGTGGTAAAGGACATTCAGATTTACAAAGGTGGATTTGATTCGCGTTTCGGGGAGCGGCTTTCAGGAATTATTGACATTACCGGCAAAACAGGGAACAAATACAGCCCGAAAATATACGGCGGACTTAATTTAATAAGCGGAAACCTGACTGCCGAAATGCCGTTTTCGGAAAAACTGACACTGGTGGTGGCCGGAAGACGTTCGTATGCTGATATTTATTCGAGTTATCTGGTTGATGCAATGCTCGAAAATCAGGTTGATGACGCCAACTCGCCGTCCAGAACAAGCAGTATTGTTCAGCTTAAACCAGGCTTTTATTTTTACGATTACAACGCAAAACTGACTTTCAGCAAAAGTGAGCAGGAAAAGATGTCGGTGAGCGTTTTCGGGGGAAAAGACTTTCTGGCCAGCGCCGGAGAAGGCAAAATCAAGCAGTCGTATTCGAAAACCAGCAATGATGCCAATTGGGGAAATTACGGATTCAGTTTTTCGTGGATCAGGCAATGGAGAGAAAATTTCTTTTCCAATTTGCAGGTTGGCTACTCCGGATATCAAAATCAATACACGGAACAGACTGAAGTTACCACCCAGAAAGGAAAAAAAATAACTACCAATCTGTTCGATACCTACGAAGAAAATGAACTGAACGATTTTTCAGTATCGCTGCGAAATGAATTTGCCTTAGGGCTGAAAAACACGATAGATTTTGGTTTTCAAACCAAATACAATGAATTTACCTACCTGAAAAATGCCGGAACTGATGCCTATTACTCGGATATTGCCAACTCTTCCATCCTTTATTCTGGCTTTTTGCAGTTCAATACACAAATGGTAAAGAACCTTTCGGTCAAACTGGGCGGAAGGTTAAACGGGTACAACCAATCTGGAAAACCTTATTACGAACCCCGGGTTTCGGCCAACTACCGGATTGGCGATTGGGCTAACCTGAAAATTGCTTCCGGACGGTATTATCAGTTCCTGAGCAAAGTGGCTCCCAGTCAGTCGTATGGCTATAACCGCGATTTTTGGGTGATTGCTGACGATGATAAACATCCGGTTCAGTCGGCTGATCATTTTATTGCCGGAACTACGCTCACTTACAACCGGCTTTCTCTGGATGCAGAATTCTATTACAAAACCATCAACGGACTTCAGCTTTTCCTATATATTCCTCCATTTCAGAAAAATATTGATCCCGGAGGTTTTATCCCTCCCGGCCAGGCGAAAAAAGTCCAGCTTCCCAGCAAGTTCATTACGGGCGAAGGAAGTGCAACTGGACTTGACCTGTTACTGAAGTTTGAAAGCAGCCGCTTTACAAGCTGGATGGCTTATTCGCAAAGCAAAGCCGTGCGTAATTTTTTGGAGATTAATCACAACAGCGATATCCCTGCGCCCTTCGATAAAACGCATGAATTTAAATTTGTCAATCTGCTAACTATGGGTAAATGGAATTTCTCCGGAACGTGGATTTATTCGACAGGTCAACCGTATGTTCAAAATCAGACGGTTGACAAAACACTAACGGCTGTGTTTACCTATAATCGCCTGCCCGATTTTAAAAGATTGGATGTGGCAGCAAATTATAATTTGCAGATACAAAAAGTCAGAATTAAATTGGGCATGTCGGTGATAAATGTGCTTAACCAGGAAAATTACAACGACATTTATTCCCGTGATTTTAATTTCGATACCACCAATTTCAACGAAACCACCTATGTCAGGTCGCTCGGGATTTCTCCTAATTTCTTCATCAGTTTTCAGTATTAAAAGCAAATAACCGGTCAACAGAACTGACGGTTATTTTTATTTCATTAGCAACGGCATTTATACCAGTGCATAGATTGATGTCTAATGTGGGCTTGCGCGGAATGAATATTTTTTAGGGTTTGCTGAAATAAACATAAATCGCTACCAATAAGCTATATGCGACATTTTCAATTAAAACATATGCTTGCAAATTTGAACAAATATCTCAGGATGATTGCATTCTGGAAATCCCAATCTACACTTTTTCCCTTGACTCACCCCGAGGTCGCTGCGCTCCCTCCGCCCCTCTCTACGCGTAGAGAGGGGAAAAGCCACGCTTGCGGGGCTGGGGGTGAGTCAAGGAAATGTGAGAAATGAAATTCATTTTTAACTTTGAGTTTTTCAGCAGCCCCGATATAGGTACAACATTTATGTAGCTTTCTTTTTTAGGTTAATTCTATTTCGTCCGAAAAGAGGTCAAAGCTTTATTTAGCTTCATTGTTCGGACGATTCTCTTTCGTTATTTTCTCTTTCTACAAATATTTCGCACCTCTGGTGCTTTTTTGACAACTAGACAACCTGATAACATTATCTTTTGGCTTCATTTTATTCTTTGTGGGCTATATCAAATATAATGAGGGACTATTGATGAAGAACCCCTGACCGATAAATACGGTAAATAAAAAGCTGTCACCTTTTCAGATGACAGCTTTCTGATCCGAATAAACTTTATTCTTTGAACCTTCTTTGGGACGAGTTTTCCTTGATTTATGGAGTAGTTATTTTGGTCATGGGAACATCCACAACAGTTTTTTCTCTTGCTTTCACAATTACCGGATCTACTGTGACTTTAGTATATCCATCTTTTTCACAGACCAACTTATAGGTTCCGGCAGGAAGGCCAATCATTTGATAATTTCCGGTTGCATCTGTCAATGCCGAACTTAAAACTGTATCAGCGGCGATAATCTGAACATGTGCTTCAGGAATTGGAGTTGTCGTTGCGTTTTCAAAAACTTTTCCGGCAACAATACCGCTGTACTTTTGGCATACTGCACGAAGCACTGGTTTAAAAATGAAACCTTTAATCCCGTTCTTTGACTTGATATTTCCCTGTACAACAAATGATTTGCTTACATCAAAATCAAGCAGTACTTCGCTCTCTACACCACTCTCAATGACCAATTCAGGAGAAATTTTGATTTTCAGCCCACTGGAATTACCACTTGGAATTTTCAAATCGAAATTGGTTCCATCCATAAGAACAACAGCCGCTTTTGTAACATGCATCCTGATCAGATCATACGATCCGGCTTCAATGTCCATACTAAGCAGTTCAGCAGTTACGCCATTCTGTAAATCGAGTAAATCAAATTCTTTTTCAACTCCTTCATACAAAACTGTGTAGAGAGCTGGTTTATCAGCTTCTTCTTTGGTAGCGGCTTCTGCTGCCTTCGAACGTATTTCGATTTTGTCAATGGTTACCACAGCCTGATCAACCAAACTAACCGGGAATGGCGCATCTGTCAGTGATAAAACGACAGTTCCCTTTCCTCCATTTTCTGAATCATTAATTTGATCGCATGATGTTGCCAATAAAGTAATGGCCGCAACATACATCAATCCACTTTTAATTAAACTTTTCATGATTTTTCTGTTTTATTGAATATTCTGAAAACATTTATACTTTGTTTCCCTATATAGTACTGAAAAGAAAAATACCCTACCATAAAAATCAATAAAATACAAGAAAAATCCCGGAAGTGTTGAACTCCGTGATACTATATTTCATTTACGGGGAAAAGTCCCTACCTGTGTAGTTGGCGATCTACCTACAACTTTTGCTAAGCTTTGACGATTGATTAAACCTTATTTTAAGAAAAACCTAAGTACAAAACATGCTATCCAAACACTCAAACCTTATTAATAGGATGTATTCTCATATAGAATAAGGTTCAAATCAGATGGTGGTTGCCGGGCTACTAAGGTTATTCCGGGAAAATAAGGTTTTCCCATTACTGCTTCACCGAGAATTTATAAATGGTAGTCGTTTTAAGTGTTTCTCCAGGTTTTAGCAATGTATTCGGGAAATTGGGGTGATGGGGTGAATCAGGATAATGCTGGGTTTCGAGACAAATACCATTGCGGTAATGGTATGGATTTCCACGTTTGCCGATAATATTTCCTCTCAGGAAGTTTCCGGTGTAAAGCTGGACTGCAGGTTCTGTAGTGAAACATTCTAAAAAACGGCCTGAAACGGGTTCATATAAACTGGCACAGAAGGTCATTTCATTACCGTTCTGATCTTTATTCAGGATGTAATTATGATCGTATCCTCCTCCCATCCTAAGTTGGGACATTGGATATTCAATGCGTTCGCCAATAGGATGTGGAGTTGTGAAATCCATGGCTGTTCCGCGAATATCAACAATCTCACCGGTCGGAATCAGTTGTGAGTCGGCAACTGCGGTTGAAAAATTAGCATCTACAACCAACATGTGATCAAGGATATCGCCCATTCCTTCGCCTTTCAGGTTAAAATAAACGTGGTTGGTTAAATTAAAATAGCACGATTTATCAGTAGTTGCTTCATAATCTATTTTCAGGCCATTGTCCTTGGTCAGGGTGTAGGTCACTTTTAAATTTTTGTTGCCGGGAAATCCCCACTGGCCGTCAGCGCTGGCCAGAGTCATTTCAATTGCAGGGCCATCGGCAGTCTGGATCTCTTTGGCATCGTACACCTGACGGAAAAAACTCTCGGGCCCGGAATGTAAACAAGCTTTGTGATTGTTTACAGGCAATTGGTAAACCAGTCCGTCAATTTCGAACTGAGCATTGGCAATGCGGTTGGCATACGGTCCAACAACAGCTCCCTGCCCGGCATCACCAGAAAGATATCCATCAATCGAGTTAAATCCCAGGGTAACATCCTCCAGGGCGCCATTTTTATCAGGAGCAAAAACAGAAACGATTTTGGCCCCGTAATTGGTTAGGGTAACAATAATTCCGCCTTCATTTCTCAAGGTAAACAAGGTGGTTTTCTTTCCATTCACTTCTTTTTGGAAATCAGCTTTCGAATAGTTCATGGTAAATTCTTTTTTAGGCGCCGAACAGGAAGCGATCATTCCTGTAATGACCAGTAAACCGATTAATTTCTTCATAACAGATGGTGAATTTTATTTTTTAGAATTGAATAGGTAAAGATACTTGTTTCAGTATAACAAAAAACACTATCTTTTTCAATCCCTCCTGTCCGGAGTCAGATGTTCCTTTTTACTTTCGGCTGCACGTAAAATCAGGCGCAACGATTGGTCATAAGTGATGTAACTCCACATCCAGTTCACAAAAATAAGCAGTTTGTTTTTTACTCCCAGAATAGCCATTAAATGTACAAACATCCAGGTGAGCCAGGCAGTAAAACCGCTGAATTTCAGGAAAGAAAGATCGGCCACAGCACGGTTACGGCCAATGGTGGCCATTGAACCGCGGTCAATATACCTGAATGATTTTTCCAGCGCCCCTTTTTTGATGGCTTTAAAGTTCCGGGCCAGGTTTGCTCCCTGCTGAATGGCAACCTGTGCCACCTGCGGATGTCCATTTGGGTAATCAGCATTTGACATGAGCGAGGCGTCGCCAATGGAATAAATATCATCAAAACCTTTTACGCGGTTATACGCATCAACTAACATGCGTTTTCCACGTCCAACTGAACCGTTCGGGATTCCTGAAGGAACTTCGCCACTTATTCCGGCAGCCCAGATCACTAGTTTGGATTTTATCTTTTTCCCATCGGCAAAAAGTAACCAATTGCCATCATAATCGGTAACCCGGGTATTTAACATGACATTAATTCCCAAACGCTTCAGGTAGAACAATGCTTTTTCAGCGGCATGTTCCGACATGCCTCCCAACACTGCACCCGAACCTTCAACCAGATTAATCTGCATCAGATCGAAATTCAGATCAGGATAATCTTTCGGAAGCACAAATTTTTTCATTTCAGCAATTGCCCCAGCTATTTCGACCCCGGTTGGACCACCGCCAACAACGATCACGTTCAGCAGTGTTTTTTTTTCGTCCTCATCCTTATCGAACAAAGTCACAGCTCGTTCAAGGTTTAGGAGAATGTGGTTACGTAGCGCCATAGCTTCAGAAATGGATTTCATCGGGATGGCAAATTTTTTCATGTTTATCATTCCAAAGAAGTTGGAATTCACACCCGTAGCGATGACCAGATAATCGTACCAGACCATATCCAGGCTGGTTTGCAGTTCTTTTTTTGTGGTATCAACCGAATAAACCTCGGCTACCCGGATATAGACATCTTTACGTTTCTGGAAAATTTTTCGCAGTGGAAATAGGATTGAGCTCGGTTCTATACCCGAACTGGCCACCTGATAAAACAATGGCTGAAACTGATGGTAATTGTTCTTATCAATCAGAACGATCTGGTATCCAGAACCAACCAGCTTTTTCGCTAATTTCAATCCTCCAAAACCTGCTCCGATGATTACAATTCTTTTTCGGGCCGTTTCCGGTATATTGACTGGCATAATAAAAATATTTGTGTTTTACGACATATTTAAACGTTTATTCTGAACCGAATGTTTGGCATAGCCG
Organism: Prolixibacteraceae bacterium; assembly: GCA_003457135.1. Lineage (GTDB taxonomy): Bacteria > Bacteroidota > Bacteroidia > Bacteroidales > Prolixibacteraceae > Aquipluma. The sequence goes on from DMSQ01000013.1 coordinate 169,667, forward strand.
AAAATATATATTCAGAAACGACCGATGAGTTTTGAGATATAAAGATAAGTGTTAAATTCACATTTTATTTCACAACTCTGATTGAAGCCTAATATTTATACGCACTTAAAATTTAAACTTAACCAATAATAAATGAAGCGTTTTCTTTTAACTCTTATTTCTTTTCTGAGCCTGATGGGAGCCATCATGGCACAATATTCGGTGTTGTCGCCGCAATCGGTAAGCGAGGTTAAAATTGAAATTGGCAGTAAAATAACCTACAGCATTTTTTATCAGGGAAAACCTGTCCTAATCAATTCTGAAGTCAGTTTTGAATTTAAACAGGCAGCTCCCCTTGGGTTTGGGATGGAGGTGCTGAGGTCTTCGGCCAGAGAAATTAAAGAAACCTGGACTCCGGTTTTAAAACGAAAATCCAGCATTTTAAATCATTGCAGGGAATTGACTCTTGAATTGAAAGAGAAAGAGTTTCCGCGCCGTCAAATGAACCTGGTTTTCCGGGTTTTTAATGATGGAGTAGCTTTCAGGACAGAATTTATAGGACCGGATAACCATCATGAATATGTACTTACCAACGAACAGACAACCTTTAATTTTACCGCCGACCATACCTGTTGGGCAGCCGATCATAAGGATTATTCATCGTCGCAGGAAAATGAATATTTTAAAAGAACTATCTCTGGAATAACCGATAAGATGGTCATTGGCTTGCCAATGACAGTAAAAGTTGCTGACGATTGTTATGCTGCCATTACTGAAGCTAAAATTACCAATTATGCCGGAATGACTTTAAAACCGTTCCTTTCGAAAACCGGATTTGCAGTTCGTTCGCAACTAGCGCCTTTGCCCGGTGAGCAGGTGAACGGGGGAAAAGTCCGGTTTAAATTTCCACATCAGACTCCGTGGCGGGTGATCATGCTGGCTTCAACACCAGGTGGGCTGGTTGAATCAGAAATTATCGTGAACCTGAACGAACCTTGCGCGATTGCCGATCCATCGTGGATTAAGCCTGGTATTTCGGCTTGGGACCACTGGTGGAGCGGTGAAGTGAAAATGGACAATGAAACCATCAGAAAATACATCGGTCTGGCTGCCGAAATGGGCTGGCCTTACCAGATCATTGACTGGCAATGGTATGGAAAATTCAATACTCCGGAAGCAGATATTACCAAAGTTGCCCCTCAACTAGACATGCCCGCAATTCTCGCCTATGCCAAAAGTAAAAATGTAAGATGTGTGCTTTGGATGTACTGGACCGACGTAAATCGCGCCGACTGGGATAAAGCCTGCTCCCTTTATGAAAGCTGGGGCATTGCTGGTGTGAAAATTGATTTTATGGACCGCGAAGATCAGGAAATGGTGAACTGGTATCACCGGATTGTCAAAACTGCTGCCGATCATCACCTGATGGTTGACTTCCACGGCGCTTATAAGCCGGATGGTTTCAGCCGGACATACCCCAACCTGGTTACCCGCGAAGGGGTTTTGGGCAACGAATACAACAAATGGTCACTGAGGATTACTCCGGAGCACCTGGTTACCTTGCCATTTACCCGTATGCTGGCCGGTCCGATGGATTTTACGCCCGGAGGTTTCCTGAACCGCACTCCCGAAAAATTTCAAAACGGAACACCGGCACAAGTGATGGGAACACGGGCGTTGCAGCTTGCTCAGTTTGTAGTATATGACAGCCCGTTTATGGTAGCCTGCGACCATCCTGATAATTACAAAGATCAGGAAGGGGTTGAATTCCTGAAAAAAGTTAAAACTGTTTGGGACGATACAAAAATCCTGAATGGTCAGATTGGAGAATTTATAACATCAGCCCGCCGTTCAGGAAAAGAATGGTTTATTGGCTCGATGACCAACAGCGAAACCCGTATTTTGGAAATTAAACTGGATTTTCTGGATGCCGGGAAATATAAAATGGTAGCTTATGAAGATGCCCCGGATGCCGCGATCAATGCTGAAAGTGTTATGCGCTCTTCCAGAACAGTGGTAAAAGGTGATTTGATAAAAATACGAATGGCTCCAGGCGGAGGTTTTGCTGCCTGGCTCGAACCGGTAAAATAGTTGAAATGTTGCGAGTTTCGAGTTGCGGGATTCGGGTTAATAAAATCGTCAACCCGCAACCCGTAACCCGTATCCCGCAACCCGTAACCCGAAACTTTAGGAGATATGCTCGAACAATTAAAACAAGAAGTCTGCAAGGCCAATCTCGATCTGGTCAAACACGGATTGGTCATTTTTACATGGGGAAATGTGAGTGGCATTGACCGCAGCACAGGCCTGATTGTGATCAAACCCAGCGGTGTTTCTTATGATACCATGAAACCATCGGATATGGTTGTATTCGATTTGGATGGTAAAGTGGTGGAAGGCAAGTTGAAGCCATCGAGCGATGCGCCAACCCATCTGGAACTTTACCGCAATTTTCTGAATATCGGCGGTATAGTCCATACCCATTCCGAGTGGGCAACAAGCTGGGCCCAGGCTGGTAAAGGCATACCGGCCATTGGTACTACTCATGCCGATTATTTTAATGGTGAAATTCCCTGTACACGAAAAATGACCAACGAAGAAATAAATGGGGAATATGAACTTGAAACGGGGAAGGTCATCGTCGAACGGTTCAGGGATTTGGATGCAGACAGGATTCCCGGAGTACTGGTTAATAATCATGCGCCGTTCACCTGGGGAAAAAATGCCGACGAATCCGTTCACAACGCGGTCGTTCTGGAAGAGATTGCAAAAATAGCTTTCCGGAGTTTTCTGCTAAATCCTACAACTTCAATGAGCCAGGTTTTACTGGACAAGCATTTCTTCAGGAAACACGGGATAGACGCGTATTACGGACAAAAATAACAAAGTCGCAGTGTTCAGTCTCAGTTGCCAGTAAAAAAATAAGTCATTGGTGGTCATTGATCGTCATTAGCTTCGCGTCATTTTTTGTTACCGGGGTTACCATCAATGACAATTAAATGACTATCAATGACAATTAAATGACATTAAATACAAATATAAACTTTAACCCAATATCCTTATGACTCAGCCCAAATACACCATCGGACTTGATTACGGTACCGATTCTGTCCGATCGTTAATTGTGAACACCGAAAACGGTAAAGAAGTTGCTACCGTAGTTTTCGAATATCCGCGCTGGAAAAAACAACTATACTGTGATGCGCCGAACAACCAGTTCCGCCAGCACCCGAAAGATTATCTGGAAGGTTTGGAATATACCATTGTTGAGGCGTTGAAACTGGCTCCTGCCGGAACTGCAGCGAATGTTGTCGGAATTTCTGTTGACACCACCGGATCCACTCCGGTTGCCGTTGATGAAAAAGGAACTCCGCTGTCGTTAACTGCCGGGTTTGAGGAAAATCCGAATGCCATGTTTGTGCTCTGGAAAGACCATACCGGCGTTAAGGAAGCTGATGAAATCAATCAACTGGCCAAAGCGTGGGCAGTTGATTTCACCAAATTTGAAGGCGGTATTTATTCTTCGGAATGGTTTTGGGCTAAATTGCTGCATGTGATCCGCGAGGACGCCGGTGTTTATCGCGCAGCCACTTCATGGGTAGAACATTGCGACTGGATTCCGGCCATTCTGACTGGCAATACCAATCCGAAAACACTGAAACGCTCGCGTTGTGCTGCTGGTCATAAAGCCATGTGGCACGAAGCTTTTGGCGGATTACCTGCCGAGGAATTTCTGTCCAAACTTGATCCGCTGCTGAGTGGATTAAAAGACCGATTGTTTAAAGAAACGTTTACCTGCGATATTTCTGCCGGACATTTAACTCCGGAATGGGCTGCTAAATTGGGTTTACCAGTTGGTGTAAAGGTTGGGGTAGGGGCTTTTGATGCCCACCTGGGCGCGGTTGGAGCCGAAATTGAACCTTATTACCTGAGCAAAGTGATGGGAACTTCAACCTGCGACATGTTGATTGCCCCAATGGAAGAAGTGGGTGATAAGCTGATCAGCGGAATTTGCGGACAGGTTGACGGCTCAATTGTTCCGGGAATGTTAGGAATGGAAGCCGGCCAATCGGCTTTTGGCGACATTTATGCCTGGTTTAAAAACGTATTGGTTTGGCCAACAGAACAGATTATCGCCAGCAGTGCGCTGATTGATGAAGAAACCAAAGTGAAAATGATCAATGAAATTTCTTCGAAGATCATTCCTGAACTGACCAAGGCTGCTGAATTGATTCCGATGGAAGAAAGCAGCATTGTGGCCCTCGACTGGATGAATGGCCGCCGCACGCCTGATGCCAATCAGAATTTGAAAGGAGTGATTTCCGGATTAAATCTGGGATCGGATGCCCCCCGTATTTTCCGCGCTTTGGTCGAAGCCACAGCCTTTGGCTCGAAAGCGATCGTTGACCGTTTTATCAGCGAAGGGGTTCGTATAGATGGTGTGATTGCTTTGGGCGGCGTGGCTAAAAAATCGCCATTTGTGATGCAGATCGTTTGCGATGTGCTGAATATGCCCATTAAGGTCGCCCGCTCTGAACAGGCCTGTGCATTGGGTTCGGCAATGGCAGCCGCTGTAGTTGCAGGTGTATATCCGAACATTTCCGAAGCACAGAAGAAAATGGGTGGCGGTTTCGAAACAACCTATTCCCCAATTCCGGCCAATGTGGCCCGATATGCCAGGCTATACGAAAAGTACGTGGCATTGGGTAAAACCATAGAGTTTGGCCTGAAATAGGAATTATTCTGATCCTGCCTTTGCAATATTTGAAACCTGCAAATGTGTGTAGCTATTGTGTTGACCAATTTACAGTTTTATTTTCAGTCCACCGTTTACAACAAACCCGTCAACTGGCGCATAAATGTCCCTGAATGTCGGGTTTGTAATAGAACCTGTGTAAATAGTGTCAAACCTGGTCTGCCTGGTATTGAGGAAGTTTTCAAAATTTACGAATATTGAAAAATGCTCCCAGAGTTTTTCAGCCATAAGTCCGCAAATCCAGTAGTCTTTTCCAGTCGCACCGTCATTTAATAATTGCGGACTGAAATAATATGCTTCCAAACCGATTTTTAATTTGTCTTCGATTTCATACATCAAAACATTATTCAGCCGGTGCTGAGCAACCAAAGGGAATTTTGTTTCAATTCCGTTGTAATGTTGCCTGACATCTGCTAACGTGTAGCCGACGAAAAGTTTGAAACCTTCGTAAGTCAGTTTGATGTTTGTTTCAATTCCTTTGGTATCAATGAAACCTTTGGGCTGCTGAAATTCCAATAAGCCAGTCATGGTTGGAACAAGAACCAGCGGATTTTTCACTTTGGTATAAAACAGCAAGGTATTTACACTAAAAAACATTTTATCCGAAAGCGGTGTCTTATAATTGATGTCAAAATTTCCACCGTTAGATTGCTCTGCTTTTGTTTTTGAAACATCAATTGGCAATACATTTCTAAACTGTATCCGCTCAGCGTCCTCTGTAAAAACAGTCGGGGTCTTGTAGCCTAAACCTCCGCCAAGCCGCATAGATAGTTTAGGATTAATTTTTAATAATCCTGAAATCCTGGGCAAAGCAAAAAACCCGTATTCGTTTTGATAGTCGCCACGCAAACCAGTCTCCAGTATCAGTTTTTCAGTTGCGGTCCAGGTGTTTTGAATAAATGCACCAAAGGTTGTGTGATGGTAGTCAACTACCTTTAATGTGCCGGAATTATTTTGATTGAATTGATCAGTCCAAAGATTTAAACCAGTTACCCATTCAGATTTTTCTCCTTTTCGATGGTAAGTTGCTTCGCTGAATGAAGATAATTGAATGCCTGAAAATTTGTAACCTGGAATTTCAATGGTCCGGTCATAATAGCTCACGCTGTTTTTAAACGACAGTTTTGATTTGCCGTCTATTTCATGGTCAATTCCCAATTGAGTGCTGAAACGATTCGTTTTATTCTTTTCAAAATAAGAATGTAGGTTGTCTCCTTCATTTTCAATATATCTGATGTCGCCACCAATGCGATCTTCAACGGTGCTGTTAATGCCAATGTTGAGTGTAGTTTTATCATTAAAGTAAACAAACAATTTCGGATTAACCGTAAATCTGGTGTATTTCGGAATTGCTGTAAAACCAATTTTTGCAGGGTCATAAGGAGTTCCTAAATTATAGGAAGCAAAAATGGTTGTGCCTGTTTTATTGAATTTCTGCGAATAAAAACCACTGGCGTCCAACCCAAATGCAGATGTTCCGTTAAGCATAAAACTTAATTCCCTTTCTTCTTTTGGTGTTTTTGAAACAAGATTTACTAATCCAGCAATGGCACCACCACCGTATAGCGTTGATGAAGCGCCTTTAATAACTTCAACTTGTAATAAGTCAAGCGGGACAATCTGCAATAAACTTAATCCGCCCGAAAAGCCCGAATACAAAGGGAAACCGTCTCGCAAAATCTGGGTGTATTTTCCATCGAGTCCTTGAATTCGGATACTTGAATTATAGGAAGTAGCAGATGTTTGTTGGGTTTGTATGCCTGTGCTTTCGTTCAGCATCATACGAATGTCGCCAGGTTTCATATTCCCTTTTTCTTCCATTTCTTCTCCTGAAATGGCTTCTATTCTTGTCGGAATGTTGTCAATGGTTCTGCTTGAACGGGTGGAGGAAATGACAACTTCTTCCAGTTCTTCTTCGTCAGAGGTAAGCAGAATTTCTAAAGGTTCGGGCTGTGTCAAAGGGAAATTAAATGTGTCCATTTTTTCCTGATAGCCGATGTAACGAAAGACGATGATTTGCTTTCCATCAGGAATATTTTTGATTTCAATGTAACCGTTTTGGTCTGCACTTGCGCCATTGGTTGTGCCCTGCAAAATTGCCGTTGCACCGATAAGTGTTTCTTTGTTTTCGCTGTTTTTGATGATGGCTTTGAATGTGTTTTGTCCGAAAGCCAGCGATGTATATAGGATTGCCAGTAAAGGCAAAATGAGATTTTTCATTTGTCTGATGATTAAGTTAATGATGTAAATAATAGAATTGGCAGAGTGAAGCGCCGCTGATTGAAAGTGGTGAAGCCACTTATCTGATCATTAACTTATTTTGGGAGGTTGCCAGATTTTAGAAAAGAAATCGTTTGCAAACTGAGATTTATAAACAGCAACAAATTTACTTTTAATGAAAGGAACTTCCCTGAAGTTAAACCCCGACCTTGTAAAAACAAACCCCGAACAAGTTCCGCAAGAAAAAAAAGGTGAGCAAGTATTGCTGTCGCTGTCTTTATGGTCCTGTGAATGATGGCCGGTGTGCTCTGTTTTTATTTCGTCACAGCAATTGTCATCGTCCGGGCAGCAAGGCACTGTCGAAAGGGAAATAACATATAATGATAGTATGAAACAAAGTATTTTCATCGCTGTAAATATAGCAAAAGTCAGCACTGAGTGAATCACTCTCAGGCAACCGGAACAGTCAGTTTTGAAAAATGTTCAAGAGCTGCAAATATATGGAAGAAATTGGTATTCGCCGGGGATCGCGTGCAACCCAGACTTCAATTATGGGCTGGTTTCAGTCAATATAGGTTTCTTTCAAAACTGATTTTAGCTCATTTATCTCGGACTTTGTCAATTGGCCAAGGTCTTTGACTATTCTCTGTTTGTCGATAGTTCTAATTTGGTCTAAAACAATCCATCCGATTTTGTTGTCATGTCTAACTTCAATTCTGGTTGGATAATTTCTAGAACTTGTTGTCATCGGAGCAATTACAACCGTATTTAAAAATTTATTCATCTCGTTAGGAGAAATCACAACACACGGTCTGGTTTTTTTTATCTCACTCCCAAGTGTCGGGTCGAGATTAACCAGAATGATTTGGTATTGATTTATTTCCATTCTTCAAGGTTTTCGTCGTCAAAAACATCGTTAATCAACAACCGGTCATCTCCATTCTCAGCCATTTTTTTGAAAGCTTTTTCCCAACCTTTTCGCGGTCTTGATAGTGGTTTTATGACTATTTGTCCCTTTTCGAGGATTACCTCAACTGTGTCTTGGATTTTGTACTTGTCCAGCAAAGTCTTGCTAAGTCGGATTCCCTTTGAATTACCAATTTTTATTACAGAAACTTCCATGGTATCAATTTTCAGATTGTAATTACAAAGTTACTACTTTTCGCGAGATTACAAGCTTGTCCATAACGGTTATAAGCTCTGGAAAAAGTATAAAAATACAAATAAACCTTACTAAGCATAAGAACAACAAGTGTTATTTTCCCAGAGGGTGTAAGTCCTGTTTACCAGCCTTATCCTAAACAAAGACAGAGGTACTATTGGTGTAAAGAGCGATAGTGCTGATACCTGATGAACCGCCGTATACGAGAACCGTACACAATTGCGCGAGCAATTGCGGTGTGAGAGGCGCACTCCGTTAGTTAACTACTGGCGGAGCCGTCTACTTGATTAGCGGTTGTTATTAATCATCATTCATTAATTTTTCCATTCTTTCTTCTTTGCAATCTACACACATTCCCCAGTCTCCATCAGATTCTTCATATAGTCGATTACACCAATCGCAATTTCGTAACTCATCAGCTTTCCATTCATTTACACAGGAAAAGCATAAAAAGGTATCATCTTTAATGAGTAATGTCCGCTGTTCACATTTCGGGCAGGTTTCTAAAGGAAAGTAGCCGCCATCTTTTACTTCTGAATACTCATTTAACCCCCAGATATTTTCAATATATGCATAAGCGACATTTTCAGGAGTGTCTTGATACCCACAGAATAAACACTCCAGTTCTTCATTTAAGGGCAAAGTGTGTTGGAAACATTCAGGGCAATCAAATAGTCTGACTTTTTGGTTTTGTAATTCTTCAAGTCGATTTTTTAATTTAGCATTGGTTAAAGATGTAAATTCTTGAAATTTAGCAGACTTCTTTAAAATATCTTTAAATAAATTCTGTGATTTTTTTGAATATTTTTTTATATCAAGGTTTTCTCTTATTATTTCTAATACATGAGATAATACTTTTGAAACATTACTTTTTATTGCAGAATCAATTTCTTTGAATGCAAAATGTTCTATTCGATTTCTCTTTTTCCTTAATTCCCGAATATATCTTTTTGCACTTTCTGAGATTTCTATATCGGCAATATTTTCAAGACGATTCAAAATGGTTTCGAAAGAAGCACTTTGAAAATCTCCTGTTCGTAATTTTTGAAAATTTGCAGTATCAATATTTTCAAATATTAAAGACCAATGCTCAGTTCTTAAAATCTCTTTCAAAATTAATTCTGTACCTGCTGAAATGTGCAATACAGAATACTTTAAATCATGGTTGTTCTTTGATTCAAGAATTGGTTTTAATGAATTATCAATAAAATCCAATCCGTTTTCTAATAAATCAAATTCTATTTCCTTTGTACTTCTCATATAGATATTTAATTATCTAATTTTATGTGAATTATCCAGTCTACGATGAAAAAGAGAAGCTAAAGTCATAATGTCCAAAGCATCATTCTCATTAATTGTCCATTTAATCTTCGGTGCATGAGCAGTTGTATTACGAAACATTCCAAAAAAACCACGCAATAAATTTGCAAATCCCTTGTGTTCACTTTTTTCTGTTTCTGTTGTTAAATTATTGATTATAAGAATAGGATTATTAACTGCAAAAACCGAATCAATTAAATCATTACCATCAGAAGTTATACCAGATAAATCTCTGATTTTATCAGCAACACTTTTAGTGGACTCAAAAACTGCATGGAAATAATTCTCTTGTAATAATTCAGCCTTACAAAATCGCAATACGTCTTGATGGACATTTCTTTCCAACAATAAATGTTTTAATCTATCTGCTTTCCTTTCAGCTTCACCAATTGTCTCAACTTTAGTTGTTTTTAATATTTTTCCGGTCTCAGCAATTTCAATACCAATAAAACTTAGTCTTTTATTGAGCTCTATTCTTCTAAAATCAAATTTATCTTTATCATTAAGATATCTTACTGGAGCCATTGCCCTTTTTATAAAATCCCAAATATTATTTGAACATTGGTGCTCATTCTGCCAATTAGCAAAGGCATTGTACAATCTTTTCCATTTTGTTAATTCTGGGTCTGTATCTGTAATTTTTGAGTCTGCCAATAGTTTACCAATCTCAGTTCCAGAAAGACCTAAATTTGTTTCCGCAATTATCTTGCAGATGCCTTCGATTAGTTCTTCTTTTAATGGTTCTTGTTTTGCCATTTTTGATATGTTTGGTCTCTTTTAATAACCGCTAACGTCTAAGTATTTTATCCAACGTTACTGCAATATACAACATAAAGGTGAGAATCGAATGATTTTTAGGTAAGAATAATCTAAATCGGGAATGTTGGATAAAATATAGTTGTACGATTACGCCGACAACTATGCACATGTTAAAGCTTGTCCTTTTTCCTGTTTTTCATCAGGCTGGTCTATTCTGATGTTTTCCGCTCAATTTTCTATTTGGAAGGCCTGTGGAAAATTTTCGGTTGTTTATTTCTGGCCAGGTATGGGCATAGCTTTCCCATTACAGGTTGAAATGCTGTTTATCCAGTAATCAAAACTGCAAAGAACGTTTCATTGGATGTTGTATCACCCTGATTTATAGATCACCATTTTTAGGGTCATAAATCCGGTTTTGCATTTGGGGCAATGGGCAGGGTCTTTGCCGGTTAATTCACGGATCACTTCGTATGCAGACAAGCCTTCAAGTACCGGGAGCAGGATGGTTTTTCCGATCAGGGCTATTGCCTGTTCCCTTTTGGTATGAATGTGAACTGTAGCTAAAATGCCAAAATATCTGATTTTATAGAACCCCGATGGCAGTATATGTTGCAGGAACCGCCGTACAAATTCGGTTTGGTCCAACGACATGGTACGTTGCCGGTTTGCATTCCGGTAGTCACGGTAAAAGAATGATATTTTATTCTGCCCGAGTGCTATAAGCCGGTTGTTTGATATAGCTACACGGTGAGTGTACTTTCCCAGGTAAGCCAGTACGCTGTTTATTCCGCCCAGCGCTTTTTTCGAATAGACATTCCAGTTTTTCAGGTATAGTTTTTTCTTAAATTCCTCAAAACCGTCCATGTCTTGAGGTATGCGTAGTTTGTTTTGGTCCATATACGACTTCAGTTCCCGGATCAATATTCCCCTGAACATGGAAGAAAGCGCTTTTACCGGCACAAAAAACTTCTTTGGCGACTGGATCCAATGAGTTTCATCTTCCGACAAGCCGCCGGCAGGAACGAGCATATGGATGTGCGGGTGATAGGTGAGCGTTTGCCCCCAGGTATGCAATACGGCAACTGCTCCGGTATCAGCCCCCAGGAAGTTGGGATTACTTCCTGCTTTTTGCAATGCTTCGGATGCTGCCCGGAACAACAAGTGGTAACAATCGGCCTGATTGATGTAAAAAAGGGGATTTAAGAGTTCCGGGATGGTGAAAACTATATGAAAATACTTTCCGGGGATCAACCTGCCTTTTAGTTTATCTACCCATTGAACTTGTTTGATAAACTGGCATTTGGGACAATGACGGTTCCGGCACGAGTTGTATGAAGGTTTTTCGTACCCGCAATTGGTGCAGCAGTTTAAATGTCCACCGAGTCGGGCAGTACGGCATTGCATAATATCTTCCAGGGCATTTTGCTGAACTGGACAAAGCGTATGGTGCTGTACAAATTCCTGTATGCAGCTGCTAAAGACATCGGCTACCTCGATCCTGTGCCTTTGGTTGATGATCGCCTGCATGAGTTTATTGCGTGGGGTTGTCAAGCAGGTTGGGCAAATTGCTAAGGTCGGGGTTGGCCAGATGCAGGTAAATGGAGGTGGTTTTCAACGAATTGTGTCCCAACATCAATTGCAGCCGTTTCAGGTTTAATCCCCGTTCAAGCATGTGGGTGGCAAACGAATGGCGCAAAACATGAGGTGACAGGTTCTTTTTAATTCCGGCTTTAACCGCTGCCCGGCTTATTATATTCCTGAAGCTGGTAGCCGAATAAGGTTTCCCAGGAGCGAGGCTTTCAAAAAGAAACAACTTGGGGCGATAATACCGGTAATATTCCCTCAATTGGGCGATGAGTTGATCAGGAATGTTAACCTCCCTCGATTTGTTGCCTTTCCCTCTGATTACCCTGATTAGTTTTCTTCCCGAATCAATGTCGGCCAGTTTCAGGCTAAGCACTTCACTCAGGCGTAGGCCACTAACGTAGGCCAGGCATAAAATGGCCCGGTGTTTAAAATTGCGTGGCGCGTTGATCAAAGCTGCGGCTTCGGCTTGCGATAATACAACAGGAATTTTCTTTTCCCTGCGGGGACGTTTGAGCCTGAAATTCTCCCAGGCGTTTCCCAATACATCAACCTGCAAAATCTTCCAGGCACTGATTAGCTGGTTGATGGTAGAAACAGAAACCTGTTGTTCATGGATCAGAAAATAAGCGTAATCCTTGAGTTGTGAAGTGGTAATTAAACCGGGAGATAAATTAAAGTGTTTGGAAAGTCGCGCAATTACTGAAATATAACGTTCAATGGTCTTTTCACTGTAGTTGCGCACCCGCATTTCGCAGGTCATCTGTTCTCGTAAAGTTTTTTTTCATATCCGTATGTTTTTGTGTAACACTCTTAACGAAAAGCGATGCCCAAAGGTTAGCGCCATAGGCGTTTTCGTTCAACACCTGTACATCCACAAAGTTGTGGATATATCGGCTTTATCTTTATGTTGTTAGATTTATTAAAAGATTTATATTGTGCGACTTGCGTATGCAGAGTGGTTTAATCATGGTTTTTCGGTTTTTCACAGGTTCAAAATAGTTGGCTAATGGTGGATTAATTGCTCTACATACAAATATATAATTAAAGTTTTAAAAATCAAGCTTATCCATAGGGTTTTGTATATGATCGAAACCATTTGTTGTGATGTGTACACAGCTTATCGAATACTGCCATCCCCTGGCGCCTTCGAAAAGCCATTCCAGGGATTGATCCTAGAAATACTGCGAATCAAAAACAACATAGTTCGCTTTCTTCCTAAATATAGTGTTGAATACGAATTAAATGACATGAAAACAATTTTCTGTATTTGCTGTTTACTTTTTCAACAACTTTCACTTAAAAAAATACCATGCGTAAAATTGGATTGCTACTTGTACTGCTATTTATTATAGAATTGAGCAATGCCCAGGAAATTCGGGTAGGCGCAAAAGTAGAGTTTACCGCCAGTGATGGTAAATTGTATCAAGGCACCGTCAGGGAAATAATTCATACGGCTCATAAAATCCATTACGATGGATTTGACGATCAGTATGATACCTGGATGACCAAAGACCAGTTTAAGTTGATTCAATCGGTACCATTGCCAGCTACACCGGCAGCAATCCCTCCCTCCCCGGTAACAAACAATTCATTCACCTTACAGGTTGGTGGCAGGGTTGAGGCTTTCAGTTCCAAAAAATGGGATCAGGGAACCATTGTTGAAATAAAGGATGGAAAATTTAAAATACATTTTGATGGATATTCTGATTATTGGGACACCTGGGTTGCTGCAAATGAATTAAGGGCTCCGGGTTCAAATGGAGATGTGAAAATTAGCGCTGATAAAGCATCTAAGGGCAAATTATACCTGCGGCATATTCGTTGGTTAACCGGAGGTACGTCGCTTAACTGGTACTTTTTTGCCGATAATGGCACCATTGTGCTTGACCCAAAACATGGAGCAAATCCGGTTAACCTGGCTGAGGAAAGGGTTGATAACATGAAGAATATGGGCACTTACAGTATCAGCAATAATTTATTGAAGATAAAATGGGTGAATGGTTTAACTACTGAAGTTGAAGTTGAGTATAAGAATGGAGAGCTTATCAGGATAGATGCATTTAGCATAGTTATGCGGCTGAAAGAATTTCCGGCGAATTATAAATTAAACGGCACCTATAGCGGTGTAATGGGTGTGGGTAATGTCGCACAGGGACGTACATTTTCTTTTTCGAATAATGGCACATTTACGTCTTTAAATACTGGTTATGTATCTACTGGTATGGGGAATGCCATAGCAGAAAAAAATANNCCCATTGCAATTTGGGATGACCGGCTGGTTATTAATAGTACATCATTGCCTCTGGTTAAAAATTAGGGTCTTGTCTGGAATTCACAATCATCAATTAGACCTGCAACCTATCCGGAGCTTGTAAACTCAGGTTAGATATTTCTAACCTCTTGACTACAAAGAAAAAGCCTTGATAAGTTACAAGGCTTTTTCTTTGTTAAGTACCCCCATAAGAATCACGAGCACGGCGATCAATCCTTTCATTATTCAATCCCGCCAGGATCATTACTTGTTATTTTTTTCCATCAAAGCAAAACCAAGGTGAAGAGTACAATCCCCTTTTCACCGGGGAGCCGGGATTAAATATACTCAAAGAACAGCTCATCGAGAAAGGTTTCTTTCAAAACATGGATGCACAAATTCTAATCAGGAACATTTTTCAAAGAAGAGTTCCCACACAATTTCAACTTCAGATATGACATGAAACTTTGTTTTAATCACAACTTTTGTTCCTTTATCCCCGGACAGGATAGCTGTCTCATTAAATCCAAATGGAAATTTAACAAAATCTCCCTTAGATGCTCCAATAAAAGTAAAAACTTCTCCTGAAGATTGTCCTATAAATTCTGATTCTATATAGTTACAGTGGATTGATTTCAAACTCCCATCCTTATTGTAACGGAAAACAGCGTGTTGGATCAAGGTTCCGCAAATCCATTCACCATTTCCGTTATTGGCACATTCAGAATAAAAACAGTCAGTCCATGAGAGAGCTTTATCCTGCACAGCCTGAGCATTTGCCTTAGAGAAACCTGCAGCAATTAAAACTGCAAAAATCACAGCGATGATTTTAAATGTTTTCATAACTGATAAGTTTAAGTTAATAATACAACATTCTACTGACTGGAGGTACATTTCATTTAATTTGTATGAATAAATATTTTTTCTATACGAAAAAATGTTGGGTTTGTTCAATTTTGAAAAGTAAAACAATTTGGAGTTGAAATACTTCGGATGAGGAATCTACATGAAAACTAAGGAGCAATTAAATCACTTGTTTTCAACCATTTCGTGATTATCTATTTATCTATTTATTATCATCTTCTATTCATTAATCACTCCGTCAAAACACACTTTTTACTCCGCCCCGCCAGCGTTCGCTCATAAATTTCTAACGCTATATCCATCACTTTTGATTTTTCGTCGTGGCAGGTGAGGCAGCTTATACTTTCGAAATCCGTTTATGTTCGGCTACAAAAAATGTTCGGAGCGATGTGCAAGTATTCAGTACTCAACAAACTGCTAAATTTGATATATTTGTGCTATGGATTTAGTTGAAAGCAATATTGAAGCAATTAAGACTTTGTGCAAGAGTCACTATGTAAGCCGACTGTTTATTTTTGGTTCTGTTCTAACCAACAGGTTCAAAAAGAATAGCGATATTGATTTAATTGTTGATTTTCAAGGCATTGATCTTTACAACTACGCCGATAATTACTTCGATTTGAAAGATTCGCTGGAGCGTTTATTTAACCGCGAAGTTGATTTACTGGAAGACAAAGCTATTCAAAATCCATATCTGCGCCAATCAATTGATTCTTCCAAACAACTCATTTATGGATATTGAAATCAAGACTTGGCAACGATAAGATTTCAGACGATTTGATTTGGAGTATTGTTATCAATCATCTCCCCAAACTTAAAGCAGAAATTCAAAGTTTAATACTTGATTAAAATTGCTGCTATATTCTACTCGATTGAACTTTTCATCGCCCTTCATCCAACACACACTTTTTACTCCGCCCCGCCAGCGTTTGATCATAATTTGCCAGCGCCCGATCCATCACTTTTGATTTTTCGTCGTGGCAGGTGAGGCAACTTCCCACTTCCAGAATCCGTTTTTGTTCAGCTACCGGGAATGTCTGGAATACCGTGTAGATAATCAGCGATAAAACAAACTACAAAATTTGATATATTTGGCTTTGGATTTAATTGAAAATAAAAAAAGAATGCCAATGGATATAAATTTAAGTGAAAACTACAACCAGTTAATTCAGCAGATTTCTGAAGCCTACATTCAAGGCCAGAAAAATGCAGTAGTTTCTGTAAATGCTCATTTAGTGCAAACCTACTGGCAAATAGGGCGATATATTGTCGAATTTGAACAAAAAGGGAAGCAGCGCGCAGAATATGGACTAGCACTTATTGACAAACTATCGGGCGATTTGTTGACAAATTTAGGCAAGGGCTTCAGTCGTAGTAATCTCATCTACATGAGACTTTTCTATCTTGAATTCCCAATAAGTGAGAAGCCTTCTCACTTATTGAGTTGGTCACATTACGTCGAATTGCTAAAGATATCTGACAAACTGGAACGTAGCTTTTACCTTCAACAAACGATCCTGGAAAGCTGGTCAATTCCCGAACTCAAACGTCAAAAAAAATCTTCATTATTCCTTCGTTTAGCTGTATCAAAAGATAAGGAAGGAATAATGAAATTGGCTGAACAAGGGCAGATTATTGAAAAACCAACGGATATAATCCGCGACCCCTATGTACTCGAATTTCTTAAAATTCCAGAGCCGTACCATTTATCCGAAACCGATTTAGAAACCCGATTGATTGATCATTTACAGCATTTCCTGCTTGAACTGGGAAAAGGTTTTGCTTTTATTGGCCGACAATACCGAATTACTCTGGGCAACCGGCCTCATTATGTCGATTTGGTGTTTTACCACCGCATCCTCAAAAGAATTGAATTGGAATGACCAAATAGAAGAATAATCATTCCGCTAAAACACATTTTTTGCTTCGCCCCGCCAGCGTTTGCTCATAATTTTCCAAAGCCCGATCCATCACTTTTGATTTTTCGTCGTGACAACTCAGGCAGGCGCCCACTTCCAGAATCCTTTTTTGTTCGGCAACGGTGAAAGGCCGCAGCCAATCGCGGGTAGCATAAGGAGTTTGTGCTTCTTTCAGGAACCCTGTCCAGGCATCTTCAGGCAGATTATCGTTCGGATTGAGTGCAAAACGGGGTTCAAAGGTCCATCTTCCACTATTTCCGGAAACGCTGTAAATCAACTCGCCGCGACCAAAACCAATAGCCAGCGGGTCGTTGTGGCACGATTTGCAGCTTCGGCCTTCGCGTTGGGTAGTGTGCCCCGATGTGGGTGCATACAGGCGGTGAAAACTTTTCCCTTTCTCTTTCGCAAACGATTCGTGATCAATGCTCATCACCATTCCGGGCATAGCTGTTACCACCTGATTAGTGCTTGAATTCACTCCCAAAACCGGCGGTTCAGGCAGACTGGTTCCGGCAAATTCGACCCAGGTACCTTTGGTCGTTTGGCCCGTCAGCAAATCAAATCCAGAAGTTTCTTTTTCGAAACTGTTGTGGCAACCGATACACTGCGGCACCCAGGCTGTGTGGCACGACTCACAACTCAGACGGCTGTGCCCTTTCCCTTTGGAGCAAACCGAAGCCTGAGGTTTCGACTTACGGTCTTTCCCGGTCAGTTTATCCTTCAGGAAGATCCGGTTCAGCGAATCAACACGGGTATTCATCAGCGCCTGCTGGTTTTTGATGGTGATTACCACTTTGGTTTTTGTATCAGTTTTCCGCAGCCAGGCAATCATCTGCGATTCCTTATCGGGAAGTGAAGATATCTCTATCGAATTTACTTTTCCCGCTGTATGGCAATCCACACACTGCACGCTCACAGCGTCTTCTTTGTGGGCGTGGTGTTTTCCATCGCCCATCAGGTCGTACGAAGTGTGGCAGTCGATACAAGCCATTCCCTTTTGGTGGTGAATATCAGCCTGCACAAATTCAACGATCCGATTATCCGATAAAATCTTAGTTATTGCACTGCTATTTTCGGCAGGCCCCACTCCCCGTTCGTTCCAGCCCTCGTAACTCAGCGAAATCCGGCCCGAACGGCTGTGACAACTCAAACAGCGGTCGTTCGAAACCTGAATGTCAATGGTCGGATGAATTTCGCTGGCTGCATTCGAAGTTCCGGTCTGCATCCGTTTCATGCTTTCGGTTGCCTGATCCGTATAGTGAAGGTGGCAGGCATTGCAACCGCCGCCTCGTTCGAGCCATTCGGCATTTCCCGTTTTCATTTTTTCCATCCCCAGATGACAGCCTGCGCACAAATTTCGCAAATGGGTATCAGCCGCTGAATGACCAAGTTTCTGAACATGAAAGGTGTCGTTCAGCGAAACCGTTTCGCCAAAGACAAACTTATCCACGGCAATGATTCCGCTTTGGCTGGCCATCAGCGATTTCTGCATCCGGCCAGTAATATCAGTGTGGCAGTTCTGTGTTCCACAGGTTTGCCGTACATTCGAAAAATTGCCCGGTACCAAAATCATATTCCGGTGTGCCAACGATTTATCAGTCGAAAACGCATCGCCTTTATGGCAGGCAAAACATCCAATCACAGCCGGATTGTGCGGCTCCGATAAACCTTTCATAGCAACATGACAAAGCAGGCAACTCTCCCTCTTTTGATTTTCAGGAATCAACTTTTGATTTTCGGAACTAAATAAATCAACCGGGTCAAAAATCAGGAGTTGTTCTCCTGAAAGCCGGTTTTCGCTCCATGATTTCCATTCCCAGTTTTCGCCCCGGAAAAGCAGCGCTACCATAGTAATCATCAGGTAAAAAATTCCGGCGGTAAGCAAAATCTGCTTGGTCAGCGCTCTGTAATTTCTCCTGAAACGTGGAAGAAAATAGATAACCGTGAGCAAAATAAAAATCAGGAAAATTACGTATGCCGGATGGCTGGTGAGATGCAGCATTTCCTGAATGCCCACAAAAAACCAGGGACCTTTTACCTCACTACTATCGGCCTGACCCAGCGGAGCCCTGAATAACAAGCTAACAGCCAAAATCAACAGAAAAACGATTATCCACGATTTACGCTTTGGCCAGATGGTTTTCACATGATCGTAAACTGCAATGAACAACAGAATTGTTCCGGTGGCCACATGCTGAATGTAAACTACCTGACTGTTTTCGCCCACTCCGGTAAAAGCTGAACTCAGCAGTTTTCCGAAAAAAGGGATGGATTCGAGCAATGAAGCCAAAATTCTCCCAGCCTGAATACCGGCAGCATCGCCTTTCAGGATAAAACCTGAAATCATTTCGTAACCCAGAAAAACCAGTGCAACACACATAATCAGCCAGGTTCGTCTGTTCCTGATGTTGGTTTCGGTGGATTTATACAAATGGTCGTACACGTGCAGAACACTGAAAATAAAGAAAAACTGTGCGCTCCAGTAATGCAGGTTACGCACCAGCGATCCGGCAGGATTGAGCAGCAGCATTTCGGAAACCGACTGGTGTGCCCGGCTAAAATCGTATGGAATGGCCAGCAACACACCACTGACAGTGCAGATCAGCAACGATGAGCTTGCTATCCAGCCGGCAGTGTCAAATTGCAGGAACTTTTTTAGTTTTTTCAGGTGCATTCCGAAAACTATTTTCATTTTTTGTTTCTACTTCACAGGGTTCCATTTCATTTCACCCTGTGCTATTACAAGCTGTCCTTTCAGGACTCCAAAGGGGCAAAGCCCCGACATGTAACAGCTTAGGACGCAGTGAAACGAAGTCCTATGATTGCGATAATTTAGATCCCCACCGGCTGTAACCTCACTAGCCATTGTCCGTTCTTCTCATCAAACCGGCATTCGAGTTCCTTCAAAGGTTTGATGGCCGGTCCTTTCAATGGTTTTCCGGTTTCAGCTTCGAACCGGGAGCCGTGACAACTGCACTGAAGCGAATTCCCGTTATTTGTTCCAATCCGGCATCCGGCATGGGTACAGGCGGTTGAAAATGCCCGGAGCGAGTTTTCTGTCCGGATCAAATAATACTTTCCAAAATAACTGATGCCCAATGGAATATCCTGCCCATGCCTGAATTCCGTCCTGCTTTCCCTTTCGGTTTGGAAATTGCTTATCTGGTACCAAATCCAGGCAACAAAACTTAAACTAAGCCCTGCCAATGACCGGATAAATATTTTTCGCGATATGTTTTTTTGTTTTTGCATGAATCGTTTCTTTCGCCCACCCAAATCTACAACATTTATAATTGTTGGTTCGCCTTCAATTTTTATCAAAAACTGCTTTAGATCAGTTTTTTTTATGTCGGACATCATAAAGTAAAGTGACGACTTCATTATTTACTTATATTTCTGATTTACTGACAATTAACTCAATACCTGCAATTATCTAGATATTTACAATAAAAGTCCTTTGCTTAACTCACCGATTACTTTACTTTTGCGGCAAAATGAGTCAGGAACAACAAAAATCTACACTCATTTATTCCATAAAACTCTAAATATCAAAATAATGCATACGAGGAGGAATTTTATAAAAATCAGCTCATTAGGGTTAGGGGCAACCGCAATTGTGGGTGGTACCATACATTGGGTCGTGGGCGCCTCTTCTTCCAAAAAACTTTCAGGAGGACTGAATTCCCCACCGGTTTGGAAGAAGGTTCCAACTTACTGTGAAGTTTGCTTTTGGAAATGCGCCGGATGGTCTTATGTTTCAGAAAAAGGACAAATTCAGAAAATTATCGGGAATGATAACGATCCGCAGTGTAACGGGCGTCTTTGTCCGCGCGGCACTGGCGGCGTTGGGATGTTTACCGATCCCGACCGCCTGAAAACACCTTTAATGCGTGTCACAAAAAATGGAGAGCAAACTTACCGCGAAGCCAGTTGGGATGAAGCGCTTGATTTCATCGCCAAAAAGATGAAGGAAATTGGCGAAAAGCATGGACCGGAAAGCATGGCGCTATTCAACCATGGCAGCTCGGGCAAATATTTTACCCAACTGTTGAATGCTTACGGATCAACCAATATTACTGCGCCTTCATTTGCCCAATGCCGCGGCCCGCGCGATACCGGTTTCGAACTCACCTTTGGCGAATCGGTTAGCAGTCCCGAAGTAACAGATATCCGCGATACACGTTGCCTGGTACTGATTGGGTCGCATCTTGGAGAAAATATGCACAACGGTCAGGTTCAGGAAATGTCGGAAGCCATTGATAAAGGAGCGGCCATCATTACTGTTGATCCGCGATTATCAACAGCCGCAAGTAAATCGAAATACTGGCTGCCCATCAAACCATCAACCGATTTGGCCCTTTTGCTATCCTGGATTCACGTGCTCATTTACGATGACCTGTACAACAAGGAATATATTTCAAAATATGCAGAAGGCTTCGACGAATTAAAGGAACATGTACGGAATTTCACTCCTGAATGGGCCTATGGAATAACCACATTAAAACCAGAGCTTATTCGCAACACAGCCCGCGAAATGGCCAATGCAGCTCCTGCAACCATCATCCATCCCGGGCGGCATACGACCTGGTACGGCGACGATGTACAACGCTCGCGTGCCATAGCCATCCTGAACGCTTTGTTAGGCTCATGGGGAAACCGGGGCGGAATTTTCTTCAAGGAAGGAATTAAAGTTCCTGAATTTCCACGCCCTGAATTTCCAAAGCCAAAATGGTCGTGGCAGGATACCCTGAACGGAAGGTATCCACATGCAAAAGAATCAATTACCAATACCATAATTGAAGCGTCAATTCCCGGAGAAGGAAATTCTCATCAGATAAAAGGCTGGATCGTTTCGGGTACTAACCTCATCGTTGCGATACCATTGAAAGAGCAATTGATGAAAGCCATGCAATCGCTGGAATTACTGGTTGTTGTTGATACCATGCCTATGGAAATTACCGGTTATGCCGATGTGGTTTTGCCTGAATGTACTTACCTGGAACGGTACGACGACCTTCGCGCTACCCCTCACCGCGAGCCAACCCTTGCATTGCGAATGCCTGCTGTTGAACCCATGTATGAAACGAAACCGGCCTGGTGGATCGCGAAACAGATTGGCGAACGGTTAGGTCTGGGCGCTTATTTTAACTTTTCAGATTTTAAAGAAGTAATTGACTGGCAACTGAAACAACTGGGTTTGTCGCCCGAAGAGATGGAACGCATTGGTGTAAAAAAGTATCCGCGTAAAACCCCTGCCTACATCGAACCCGGTTCAGATCATAAATTCAAAACCGCTTCAGGAAAAATACAATTGTATTCGAAAGAATTGGTTGAATCAGGGTTTGAGCCTATGCCTGTTTATACGAAACATCCTCAACCCGAAGAAGGCTATTACCGGCTGATATACGGGCGGGCGCCAATGCACACTTTCAGCCGTACAGCTAACAACAGGAACCTGGTGGCGTTGATGCCTGAAAATGCGGTTTGGGTAAATCCGCAGGTGGCTGAATTGTGGGGCCTGAAAAAAGACCAGTATGTATGGTTGAAGAATCAGGATGGCGTGGTTTCCAATTTCCCGGTGAAGGTTCGTGTTACAGAGCGCATTCGCTGGGATTCGGTTTATATTGTACATGGATTCGGTCACCACCATAAACCGCTGACTTACGCTTTTGGACGGGGAGTGAACGATACTGAACTAATAACAAACGTGATGACTGATCCAATCATGGGCGGAACCGGAATGCGCGGAAACTTCGTCACCTTTTTGAAAGACGAACCTAAGAAGGAGGCTAAACTATGAGATATGCAATGGCTATTGATACCCGGAAATGCGTTGGCTGCAGCGATTGTGTGGTGGCCTGCCAGACCGAAAACAATGTCCCGGTGGGTTTCTGCCGCGACTGGGTGGTTGAAGTTGTTGACGGAACCTATCCGAATGTAAGCATCGAACTTCGCACCGAACGCTGCAATCATTGCGACAATTCTCCCTGCGTTCGTTGTTGCCCGACCGGCGCCAGTCATATAGAAGATGGCGGGATCGTGTTGGTTAATCCGAACAAGTGTATTGGTTGTGGCGCGTGCATACAGTCGTGTCCTTACGATGCCCGCTATTCGCATCCTGATGGCTATGTTGACAAATGTACTTTTTGCATTCACCGTGTTCGTGAAGGTAAAAATCCTGCCTGTGTGAGCGTTTGCCCAACCAGTTGCATGCACTTTGGCGATCTCGACGATCCGAATTCGAAAATAGTTAATGTGCTGAAGAACCGGAAATTCAAATCTCTGGCTCCTGAAGCAGGAACCAAACCACAGATATTTTATCTGGTTTAAATAAAATACATGAAAGAAGAATTATTCGCAAGCGGACGAAACATCCCGAATATAGACCCTTATCTGAATATCTGGCACTGGCAGATTCCCATATACCTTTTCCTGGGCGGCCTTGCTGCCGGGATCCTTGTTTTTGCCAGTGTGTTTTACCTCATGGGCAAAGAAAATAAGATGCCGGCAACTGTCAAAAAAGCGCCCATGCTGGTGCCTTTTATCCTGATCATCGGACTGTTCATGTTGTTTCTCGACCTGAAACACAAACTCTGGTTCTGGCAGTTATATACAACGATTCGCCTGGAATCGCCAATGGGCTGGGGCTCCTGGGTCTTAATGATTATTACTCCGATTTCAATAGTCTGGTCATTCAGTTATATCCGTGAGATATTTCCAAAATGGAATTGGAAATTCAAGTTTCTGAAGACATTTGAAGCATGGGTAATTAGGAACAGAAAATTCATAGCCTGGCCAATGGCAATTTATGCGGTTATTCTAGGCATTTATACCGGAATTTTACTTTCGGCATTCAATGCCCGCCCATTGTGGAATACCTCTATCCTCGGGCCATTGTTTCTGGTCTCCGGTATGTCAACCGGTGCAGCCACCATCATCCTTATGAGTAAGGATCATAAAGAACGAAAAATAATGGGGCGCATAGATATCCTGCTCATCATTATTGAGCTTTTCTTTATCATACACCTGTTCATGGGTTTTCTGGCCGGATCGGAAGCACAGATTAATGCGGCAAATCTTTTTCTTGGTGGAAAATTCACAGCGCCGTTCTTTACGTTTGTGGTCATTCTTGGCCTGATTTTCCCTGCTGTACTCGAAATTTTTGAACTGAAGGGATACAAGGTCCCCATTCTTATTCCAGCCGTACTAATCCTTTTAGGAGGATTGATTTTCAGGTTCCTGATGGTTGAAGCCGGGCAGATTACGAGGTACCTTTATTGATCCGGGTTACGGGTTACGGGATACGGGTTGCGGGGTACGAGTTACGGGATTAACACGCAACCCGAAACCCGAAACAAATTAAACTATAAAACACATCATAAATGAAAAAATCTAAATATGACGGATCGTTCTACCTCAACCCATATCTGGGCGGAGCGATATTGGGGACTGTCCTTTTGCTTTCGTTTTACCTTTCGGGCCGTGGACTTGGCGCCAGCGGCGCTGTGAAAAATACGGTTGCTGCAACTGTAAATATTATTGCACCGCAACATGTTGAGCAATCAGCCTATTACAGTCAGTTTGCCGGTGGCGATAAAAAACCGATGAGCAACTGGCTTATCTATGAAGTACTTGGAGTTTTGGCAGGAGCATTTATTTCAGGAATTGTATTTAACCGGCTGAAACTGAAAGTGGAACATTCGCCCAAAATCACATCTCGCCGGCGGCTTTTGTTTGCATTGGCAGGTGGCCTTGTTTTTGGATTTGGCGCACAGCTTGCCCGAGGATGTACCAGTGGCGCTGCCCTGAGCGGGATGGCTGTTTTATCGCTTGGCGGATACATTACGATGGTTGCCATTTTCGGAACGGCTTTCGTGGTTGCATGGATTTTTCGTAAAAACTGGATTTAACCCTTTAAGTTAAAAATTATGATCGGACCAATCATTTCATCAGGAATAGTCTCCCCGGCCTGGGATCCAATATTTGCAGTTATACTAGGCATGGGTTTTGGCTTTGCGCTCGAATCGTCGGGGTTTTCTTCATCACGGAAGATTATCGGCACCTTCTTCGGCTACGATTTTGTGGTGGTAAAAGTATTCTTCACCGCGGCAATTGTAGCTTCTGTAGGTTTGCTTTATTTGAATTACTTCGGACTGGTTGACTTCTCACAGCTTTACATTCAGCCCACCTTTCTGACTTCTGCAATTGTTGGCGGAGTCATCATGGGAATTGGTTTCGCGATGGCTGGTTTTTGCCCCGGAACGAGCTTATGCGCTGCAGCAGTTGGGCGAATTGACGGACTTGTTTTCTTCGGAGGGATGTTCA
This sequence comes from Prolixibacteraceae bacterium, assembly GCA_003457135.1. Lineage (GTDB taxonomy): Bacteria > Bacteroidota > Bacteroidia > Bacteroidales > Prolixibacteraceae > Aquipluma. The sequence goes on from DMSQ01000013.1 coordinate 194,809, forward strand.
TTGGCGTTTTTATCTTTTCTGAATCTTTTTCGTTCATCGAAAATATGTTCTATAGTGGTTCACAGGGCGCTAAAATGATTAATACCGCCTTTGGGATTTCACCCGAACTGTTCACTTTATTCCTCGTTTTAGCCGCTGTGGGCATGTTCTTCGGAGCTGCATGGGTTCAGAAAAAAGTAAAGAAAGTTGAATATTAAGCTCTAAACTATGGAAAGAAAATATACAATACTTGCTATCCTTCTGATTGTGCTCGCCCTGGGCCTGGTAATACTTCCGAAAGAGAAGAGACAGAAGGAAATTGATCCCAAATTACTGCTTTCGGCCGTTATCGAGAATTCGCGTTATTTATCTGTTGATGAGGTTACTCACCGGATTATTGAGAACGATCCCACCCTGATGCTGATTGACTTGCGACCGGGTGATCAATTTAAGCAGTTTGCCCTATCGGGAGCTATCAATATTCAAACCGATTCACTTCTGTCGGCTTCTACTTTGGAACTTTTAAACCAGCCCGGGAAAGATAAAATATGGTATGCCAATTCTGATTTGATTTCAGAAAAAGCATGGCTGATTGCAACACGCCATTCTGTAAACCGGATATACATCATGAAAGGCGGAATGAATGAATGGTTCAACACCATCATCAAACCTGGCGATGTTTCAAACACAGCATCATCGGCTGATCTCGACAGGTTGAGCTTCAGGAATGCTGCCCGCCGGTATTTTATTGGGGCCGGACAAACTCCGGAAATGCCAATAGCTAAAAAAACACCTGAAAAAGTTAATTTCATACGGAAAGCGCCGGAGGCAACTTCAGGAGGAGGTTGCTGACAGTTCCATTAATACGAGAATAACAATCTTTTATAATATCAGACTATGAACCGTTTTATTAAATCAAATAAACTCTGGTTGAGTTTACTCGGACTGGCAGTTATCATCGTTTTTTTTGCCTTCCTGTTCAGGCCCAAAACCATTGATTTCAAAATTACTGCCGTTCAGGCTCTGAAACTGATTAACGAACCCCAAATGCAGGTTTCATTTGCAGATATGGCCGGTAAACAACTCATTGATATCCGTTCTGCCGAATTATTCGCACAGGGGCATCCGGAACCCGCCATTAATATTCCAATGCGTAACCTGCTCGATGAAGAATCCATTGAGTTGTTCGATCGTCTGCTGGAGAGCGGACAGGAAGCAGTTATTTACGGAAGTGATGAATTGCAGGCGACTGCTCCGTTCCTGTTTCTTCAACAATTGGGTTACACGAATGTAAAATATTTACACGGAGGAATAACTGATACCGGAGAATTCCAGGTTCCTGAGCTGACCTCGACCGAAGTATCGGTAGTGGATACTGCTGCCATACGGATGAAACCAGAGTTGGTAAAAGCGCCGGAAACTGAAAAAAAGAAACCTCAGGTGGTTGTCCCGGTCCGTAAGGAAGTATCTTCAGGAGGAGGGTGCTGAAAAATATGTTCCATTAGAAGTAACTTAAATTTAAATACCTTAAATATAAAGTGCATCCGCTGGTGCGAATAGGACAGGAGCCATTCATCTTGAATGGCTCTTTTTTCTTTTGTTTCCAACATGATTATCAGTTAGTTAAATCATAGGTATTGCATTTTTCAACAGTGTTTAATAAATACACAATTCAAATAAATTATTGTATATCAATACATTAAAAAATTTTGCGAAAACTATTGTATATTTATTCAACACTACAATGTGTTTAATAAACAAACAAAATAAACACAAACAACTACTAATCAATCGAATATATCAAAGTTTTCTTATTGGCATTGGATTTGAATTGGACGTTGCAGGATTGTGGATTTCAAGATTAATCGTAACAATCCGGTAAACAGATAACCAATTTAAATATCAATATCATGAGAACTATTCTATTCCTGATCATCGGGTCGTCACTTTTGTATTTTTGCCCTGTTGGATTATGCAGTACTGCTGATAGCCACCAGCAAGGAGTTCAAACAAATATCTCCGGATCGAATTCTTTAAATATATTGTGTTCTCCTGAGTTGAACAGTCTTACAACTTCCTGGGCAAATGAATTTGTCAAATTAAATCCATCACAGAAAATTATTGTCGGTAACTTCACTGATAAGCAATCTATTAGCGGCTCCTGCATTAACTTTGTTTCAGATAGAAATTCAGCATTAATAAATGATAAAACGACCTGGAAGATGATTTTAGGCCGTGATGCATTGGTGCCAATCATCAATAGTAAAAATCCGATGCTGGAAGAAATCTGTCGCCAGGGAATTTCAGCGGAAGAATTTGCACAACTATTCACTGACAATGAAAATCAAAATTTGGAGAACTTGTTTCAAGTTGATCAAAAAGTTTCTTTCCGTTATTATATCACTGACAACGAATCGGTAAAAGCAAGTATCATCAGTTTTACCAAAATTAATTCAGATGATTTAAAGGCATCAATAATGAAAACAGCAGAAGAGGTTGTGGCTGCTGTGCAAAAAGATATTTATGCCCTGGGCTTTTGCAAGTTGATTGATGTAAGGGATCCAAAAACGAATGAAGTTTTGGAAGGCATTAAGCTGATACCGATAGACAAAAACAATAATGGACGGATTGATCACTTCGAAAACATTTACAGTAGTCTGGATGCATTTAACAGGGGTGTATGGATTGGTAAATATCCAAATTCGTTATGCGGAAATATATATGCCATTTCTACATCGAAACCTACAGATAAAAATGCACTCGAATTTCTGACCTGGATCAATACTGCCGGACAACAATTCCTTAATGCCAACGGATACAGCAACCTGGTAAGCAGTGAGAGACAGGCAAATCTTGAAGCATTGGCAGAACCACAAAACGACCAGGCTCAAAACCAAAAGCCTTTATTATCAACGGCCTGGCTTATTGTATTGATTGCCTTTGTGATATCAGTCATTATCTTAATTAGAGTTGTCAGATATATTAAAAACAGAAAATTAAGCGAGTTGGATGAAGATATTGAAATTACTCCTGCATTTGATGAAAATTCTATACTTGCCCCAAAAGGCCTCTACTTCGACAAATCACATACCTGGGCTTTTATGGAACCAGATGGAAATGTGAAAATAGGTCTTGACGACTTTATGCAGCATGTAACAGGTCTGCTCACCCGCATCAAAATGAAAGAACCCGGAGAAAAGGTAAGAAAGGGCGAGAAGATCATGACTATCATTCAAAATGGGAAACAATTGGATATTTCATCACCTGTTTCAGGAACAATTATAGAAAAGAATCAAGCTCTTGCTGAAGATTCATCGCTTATAAACTCCAATCCCTATTCTACAGGTTGGGTGTATATGATTGAACCCAAAAATTGGTTGAGAGAAATTCAATTCATGTTCATGGCCGAAAAATACAGAGAATGGCTTCAGGATGAATTCATCCGGCTTAAAGATTTTCTGGCATCTTACCTCAGGTCAAACAAAACAGTTTACGCCCATATCATTCTTCAGGATGGTGGCGAACTCACCGACAATGTTCTGGCCGATTTCGGTCCGGAAGTTTGGGAAGATTTTCAAATGAAATTTATTGATACTTCCAAATAACTGAGTTAACTATTTCAATCCAGATAAAAAAAAATGTTATGAGCTTAGATCGAAGAAACTTTTTCAAAACTATTGGAATTGCCGGAATCGCCATTGCCGGGATCCAAAGCGCAAAAGCCTCGTCCACTGAAGAAAGTAAAATTGAATTTCGCGGGATGTTGTATGATTCAGCCCGGTGTGTTGGCTGTCAGGAATGCGAAAGGGCCTGCGCGCTGGCACACGATCTGCCTGAACCTCAGGATGAAGTTAAAGTCGGTGTTGTACGGAAAACAAGCGAAACACAACGCTGTGTCATTAATAATTACAATACTTCAAAAGGCGAAGTTTTTGTGAGAAATCAGTGCATGCATTGCAATGAGCCAGCCTGCGCCGCGGCCTGTCTTACTCAGGCCATGTACAAGACCAAAGAAGGACCGGTAATCTGGAGGGGCGATAAATGCATGGGTTGCCGGTATTGTATGGTTTCCTGTCCGTTTGATGTACCAAAATTTGAATACCACAGCGCCAATCCGAAAATTCAGAAATGCGACATGTGCTATGACCGGATCGTTAAAGGTGAAAAGCCCAGTTGTGCTGAAGCCTGTCCGGGAGAAGCCATAGTATTTGGAACACGCCGCGAATTGATTGCAGAAGCGCGCAAAAGAATGGCTGAAAGTCCGGGAACTTATGTTGATCAAATTTATGGCGAAAATGTAGCAGGCGGAACGGGTTATTTATACCTTTCAACTGCGCCGTTTAACGAGGTAGGATTTAATCCTAAAATTCAGAATTCGTCATACCCCGCACTATCAAAAGGATTTCTGTACAGCGTTCCCACTGTATTTGTATTACTGCCAACCCTTTTACTGGGAATCCACGAAGCAACTAAAAATAACCAACCTAAAGACGAAGAAAATGACTAGCCCTGCCTACGCTATAGCAAAAGATAATGACGGACGCTCCATCTGGCGTTTTTTAATTAGTGAATTACGCCCGAAAGGGAAATGGCTTACACCGTTCAACATCATTTCCATTCCAATAATTCTCTTAGGTTTAGGCCTGATCGTGATCAGGTTTGCACAAGGCATTGGTTCTGTGACCAATCTTACTCAGGAAACTCCGTGGGGAATATGGATTGGCTTTGATGTAGTTACCGGTGTTGCATTTGCGGGTGGCGCTTATGTACTTACTTTCATGGTTTATATCCTGAAAATGAACAAGTACCATTCAATCGTCAGGATAACCGTACTGAATGGCTTTCTGGCTTACGTTTTTTATGCCGGAGCTTTATTGCTCGATTTGGGTCGCCCTTGGAATGTGATCAATCCGATAATTGGCAACAGTTTTGGAACCAGTTCGGTGCTGTTTTTGGTGGCATGGCATTTTATGCTTTACATGCTCGCCGAATTGATTGAATTTTCGCCTGCCATTGCAGAATGGCTTGGTGCAAGGCGGGCTCATAAAGTCCTTTCAGGAATGACCATTGCAGCGGTAATTTTCGGGATTACTTTGTCAACCCTACACCAATCCGGTTTAGGGGCACTTTACCTGATGGCTAAAGATAAAATTCACCCGCTTTGGTATTCCGAGTTTATTCCGGTACTGTTTCTGGTATCCAGTATTTTTGCAGGACTTTCCATGGTTATCTTTGAAGGAACAATCAGTCACAAAGTATTTTCAGATCAAATTAGTAAGGAAAATCATCAAGCCGGGAAAGGTATTCTGCATGGATTATCAAAAATATGTGCCGGAGCCATGTTTGCTTATTTCTTCCTTCAATTACTGGTGTTTATACATGGTAAAAACTGGAATTTGCTGAATACCCCAATGGGCTACTGGTTTTTGCTCGAAATGATTGGATTTGTGCTGATCCCTATGTTATTGTTCTTTTACAGCTATCGGACCAATAACATTTTCATGATCAGACTGGCAGCCATTTTGACCATGCTGGGTATTATTCTGAACCGGCTGAATGTAACTGTTATCGGATTCAGGTGGGATGCCGCCATTCACTATATCCCTACCTGGATGGAAATCGTGGTTACACTGGCTGTTATTTTTACCGAAATATGGATATTCAGGTGGATTATTAACCGTATGCCAGTACTGCGCGAATCGCCAAAATGGGCAAATGAATTGAAATAATAACCGCTGTGAAATGCAGCATAAAAAAATAAAACAATGGACGGATTTACATACAACAACATTTTCGAAACAAAAGGAATCGAATATCTGGCAATTCTTGCATTTTTTGCCATCCTGATCCCTTTTTGGCTAATCCTGAACAGGCAGATCAAAATCAGAAACCAATTTAAAAAAACTGCCGGAATCCTTAATGTCAACTCACTAAACATTCCGCAGGGCCTTTTCTTCAGCAAATATCATATCTGGTCACATTTGGGAGTTTCCGGAATTGCACGGGTTGGCCTCGACGATTTACTGCTGCACATGGTTGGTGAAGTCAGATTTACCGGGATTAAAGAACAGGGCGAAAGAATAAAGAAAGGTGAACTGATTGCGAAAATTAATCACAAAGGGAAAATGCTTAATCTGTATTCTCCTATTTCCGGTGAAATTCTGGAGGCAAATCCGGTCTTAAGCGACAATCCGGAATTACTTAATAATGATCCCTATGTAAGAGGATGGATGTATAAGATTAAACCGGTGAGCTGGACTGCAGATACCTATTCCTATTATCTGGCAGAGGATGCAACACAATTCTCGAGACAGGAACTGGATAAGTTTAAGGACTTTATTTCAACTTCAATCAGAAAATATGCACCGATACCATCCATGGTTGCTTTACAGGACGGTGGAGAATTGCTCGACCAGCCTCTTTCAGAACTGCCGGATGAAATATGGCAGGATTTTCAGGAAGGTTTTCTGGGTAAAAAAACGTTTAACCGAAATAAGAATTGTAAACTAAACCGGGAAAATCGCCTGGAAAATTAATTTCCCAGATGAATTAGCGAAAAACGATTCATCACGGGTAATTTACAATAAACAGCCAAAGCGAGGTTAAACCTACTTCACTTTAGCTGTTTTACTTGGTCCGGTTCCTTTTCAGATCGTTTTTACAAGTAATTAATAAACAAAGTCAAATAGTTGAAGCTGTTTTAAAATTTTGAAACTAACTTAGCATTGAGTTACGATTAATCCTAAAACCATGACTTGGTTCAATAAAATTATAGGCAAAAAAAGTACCGGAAGTCCGTTTTTCAACGGATATGTAAAATTCCATTCGTCCATTTATGGAAGGGTAGTTTTTATCATCACCATTTCGTCATTTTTTCTGTTCTTATCATTTGGAATTATCTTTCGGTCGGTGAACGAAGCCTACATGAAATCGGTCATCAGTGAAAACGGAAATAATATAGGGGTGCTTGTCGAAGGCGCTTTATACCGTTCCATGCTCGAAAACGATCAGACTTCCCTGCAAAGCACACTCGATCTGATTAATACCATGTCGGGAATAGATGACGTAAACATGTACGATAATAAAAATAATCTCGTTTATACGTCTATTTCAAACGATACAATCAATCATGCCAATCCGGATTGTCTCAGTTGCCACACTGATTTTGACAAGATGTTTTCGGTAAAAGAAAAATCGTACCGGATCATTGATGCAAACAGTGAATGCATCATGAATCCGAATAATAAAAATACAAGGCACCTCCTGATTAAATCGCCTATTCTCAATAATAAAACCTGCTCTACGAGCGAATGCCATGCACATAGCCCCAATGAAGAAGTACTCGGTTCGCTCATCATTAAAATTCCGATGGAAGGGCTGGATACTGCACTCCAGAAATCTACAACTGATTATTTTTTACTGGCCTCGGTGATGACATTTATACTCATTATCTTTTTGATCTTTTTCACCAACAAAAAAATTAAGAAGCCACTGAACGAGATCATTAAAGCCAGTGAAGCTGTTGCCAAAGGAGATAAAACTACGCGACTGGAAATCAAACCTCATCAACTTTCCGATATGCGGATGGTTTCGTATGCATTCAACGAAATGCTCGATAATCTGCATACCGCCACAAACGAGCTTCAGAACTGGTCGCAACAGCTTGAATATAAAGTACAGAAGAAAACAGAGGAATTAGGGCAGGCTCAAAACGAACTGATCAACATCGAACGAATTGCATCACTCGGCAAATTATCCTTATCGGTTGCACACGAAATCAACAATCCACTTTCCGGGATTCTCATTTACACCAAACTGATTTATAAACAACTCAATAATCAGGATTTGGATCCGACGAAAAAAGAGTCCATGCTGAAGCATTTAAAACTGATTGAAAATGAAACCAAGCGTTGTGGGGACATTGTTAAAGGACTACTTGATTTTTCGAGAAAAGACCAAAATGGATTTGAACCACGACATCTTCACGAAATATTAGTGGAGACTTTCGAGTTGATGTCACACCCGATGAAAGTAGCCAACATTGATTTTTTATCTGATTTTGCCGCAAAAAACGATTTGATATACTGTAGTTCCAACCAAATTAAACAAATTTGTGTTGCAATTCTGGTCAATGCATCCGAAGCCGTTTCCGAAAATGGAGAAGTTCTGTTCAGGACTATGAATCCGGACGATGAACATATCCGTATTGAAATAACAGATAACGGAGTTGGCATTTCTCCTGAAGATATTCCGCATATTTTTGAACCATTCTTTTCGACCAAACAAAATGCCAGTGGCATTGGCCTGGGACTGGCTATTGTTCACGGCATTGTTCAAAGCCACAAGGGTAAAACAGATGTCAAATCGGAACGTGGAAAAGCAACTATCCTATCAATAACTTTACCATTACTACTGACTTAATGACAATATATCATGACAAAGAAAATCTCCATATTAGTCGTTGACGATGAAGAATCAGTAAGAGACTCACTGTTCAATTGGTTCATAGAAGACGGTTATCGCGTTGAATGCGCTGAAAATGCTTCCAAAGCGTTATCAATGCTCGAATCCGACAATTTTGACATCATACTGGCCGACATTAAAATGCCGGGCATGGACGGCCTTGAAATGCTGAAACGCATTAAAACCTTGCGGAAAGATTCCATCGTGATTATCATGACGGCTTTCGCAACTGTTGATACCGCGGTTCAGGCATTGAAAGACGGAGCGTTCGACTATGTAACCAAGCCTTTTGACCCTGACGACCTTTCGCACCTGATCCGGAATGCCTCCAAACAAATTTCTTTGCTCGAAGAAAACGAGATTCTGAAAGAAAAAGTGGTTTCGCTTGAAAATATTGAAGACCTGATTGGAAACAGTCAGGCCATGCAGCAGGTACTCCGTGAAATAGAAAGTGTTGCCCAGTCGAATGCTTCAGTGATTATTACCGGCGAAAGCGGAACCGGCAAAGAACTGGTTGCCCGAGCGATACATGCCAATTCGCCCCGTAAATTTTTCCCGATGGTAAGCGTTCACTGTGGCGCCTTAAGTGAAAGTTTACTGGAAAGCGAATTGTTTGGTCACGAAAAGGGAGCCTTTACCGGAGCCGTTTACAATCGTAAAGGCCGTTTCGAAATGGCCGATAGCGGAACTATTTTTCTGGATGAAATTGCGACTATTTCCCCCAAAATGCAGGTTGAACTATTGCGTGTCCTCGAATCAAAAAGTTTTGTAAGGGTAGGAGGGAACAAAGAAATCACCTCCGATTTCAGGGTTATCTGCGCCACAAACCGCGACCTGAAAACGATGGTCGAAAAAGGGATTTTCCGTGAAGACCTTTTTTACCGGCTAAATGTCGTAAACATTAATGTTCCGCCACTCCGTGAACGAATTGATGACATTCCACTGCTGGTTGAATATTTCATCAGAAAATACTGCACAAGCATGAACAGGCCACCCATGACCATTGAAGTGGCTGCATTAAAACGGTTGGAAGAATTTCCATTCCCCGGTAATATTCGTGAACTCGAAAACATGATTGAGCGGGCAATCGTAGTTGGCAATGGTAAAAAAATAAGTTTAAGGGATCTTCCGCTGGGAAAAACTTTGGTCAGCACCACGGTTGAAAGCCTTGATGATCTGGAAAAAAACCACATTTCTCAAATCCTCAGTAAATACAACTGGAATATTTCAGTTTCAGCAAAGGCGTTGAAAGTTGACCGCGTGACCCTCTACAACAAAATCAGGAAGTACGATTTAAAACCTGCCAAATAATCAGCACCTGATCACTGTTTCTTTAAACCTTTTGTGAATGAATCTGGAAAATATCACGTTAATTTCATTTGGGTATTTCGAGAAAGAACTTCTTGAAATGATTGTCAATGAAATAGAACATGAATTTTCCTTTCCGGTGAAAACCCGTGAAGGGTTTCTGGCTCTAAGCGAATATTATGATGCTGCAAGAAAACAGTACAATGGGAACGAACTCCTGAAAGTAATTGAGTCCCGGTTTGCCACAGAAACAACCAAAACACTTGGCTTATTTAATGTTGACCTCTTTATACCCATCCTGACTTACATTTTCGGACAGGCATTCTTGAACGGGCGAAGCGGTATTGCCTCTATTTACAGGCTCAGTAATGAGCGCTACGGAATAGAGAAAAACCAAAATACCTTTGTTAACCGTATTCGAAAAGAAGTTATCCATGAACTTGGCCATACCTTTGGCCTGATTCATTGTTCCAATCCAACCTGCGTGATGAGGTCGAGTACTTATGTGGAAGATATTGACCAGAAAAATCATCATCTGTGTGGAAAGTGCAAGGCTACGTTGGATTTTTTGATTTCCGAAGGAGTTAAATCCTAATCACCTCCGGTGCTAACCGGAGGAAAAGAAAACGGCCGAATAGTGTGCAACCCGGAACGGGTTGAATATTGATTAAACTATTTCCGGTATCGCAGTCCCCAGCTTTACTGGAGGTGATGAAGATTAGACCCTACTGGTCTTTACTCGTGAATCAGAAATATAAAAAAGGGGATCGCCTGAAAACAGACGATCCCCAATTATCAGATAGAAAAAAAATCTACACAATTTCCGGCATCAGATACGGTGCGCGGTATTCGCGGGTCAACATGTTGTTGGCATCATCAATATCACTTCCAATAAAGCGTTCTGCCACGGCGTCAAATTCAAGCTGCTTTCCTAAACGGTATGAAATATTACCCAAATGAGCCAAAGATGAGGCCAAAGCTCCTGTTTGAACCGGACCATTCTGAATGCTCATATCGCGGGAACGAATGGCATCGAACCAGTTCTGAAAATGTAAGGTTAGTTCGCCATTTTCAGAGCGGCTTGGGCCTTTTTCACGTTTTTCGCCCAGATACGATTCGTAAGTTCCATATCCTTTAACCACCAGATAACCTTTGTCTCCATAAAAAATATTTCCAACACCAGCTCCGTCTTCGAGGTTAGTACACCAGTTGCGGACTTCAAACTGGATTATTTTCTTTTCTTTTGGATAGTGGTAAATCGAAGTCTGAATTTCAGGAACTTCCTTGCAATCGTCCCAAAGGAATTTTCCTCCCATGGAGGTAATTCTTTCGGGCAAGCTATTAACGCCAAGTCCCCACATACAAAGATCGGTTTCGTGAATGCCCTGATTGCCCACATCGCCGTTTCCATAATTCCAGTGCCAGTGCCAGTTGTAGTGCACCAGATTTTTAGTGAACGGGCGCATTGGAGCCGGACCGCACCACAAGTCATAATTCAGACCGGCAGGAGTTTGCGAAATACCTTTGTTACCGATATCAGGTCGCCAGCGGTAAACCAATCCGCGAGACATATATACACGTCCGATTAATCCTTCTTCCAGATGCTTTACAGCTTCACGAATAGCTACTGAACTTCTCAACTGGACACCATGTTGAACGATGCGGTTATATTTATATGCCGCTTCAATTATTTTTTTGCCTTCAGAAATATTGTGCGTGGCTGGTTTTTCCACATACACATCTTTCCCGGCCTGACAAGCCCAAACAGTTTGCAAGGCATGCCAGTGATTGGGAGTTGCAAGGGTAACAGCATCAATAGTTTTATCATCATAAGCTCTCCTGAAATCCTGTTCAATCATGACCTTTCTGCCATATTTTTTTTCAAATTCACTGGCACGATCCTGCAAAATATTCATATCAGGGTCGCACAATACAGCAACTTCAACATTAGCTTTTTCGGCTAAGCCCATAATTTCCTCAATATGAGATTTTCCACGGCCATTGATTCCCAACACGGCAACGCGAAGGCGGTCGTTAGCCCCCTTAGCTCCAGCCGGGATAATGACTGGTTTCTTAACCGGATCTTTAGCCAATGCTGCTGGCGATACTGCAGCTAATACCGCACCAGTAGCGGCTGTCCGGATAAAAGACCGTCTTGAATTACTTTCGTTATTTTCCATCATTTTTAGAATAAAGAGTTAGTATTAGTTAAAGTCTTTAGCTATCCCGCTGATTTCGGCATCAGTCAGATCGCTGCCAATTACAATTTTGTGTTTAAAAACGATGTTTTCACCAGTTTTCAGAACAACTTTAACGGGCGCCGCATTTTTATCGAAAGCCCGGCCACCCAGATTGTTTGTTGCAAACAATCCATATCCACGGGCGTGTGACCATGCCGGATAGTTGGCATTTTTAGGATTATCCAGAATAACAATGGTAATTATCTCGCCCTCTTTATCGGCTCTGAGCGCAACCCAGGGACTTCGTTTTGACCAGACAGCCCCGCCCGAAACTCCTTCGGCATTGCGGTAAACACCGTTTGCTCCGGCATTATTTAATACAGGCACTTCAGTTTCAATACCCCTGGCATCCAAAAATATTTCAGGTTTGGTAGCAGGTTCCTCAAAGGCACGATCTAATCTCAAACCTAGTAAACCTTCCTTATTTTCGGTAAAGGTTACTTCGGTTGCGGCGGTCAGTTTTGAAGTCCGTTCAATGGTCCTGAGATTTCCAGCTCCTGAAAAAATAAAACTTGTTTCTTCATTTAGCAGAACTTTGTTGTTTACATCTACCCATTCTGAAGCAGTTACCAGTTCACCCTTTTTCGGATCTGCTGAAACGATTTTTTTAAATTTAATGGTTCCGTATTTGGGTTTATCTGCCGGTTTAATAGCAAATGAATTATTCCAGAAATCAAGTCCGTTTACATCTCCAAAATTGAACCAAAGGCCAACATGATGAGGATGGTCGGTGCGTTCAAACGGGCGCGGGTTCATCGGGTATCCTCTGGTAATAATTTTTCCTGAAGCGCTGGCAATCGGGTAAAGCGATTGTTTTTCCATATTATCAGGGTAGATGTAAGCAGTAAATAATTTACCATCTACATAAACTTCAACTTTCTTCTCCTGATCCTTGTTTTTAAAGGTTACTTTGGGTGGTTTGGCTGAATTTGCCTGACTGAAAAACAATAGGCAAGCCACAATAGCAAAAACGTATTTCTTCATTTTGGTTCAGTTTTTTTAGTTAAATCCAAAAGTACCAAATTAATTCAATCGATTGCAATGTGAAACCTAAAATTGAATGGATCAAAACGAACCGGCTATTTTTTGTAAATCTTTTTCAGATCGTTTAAAAATAAGGTGTAGGGATCGTTATAAAACTTCATAAAATCAGGTACGCTTGAATGCCCTGGAACAGGAGCATAATAATGGGTCGGACTTCTCATATCGTTACGCCAAACCAGCACATAACACAATTTCATCGGGTACATTTGCATCACTTTCAACAGCGTACCCGTCCACCATTCAGGGTTTGGAACCGATTCCAATCCGGTTTCGGTGAAAGCTGCCAGCTTTCCTGATTTCAGCGCAAAATCAGAAATTATTTTCAGCTTTTTTGCTGCTGTATCAAGGTCATATTTATCTCTTCCCATATCACTGTAATTGTCCATTCCAACCATATCCACCCATTTATTTCCCGGGTATCGTTCCAAAAATTCTTCCTCGGTCGAGAATTTATTGTCAGGAGAAAATGCGTAAATAAAATTGTGGACATTAAGCGAATCACGAAGGTAGGAAACCGTGAATTGCCATAACGCAACAAATTCTTCTTTGGTGCAATGAGGTTTCCCCCACCAAAACCAACCGCCATCAAACTCGTGATAAGGCCTGAAAATTACAGGGGCCAGTTTTCCATCAGCTCCTTGAAGACTATGAGCCCAATCGCCAATGGTTTTCAGGATTTCCTTGTATTTATCGTGAGCTTCGCCTCCCGGAATGAGGTATTTTACGGCAGGGTTTGAAACGCCATCTTTCCAGTAAAATCCGCCTTCCGAAATCGGATTATTGAAATGCCAGGCTACAGTGGTCACCCCACCCAGGTTGTACATGTCAACCACCGTTTTTTTCAATCTGGCTTTTTCACTTTCTATGGCTTCAGCAGGCCTGCCCGATAAGCCACTGACATCAACGCCAATAACTGCCGGATGTGAGCCGCAAACCGATTTCACATCCGACCGGTCTTCATCGCCCGCCCAGCCACGACCATATTCCGTCGCGTTCTGATGCCCGAACAAGGTATGCTTCTCTGATAATTTCATCAGATTCAGAAAAAGGGCTACCGTTTCGGTAGTCGCTTTCGGGTCGGTTAGTTTGTTTTTCTTTGCACTTAATGGCAACGAAAAGCAAACACTTATAAGTAATATAGCCGGGAAGATTTTTTTAATCATTGGTTCCTGTTAAAATTTGTACATCTGCTTAAAATGCTTATTTGGTTTAACCTCTCGAGGTAAAAGACGCATGGGTTTGAAATTACTACAATACTGAATCTCCTACGGAGAATATTCCGCGTAGCGGATAAAGTGTTGTAGATCAACATAAACGATATTCACTTTTCCACGTAGCGGATCAACTTTTTGATTTACCGGACAACAATGTTTTTTAATAGCCATTTTTTGCTTTTTAAATGTTCCTATTCATTCGATCCTCACCCTTTCAAAATTCTATTGATTACCTGATTTCGAATATTCCCGAAACTTCATCACTTTCCTCGTAACCGTATCGAACCGCTTTAATCCTGACTGTGGCAGTTCCTTTTGCCAGACGAAGCGGACCGCTGTAGAGTTTCCATGTTGGTTTGTTGCCTGATTCAGTTGAATATACAATCGAAGCGCCATGCGTGGGGCAATAGAAAGCCAGTGTCATCGGTGCTGTAAATGTCCCGCTTGTCTGGTAATTTTTGGAGCCACGATCTTCCGGGGCATTCACAATGAAATAAGGTTTATCGGTAACCGGTTGCTTGCCACCAGGCCACATCTGTTCAATCATTTCAGGCTCGTTCATCCGGCCCATGTCGTTTGTACTAACCGCCCAATTGTCCTGCTGAAGACGCATTTCGGCCAGCACAGATTTGTACTTCGGATTTTCGGCCAGGTTGTTTAGCTGAAAAGGATCGGCTTTTACATCGTATAATTCTTCTGCAGGTCGGGTCTCTGCCATCCATTTTTTCTGATCCGGATTAAGTTTTCCTTCGGCATCAAGTCGCATCATTTCCTGCATAATTGGCATTTTATTCAAATATGGAACCCAAATATGAAATGGCTCACTTGGATAAAAATTTCGGATATACAGGTAGTTTTTTGAACGAACCGACCGAATCATGTCATACGATTCATCCACGCGGTCGCGGGTCCCGAAAACGTATTCGTGTGGTTCTGCAGCTTGATTTCCGAGGAATGGCCTCCCCTGCATGTGAACCGGCACTTTTACGCTGGCCAAAGAAAGCACTGTTGGTCCAAAATCAATGGAACTGACGAGCTGATCATTAACCGATCCGGGTTTCAGGTTGCCGGGCCAGCGGATGATCAAGGGAATATTCAGGCCCGAATCGTATAACCAGC
Source organism: Prolixibacteraceae bacterium (assembly GCA_003457135.1). Taxonomy (GTDB): domain Bacteria; phylum Bacteroidota; class Bacteroidia; order Bacteroidales; family Prolixibacteraceae; genus Aquipluma. The sequence continues at coordinate 210,176 of DMSQ01000013.1, forward strand.
GTTTGGCACGCGGGAGTCCGTCGCCATGATCGCCCCAAAAGAAAATAATGGTGTTTTCAGCTTCGCCTTCTTTTTCCAATTCAACCAGTAATGCGCCAACCACCGAATCAAGCCGGGCAGTATTATCATACATTTTAGCGAGGTTACGGCGAACAATTTCGGTATCTGGATAATATGGCGGAACTTTAACTGATTTCGGATCAGTTTTCACATTACTGATATCCCAGTTTTGGCTTTCATGAGTTCCAAGGTGATTGAATACAGCAAAAAATGGCTGGTTCTTATCAGGCCGGTTTTTATAGTGGGCTGTTTTACTGCAATCATCCCAAATACTTTCCGGCACCGGATCTTTGGCAAACTGGTAATCGGTTTTCGAATTGTTGGTGCAATAATAACCTGCCACCCTCAAATATTCGGTAAAGGCTTTCACATAGTGCGGCGGAACAGCAGTAAACTCCACCGGATTTTCCACCGAACGGCGGTAACTCGTGGTTCGCATGTGCATACATCCGATGGAGGTTTGGTACATTCCGGTAATTATTCCAGCCCGGCAAGGTGCAGAAATGGCTGCCGTGGTAAAAACATTGGTAAACCGCACACCCTGACTGGCCAGCTTGTCAATATGTGGAGTTTGTGCCACTTTATCGCCATAACAGCCCAGGTGCGGGCTGAAATCTTCAGTCGAAATCCAGATGATGTTGGGGCGCTGTTGCGCATTGGGTTGTGTCTGTGCGGTAAAAGGTAAGGCTGCTGTCAACAGTGAAGGAATCAGGCCTGCAAGTAGCTGATGCTTGTTACTTCGATTCATTGGATATCAGTTTTAGTTTTTGGTTATCAGTTTGGTTTGATTCCGGAAATGGTTTCGAGAGCTGCTTTCATTTTTACAACCCTGTTTGCTTCTTTTCCGGCCAGATTAACCCTCTCGCCCAAATCGTCGGAAAGATGATACAATTGATCTTCACCCGATCGGCCAGTTTCAGTTCCGGTTAATGGCATATATGATTCGCCTTTATATTTAGGTATCAAAACCCAATCGCCTTGTTTGTATGCCAGATTACCCATACCTTCAATCACTAAATCAGATCTGCCCGTTTTTGTTTTACCCAGCAATGCCTGAAGGACATCTTTGCTGTCAACATTTTTATCAATTTTTTGTCCAAGCAGGTCAGAAAACGATGCCAGAAAATCCATCTGGCAAACCAGAGCATCAGAAACTCCCGGTTTTATTGCGCCCTTCCAGCGGACAATAAACGGAACACGCGTTCCTCCTTCAAACATACTGTATTTTCCACCGCGTAAAGGTCCGGCCGGAATATGGTTTCCCAGCAATTCAACTGCCTGATCTTTATAACCATCGTCTATTACAGGCCCATTGTCGCTCGAAAAAATAATCAGGGTATTTTCGTTCAGTCCCATCTCCTCCATTGCATCAAGCATTTTCCCGATGCACCAGTCGGCTTCTAAAATGGCATCTCCGCGAGGACCCATGCCGGATTTTCCGACAAACCTGGAATTTGGAACACGGGGAACATGGGGTTGATGCAGGGCATAATAGAGAAAGAATGGTTTTGTCCGGTTGGCCTTTATAAAACCGATGCTTTTGGTTAAAAAAGTGTCTGCCATATTTTCGTCAATCCAATGGGCAGATTTTCCTCCTTTCATATAGCCGATTCGAGAAATGCCGTTCACAATACTAAAGTCATGTCCATGACTGGGATGCATCTTCAGTAATTCCGGATTTTGTTTCCCGGTGGGTTCACCGGTAAAATTCTCCTTATAACTTACCGAGATAGGATCTTTCGGATCGAGATCAACCACAAGTCCATTTTCAAGATAAACACAAGGAACACGGTCGTTAGTTGCAGCCTGAATAAATGAGTAATTAAAACCTGTTTCATTTGCCCCCGGTACCACTTTTTGATTCCAATCTGTATTTCCGTTGCCCAGTCCGAGGTGCCATTTCCCCACTACCCCCGTTGTATATCCGGCATTTTGCAGCATGCGTGGTAATGTCAGGGATTGTGGTTCGATGATTAAAGGGGCGTCGCCAGGAAGAACGGCAGCCTTCTTCCGCCAGGGATAAATTCCGGTGAGCAAGGCATAGCGACTTGGTGTACAGGTAGCAGAAGTGGCAAAGCCATTGGTGAAACGCAGGCCTTCTTTAGCCAGACGATCTATATTGGGCGTTGAAATATGTTTGGCTCCATAACAACTCACATCGCCATAACCCAGGTCATCGGCCAGTATAACCAAAATGTTGGGTTGCTTTTGAATTGTCCTCTGTGAAAAGACCGTTGTTGAAAGCAAGCTTACTCCCGCTGTTGTGGTTAAAAATAAATTGAATTTTAGCATATACTGGTAGTTTTAAAATCCATTATTCAGATAAAAACTGATACTGTCCACTTTTAACAGCAATTAACTGATAACCGTTCTCCTCACGGATAAATTGGACCTTATTTGATACTGAAATTTCCAGTCCACTTTCAGTAATCTTTTTTCCTTTCAGGACAGGCACATAAACCGTGGCCCGGCAACCAACCGGAACTGTCACCTGCAAGGAGAATTGTTGATTTTCATTTTTCCAGTGAATACCTGCCTCGCCATAAGCAGTTTGGTTGAAATACTTCGCAAATGTTAGATCGGCAACCGGTTGTGGATGAAAAATAATATGCCTGTAGCCGGGTTCATCCTGATCGGCATTCATTCCGGCAAGTTTCCGGTATAACCATACCAGACCGCCTCCGAACATCGGGTGATTGTGCGAACCCTCTTCGCTCCATTGTTCGCGTGAGGTGGTAGAGCCGAGTTCTAGCCAGTGTCCGTATCCGGGTTCATCTTTCTGGTTTATGGCTTCATAAGCCAAATCGTGCATCCCGTTTTCGGAGAGGACTTCGAAAAAGAATTGAGTACCAAAAATACCGGTATCCAGATGTCCTTTGTTCGCTTTGATGTCGGCTTTCAATGCCGCAATCACCCTCGGATATTGGTCGGCAGGAACTCCCATTTTCAGGGCAAAAATGTTTCCACCGGCTTTTCCGTAGGCGCTATTTTTTTCGTCGTAAAAACGTTTCCAGAAAGCTTTCCGGGTTTGTTCGGCCAGACCGGCATATTTTTTTGCCTCGGCGGTTTTACCCAAAACTTTGGCTGTTTGTGCGGTCAGGTCGGCACAGCGCCAGAAGTAGAACGTATGAACCATTTCATCGGCTGGTAAATCACCGGGAGTGACCCATTCGCCAAGGTTGTACCATTTCAGGATTTTGCCATCGTTGCCGGTGCGTTTCGAAAACATGATCCCATCCTGACCGACCCAGGTCTGCATGTAGCGGATGTATTCTTCCATTCCCTCGAAATTCTCAGACAGCATATCGCGCGAACCGGTGTGCAGGTAAAATTCCCAGGGCATAATACAAATGGCCGATCCCCAGGCCACGCCACCACCGCAACCCGGTTGCCAGGGAGCGCCGTTGGGCACGTATCCGGTTTCTTTATCCTGTGCCCCCAGCATGTCAGCAATCCATTTCTGGTAAAAGGCTTTCGCATCGAAATTGTGCATCACGGTAATACAGGCCACCTGCCCGTCGCCGGTGTAGCCATTGCGTTCGCGGTGCGGACAATCGCTGGCCAGCCCCCCGTGCATGTTGTCTTTCTGGCTCTGTTTCCAGATTTCGTTAATCCGGTTGAAAAGTGTATTGGAAGTTTCAAATTCAGCCGATTCGGGAACATCGGTATAAACTGATTCGGCAACAATGTTTTCAGGTTTTAACTCGCCATACCAGTTCCTGATTTCCACACCGCTGAACACAAACCAGTTGAAGCGGGGCGCATAATTTTCAGGACCATTGCCTTTAAAAATGTAGGTATTATCTCCTGAATATAGGTTGCCGTTAAATGAAATATCAATGCGATGTCCGGCAAGGGCGGAAACATTTTTCAACCTTACCCAGCCCGAAATTTCTTTGCCAAAGTCAACCTTATAGTTACCATTTGCCATTTTTTCAATTTTTACCGGCTGAAGCTGTTCCATCACCTTGTCGGTTGGCGAAGTATGAGCCATCAGCTTTCCGAAAGGCGCTTTACGGATGGCAACTTTTTCCCAGCTTTCATCTGAAAAAGCAGGCTTGCACCAATTTGGTTGCTCCAAACGGGCATCGTAGATTTCGCCATAGTAAACCATGTTTTTCAGGATAGGGCTTTTAGCCGCCTTCCAGCTTTCGTCGCTCGCTATAACTTCTTCCGAACCATCGGTGTAAGTGATATGCAATTGGCCAATGAAACGGGGCGTTCCGTAGCCTTCGCACCAAAAAATGCGCGGATTGTAAAATCCGTTTCCCAAGATGGCGCCGATGGCATTTTCACCCTTCGACAGCATCGAAGTCACATCGTAGGCCAGGTACATCACTTTATATTCCTTGAAATTATCCTCCACATTGATGAGCATTTGCCCCAGCAGCGGACGCTTGCCATAGTTGGTAATATTGGGTACCAGCACATCGTTACCGGTTTTCTGTCCATTCACATAAAATTCGAAATAGCCCAGGCCAGTCACAAAAGCCACGGCGCTTTTAACCTTTTTTTCAATCCTGAATGATTTTCGGAGCATGGGAGCGGCAGTACCAAAATCATCGAACTTCTGGCCGGGAAAATTGGGACGTTTGAAATGCTCTTCACCTTCCCAGGGGGCGCCAATCCATTTGGCTGTCCATTCCGAAGGAGAAAGGATTCCCATTCGCCAAAATGCCGGTTCGCTCCAACTGGAAACGGTTCCGTTTTTATCCCAGACACGTACCTGCCACCAACATTCGTTGCGCGACTGCAATGGTTTTCCGGCATAATGCACCCGGTTATTTTGTTCTCCGGAAACTTTTTGACTGTCCCACAAATCGGGTTTTTCCAACTTATTTATTGAGGTTGCCACCCTGATTTGCCAGGCGGTTTGTGTTTGTCCGCGCTCACCTTTTCCGGCAAGGTTAATCCATGCCAGGCGGGGTTGGGCAACATCAACCACCGACGGATTTTGCAGGTATTCGCAGGTGAGTTTTTCAGGAGTGATTTTGGCCTGCACAGCTATGCCGGGAAGTACGAGTAGAATTAAAAAGAGAAATCGTTTCATGGTATTTAGGTTTTACTTGGGTATTGGTCGTTAATTTTCAAATTTACAACTGGTTAATAAGGTTAGTTTGTTGTGATGCAAAATGTGCTACTAAGGTTAAAAAAAAATAAGTTCTTTCAGGATGATAAGTTCTATTTGAGCCAATGCCTGCTCTATCCATCATTGTAAGAGTTTTACAAGCCTGATGGCTTTTATCATTCCGGCGTTATGATTGTGCTTTTCAAGAAGTTTGATGCTTAAAATCAGATCGCCGGATTCGACTTTACCTGTTGCTACCGAATTCCACGACCAGGTCCTTTCGACCGATTCGGTTCGGGGAATCCAATCCCGGTCGGGCAATATTTCAGAATCGAATGGCTCACTCATTGTAAACGGCAGGTTGATTGAGTTCAGCCGAATCTGAAACTGACTTCCAATTTCAGAGACCGGGCAGCCATATTGAATTTCGATCCGGTACGTACTTGCATTTTTCATCTTCAGCTTCCAGTAAACCGAATCACCGTTCTGAACCCAGTTTTCGGTGTGCGACTGGTTGGGATGTATGCTAGAATATTTCACCTTCCCCGACAAAATAGCATCCTGAACTGGCAGGGTAATGCTTTTTTCGTCATCAAATCCAGCTTCTATGGTAGTTTCAGGCCGATATTGCGAAACGAGTTCCTTCTCCCATTTCAGGTAAACCTTTACCAATTCGTTCCTGATTTCGGGGTGCTTTTTAGAGACATCCACCTTTTGTGAAGGATCGTTCTGAAAATCGAACAACAAGGTATCCTTTCGGCCGGCAACCAGTCGGTAATTGTTATTCCTTACCGAACCTTCACATGATTTCAAGGGCTGATTACCTTGTCTCGAAAAAATGAAGCGATCAAATGGTTTTTTACTTTTCAGGATAAGCGGTGTAAGGTTTTTTCCATCAATGGGTCGCTCAAAGTTGAAGCTGATTTTGCATAAATCGAGCATCGTTGGCAGCATATCAATATTCTGTGCCAGTTGTTCGGTCACCCCGGGCTTAATTTTGCCCGGCCACGAAATGTAGAAAGGCACACGCATTCCACCTTCGTCCACCGAGCCTTTTTTGCCTTTCATGGCTCCGTTGTAGCGAAAGGTATTCGGGCCATTGTCCGACATAAAGATCACAATCGTGTTCTCCCGCAATTTCATTTCTTCCAGCCGGGTTAAAATCCGTCCGATGTTTTCATCCATGTTTTCGACCATCCCGTAAATGCAGGCCAATTCATTGTCCAAACCTTTTTCCTTGTATTTCCTGAAGTATTTTTCGGGAACCTGAAATGGCGAATGCGGCACATTGTATGGCACATAGCAGAAAAATGGCTTGTCTTTGTTCTTCTGAATAAAATCAAGCGCCTGATCGGTAAAATAGTCGGTTGAATACCCCTTCGATTTAATTTCCTCATCGTTGTGCTGATAAATGGCATCGTAATAATACCCGAGATGCCCCATTAAAAAACCGGTGAATTCATCAAATCCCTGGTGGTTTGGGTGCTGCTGAAAATATGCCCCGTTGTGCCACTTGCCAAAACATCCGGTTGAATACCCATAGGTTTTCATGATTTCGGCCATAGTGGTTTCTTTCGGATTCATGTTTTCGTAACCCTGCGAAACCGATGAGACCCCTGTGCGAAGGAAATACCTTCCGGTAAAAATTTCGGAACGGGTTGGTGCGCTCAATGGGCAGGCATAAAAGCGGTTAAAGCTCAAACTTTGTTGAGCCAAACGGTTCAGGACAGGTGTATCAATCAGCGGGTTTCCGTTGGCATTCACATCGCCCCAGCCCATGTCGTCGGCCAGGATGAAAACGACGTTGGGTTTTGGCTGTGCAATTGCTGTACCTGTCCATAGCGGAAAACTTAAAAAGCAGATGGTTTTTATATTGGGTATTGGCATGGTTACTTTTTATTAAATCAATTTCAATTATACCAGAAACTTTTCCTGAAATCTCAATTTATTTCAATCGTGATTGAAATACTCAATTCGACTTCTTCTTTTGATCCGGATGACAGTTTACACAGCCAACAAAATGAATATCGTTCGAACTGGCCGGATTGGCATACGTCGTATTCATTGTACGGACATCGAGCCGGCAGTTTTTGGAAACATCAGAATGGCATTTGTCGCACGAGTTGCGCTGATTATTGGAATGTGGCTCGTGGCAAGCGTTGCAACTGATTCCCTGATGCACGCCAACCGGGGTATGATCATCGCTGGTACCTACCTCGTGCCACACCGAAGGCGCATGACATTGCACACACAAGCGATAAACCGGATCGGCAGGAGTTTGAACGGTATCGCCGAAAAGCACCATATCCGGTCTTGGCAATTGCTCCAACTGGAAATGCTTTTTTTCGTGACGGCTGTAAAAACCCACTGAATTTTTAGTCAGATTGCGTGCATAAAAAATGTTGTTCGGATTCGCAAAATCGGGTTGCCTTACGGTTTCGCCCGGAGCATGAATCTGGTGACAAGCCATACAGGGAATAACCGGCTGCCTGGTTTTTTCGGGTTCGATCAGTTTCCAGGGGCCTTGTTGCGAGATGGGATCAACTAAATCAGCAGTAGTTTTTTCGTAAAACATGCCGTGACACCTCAAACAGTCACCATTGAGTTGTTCTGTTTTGTTGTGGGTTTCGTGCAGGAAAATATCGGCATAACCAGCCGAGTGACCTCCTGACTTCCAGTTTGTAAATTCCGATTCATGGCAGTTTTTGCAGCGCTCCATCGTTTGGAGCAGTTGCAATTCTGTCATCCGAAGGTTTTCGCTCGCGACATCGGTCTTCATGTGGGTAAAAACCATTCCTGATTTTTCCTTCAGGCTGTGTAACCCATTGCTCAATGCCGTGCCATGACACTCAAAACAAGAGATATCGCGGTGTGCCGAAGCTTCCCATGTGTTGAACGAAGGGTTGATTTCGTGGCAACTCAAGCAGGTCTTTTGTGGCGAAGCAACTGACCAATAGGTGTAAAAGCTTCCTGAAATCAGGAAAAAGCCTGCTATCACAATTCCGGCGATTAAGAATATCCGGTATAATTTTCTTTGTTTCATTTACCTACAATTTTAGATGGGTTCCTTTCCAGAGTTTCACAATTTGGTCGCCCACATAAAATCCCAGAGCCATGATCGTTAACGCAGGATTAAAGCCACCGTTGGTCACCATCAGGCTTCCATCGGCCACAAAAACATTTTCGATTTCGTGCAATTGCCCCAACTTGTTGGTCACCGAAGTTTGTTTGTCGTTTCCCATGCGGCATGTTCCGGCCTGATGCTGGCCTCCGCTAAGCCCGGCACCTCCGCCAATTTCCTTCCAAACCCTGTAAGCTCCGGCTTCGATCAGCCATTCCTCACAACGATCGGCAACGAACTCACATACTTTTCGGTCGGCAGGGTGACGCGTACCCATCAATTTCCCTACAGGTAATCCCCAATAATCTTTCACTTTGGGATCAACGGTTATGCGCGCTTCAAAATTGGGTATCTCCTGACAGGGACCCTTCACGCTCATGACCCGTTTATAGTTTTGCCGGTGAAAATCCTTGTGGTCTTTTCCCCACGAGGGCGATCCGGGAGGCCGCTGATTGGTAAAAAGGTAGGGCAACCTGAAAAATTCGTTGGCCATCATTCCGCCGCCAATGATTCCGTCGTTTCCGTGGTTAAAATCGGAAATCGCGACACAGGCACCGGGACCAACATCATCGTAAAGGTCTCTGTCGAATAAACCAACCGCACCGGTATAGGCATGTCCCTGAAGGTTACGGCCTACCCAGTCGAAATTATTTCCGGCGCCATTCGGGAAAAGCTTCGATTTGGAATTGAGCAGCAAGCGCGCCGTTTCGGTAGCCGATCCTGAAACAACCACCAAATCGGCAGTCTGAATTTGCCCTTTACCGTTTTCGTCGAAATATTTGATACCTGTGGCCTTTCCCTGGTCGTTCATCATGATTTCAGCCACCTGGCAGTTGATGCGCAATTCGCAATTGCCCGATGCCAAAGCCACAGGAATAACGGTGTTGTGCGTTCCGCATTTGGCATTCACCGGACAGGCAAATGAAACACAAGTGCGCATCCGGTAACAGGCCGGGCGACCGTTGTATGGAATGGAATTTCGCAGCATGGGAATCGGGAACGGGTGCCATCCCCGTCGCTGTGCAGCTTCATAAAGCATTTTTCCTTCGCGGTTGAATTCAAATGGCGGCATCGGGAGGTGTTTCTTTCGTTCAGGAACAAAGGGATTTTGAGGGTCCTGACCTGAAACGCCAATTTCCCATTCAGCCTTTTCATAGTAGGGTTCGAGGTCTTCGTAGCTTATGGGCCAGTCCTCCAGGGTTGAACCTTCTACATGGCCGTAAATGGTTTTCATCCTGAAATCCTGCGGCATAAACCGCCATGCCATAGCACCGTAGCTTACCGTGCCCGAACCCACACAGGCAGCGTTGTTGTTATATGCTCCTTCGTGCGGATAAACCAAAGTTTCTTTTCCACTGCGGTGATCAACAAATATCCGCCAGTGTTTGTCGCGGTGGGGACCGAAAGCGTTGCCCAGCACGGTGGTTCGTTGTGAAATCAGTTCATCATCGTTGTGGTCATCGTATTTTGCCCATCCGCCACGTTCGAATAAAACAACAGAAAGTCCGTTGGTTGCCAGTTCTTTGGCCACGGGGCCTCCTCCTGCTCCTGCGCCAATGACAACGGCATTTACATGGGAGTTTGTCATTTCGCAAAGGCATTTAAGGTTTCACAACGGGAAGCATAACGGTTCTGTCCGATGATGTGTGGGAAGTCGATCCGTATCATTTTATAACTGACGTAGTCTCTGTTGCCCCCATGTCGGGGCGAACCGTAGAAGCCCTGCATCGAATGGTCGCGGATCATCCGGAAGAAACGCGATGCCGGGTTTTCTTTCCAGTATTCGCCTTCGATGGAGTTCTTCTCCATCAGCTTCAGCACTTCGGTTTGCCTGTTCCATTCGAGTTTTTCGAAAGGCTGACTGAATTTTTCATGGCAATACTGGTTCAAGGCAGCAATTCCGTTGCGGTAGGTTTCCTGAAAATTGCTGTAAAATCCGACCAACTGCTTATCTATGAAATTAATGACTCCGGCATCGGTAGCGCCGGGATCCTGGTCGCCAGGAATAATCTGTTCGGCAAGGGCGATGATGGTTTCAGCTTCTTCGGTGGTTAAAAAGCGCCAGACCGACTTTTGAGAACCGCCGCAGGCCGGAAACAACAACAGGCTTCCGCTTGCCAGACTAAGCGACTGAATGAATTTTCGCCGGGTAATGTTCATAGGCAGTTAAGATTAGGTTTCGTAGTTTGGTCCTGATAAAGGTAAAAATATTCTTCTTTTATAAAGACTTATCACATTTTATCGTTTACACCAGTAGGTCGCTGTATATAGACGCCCAAGGTTCTCTCATCTTTCTGATCAGCATACTATTAGCCACATCATTGTTGATGAATTTTTCAGTTTTTGGATCCCAATCGAGGTCTTGTTGAAGTTTCATGGCTATGTTTCCCAAATGCGACATGGTAATTGAGCGATGTCCAATTTCGGCTGGTGCAATGGTTTCTTCACGTGAAATAACACAATCAACGAAGTTCCTGAAATGGTTTTCGCTTTTGTAAAGGTTGATTTCGGAAGGCGTGATTACCGTATCTTTCAGGTTTTCAGGAAAAACCTGATGGCTTCCGCGATTGGCCCAGGCCCATCCCTTTGTTCCGTGAAAAGTTACCCCACCTTTAACCTTATTCGAAATAATGAGTTTTACCCCATTGGCATAAAGGCATTCGAAATAGAATTCCGTGGCTGTATTCCAAACCGGATGGGAAGCCCACTCTGCCTTCGCATTTTGAATTTTTACCGGGCCGGTAAGTTCGGTTCCCATTCCCCACTGAGCGATGTCGGGGTGATGACCACCCCAATCAGTAACCTGTCCGCCTGAATAATCGAGTACCCAACGGAAGTTAACATGAGTACGTGCCGGGCAATAGGGCGCATCAGGGGCTGGTCCGAGCCAGGTATTATAATCGAATCTCTCCGGAACCGGAATAGTATTGGTAAGGTGACCTGTTTTTCCAAAGTCGGGAGTACCGCCTGGCAAACCGCATTCAACGGTTTGTAATTGCCCAATCCGTCCATTTCTCACCAGTTCACAAACTCTCCTGAAATTTTCATCGGAGCGTTGCTGGCTGCCAGTCTGAAAAATGACTTCATACTTTTTTACTGCATTGGCCATTGCACGGCCTTCCGGAATGGTTAACGCGAGTGGTTTCTGGCAATAGATGTCTTTCCCAGCTTTTGCGGGGAATAGAATGCCAATGATCGGGCAACACCACTTCTACTGCATCAATATCTTTTCTCTCAATAACTTCCCTGAAATCTTCGAATCCCTTACAGCCCGTATATTTTTTGCCTGCTAATTTGGAGTAATAGCCATTGACCAGATTAAGACCGATATCTCGTCCTCCTGGTCTGCCATCCCAGTATCCGGTGCTTCGTTTGTTTACATCGCATATAGCAGTAATCTGCACCCGCTTGTCGGTTATAAAATCATTGATGTCGTTCATTGCCTGATTGCCGGAGCCGATAAATGCCAGATTAATCCGGTCGGAAGGAGCTGTATGTCCGCTCTTTCCTCGTGCACAAGCTGAAATAATAGTAGGTACCACAATTACAGAGGCAGTTGCTGTCCCTGAAATTTTAATAAAATCCCGTCGGTTTAGGTTTTTCATCTTATGTTTTTTTATTCTTCTAAAAGTACAGTTTTTTAGATTCAGTGATTGCTATTCATACCTAAATACAATTTCATCGTTTTCAATCTCAACAATCACTTTCGTGCGGTTTTCCATTCTTCCTGAAAGGATTTCCTTCGACAAATCGTTGATCAGGTATTTCTGGAGCATCCGTTTTACCGGCCGTGCGCCGTGTGTTGGATCGTAGCCCACCGCAGCCAGCCAATCTATGGCTTCTTCCGACAATTCGATGGTGAACTGATTATCCGGAATCCGCTGCAGAATCATGTTTAGCTGTAATTTTACAATCTTCCGTACATCTTTTCGGGTTAGCGGGGTGAACATGATGACTTCATCAATCCGGTTCAGGAATTCAGGAGAAATGGTTTTTCGAAGCATATCGAACAAATCAGTGCGGGTTTGTTCCTCAATCTGGGCATGGTTCCTTTCATTCATCTGCTCAAACCGATCCTGAATCAGGTGCGAGCCCAGATTCGATGTCATGATGATAATGGTGTTTTTGAAATTGGCAACACGGCCTTTGTTGTCGGTCAGACGGCCATCGTCGAGCACTTGCAGCAACACATTGAATACATCCGGATGCGCTTTTTCAATTTCGTCGAAAAGGATCACAGAATAGGGTTTCCGGCGGACAGCTTCAGTCAGTTGGCCACCTTCGTCGTAACCGATATATCCCGGAGGCGAACCAATGAGCCGGGTAACCGAGAACTTTTCCTGATATTCCGACATATCAATTCGGGTCAGCATATTTTCGTCGTCGAACAGGAATTCGGCCAAAGCCTTCGCCAGTTCTGTTTTTCCGACACCGGTAGTTCCCAGAAAAATGAAAGAACCTATCGGACGTTTTTCGTCCTGAAGCCCTGCCCTGCTTCGCCTGACTGCATCGGCGACAGCCCGGATGGCTTCGTACTGACCGATTACCCGCTGGTGCAATTCGTCTTCGAGGTGTAGTAATTTTTCTCTTTCACTCTGCAACATACGCGAAACAGGAATTCCTGTCCAGCGCGACACAATTTGCGAAATATCTTCTGCATCAACCTCTTCCTTTATGAGGTGTTGAGATTTATTGCTGCTTAATTCTGCTTTCAGTTTTTCAATTTCAGTTTCAGCTTCGCCAATTTTTCCGTACCTGATTTCGGCCACCCTTCCAAAATCGCCCGACCGTTCAGCCTGTTCAGCTTCCAGTTTCAGTGATTCGATTTCCTGTTTCTTTTGCTGAATGCCATCAATCAGCGATTTTTCGAGCTGCCACTGAGCCCTGAATTTCGATTGTTCCTGTTTCAGGTTGGCAATTTCTTCATTCAGCACCGAAAGTTTCTTCTCATCTTTTTCACGTTTGATGGCTTCCCGTTCAATTTCGAACTGCATAATTTTGCGGTCAATTTCATCCAGTTCCTGTGGTACCGAATCCATTTCGAGGCGCAAACGGGCGGCGGCTTCGTCCATCAAATCAATCGCTTTATCGGGTAGAAACCGTTCAGTAATATACCGTTGCGAGAGTTCGACTGAAGCAATAATTGCCTCATCTTTAATCCTGACTTTGTGGTGATTTTCGTACCGTTCCTTCAGTCCCCGTAAAATGGCAATAGCGCTCAGCGTATCCGGTTCGTCCACATTCACGATCTGGAAACGGCGTTCCAAAGCCTTGTCTTTTTCGAAATATTTCTGATATTCATTCAATGTGGTTGCCCCAATGGCACGCAACTCACCCCGCGCCAGTGCAGGTTTCAGAATATTGGCGGCATCCATTGCTCCTTCGCTTTTTCCGGCGCCAACCAGGGTATGTATTTCATCAATAAAAAGGACAATCTCTCCTTCGGCGCCAATGACCTCGTTCACCACCGCTTTGAGTCGTTCTTCAAATTCGCCTTTGTATTTTGCTCCGGCAATCAGAGCGCCCATATCGAGTGAGAAAAGCTGTTTCGATTTCAGGTTTTCGGGTACATCGCCACGAACAATCCGCTGGGCCAGACCTTCGGCAATGGCTGTCTTTCCGGTTCCGGGCTCGCCAATCAGGATGGGGTTATTTTTTGTTCTTCGGGATAAAATCTGAAGGATGCGGCGTATCTCGTCGTCGCGGCCAATAACAGGATCAAGCTTTCCATAACGGGCCTGCTGATTAAGGTTCACTGCAAAACGGTTGAGCGAATCGAATTTATCTTCGGCGCTCTGACTGTCAACTTTTGCTCCTTTACGGAGTTCTTTGACGGCAATTTCCAACTCTTTCTTTGTAACTCCTGAATCTTTTAACATCCGGCTAATGGTATCACCGGTTTCAAGCAAACCCATTAAAATATGCTCGACCGATACAAACTGGTCGTTCATTTCCTGCATAATGGCAATTGACTTTTGCATGGCCTTATTGGCATCCGACGATAAATAGGGTTCGCCTCCGGTAACTTTCGGGTAGCTTTCGACAATCCGGTCGAGCGCCTGTTGGATAACCACAGGATTTGCTCCCAGCTTTTTCAGTAAAAATCCGATCACATTTTCAGCTTCATGAAAAAGCCCTTTCAGGATATGTCCGGTTTCGATGGCTTGCTGCTTGTTGCCCTGGGCCACCACAAAAGCATGCTGGACGGCTTCCTGCGATTTGATGGTGAAATTGTTGAAATTCATGTCTTCGGTTTGAATTGTTTCCTGAATAAAGATACACAGAAAAGGTTGTCAAATCTATTGCCATTTTGGATTCTTTTGCATCACGGCCAAATTAACTTGAAATGAGAGGTTGTATGGAAATAATTTCATAAATAATGGGAAAAGAAAGAAAATTTGGCTGATTATAAATGTTAAAACAGAGTCAGGGCCTGACTTGGAGTCAAACCCTGATAAAACAGCACACAAAAAAAAGGGATGAATCACTTCACCCCTTTCCTCACAAAACCAAACCTATTCCTATGAAAAAAACCTAATGTTATACTTCTTGCCAATAATTTCTCTGCAAAGATACATTTCAGTACAGTTAACGGGTATGAATGATGGTTAAGAAATGTTAAGTTTTTAAAAAATATTTTTGAATAGCTTGGAACATCGGCACATTCATTTATAATTCATGAAACTTCATTTACTTTTGATAAATCATTACCCAATTGACCCAAACTGGCATGGCGTCCGAAAAACATTTGCCACATTAACTTAAAGGAAAATACAGCGACAACCGGGAATGTCATGTTCAAACTGATTGGCTTTTAGTCTGGCTTACAGATGTGCAAAATAATGAAATTTGGTTGACCAGAACCTACATTATTCTGAAAAAATGAACTATTTTTGCACAAAAATTTTAATCTACTTACTACATATCAATAATTTATAAATTAACACTCTATGACAAAGTACGTTTACACGTTTGGAAATGGTTCGGCCGAAGGAAAAGCTGACATGAAGAACTTACTTGGGGGCAAAGGCGCAAACCTTGCAGAAATGAATCTGATTGGCGTTCCTGTTCCTCCGGGTTTCACCATCACTACTGATGTTTGTACCCTTTACAATAAACTGGGAAGAGATCATGTTGTAGCCTTGATTAAAGCTGAAGTTGAAGCAGCTATCGCTCAGGTTGAGGCCCAAACCGGTGGCATTTTTGGCGATTCAACCAACCCGCTTTTAGTTTCGGTACGCTCAGGCGCACGCGCTTCGATGCCCGGAATGATGGATACCATTCTGAACCTCGGATTGAATGATACCGTGGTGGAAGGCATGGCTAAAAAAACCGGTAATCCACGTTTCGTCTGGGATAGCTACCGTCGTTTCGTGCAAATGTACGGCGATGTGGTTCTCGACATGAAACCAACTTCAAAAACCGACATTGATCCTTTCGAAGAAATTTTGGAAGAAGTCAAGCATCATGAAAATGTAATTAACGACAATGAACTTTCGGTTGAAGCTCTCAAGGATTTGGTTATCAAATTCAAAGCTGCTGTGAAAGCAAAAACCGGTCACGATTTTCCTGAAAGTTCTTATGAACAGCTTTGGGGTGCAGTTTGTGCTGTATTCAACAGTTGGATGAACGACCGTGCCATTTATTACCGTCAGTTAAATCAGATTCCTGAAGAATGGGGAACCGCTGTTAACGTTCAGGCAATGGTATTTGGCAACATGGGACTTACTTCAGGAACAGGTGTTTGCTTTAGCCGTGATGCCGGAACCGGTGAAAACATGTTCAACGGCGAATACCTGATCAATGCCCAGGGCGAAGATGTGGTGGCTGGTATCCGTACCCCGCAGCAGATTACACTCGAAGGTTCGAAACGCTGGGCTGTATTGGCCGGAGTTTCTGAAGCCGACCGTGCTGCCAATTATCCTTCTTTGGAAGAAGCTATGCCAGCTATGTATAAAGAATTATTCGACATTCAGAATAAACTTGAGGTTTACTTCAAGGATATGCAGGATATGGAATTCACTATTCAGGAAGGTAAAATGTGGATGCTGCAGACCCGAGGCGGAAAACGCACCGGAGCTGCCATGGTACAAATTGCCATTGACATGCTGAAAGAAGGCCTGATTGATGAAAAAACAGCTATCCTTCGCGTAGAACCAAACAAACTCGACGAATTATTACACCCTGTTTTCGATAAAAAAGCGATTAAAGCTGCCAGAGTATTGGCAAAAGGATTGCCTGCATCTCCGGGTGCGGCAACCGGCCAGATTGTATTCTTTGCCGACGAGGCCGAAGAATGGGTAGCACAAGGTAAAAATGTTGTTTTGGTCCGTATCGAAACTTCTCCTGAAGACCTTCGCGGTATGAACGTGGCCAAAGGTATTTTAACTGCCCGTGGCGGTATGACCTCGCACGCTGCCGTTGTGGCACGTGGAATGGGCAAATGCTGCGTATCGGGTGCAGGCGCCTTACAAATTGATTACAAACTGCGCACCATGACTGTTGATGGAAAAACATTTCAGGAAGGTGATTTCATATCATTAAACGGAACAACCGGCGAAGTTTACGAAGGTAAAATTGCAACTATTGATCCGGAATTGAGTGGATACTTTGGTGAATTAATGACCATTGCTGATAAATATAAACGGATGGCTGTCCGTACCAACGCCGACACCCCGAAAGATGCACAAATCGCACGAAATTTCGGTGCACAGGGTATTGGACTGACCCGCACAGAGCACATGTTCTTCGAAGGCGAACGTATCAAAGCCATGCGCGAAATGATTTTGGCCGACGATGTTGCCGGACGCGAACTAGCTCTCGAAAAATTGTTGCCGATGCAGCGTAGCGATTTTGAAGGTATTTTTGAAGCGATGGCTGGCTACGGCGTGACTATTCGTCTGCTCGATCCGCCATTACACGAATTTGTACCTCACGAAGAAGCTAATCAGCTCGAAATGGCCAAAGAAATGGGTATTTCAGTTGAGCAGGTCAAACAAAAAGTGGAAGGTTTACACGAGTTTAACCCTATGTTGGGTCACCGTGGTTGCCGTTTGGGAATCACATATCCTGAAATTACAGCCATGCAGGCGCGTGCCATTATCGAAGCTGCCCTT
This sequence comes from Prolixibacteraceae bacterium, assembly GCA_003457135.1. GTDB lineage: Bacteria > Bacteroidota > Bacteroidia > Bacteroidales > Prolixibacteraceae > Aquipluma. Next base: position 227,541 of record DMSQ01000013.1, read on the forward strand.
AACCTGAAAGCGAAAGGTGTTGATGCCCGTCCTGAAATTATGGTTCCACTTGTAGGTACAGTTGCTGAGTTGAAAAACCAGACTGAGATTATCCGTAGTGTGGCTGAAAAAGTATTTGCTGAAAAAGGCGACCGTATTGCTTACCAGGTAGGTACCATGATCGAAATTCCACGTGCTGCACTAACCGCCGACCATATTGCTGCCGAAGCTGAATTTTTCTCGTTCGGAACCAACGACTTAACTCAGATGACTTTGGGTTACTCGCGCGACGATGCCGGTAAATTCCTGCCTGATTATCTGAACCGGGGTATCCTGAAACAGGATCCTTTCCAGGTGATTGACCAGAATGGCGTTGGGCTTTTGATGGAAATTGGCGTAACACGCGGCCGTTCGACCAAACCCGATCTGAAAATTGGTATTTGCGGCGAACATGGCGGCGAACCAAGTTCGGTTGAATTCTGCGACAAATTAGGAATGAACTATGTAAGTTGTTCGCCATACCGCGTTCCTATCGCACGTTTGGCTGCTGCTCAGGCTAATATTAAACACAGTAAATAAGACGGAAGACGGAAGTCGGAAGACCGAAGTCCGGAGACCGAAGACGGAAGACTGAAGCTGTGAAACTGATAAAGAGGGAATGATCCGAAAGGGCTGTTCCCTTTTGTTATACATTTTTCTTTTGAATGATGGCCGGTATAGTCCGTACGATGATCAGGAGGTCTTTCCAGAATGGGTATTTTCGTTTAGCAATATCAGCATACTTATTATCCAGGCGTTTACGATCTTCAGACAATAAGGATTTATAACTTCTATGCGATTTAATCTTCCAAAGTCCGGTCAATCCGGCAGGGCCCTGAAAACGGTCGTTCCAATCGCTTACTGTAAGCATTTCAGCTTCAAAGAGCAGAATTGGCCGGTTTCCAACAAGCGACAAATCACCTTTGATAACGTTGATCAGTTGAAGCCATTTGTCAATACCTGTTTTATGGATGATATATCCCACTTTGGTTAGCCGGGGATCATTTTCGACATCTTTTTCAGAATATGCCGGATGGGCTTCTTTTAAATACTTGTTCAGGTGTGAAAGCTCCTGAAACCTTTTATCCGGATTGCTATACCTCGAACGTAAATGATATAAGTCGAATACCCAATAACCTGTCCCTACTCTTTTCGAGATGGAATATACTTTCCCGCGTGATTCAATTTTGATGGCAATGCCGATAAGAAGCAGTAAAGGTGATATTAGTAACAGTCCCAATAAAGCAAAAAGGAGATCAAAAGTCCGTTTAAAAAAAGGTGTATGGTAGAATTGGGGAGAGGATTGCGAAATCGAACCGTTATGGATTAAAGGTTTTATTTTTTTCAGGATAAGAATCCGGCTAATTATGGTTTCTGCACTGACAGGTTTAGTGTAAACATCATCAATTTTTAATTGAAGCGCCTTTTCTACCGTTTCCTGGTTCTTTTCATCGTCAAGAATCAGGAAAGGGATTTTTTTGCCTTTGTCAAACTGTTCAATCCAAAAGTTAAAAAAATTAAATGCGTCATCTCCCGATATATTTTTTTCACAGATGACCCCATCAGGCAATCCATTGGCCGTCACCCACTGTGCGACCGAAAATGGGTTGTCGGTTGTATTGATCTCAACAGTATAATTTTCGAATTTTATTGGGGAATTGAATTCCGGATCTGCCCCAATATGAATAATTTTCAATTTGACCTGATTGTTGGTTTCCATAGAAATAAAGTTTATCGAAGTATAATATTTTCAATGCGGATTATCAAATCATCAGGATTAAATGGCTTTACAATGTAATCATCAGCGCCAAGCTTCAAACATTGAACGCGAACCGTACTGTTGTCGTTGCCGCTAAGAACAATGATTGGTATATTTCTGAAATAGCCACTTTCTTTCAACCGTCGTATTAATTCAACTCCATCCAAGGTTGGTAACTGCAAATCAGTAATGATCAGATCAGGAAAATTACCCATTTGAAGCCAGGTGAGCGTTTCAAAACCATCTTCTTTCGTTTCAATAATGTACCTGCTGCTTAAAAACTGAATGAGGAGATTGGTGATGGATGACTTGACATCGGCAATGAGTATTTTTTTCATAATGTCAACTCTTTACTGGTTTTAATACAGTTGACCAAATTTATATAAAAAAAGCAATTAAACTGAAATAAATTAAATTGATGTATAAATTCGATTCTTTTTTTTAGTTTTATGCAATGCTTTTTATAAGTAAAAAATCTGGTTGCCACTGTTTCCCAACTTTGAAATCTCTGGAAAATAGTCATAAATGCAAAATCGCAGATATTTGTTTGAACTTACAAGCGCCCGGATATGCAGAATGAAATAAAAAACCTTATGCCAAAAATAAAGATTTTAAAAGAAGAGAATCCGGAAAAAATGGAAGATGCCCTAATTATTGGTCTTGCAGCTGAAATCATTTACCAGATTGAAGATTCGGTTCTTTTAATTAATCAGATTCTGGAACGAATTTCAATTCTGAAAGATATTCCATTTTGCGCATGCCTTGAACAAGGTTTTGATGGCTTGATGGTTGACGGATTTTATGCTTCATTTGCCGAATTGCAGAAAAATGAAGTTCAGTTGTCATTTTCTGAAATCAGTCTTGAAGTTCTCCAAACCGAAAGATTTCTGATCTTGGAAGAACCTGACTTTGAATCGTATGGATTTTCGTTCAGAATATCTGATCAAACATTTCAGCCAACTTCTGCATTGATTATTCCTTGTTTTTGCAAAGGCATTTATAATCGTTATTTTGTTTTTCTCGACAACAGCAAAACAGGCAACAGGTTTATTCCAATGCTCAAGCTTATGCAGCAGATTGTTCAGCTTGCAGCGGAAAGGCTTGTAAATATTTTTATGTACGGGGAATTGAACCGGTTGAACGGGGAACTCGACCGAAGAGTAAAGGAAAGAACTGAAGAACTCACCTTGACCAATAAAAGCCTGAACAGAGAAATTAATGAACGCAAGATCATCGAAAAGGCGTTGCGGGCTAATGAACGTAAACTTCGATCAGTTTACAACGCGGCCATTGATGTTTCGTTCATTACTTTTGATTTGTCGGATAAATACATCATCCGGAGTTTCAGTCCTGGCGCTGAAAAAATGTTTGGATTTTCTTCTCATGAAGTTATTGGAAAGCCTTTGGAAATCTTCCATTTATTGAACCATTCTGATTTTTTTCCTGCACTTCGAAATGATTTTGATGAGATTGGCTGGAGCCGTAAGGAAGAGATTGTTATGCGACGCAAATCGGGTGAGGATTTTACTGCTATGTTAACGGTTTATCCTTTGCTTAATGAAGATCTGAAGCTCATTGATGCACTGGCAGTTTGTATTGATATTTCTGAATTGAAGGAAACACAGAATCAACTGATAAAGGCTCGCGAAAAAGCTGAAGAAAATGACCGGCTTAAAACATCATTTCTTCAGAATATGAGTCATGAAATTCGTACACCGTTAAATGCTATTCTGGGTTTTGCAGATTTATTGCCTGTATATTTTACCAACAAAGCAACATTAAACAGATACACGGGTATTATTAAACAGAAAGGCACCGATCTGCTGGGTATCATCAATGATATATTAGATATTGCCTGTATTGAATCAGGACAAATCGTTCATAATCCGGAAAACTGCAGAATCAATGAGGTTTTTCTTGAAATAGAAAGTCAGTTTCGTGATAATCATAACCGAAAAAACAAAAATACTGTTAAATTTTCTCTTAAAGTACCTCAACATGTGAGGGATCTTGAGATCATTGTTGATCAGCTAAAGTTGAGGCAAATCCTGATTATTCTAATGGAAAATGCCTTTAAATTTACTTCTTCCGGAAAAATTGAACTTGGATGTGCATTAAGTAATCAGCAGGAACTGATGTTCCATGTTTCAGATACAGGAATTGGGATTTCCAGTGAGAAACATACCGAAATATTTAAGCGGTTCACACAGGCTTCACACAACACTTCTCAATTTTATGGAGGAACCGGTTTGGGTCTCTCAATTGTTAAAGGTCTGCTTGACTTGATGGGTGGTAAAATCTGGCTCAAATCCAATGTCGGTATAGGTAGTACATTCTATTTTACTTTGCCGTTTGCAACTGATGAAAATTTGGCTGAACCTATGCATATTGAGCAACCGGAGCATGAACCACTAAAAGATAGTGTAATATTAATTGTTGAAGATGATGAATATAACACACGGTATTTAAAAGAAATCTTACGCGATTCCGGTTTTTCGTTTTTACATTGCATTTATGGTGAAAAGGCAATTGAAATTTGTAAGACTCAGGAAATACATATCGTGCTTATGGATGTCAGACTGCCTGATCTGGCTGGTTATGAAGTTATACGGCAAATAAAACAAATCAATCAGGGCACGAAAATTATCGTTCAGACAGCTTATGCTACATCCGATGATAAAGAGTGGGCTTTCGATGCCGGATGTGATGATTATTTAAGCAAACCAATTCATCACGATTTGCTTGTATCAAGAATTAAATTTTACCTCGAACAGTCTAAACATCTGTTACATTACTGAAATTCTTCCTGGTTTTAAGCAATTTGCCTGGTCTTTGGCAAAAATGACACAATTACAGCTCCCAAAGTTGCCAGACCAATCAAAACAAGGAATCCGTATGTATAGCTCTTTGAAGCATCGTATAAGCCACCGACCAGCATCGGAAAAGTGGCTTCGGCAATGCCGTCGGCCACCAGAATGATGCCCATCGTGCGCCCCAAAGCCCTTACTCCAAACAGATCGCCTGCCATCAGCGGAATAATCATATAATCGCCACCCAGCCCGATTCCAAAGATAACCGCGAAAATATAGATTCTTCCCTGAAAATCGGGCAACAGCAGCAATGGAATTGAGCAAGCTACAATCAGATAAATGAGGATCATTACATATTTGCGGTTTATCAAATCGGCCAGAAAACCCATGATAACCCGGCCAGCCAAACTGGCAAACAATACGAACGACATCACCTGGGCTGCTTCGGACTGAGAAAAATCGAGGTCGCGAAGATAAAGCTTGATGTGTTGCATAATGCCTCCAACCGCACCAATCGAGCACATGCTACCCAATGCCAGCAGGTAAAAATTCGGGTTCCGAAGGATGGTTTTGATCGGAACCATCGGTTCTGCTTTGGTCTTTATCTTTTGTTCTTTCTTCGAGTCTTTAATGAAAAATGCCATTGGGAAAGCAATCAGAATAACCAATACGCCAAGTCCGGTCAGCGCCAGGTGCCAACCAAGATTTTTTTCCAGTCCGGCTGAAATTAATGGAACCAATGCGCCGCCCGTACCTATTCCGAGATAGGCAATTCCCATTGCTTTTCCACGGTTCTTGTCGAACCACCTTGAAATCAATACCTGACAGGGAAGTGGGCCGCCAAAAACATAACCCAATGCGTTAAACACATAGAAAAGATAAAACATGGGCAGTGAATCAGCAAAACTGAGTCCGATTAACGCGGTTCCGGTAAAAAACGCACCAGTCATCATGAGGGAGCGCGGGCCGTAACGGTCAATCAGCCAGCCGGCAAAAAAACCAAACAGGGGTGCAACCAATAACTTTCCAACGGCATTTCCTGAAGTGACAACAGCTCTCGACCAACCATATTCCTTCGTCATGAAATCATAAAAAAACGGCAATCCATATAAGGCAAATCCAACGATGGCAAAGAGCGCCATAAAAGCAGTAATGAGGATGTAGGTTTGCGAACTGCGCGGAGTATCAACCGGTTTCGTAATTAGGGTATCCATTTAAGGTAAAAGTTAATTTAGAGACCCTAAAAATAACAAAACTATTAGAAAAAAGGCTGAACGGTTCATCCGCTCAGCCTTTAAAATATTGAAATCCTTAAACGATTATGGGTTCATTAAAACTATCCGAAGCATTTATTGTCGAAAAACTTAACCGGTTCGCTGCAATTTTCGCCATCAACCACCCAGGTATTGCCTGACTGGAGCAATTCGTCCATGCAGGTAACTTTTCGTTTTAGTTGAACGGTTTCAATCTGTTTTTTCATTTCCTGATCGTAAACCAGGGCTTCAACACTGCGGATAACTCCCATTGCAACCGGAAATTCGGGAAGTGTCATGTTGATTAATGCTACCTGTAATCCAAGGTTATCTTCCGATGGATCGTGAACCAGAATATCTTCAAGGGTAATCCCGTTTTCGCCAACGATGGCCACTTTTAGCCTGCCGTTTTCTAAAATCAGTCCTTTGTTGCCCTGCTCGCCAAAAATCATCGGTTCGCCTTTTTTCAGGAAAATTTGTCTTTCTGCCCTGAATTTTGGATCAGTAATAAAATCGTGGATGCCATCGTTGAAAATAACGCAGTTTTGCAGTATTTCAACAATTGAAGTTCCTTTGTGCTGCGCTGCATCGGCAAGTACTTCCTGTGTATGCTTGATGTTGTTGTCAACTGCACGGGCAAAGAAAGTACCGCGCGAACCTAATACCAACTGGCCGGGAACAAATGAATCTTCGATGGTTCCAAAAGGCGAAGTTTTAGTAATTATACCCCTGTCGGATGTTGGGGAATACTGTCCCTTGGTCAGGCCGTAAATTTTGTTGTTGAACAGGATCAGGTTCAGGTCAATGTTTCGGCGAACCAGGTGTATAAAATGGTTTCCGCCTATAGCCAGCGAGTCTCCGTCACCGGTGATTACCCAGACTGTCAGTTCGGGATTTGCCGATTTTACTCCTGAAGCAACCGCGGCAGCGCGTCCATGAATGGTATGGAATCCATAAGTGCTCATGTAATAAGGAAACCTTGAAGAACAACCGATTCCGGATATAACGGCAAAATCTTTGTGCTCGATATCCATGTCGGCCATTGTTTTTTGAACTGCGTTCATGATGGCATAATCGCCACATCCCGGGCACCAGCGAACTTCGGCTGCACTTTTAAAATCTTTGGCAGTATAATTGAATTTTGTCATGATTAAGCCTCCAGTAATTTTTCAAAGTTTTCAACTAATTCGTTTACCGAGAAGGGTAATCCCTTCATCTTGTTTACCTGATGGTATTGATACCCGGGTACTTTGTCGCGTAAATAGCTGGCAAATTGCCCCAGATTTAATTCGCATACCACTATTTTTTTAAACTTGCTGAATACTTCCGAAGCATTCTTGGGCAAAGGTTTGATATAATTGAAATGTGCCAGGCTTACCTTTTTCCCGGCATCCTGCATCACTTGGACCGAGCTGATCATGTGGCCGTAAGTTCCGCCCCATCCAACAACCAGCAAATCGCCTTCCGGCTCCCCGATAACTTCCAGGTCAGGAATCATTTCAACTATTTTTTCAACTTTCGCGGCCCTGATTTGAGTATTGATGTGATGGTTTTCGGGATCGTGGCTAACAGCGCCTGCTGCATTTTTTTCCAATCCTCCAATGCGGTGCTCGTAACCTTCCATTCCGGGCACTGCCCATTCCCTGACCAATGTTTCAGGATCACGGTTGTAAGGTCTGAACAATTCAGGATTGGTTGCCCTGCGCGGGGTAATCGGCGGTAATTCATCCATAGCTGGCACCCTCCATGGCTCGCTTCCATTGCCCAGAAAACCATCGGTTAAGAGTACTACCGGAACCATTCGTTCGAGGGCTATTTTTGCGGAGTAATAGGCATAGTAAAAACAGTCGGACGGAGTACTGGCAGCCAAAACTACCAGTGGACTTTCGCCGTTTCGTCCATATAAGGATTGTAACAAATCGGATTGTTCGGTTTTGGTAGGAAGTCCGGTAGATGGCCCTCCACGCTGAACGTTTACAACTACCAATGGCAATTCGGCCATCACCGAAAGTCCGAGCGCTTCAGATTTTAAAGCAAATCCAGGGCCTGAGGTTGACGTCACAGCCAAATGACCGGCAAAAGCGGCGCCAATGGAAGTACAAATCCCGGCAATTTCATCTTCAGCCTGAAATGATTTTACGCCCAAATCTTTTCGTTCGGACAAAGCTTGCAAAACTTCTGTGGCCGGAGTAATGGGGTAGGAGCCAATAAACAATTCCAGCCCGGCTTTTTCTGCAGCGGCAAGAAATCCCCATGCTGTAGCATAATTACCGTTAATATTGCGGTAAATACCTTTTTCGATAGGGGCAGGATGTACAATGTACTGCGGCGTTGAATGCTGCAGGTTCTCCCCGTAGTTGTATCCATCGTGCAATACTTTCAGGTTTGCTTCTGCAACCACCGGACTTTTTTTGCCGAATTTCGACTGAATAAACCTTTCAATATAATCCAACGGACGATCGAACATCCAGCAGATTAATCCAAGGGCAAACATATTTTTGCAGCGCAAAACACTCTTGTTATCAAGTTCGAGATACTTCAGGCTTTCTTTGGTCAGGCTGGTAATTGGAACCGGGATTAATGAAAAATCGTTCAGTTTTAACTCAGTAAACGGATCGGTTGTTTTAAATTGGGCTTTTTCAAAATTCTTTTCACTGAACGAATCAACATCAAAAATAATTGAGGCCCCCGGATTTAAAAATGCCGCATTCGCTTTTAGAGCGGCAGGATTCATGGCAACCAGCACATGGGCCAAATCGCCGGGAGTTGTAATTTTCTTTGTTCCAAGTTGAACCTGAAATCCTGAAACTCCGCCAACAGTTCCCTGCGGGGCACGGATTTCGGAAGGATAATCAGGAAAAGTGGAAATATCGTTTCCTAATAGCGCCGAGGTGTCGGAAAATAGCGTTCCGGTCAACTGCATCCCATCACCCGAATCGCCGGAAAACCGAATGGCTACCTCTTCGAGCTCGATTACTTTTGTGTTTTTCATTCTATTTTTTTTAAACGCAGCAAAAATAACCATTATTTAATAAGACAGGCAGTAAGAACTTAATTATTTCTTTGCCTTTTGCCATTTAGATTACTGTTCTTTCTATCGTATTCTTTGAAACTATAATGGTTTGGAAAATCATGTGCCTGTGCCTTTTTCATATCTTTGCGTTCAATATTTAATGAATTCAGGACATGGCGCTCATCAAATCACTTTTAGGTAAAACACCGGAATTTGGCGACAATTGTTTTCTTGCCGAAACAGCCGTAATTATTGGCGATGTAATTATGGGGAACGATTGCAGCATCTGGTATGGAGCGGTACTCCGCGGCGATGTTCATTACATTCGCATCGGCAACAACTGTAATGTTCAGGATAATGCCGTGATCCATGCCACTTACCGGAAATCGCCCACCAATATCGGAAGCAATGTTACTATCGCCCATGGCGCCATTGTTCACGGTTGTACCATACACGATAATGTGATGATTGGCATTAACGCGGTTGTTTTAGACGATGCAGTTATTGAAAGCAATAGCATTGTAGCCGCCGGATCGGTTGTCAGTAAAAGCACACGGGTTGAAAGCGGCACTGTTTACGGCGGTATTCCGGCGAAAAAGATTAAGGATATCAGCCCCGAATTGCTCGAAGGTGAAATCAAACGCATTGCCAAAGCATACGAAATGTATTCGGGATGGTATAAATAGCGGGATAAGGGATACGTGTTGCGGGATACGTGTTGCGGGATACGTGTTGCGGGATACGGGTTACACTTTGATGAACTGATTCTGGTTTGCAAAGAAAAAGCGGAAAACTCCTTTCGGAATCTCCCGTTTTATATATTATTGCTCCCTTCGACTCGCTTCCTTTGATATGCTTCGCTACTTAGGAATCGAAGCGGCTCTTATGACTTCTGTCTTCCGACTTCGGACTTCCGACTCCGGTACATTCACTGCTCCCTTCGATACGCTTCGCTACTCAGGGAGCGGCACTTCGGTCTTCGGACTTCGGTCTTATTCGTAATTAATCTTCGCTTTTTCAACTGGCTTTTCGCCTGGCCGTAACGGGCAAATTCGGAATGAATAGTTGTATTCTTTTTCTCTCAACCGGTATTCGTCATGAGTCCATGCGCCCCAACTATCGTCGCCACCTACACCTTGTTGTTTGTAATCAATATTGACAGAGGTCAGGTCGCGTGGTTTGACGTCGTTGATGTGGCGGCGTATCATTTTTAATCCAGCCTTACCCCGGCCATCGGTGCGATCGGGCGATTCGAAATCTTCCATAATCTGATGGTGGGCGCTCACCGAAAGCAGCGGTTGACCAATGAATTCAAGTCCCAGTCCGTCTTTGTTGGCAATGCTCAACCAGCGGACATCAATTTTGTTCCCGTTCTCCTGCGGACGGATGTATGCAAAATACTGTTCGGCAACGGCACCGGAATATAGCCCAACCAACGCGCTCGTAAACCGGTCCTGATACGATTCGTGTGGCCCGCGGCCCAGCCAGCTCATCTGGTCGAATTCGCGTGGCATCACCAGGTTCACCCCAAATCGGATGATTTCAGGAAGCGAATCTTTCATCATTTTAAAACTGTTGTTTACCACTACTTCGCCTGTTCCAAGCACGGTATAGCCCGAATTGTAATTGGCAATTACCTGGTTCTTCTCATTGTTCAGGTCGAAATTGAAATTGACTGCTACTTCGTTGCCATCTTGTTTATAGGTTGCCGATTTAACTGTTTTTTGTTCTCCGGCTTTTCTCCAAATCCGACTGCGTTTGTCCAGTTGGTTTCCGAAATCATTGTCAATTGGTGCGCGCCAGAAGTTCGGAACTGGTCCAGTCAACAGGATTTCTTTGCCATCAATCTGATAACTTTTCAAGGTAGCCTCGTCTTTACTAAAGTTGATTTTAAACCCGGTTCCTTCAACAACGATCAAATTTCCTTCTTCTTTAAAAGTCACAGCATGGAGATCATTTTTCGAAGCCAAAGCTGCTTTTTTGCTGAAAGGCAACAGGAATTGTTCGTAAGCCAGTTTGGTTCCGGCAGGCAATATGCCTTTGGTATTTTTCAGTTTTGCCGAAACATTCAGGAAGTATTCAGTGGCAGGTTGAGCGTCCACTTTTACATCCAACTGAACTTTTTTGCTGGTATTCGGTGCTAGTTCAAGGTCAGAAATTTCTCCTGATTTCAATACCTGTCCTTCGGCAACTACTTCCCAGTTGAAGGTAAATTCGGAAAGGTTGGTGAATGAATATTTATTGCGGATTTCAATTTCGCCATTATTCAGGTTAAAAGCTTTAAAGCCAATATGCTGATAAACTTTACCGACTTCGGTCAAAGTTGGTTTAATGCTCCGGTCGGGATTGATAAGTCCGTTGCAACAGAAGTTCCCGTCAGTAGGCAGGGTGTCGCTGCCCAGATCGCCGCCATAAGCCCAGAATTTGTTGCCCTGTGCATCTTTGGTCAGGATTCCCTGATCAACCCAGTCCCAGATGAAACCACCCTGCAAAACCGGATATTTTTCGATCACATCCCAGTAATCCTGAAGGTTTCCGGTGCTGTTTCCCATCGAATGGGCATATTCGCATTGGATGTATGGTTTGGTTGGATTGCTTTTGGCGTAATCTTCCATGTTTTTAATCCGGGCATACATGGGGCAAACAATATCGGTGTTTGCGGCTTTTCCTGCTTGTTCGTACTGAACCGGACGGCTCGGATCGGATGATTTCAGCCAGGCATAAGTGGCTTCGAAGTTAATGCCGTTTCCGGCCTCGTTCCCCAACGACCAAATGATAACCGATGGCTGGTTTTTATCCCGTTCGAACATGTTCCGTGTGCGGAAAAGGTGAGCATCTTTCCAAACCGGATCTTTGGCAAGTGATTTGGGTCCGTAACCCATTCCGTGCGATTCAACATTGGCTTCGTCAACCAGAAAAATACCGTATTGATTACAGAGTTCGTACCAACGTTCAGGTTGAGGATAATGAGAAGTACGTACGGCGTTGATGTTGTGCAATTTCATTTGAAGGATATCTTTGAGCATAGTGGCTTCATCCAGATAATGACCGGTTGTTTCGTTATGCTCGTGAATGTTCACCCCTTTCACATAAATGGCTACACCGTTGACCAGAAGTTGTGCATTTTTGATTTCAACCGTGCGGAAACCAACATCCTGCCGAATAACTTCAATTGTTTTTCCGGCTTCGTCTTTTAAAGTGATCAGGAGTTGATACAAATTCGGATTTTCGGCGCTCCAGGGTTTTGCTGCCGGAACCATGATCCTATTTGATACTGAAAGCGGTTGTAATCCGGTTTTTAAGGTTTGTTTGATTTCGGCTACTTTAGTTTCGCCATCCATTAAAACGGCCTCTAGGGTAACCGAAGGAGTTGTTTGGGCTGAGTTGGCAATTTCAACATCCAGTTTGAAAGCCCCATCCTGATAGTTATTGACCAGCGGAGATGAAATCCGGTAATCGCGAATGTGCTGCGGGTTGCGCGCCATCAGGAAAACGTCGCGGGTGATTCCGCTCATTCGCCAGAAATCCTGATCTTCGAGGTAACTTCCGTCGCTCCAGCGGTAAACTTCTACGGCCAGCGTGTTATCTTTTTTCTTCAGGTATTTGGTAATATTAAATTCAGCCGGGGTTTTGCTGTCTTCGCTGTACCCCACCATTTGTTCGTTCACCCATACATACATGGCCGAACTTACCGCTCCAAAATGAAGGATAATATCCTGTCCTTTCCAGTTTTCAGGAATAGCGAAGGTACGTTTGTATGAACCAACAGGATTATAATGTTTTTGAATTGTTGGCGGCGTTGCCTCGTGCGGATACCTTATATTGGTGTAGATAGGAACATCAAAACCCTGCATTTCCCAGTTCCCGGGAACTTTAATGGTAGTCCAGTCTTTGGTGTCATAATCGTCTTTGAAAAAATAGTATGGGCGGACCGTTGGGTTATGCGATAAAATAAATTCCCAGGTACCGTTCAGCGATTGAATGAAAGGCGATTTCCAGATATCGTACTGACGTGCTTGTTCAGCGGTGGCAAACGGGATAAAGTAAGAGCGCGGCGCCTCCCGGTTAATTTCAGAAACTGCTGGATTTTCCCAGTCGTGGGGTGTTTTTTCCTGAAAAGGTACATTTTTGTACTTGCTTTTACACGAACTGGTTGAAACCGTTGCGATAAAAGCCATGATTAACAGATACTTCATTTGAATGGATTTTAGTAATCAAACTGGCATAAATCAATGCCCACTGGTATGAACTGGTAGGCATACAAAAATGAGGATTTTCTTTCTATTGACAAACATTCGTGATCAAATTTAAATGCACGAAAGTTTGCTATTTTTGCCACCCTAAAATCGGATAATATGAAACTTGAAATACATCCCAACGCAAAAGCGTTGATTTTTGATCTGGACGGAACATTATCCGATTCGCTGCCTGTGCATATAGCCAGTTGGCGATCGGTGTGCGCAAAGCTGAACTGCACGTTTGATGAACGCATTCTGGTGGAACTGACCGGAGCGCCAACCATCAGTTTTGCGGAACGGATTAAACGGGAACAAAATCTGGAAATCGGGGCGGATGAATTAGTTGAGATGAAGCAACAGGAGTTCCGGCAAAATATTAACCGGATCAAACCCCATGGAGCGGTGATTGAATTAATGAAAAATGCTCACGGAAAAATACCGATGGCCGTAGGAACTGGCGCCAGCCGGACAAGCGCCATGATGCAGATGAAAGAATTGGACATTGACCAACTTTTTGATTTCATTGTAACTGCCGATGATGTTGACCGCCATAAACCCGAACCGGATACTTTTCTGAAATGTGCTGAAATGATGAACGTTGAACCGCAGTATTGCCAGGTTTTTGAGGATGGAGAACTGGGCATGCAGGCTGCCCAAACTGCCGGAATGTTGCTGACTGATGTTCGTCCTTTCGTGGCCGATCCTTTTACTGCTTAGTTCTCCTGAAGTAAAAATTGCCTGAATTCTTTCTCGATCTCGAATTTGCTGATTTCTTTTCCGATAAAAACCAACACATTTTCAATGGGTTCATAGGGATTTACCACCGAGCCTTCGGATATGGATGTATTTCCTCCTACTGACTGAACGATACCTAATAACGGATTGTTGTCCCAATTAACTATCCCTTTAATCCGGTATATGTTTTTCTTATGCAAGGAAGCAAAATACCTGAACCAATTACTAAACCTGTTTTCATTGATAAACCCTCCAAACCGGATGGTGAAACTATAAAACTCAGATTCGTCGGGTTCGCTGTAAAACGGTTTCCTGATTTTTCGCAAAAATTCATCCTGAAGGTTGGGTTGAAGCAGGTAGAACTGCGAATCATCAATCCGGGAATGATTGGTCTCAATAAGTTTGGCCGTATTGTTTAATGCTGAAATTTTATTTCGAATAAGTGGGAGTTGATTTGGATCAGTATTGTTGATTTTATTTAAGACGATCAGGTCGCTCAGAATAATCTGTTTTTTTTGTTCAAATTGCAAAGGTTGCTCCAAAAAGTTCATTCCATCAACCAGGCAAATGGTGCCACTTAATTCAAACAGCCGAATCAGGTCAGCATCCTGAAAAAATGGTTCAATAATTGGTCCGGGATCAGCCACTCCGGTAGTTTCAATAATCAACTGCTCCAAATGATCGTGCTTTTTAACTAATTCCTGCAGGGCCAGCGAGAATTCATTGAAGATGGAACAGCAAATGCAGCCATTGTTCAGCTCCAAAATGCTTTCAGGCTGATAATTGGCAATTAGCCACGAATCAATTGACCGTTCCCCGAATTCATTTTCGATAATGCCGATTTTTACACCCCGGTTCTTCGCTAACAGGTGATTGATGAAACATGTTTTCCCTGCTCCAAGGAAGCCGGTAACAATCATTACTGGTATTTTAGGTTTTACTGGCAAAATAAATTCTTGTTAAAAATTAAACTTATTGAACCCGAATTGGGTTTATTCAATAAAGTTAAGTCATTTCTTACATATTATCACCTCAAATTTTCAAATTTTCGATTTTTCTGATGTTTTATTAAACAGAAAAAAAAAGCAGATTCGATTAAAAATGGTGATGTAATTATGAACTGAAATACTTATCTTATAAGAACATGAAAATACAATATCAAACACGGGTTATCAAAGACAACTTAATACACACTAAAAATTTAGAACTATGAACAGATTAACGATTGTTTTTGTTTTGTTCCTGGCATTTGTTGCCTGTCAGCCTTCACTGAAAAAAGCCCAGCCGGTGGCCATGGAAGATTTTTTCAAAGATCCGGAGAAGGCTAGTTTCCGGATTTCTCCCAATGGACAGATGATCATCTATCGCGCACCCCATATGGGACGAATGAATGTCTTTGTACAAAAATTGGGAGACACTTCTGCGGTCGCTGTAACTCACGAATCCGAGCGTAGTATTTACGATGCATTCTGGGAATCCGACGACCGGATTATTTATACCAAAGATCAGGGAGGTGACGAAAATACCCATGTGCTTTCTGTAAAACCAGATGGTAGCGGGCTTGTTGATCACACACCTTTCGAAAAAGTTCAGTCAACGGTGGTTGATATATTGGAAGACCGGCCAAACGAGTTGCTGGTTCAGCACAACCAGCGGAATAAACAAATTTTTGATGTATATCTGCTCAATACAGCAACCGGCGAAATGAATATGGTTGCTGAGAACCCGGGAAATATTACCGGATGGGTTACCGACCATGATGGCAAAATACGTGCTGCGGTAACCTCGGATGGGGTAAATACCAGCCTTTTATTTCGCGATACCGAAAACGACAAGTTCAGGACAGTAATCACCACCAATTTTAAAGAGACTTTAAGTCCGGTGTTGTTTACATTCGATAATAAAAATTTGTATTGCATTTCAAATCTGGGTCGCGATAAAACCGCCCTTGTTGAGTATGATCCCACAACTGCTAAAGAAGTAAAGTTAATTTATGAAAATCCCGATGTGGATGTGAGCGGATTAGACTACTCCAAACTTCGAAAAGTGCTGACAGTTGTTTATTATGAAACCGATAAGCAACAAAAGCATTTTCTGGATAGCGAGACCGGGCAGATTGATGCAAAAATTAAAGCACAAATACCAAATTATGCTTTTCAGATTACCCGAAAAAGCAAAGACGAAACCAAATTACTGGCCTATGTTTCGAGCGACCGTTATTTTGGAGGCTATTATCTTTATGATGTAAATACCGGTGAATTTAAAAAATTGGCTGATTTCAAACCGTGGTTAAAGGAAGAAAACATGACTGAAATGAAGCCTGTTTCGTATCAATCGCGCGATGGGCTAACCATAAATGGTTATTTGACTTTGCCGTTGGGAGTAAAACCGGAAAAGCTACCGGTGATCATCAATCCACATGGTGGGCCGTGGGCGCGCGATAGTTGGGGATTTAATCCTGAGGTCCAATTTCTTGCCAATAACGGATATGCTGTGTTACAAATGAATTTCAGGGGATCAACCGGTTACGGAAGGAAATTCTGGGAATCCTCTTTTAAACAATGGGGCCAAACCATGCAGGACGACATTTCGGACGGAGTAAAATGGTTGGTTGATCAGGGTATAGCCGATTCCACTAAAGTTGCTATTTATGGCGCGAGTTACGGCGGATATGCTACACTTGCCGGTTTAACCATTACTCCTGAATTGTACGCCGCCGGGGTTGATTATGTGGGCGTTGCGAACATGTTTACTTTCATGAATTCAATCCCGCCTTATTGGGAACCATTCCGCCAAATGTTTTATGAACAGGTTGGCGATCCTGCAAAGGATAGCCTTATGCTGGCTCAGGTTTCACCGGTTTTTCTGGTAGATAAAATTAAGGCTCCGTTGTTTGTAGCACAGGGCGCCAACGATCCGCGGGTGAATAAAGCTGAGTCGGATCAGATGGTTAAAGCGCTGAAAGATCGCGGAGTTGATGTGGAATACATGGTAAAAGCCAACGAAGGTCATGGATTTTATAACCAGGAAAACCAATTCGATTTTTACCGTTCGATGCTGGCTTTTCTCGATAAGCACCTGAAACCTCAGGAGACGAAATAACATTTTGAATTCAGATACAATGGGTAAACTAAAAGTAATTATCACAGGCTCAACCGGAATGGTTGGGGAAGGAGTTTTGTACGAATGCCTGCATCACCCTGAAGTGGAAAAAGTATTGGTAATAACTCGTAATCCGTGCGGTTATTCTCACTCCAAATTAACTGAGATTATTCACAGCGATTTCTCAGACATTTCGTCGCTGAACGACAGGTTGACGGGCTACAATGCCTGTTTTTTCTGTCTTGGTGTAACATCTCTGGGTAAAAATGAAGCAGAATATACCAGACTGACCTATACTTTGACACTGAACTTTGCCAATACACTCGCGAATCTAAATCCCGATATGACTTTTTGTTACATTTCGGGAGCCGGAACCGATAGCAGTGAAAAAGGAAGAACCATGTGGGCGCGTGTAAAAGGCAAAACCGAAAACGATTTAATGAAATTAACTTTCAGGCAAGTGTATCATTTTCGACCCGGAGGCATCGAACCGTTTCTGCCCTTGAAACCAACGCAAACCTTTTACAAAACCTATAAGTATCTGAAATGGATATTCACAATCATCAAAGTAATCGTTCCAAATGCAGTAATAACACTTAAGGATCTGGCGGCTGCCATGATTAATGCGTCATTAATTGGTTATCCGAAAAATATTCTGGAGGTGAAAGACATGAAGGTATTGGCAAAAATGAATGTAAATTCGAAATGATCAGGGATGGAATTTTCAAGATAAGCAAACGAAAGAGGCCATCCGCCGCTTCTCTAAGATTGGCGCCGAACACGGCCCGTTCGATCTGGCTTTGCTCGAATGTGGCCAGTGCAATAAATCGTGGAAATACATCCACATGATGCCCGAACAAACCGTTCAGGCAGCCATTGACCTGAAGACAAAAGCAATGATGCCCGTTCACTGGGATAAATTTGCACTTGGCCTTCATGCCTGGGACGAACCGATTGAACGGGTAACGAATGAGGCACACCGGTTGCAGGTTCCAAACATTCATCCAATGATTGGCGAAACGGTTGATTTGGACAAGTTCGGCGCTGTAACTGAATGGTGGAAAGGAATAAATTGATTTGTATTTTTATCTTTCTAAAAAAATTATAAGCAATTCGTTCTCTTATTTCTGTTCTTTTATTTCCTTACATTTGTTTTATACAAATAACAAATAACATTTTTAAATCATGGAAACGGTACTTATACAAATTAACAGCAACAAGGCCTACAAGCTTCTTGAAGATCTGGAAGATTTGAACATCATCAAGGTACTGAAGAAAAGCATTCAACCCCAACAAAAGCTTTCTGAAAAATATGCAGGAAAGCTACCTTCCGATATCGCCGATGAACTTCAAAACTTTGTTAATGAAAGCCGAAATGAATGGAACAGCCGCAGTATTTAATTGACACCAATGCCATAATCGATTATCTCGGCAAAAAACTTCCTACTACTGGTATGGAATTAATGAATCGTGTCGTTGATAATGTGCCAAATGTGTCGGTAATTTCCAAAATTGAAGTGCTTGGCTTTAACACTTCTGATCAGCATTATCAATTACTTTCCAATTTTATGAACGATGCTACTATACTTGATTTGACAAGCTCGGTAGTTGATGTGTGCATTGATGTTCGTAAGAAACATAAAACAAAACTGCCCGATGCTATTATTGCTGCTACAACTCTTGTGTACGATATGGTTTTAATCACCCGAAATATCTCCGACTTTAAAAATATTCACGGGCTAAACCTCATTAATCCATATAGTTTGTAAAAATAAAGCCTAAGTTATCTGATTTTGGCAATAAGGATTCCATCTCTTTTTTGAAAGATAGAATCACATTACTGAAATTATCCTAAAAAAGCTGAATTCTATGATCATGCTATCCGACATCCTCATTCGAAAAATTCAACCATCCGATAATCCCGATCTCGCTTTGATAGTTAGGAACACGTTATCCGAATTCGGCGCTGCCAATCCCGGAACGGTTTATTTTGATCCAACAACCGATGCGTTGTTCGAGTTATTCCAAACTCCAAAGGCTGCTTATTTTGTAGCCGAGACTCATAGTAAAATATTGGGTGGTGGCGGAATTTATCCTACTGAAGGATTGCCTGAAGATACCTGTGAACTGGTTAAAATGTATTTGTTGCCTGAAGCACGCGGAATTGGACTTGGACGTTGTTTGATTGAACACTGTTTGGAAACAGCCATTTCAAATGGTTTTCAGCAGGTTTACCTCGAAACACTGGACGAATTGCATTTAGCGTTGAAGATCTATCATAAATTCGGATTCGAATATTTAAAAGCACCGATGGGCAACTCCAAACATTTTGGTTGCGGATTGTGGATGCTAAAAAAGTTGTGAAGAAAAACCTATTCAGCAGTTGACCTTGAAATCACCCACTGAATAGGTTACAATATTATCCGGCACATCAACGGGTTGATGACCCTATCAATTAATTGACATTATTCATTTTCCTGTATGGTACTTATCATTTCAGAATACCCCTTCATTTCACAAAAATTATTCAGATAGGCGTCACCTTCAAAACCACCTAAAGTCTTAATCTTATTCCAATCCTGGCAAGCTCCATTCTTATCTCCAAGTTCATATCTGCACATTCCTCTGGTTACCAAAAGAGCTTTATCATTCGGTAAATAGCTAACAGCCCGGTTGTAGTATTTTAATGCACTTTTGCTGTTTTCCTTAGTAAATAATTTTTTGTTTCCCTTAAAAAAAAGCCGTTTTGCCTGATCATTAAATTCTGTCGTATGATCAGTTCCATTGGATACATCCAATAAAAAAGCGATAGAAACTTCTTGTTCCAATGCTACAGGGATCCCATTATGAATACCCGGTTTCCACATATTGTTCGTAGTTTTCAAAACCCGTATTACTTCCTGGTCAATTTCAGGAGATACACTGTTAATAATTTTGAAATCGGTCACTTTACCTGTGGGGGAGACAACAAACTGAACAACTTCTGTTCCTTCCTTTAGCAACTCTTTAGCCTTTTCAGGATATTGAACATGTTTCATCAGAAAGTCATTCAGGGAACCAAACTGTGTTTCATCCGAAAATGTTAACAATTCTTCATTTCCGGTAAATCTCGGTGGTGAAACGGTTACTCCTTTGATTTCATTGGAAGACTGTTTCTTTTCCTGACCCACTGTAATGATCGAAATAGTCATACACAGAAAGATAAAAACTGTTGTTTTAAAAATTGTTTTCATAATTTGAGTTTTTAATTAATGATTAATAAAAATGATTAACCCAAATTTCAGGAGAAAAGGCAGGCAATGCCTAGAGGCTATTTTACAGACTGTTACAAAATTTTGCAAATCGTTGCGGAAATAATTTCAATCGTTGAAATTATTTGGCAAAACGGATGTTCATCTGGAATGAAGTCGATTTTCCTGATTCAAAAAAGGAATGGAAGAATAAGGGGTTTTACGAGTTTGATGGATTTCCGGGCAGTTCAGCGCTATAACATCTTCTGCTCTTCCAGCCATTTACGGACACGTTCATGTTCAGCCTGGTATTTGGCTTCCATATCCCTGACAATTAGCTGGAATTCTGGTTCATTTCTCATGTTGTCGAATAATGGATCCTCTTTGATTAGGTTGACCATCCATAATGGTATCCGCTGCCTTTGGTTAAAAGATCTTAAATTCTCATATGCTTTATCCTTCTCTCCCCTGAATGCATACACACCGGCCAGATCATAGTAGGTATAATGAAGATGTGCATGGGGTCTGCCAGATTTTATAAGACTATTACAATATTCTATTTGTTTATCGAAATAAAATTCAGCTTCTTTTTTGTATCCATTTTTCCAATATAAATATGC
Source organism: Prolixibacteraceae bacterium (assembly GCA_003457135.1). Lineage (GTDB taxonomy): Bacteria > Bacteroidota > Bacteroidia > Bacteroidales > Prolixibacteraceae > Aquipluma. The sequence continues at coordinate 248,319 of DMSQ01000013.1, forward strand.
AAGACGTTGCGTATTGTATAAATAATATTTTCCAAATGTTTCTGATTTTTCATACAATTTTTTAAAATATTTTAATGATTCTTTGTATTGACCAATGTACATATAACCTTGTCCTAACTGAGCAAGAATATCCACATTGGTTGAATCTATTTTATATCCTTTTATTAGAAATTCGATAGCTTTGATATTATTGTTCGACTGCAGTTCGTTACGTGAAACTACACAATAATATGCCAATGAATCGTCATCCAGTTTCAGAGCTTCCTGACTATAATAATTTGATTTCTCAATAAAACCAGCCATACGATAGACATTACTAATTTGTCTTAATAAAATTGGCAATTCTGGTCCATGATTAAGCGATGCAGCATTTTGTAGATTATCAATAACTTTAACAAGATCATCATTGTAATTCAAGATTCCTTTTCCCCAGTATGCCATCCAATCGTTTGGATTTAACTTTATAGCTTTGTCATATTCCGGCATAGCCTGTTCTGTGTTACCTATTTCACGATAACAATCTCCCTTTAAAGTATAAGCTTCAGCCAACTGATCATCATAGGTGAGGGCAATATTTGCAAGAATTAAGGCAGAATCCAGAAAATTTTCAGAGAAATAGGATTCCCAATAATGTTTATCCATGTATGCCCTGCCCAATCCGGCATAAGCCCGTGCGAATAAGGAATCATATTCCAGCGCTTTATAATAGAGACCTTCAGCTCTTATCAACCCTGACCTTTTGCCATTATCAATCCAATAGTTGGTGTGTTCCGCTCTTCCCCTCTGGTAAAAATCATAGGCAGTCAGGTCTGTTGTTGGGAATTTCTGGATGAGTTGTTTTTCTTCAGGTGTAATTGCAGCATGTAATTCGCTGGCAATGGTCTCAGCTACTTCGCTTTGAACTGAAAATATTTCCTTCCAGTCCCGGTCATATTCATTGGACCATACATGGCTTTCATCGCTGGTTTTCATCAATTGTACAATTAACCTGACCTGATCTCCATCCTTTAGTAAACTGCCTTCGAGCAGATAGGCCACATCCAGTTCCTGACCAATAATTCTTGCTGTTTTATTGGTTTTCCGGTATTGTTCCACAGAGGTTCTGGATATGACCCGAAGATCTTTAATTTTAAATAAATGCAACAGGATGGCATCCATCATGCCATCAGCCAGGTATTGTTTTTCCTGTTCGCCGCTCAGGTATTTGAACGGAAGGATGGCAATTGATTTCTCTTTTGCATTCGCAGCTTTTAAAAAAGAACCTTTTTGAATCAGCAGAATCGTTAACGAAATTATAATAATCAGGCCAATAATCAGGCCGATTAGAATAGGTTTGTGCCTGGTTTTTTTCAGAGATGCATTTTCTGGTTGTTCAATGGATTTACTAATTAAATTATGGCTTTTCGATTCTCCGGGCGCATAGCCAAAATAATCATGAAAACAATTATTGAAATAGGTAGGGCTACCAAAACCAACCCTATATGAAATTTCTGAAACTGTTAAATCTTCATTCAGCAATAACTCTTTAGCTTTTTTCAACCTGATTTCCCTTATGAATTGGCTGATCGTTTGATTGGAAGTTGATTTTAATTTCCGGTGCAGATTTGAATGGCTCATATCTATTTCCTGCGCCAATTCATTGACACCGAAATTTTCATTGCTGAGGTTTGCCTGAATGATTTCGGTGAGTTTTTGGATAAAAACCTGATCACTGGAATTTGTATTATTCATATTGTTGTAACTCAAAATGTTAAGTACAAAAAACTAATTAGTCAATACACAAAAAACTAATTAGTCAATACGTAAATAGTAGAAAAGAGTTAGTTAAAAATCCTGCAAAACAAAAAACAATAGAATTCATCAGTTGCAACTTGTGTGGCCTCCACACTGGACTATACTCATTACACGTAATGTTTGAGGATCGGTTCCAATTTTGAGGCAAAGGATTCCCATCCCATGGTGAACTTCCATTTTCAATTTTGTTTTTGATGGTTTTTTGATTAACTTAGTTCGTGAATCGTAATAACCTGATTTGAAGTATTGTGCTAAATGAATTTTCAGTTCATTTTACCCCGATTCCAACTGGAAGCAGAATCTCAACCTTCCGGAACAGAATCTGAAAATAACTTTTAGAAACAATGTTACACATGAAAAAATCAAATTTAATGATCAGCTTGATAGCAGGCATGTTGATTTTTGCATTGACAAGCTCTGCTTATGCCCAGGATTGGCCGCAGTGGATGGGAATCAACAGGGACGGGAATGTTACAGGATTTAAAGCTCCTCAAAACTGGCCTAAAGAGCTTAAACAAGAATGGAAAATTACAGTTGGTTTGGGCGATGCTTCGCCGGTTCTTGTTGGTACAAAGCTTTATAGTTTTTCGCGCCAGGGTACCGATGAAGTGGTTCTTTGCATGGATGCTACATCTGGAAAGGAATTGTGGCAGAACAAGTATGCCGCTGTTGTTGTGACCGGACCTTCGGCCAGTGCACATCAGGGTCCACGGAGCACGCCAACTGTGGCTGAGGGGAAAATAGTTACACTGGGTGTCGGTGGTGTTCTTTCCTGTCTCGATGCCTCCAAAGGTACGGTTGTCTGGCGGAAGGAAAATTCTTCAAATTTATTTCCTGCATTCTACACTGCTATGTCCCCGATTATTTTGGAAGGAATGTGCATTGCACATCTTGGCGGAAAAGATAACGGGACGATTGTCGCTTTTGATTTGACCACCGGTAATGAAAAATGGAAATGGTCCGGAGATGGTCCTACCTATTCTTCACCGGCTTTAATGACGGTAGAAGGTAAAAAGCAAGTTGTTGTATTTACAGAGAAAAATCTCGTTGGACTGAGCCTGACTGATGGCAAAGAATTATGGAAAGTTGAAGCCATACCTCAGAACCGGTTTTACAACTCTGCGACTCCCGTCATTAATGGGCAAACAGTTATTGTTACTGGCCAGGGAGTGGGTACCAAAGCCTTCCGAATTGAAAAACAGGGAGATGGATTTCTTCCCAAAGAACTTTGGAATAACACGGAACTTGGCACAAAATATAATACTCCGGTCATCAGGGATGGTTTTCTTTACGGACTTTCCAACGGACGGAAATTTTATTGTTTGGATGTTGCAAAAGGTCTGACTATGTGGACCGATACAACCATGAACAGTGACTTCGGAGCGCTAATAAATTGTGGTTCAGTAATCATGTCGTTGCCAGGCAATTCAAATTTAATCGTTTTTAAGCCGAATGAAAAGGCATATACCGAATTGATGAAGATAAAAGTTTCTGATAAACCAGTTTTCAGTACTCCGGTGGTATCAGGGAACCGGGTTTTTATTAAAGATGCCGAAAATTTAGCGCTTTATAAGCTTGATTAACTCATAACTTAAAACTTTCTTACACCCTGATATCCATTCGCGCAAAGGGAACTGCATCCATGCCGGTAAATTCACCTTTCAGGTATTTGAAATGTCCGGTAATGGCTATCATGGCAGCATTGTCGGTGGTAAAAGCGAATTTTGGAATGTTCATTTTCCAATGATGTTTGGCTGCCGTTTGCAGTAGTGTATGGCGCAATCCTGAATTGGCAGAAACGCCTCCGGCGACTGTAATTTCTTTGATACCGGTTTCTTTGGCAGCTTTTATCAGTTTGTCGAGCAAAATATCAATGATTGTTTTTTGGAGTGAAGCACACAGATCAGCCTTGCGCTCTTCAATAAAATTTTCATTCTCTTTTAACCGGTCGCGAAGAAAATACAGGAACCCGGTTTTCAGTCCGCTGAAACTATAATCGAAATTGGGTATCCGTGGTTTTGAGAATGGAAAGGCATCCGGATTTCCTTCTTTGGCCAGTTTATCTACAAACGGACCTCCCGGGTATGGAAGTCCCATCACTTTGGCGCATTTATCGAAAGCTTCTCCTGCCGCATCATCAATGGTCTGGCCGATAACTTCCATCTCAAGGTAATCTTTCACCAGAATGATCTGTGAATTTCCACCTGAAACCAGGAGACACAGAAAAGGAAATTTAGGCGGATCGTATGGAATATCATATTCCTGAATAAAATGGGCAAGAACATGTGCCTGAAGATGGTTCACTTCGATTATTGGCACACCGGTAGCCAGCGAAAAACCTTTGGCAAACGAAGTTCCTACGAGTAATGAACCCAATAAGCCAGGCCCACGGGTAAAAGCAATGGCCGTGATGTCTTCAGTCTGAACTCCGGCTTGTTTGATGGCCTGATCAACCACTGGGACGATGTTTTGCTGATGAGCGCGGCTGGCCAGTTCAGGAACCACGCCACCATAAGCTTCATGAATTTTTTGACCGGCAATGATATTAGATAGCAGAAAGCCGTTTTTAATAACCGAAGCCGAAGTATCGTCGCAAGAAGATTCAATGCCTAAAATCAGGATGTCTTTTTCTTTACCCATTCGTATCAATAAAAAGCCTGTTCGTTCGTTAATTCTGATAACAGGCTGGTTTATATCCGTGTATTTGTATTAATTTGCCTTTAAATTGGAGCGATAAAAATATCAAAAAAATACTCAAAATAGGATTACCGATTCTAGGCACGATCTTTATCCTGCTCATCGCTTCCTACCTCATTCTTCAGAGTTCGGTGGTGCAGACTTATTTAACCAAAAAACTGGCAGAGTATCTGTCAGATAAGTACCACACAACTATTACTGTAAAAGGAGTTTCCATTGCTTTTTTTAATAAAGTGGTTCTCGAAGAAGTTCTGATTAAAGATCAGAAACAAGATTCGCTTTTGTTTGTCGGTAAACTGGAGGCAAGTATAGATTCGTTCAGTATCAAAAACCGGTATTTTACAGTTGATCAGCTTAAATTGAATCAGTCGTTTCTTAAAATCAACTCCGATTCGGCGGGAACACCAAATTATAAGTTTCTTTTAGATCAGCTTATTACAAGGGATACTACAAGGACCGATAGTCTCCAGTTTGATTTTATTTTAAATAAGTTCGACTTAAACGATGCGAAATTTACTTATGCCTACCACGATAGTATAGGGAACCACCAGGTTTCTCTCAACGACATTTCTTTTGGAATGACAGAGCTGGCTATTGGTGATCAGAAGATGGCTTTCCAGATCAGTGGCATTCAGATGAACAATCAGAAAGACTTCAGATTGGAAGATTTTTCAGCAAAACTAATTGTTACGCCCGATTCCGTTTTTTTGAATAAACTTCATATACAAACCTCAAATTCTGAAATTACTGAAGCCAACATCAGGATTGATAAAAGCAAAATAGGAAAGGAGCTCGATTTTAAGAAGTTAAAGGTTGATCTTGACCTGAAAAAATCGATTGTGAGTTTGAAAGATGTTGCACAATTGGTGCCGTCACTTCAGGGAATGGATGAAAATGTAGAGGTAAGCGGACAGATTTCGGGTAAGCTGGCCGATTTAAAAGGTAAAAATATTGAACTCAGTATAGGTCAAAATACCCGTTTGTCAGTAGATTTTTATCTGAATGGTTTACCTGAAATAGCCAAAACATACATGCATATTGACCTGAAAAAATCAGTTACCGACCTAAATGATATTAAAAGGATTAAATTTCCAGATCATTTTCCCCTTCAGGTACTGGATATTCCGGAATATTTGTTTCAGGCCGGGACCATTGAATACAAAGGAAATTTTACGGGTTTTTTGAGTGACTTTGTATCTTATGGCACTTTCCGGTCGAAATGGGGAGTGTTAACAACCGACTTATCGTTTGTGCCTTTGCAAGGTGAAAAACTGAAAATTAACGGACGCCTGAAAACAGTGAATTTTCAATTGGGAAAGCTGGTGCAGTCTGAATTACTTGACCGAATTACCTTTAATGGCGATATTAAGGGAGTGCTGAATCCTCAGACCAACGACTTTATGGCTTCGGTATCGGGACGGATTGATAGTGTAATGGTTAATCAATATCAATACCAAAACATTGAGTTAAGCGGGGACATTCTCAATAAACGGTTTGACGGCAGTTTAATTGTAGATGATCCAAACCTGAGTTTCAGGTTTGATGGTAAATTCGATTTAAATGTTCCGGTTCCCGTATTTAATTTTAATATGCAGGTTGAAAAGGCCGATCTGAAAGCATTAAAGCTGGTTGACAAATTTAAGGAATCAGAAATTTCGTTTGCCCTGAATGCCAATTTTACTGGCAGCAATATTGATAATCTGGATGGATTGATCCACTTTGCTAAAGTTAGTTACCAAAACGAAAACGGACTTTTATCGCTTGATAATTTCGATTTAAAAACTTTCTTTGAAAATGAACCTGTTTTGCAGGTACGTTCTGATTTTCTGGATGCCGATATTCGCGGGCAGTATGAATTGCATAACATGCATCATTCGGTAAAAAAAATCATTGCCAGTTATTTGCCTTCAGCCGGCCTTAGAATTCCGGTTCAGAAGACCAGTAATAATTTCGATTTCAGTTTCATATTAAAGGATATTAACCGTTTTACACAGGTGTTAATTCCTGATTTAATAATGAACCCGGCAAAAATTGAAGGACGCATCAATTCAGAAAAAAATTCATTGGTTATCAATGGAATTTTTCCTCTGTTGCAATATAAAGCGACTGTTTTTAAAAAATTAACGATAAATGTTGACGGAAACTCAAAACTGGATGTCAAAAACAAAGTGGATGAAATCTCGGTAGGAGCGAACCTCAAAGTCTATAATTTAGCGTTGATTTCGGAAGCTTCGGGCGACGTACTGGATTCGAAACTTTCATGGAATAACTATGGCGATGTTTCGTACAGCGGATTAATTAACACCAGCGCCAGGTTTTTCAGGCAGGAGAAAAGTCCACATATTGAAATATCCGTAAAACCTACCCGGTTATTTTTGGCCGATAGCTTATGGCAGATTAATTCTGCGCATATAACCGTTGACTCGACCCGGATTAGGTTCAATAAACTTGCTTTAACAAGTCAAAGCCAGTCGGTAATTTTTGACGGATTGGTTGATAAAGACGTGGATAATAAGCTGAACATTGTTTTCAAACAGATTGATCTGAATTCGCTCAATACTTTTTTGGCCGGAAATTTAAAACTGAAGGGTGAATTAAACGGTAGTCTTTCATTGTTTGATGTTTACAGGCGAACTTTATTTCTTTCCGATTTGAATATTACCAGTTTAAGCCTGTTAGGTCAACCACTGGGCGATGCAACTATATTAAGCCGGTGGGACAGCGAAGCGAATGAAATAAATGCCGAATTGGTTGTTGAATCCGATCAGGAAAGAGCCCTTCATGCATTTGGTATTTTTAATCCGGGTCGTGACAGCCTTTCCGTCTATGCAAATTTTGATCACTTTTCAATATTGATCCTGCAGCCATTGATGGGAAGTAGCTTTACCGGTTTTCACGGCGATGCAACCGGAAAGGTTCATCTATTCGGATCGCCGGGATACATTCAGCACGATGGGGCATTATTTGTTGCCAATGCCGGGCTGATGCTTTCCGAATTACGTGTCAATTATAACATAAACGATTCGGTCCGATTTGCAGGCGATAAAATTATCTTCCCGGATATTGGAATTCAGGATGATTTTGGGAATACAGGAGTATTTTCCGGTTCAATCAGGCATCGGTCTTTTTCGAAGATGGTTTATGACATGACCATTAAATCTGACCGGATTATGGCTATCAATACGACCCCTTCAGACAACGAACAATTCTACGGAAAAACATTTGGCAGCGGTGTGGTGCATATTACCGGCAAAGGCGCTACCGTTCTTATTGATGGAATTGTACGTACTGAAAAAGGTACTGAAATGAATATTTCACTTGAATATGAGGGAGATGCCCAGGAGTATGATTTTTTGAGCTTCATTTCAAGAAGCTATCAACCTAAATTTGAAATTGTAAAAACCCCGGTTTATGAGTCGAACGTTCAAATGAAATTTGACATTGAAATAACTCCGGAAGCGAAAGCTCAATTGATTTACAATTCAAAGATTGGCGATATTATCCGCTCACAGGGATCAGGAAACCTTCAACTTGCTATTGATAAGGATTACAATATTTCGATTTTTGGTGAATACACTGTTTCGCAGGGTGATTATTTATTTACCCTTCAGAATGTGATCAATAAAAAGTTTGAAATCCAACAGGGCGGTACAATTGAATGGAATGGCAATCCGTATGATGCAACCCTTAACCTTAATGCCATTTACCGTTTGAAAGCCTCACTCAACGAACTGTTTTTCAATACCACCGAAAATGCAGACTACAATCAGCGGGTACCTGTTTTATGCAAAATAAACCTGACCAATAGTTTGAATAATCCGGATATCAGGTTCGATATTGAACTGCCAACCACCGAAGATCACATTCGTGATGTTGTCAGGCAATATATCAGTACGGAAGAAGATATGAACAAACAGATTTTGTCGCTTTTGGTGTTGGGCAAATTTTATACTCCTGAATACCTCCGCGGAACCGGCACATATACAGGGAAAAATACTAGTTTGGCTGGCTCAACCGCCTCAACAGCCAGCGAGCTATTTTCGAACCAATTCAGTAACTGGTTATCTCAAATCAGTAACGATTTCGACATCGGCTTTAATTACCGTCCGGGCAATGAAATAACCAACAATGAAATAGAGTTTGCCCTTAGTACGCAAATGTTTAACGATCGGGTGAGCATTAACGGAAATATTGGCAACAATTCAGCCCAGCGGACTACTGCCAATAATAACAGCCTTGTGGGCGATGCTGATGTTAAAGTGAAACTGACCAATAATGGGAAACTACAGTTAAAGGCCTATAACCATTCGAATAATAATCTTATTTACGAAACTTCTCCATACACACAAGGAGTCGGGATTTCCTACCGTGAGGATTTCAATGATTTTAATGAACTTTGGCAAAAAATGATTAAAATCTTCAAGCCACGAAAAAACCAGGATAAACGAAAGAATTAAAATCCGGCTATTGTTGTGTAACTTATTTGTTATCCTGAAGATAGAGTGGTTTTTGAGAATTTACATTTTTCTTAAATAAATTGTATTTTTGCAAGGCATACTATTTGTGCCGGAACACTCGTTTTTAATGAGGCCGGCTTAAAACAACCTGCTTATGCTGAATTTTTTATTATTACAGACAAGTCAGAATATAGCGGAGGGTTCTGTTTCCGTGGGTGATGCCATCAAACCTGAGGGGTTGACCAATGTTTTATATCATTTGTTTCTCAATGGTGGTCCGGGAATGATTCCGGTTGTTTTTTTATCGGTTGTTGCTCTTTTGATCTTTCTGGAACGCATAATTGTTATCAGTCATGCAAGAAAGCTTGATCCATTACTTTTAACCCGTTTGCGGGAATATATTTTGGCTGGGCATATTGAATCGGCGTTTAACTTATGCCACAGTGAAAATACGCCTTGTTCGCGAATGATAGAGAAAGGAATTTCGAACTTAGGGCGTTCCATAGAAGAGGTGAGCGCGATTATCAAAAATGCCGGCAATATGGAGATTTCAAAGTTGGAAAAAGGACTACCAGTTTTGGCAAGTGTCGTTGGGGGAGCGCCCATGCTGGGAATCCTCGCAACAGTTTTAGCTTTGATACAGGCATTTTATGAAATGGCAAATTCCGAAAAAATGATAGATATGCCCCTACTGGCTACTTTTGTTTATCAGGCATTGGTTACAACGGTTGCTGGTTTAATTGTTGGCATTGTCGCATATTTTGCCTATAATATCTTGGTTGCCAGTGTTGAAAGAGTCATATTTCATTTGGAAGCAGCAACTTGTGATTTTTTGGAAATATTGAATGAACCGGCACATTGATTTTGAAACTGTACTTGAAGAATGAAATACATAACGGAACATAAAACAGGTTTTATCGGAACGCTCGTTACACATGGGTTGATTTTGATCATGTTGCTATATTTTGGAATAATGGCTTCTCCTCCTATACCTGTTGACGAAGGGATTCTGGTAAATTTTGGGGATTCTGAAACTGGGTTTGGCATGGAAGAACCTGCGCCTGGCGACCGTCAGCCAACTTTAAAACCTGTCGAATCAGCTTCTGCAAAGCAGGTGGTCCAACCACCTTCAAAAAAAGTTGTCGCCCCTGCAGATGATGACGATATACTGACGCAGGATGATGAGGAAACAGTAGCAATTAAAACTCCGGTAAAAAAGAAGAACATCGAAAAGGTTATTGATCCTGAAAAACAAAGGCTGGATGAAGCCGAAAGACAAAAACAAAATGAATTGATCAGGCAAAAAAGGGAACAGGACCAACTACTGGCCCAGGCTGCTGCTGAACAACGTAAAATCGGCGAAATAAACAGTCGGGCAAAAAATGTTTTTGGAGGCGGGGGAAAAGGAAGTCCTGATTCGAAAAGCACCAGTCAGGGAATCACTTATGGACCCGGAAATCAGGGAACTCCGGAGGGTGTTGCCAATGCAGAGAAGTATGGCCCTGGAGGAGGAACCGGCGATAGCGGCGTTTCATTCAGTCTCGATGGCCGGACGGCACAGTCGCTTCCCAAACCCGAATTTATTGGCAATGAAGATGGAAAGGTTGTTGTTATGGTAACTGTAGATAAATCGGGTAGGGTTACAAAGGCTGATCCTGGCGTAAAAGGTTCAAATACTGCCAATCCTGAATTATTGGCCGCTGCCAAAAAAGCAGCCCTTGAGGCCAGGTTCAATGTTGATGGAACAGCGCCCTCTTTCCAGAAAGGAACAATTACTTACCGTTTTGTCCTGAATTAAGCTCCGGAAGTTCCAATCTACACTTTTCACTTTGACTCACCCCGAGGTCGCTGCGCTCCCTCCGCCCCATTTACGCGTAGAGAGGGGAAAAGCCACGCATGCGGGGCTGGGGGTGAGTCAGGGAAATGAGAGAAATGAAATTCATTTTAACTTTGAGTTTTTTAGTAACCCCTAATCTAAACCCCTTACCTTGGCAAAAAAAAATGGGCATCTGGTTTTACCATCTGCCCGTTTCATTTCATCTTATCTTTTGTTGCTGGCGGAAAAAAAATTACAATAAACTCCAGCCCGAGCGGTATTCGTAATGCATCAGTTTGGTTGCAGCTCCATCGGTATCATCTACAAAAGTTTCGGTAGCCGGATCCCATTTGATCGTACGTTTCAGTTCGCAGGCAATGTTCCCAAGCGTACAAACCGTACAACTGCTATGACCGATTTCAACCGGAACAACCGGGTCTTTGCGATCGCGGACAGCTTCAATGAAATTGAGCTGATGAGGAATTTTAGTTTCGTATGGGCCGGTGTCGTTTGAAGCTTGTGCCGGTGGCAGAAATTTGTCGTCAGATGCTTTGTAATAACCGCGTGAAACTTCAATCCAACCATCTTTTCCAATGAACTTAACTCCTTTGGTTTTGACTTCATCAAACGGTTCCGAAGTCATAACGGTTCCGCTGGCATATTTATACAAAATGAATTCAGTACCATCGCCGATTGGCGAAATTTCAACCGGACCGTTTTTGTCCATTCCAAGTCCCCACTGCGCAACATCGAACATGTGGGCGCCCCAGTCGGTAGTGAATCCACCGCCCATTTCTTTGTACCAACGCCATCCGCCCCAGAATTGTTCGTTTTGTTCAGGTTCGATGGTAATAGGTGGGTTTAACTGACTGTTGTAATGGATCGGCATCGGCAAACTTCCTAACCAAAGGTCCCAGTTTAAATCGGCTGGCAAAGTTTCTTCCGGAAGATCATAAGGTTTTGGAGGGGACCCAACGTAAGCATGAACTTTTTCGATTTGCCCGAGAGCGCCGGTTTGAACTAAGTTAACTGCGTGCTGGAAATTTGGATCCGAACGCTGCTGGCTTCCAACAGCCAGAATCCGGTTAGTCTCGCGCACAGTTTTGCGTAATTCCTGACCTTCTTTAATCGTGAAAGTCATCGGTTTTTCCAAATAAACATCCTTGCCTGCTTTACATGCTGCAATGGCAATCATGGCATGTGAATGGTCAGGAACGGCAATAACTACCGCATTGATATCAGTACGTGCCAATAAATCCTGATATTTTTCGTAGGTCTGAATTTCAACCTGCAAGCCGGCTTTTTCATAGAAAGCTTTGGCCTTTTTCTCGAACCGCTGACGTTTAATACCGTAAACATCGCAACCTGCAATTACTTTTACTCCGGGTATCTGCAAAAATCCGTTCATTAAGAACATCGCCTGCTGACCCAATCCGATAATTCCAATTTTCAGATCAGTATCAACCACTTTTTGTTTACAGGCCGCTAATGATGAGAACATTGCTACACCAGCTACTCCAATAGCTGCAGTTCCAAGAAACTGACGTCTCGAAACTCCTTTTTTAAATTGATTTTCCATGTGATTAATTTGTGTGTTAGTTTCAATTTTTCGGGATTTATGCGGGTAAAAATACCTTTTTGTAAGTTGTACACAAAATAAAAAGTCGCAATGCAATTAAAATTTCATGTTTTTCCTGAATTTAATATCAGATACGAACATTTTTTTTGATTTTTGTCAGATATTGAAATGAGTTCAATTATGGAAATACAGATCAATCTGCTGAAATCGCTCATCGCGATTCCTTCATTGAGCCGGGAAGAACAAGCGGCCGCCCAGCTAATCCGTCAGTTTTTTGCTGATTCAAAGGTGACCGTGAATACAAAAATGAACAATACGTGGGTAAAGAACCAGTTTTGGAAAGAAGGACTTCCGGTTATTTTGCTGAATTCGCATATTGATACTGTTAAGGCTGCGAGTGGGTATTCACGAGATCCGTTTTCTCCGGATGTTGAAGACGGAATTTTGTATGGGCTGGGAAGTAACGATGCCGGTGGGTCGCTCGTTACTTTGTTAGCTGTTTTTATGCATTTCAACCCGATGGAGAATCTTCCATTCAACCTGATTTATGCTGCTACTGCTGAAGAAGAAATTTCAGGATTGAACGGATTGGCCAGTATTCTGGAAGAAATTGGGTCATTGGATCTGGCAATAGTGGGTGAACCTACCCAAATGCAAATGGCCATTGCCGAAAAAGGCTTGATAGTGCTTGATTGCACGGCACACGGAAAATCGGGACATGCAGCTCGTGATGAAGGTGAAAATGCGATTTACAAGGCTATTGCCGATATTGATAAAATCAGGAATTACCGGTTTGAGAAAACGTCCCTGATTTTAGGCGAAGTAAAAATGTCGGTAACTGAGATCAATGCAGGAACCCAGCACAACGTAGTTCCGGATTCCTGCACCTTTGTAATTGATGTGCGAACCAATGAACATTATTCCAATCAACAGGCATACAAGATAATAAATGAGCTGATAGATTCGGAAGTGGTTCCACGTTCTTTTCGGTTAAATTCATCAGGAATTGCGCTCAGTCACCCGATAGTACAACGAGGAATCAGCTTAGGCCTGGGCTATTATGGTTCGCCAACCACTTCCGATCAGGCCGTTATTCCTTATCCTTCCATCAAAATCGGGCCAGGCGACAGCGCCCGCTCGCATACGGCTGATGAATATATCCTGATTTCGGAACTTGAAGAAGGATTCAGGATTTATGTTGATTTGTTGACTGATCTTGTTTTGTCATAAAAAAGAGAGGAACCTGTTCCCCAACAGGTCCCTCCAAGTGAGCTTCAGAAATAAAACTGAAGCGAGAATTATAATGAATCGAACTAAACTACTCTTAAATTAGTCGTTTTCAGCATAAGCCATTTCGTTATGCTGAGAAATATCCAATCCGGCAATTTCTTCTTTCTGATTGGCACGAATTCCGAATAATTTGTCAACAATTTTGAAAAGGACAAAAGTCATTACACCTGAAAATACGATGGTTGACACGGTTGCAATAAGCTGTATCCAAAGTTGTTTAGGATTTCCGTAGAATAAACCGCTGTATGACGACTGAATAGCTGGTGTTGCAAGCAAACCGGTTGCGAGTGCACCGATAATACCGCCAATTCCATGTACCCCGAAGGCATCCAGAGAGTCGTCGTATCCGAATTTGTGTTTAACCACCGAAACCATGAAGAAACATGCTACGGCAACCAGAACTCCAATGACTACAGCGCCCAAAACCCCAACAAAACCGGCGGCAGGGGTAATGGCAACCAGACCCGCAACTGCACCTGTACAAATCCCAATTACGGTAGGTTTCCTGTTAATGGACCAGTCGAGCAATGCCCAGGTAAATGCTGCTGTTGCTGTTGCCAGATGTGTTGAAAGGAATGCGCTGATAGCCAGTCCGTCGGCAGCCAAACCGCTCCCGGCATTGAAACCGAACCAGCCAAACCAGAGTAATGCTGCACCAATTACAACCAAAGGGATATTGTGGGGAGCTGTAGGATGGTTATTATAGTTTCTTCTCGTTCCTATCATGAGTGTCATTACAAGGGCAGCAATACCTGCATTGATGTGAACTACAGTTCCACCTGCAAAATCGAGCGCTCCCATTTTGTACAGCCAACCATCGGCAGACCAAACCCAATGGGCAACTGGATTATAAACGAATATGGCCCAAAGAACTGAAAAAATCAGGAATCCACGGAATTTAATACGTTCGGCATAAGCTCCAATGATTAACGCTGGCGTAATTACTGCAAACATACACTGGAACAATACAAACAAAAGATGTGGAATGCGTGCAGTTGCCTGTGAAATGTAATAAGGACTAACATCGTTGATGCCAATTCCATTCAGGAATGCCCAGTCGAAACCACCAATAAATGGCGCCAAAGCCCCGGTTGACGAACCAAACGACAAGCTATATCCAAAGAAAACCCATTCAAGGGTGATCACAGCGGTCAAAATGAAACATTGCATCAGGATATTCAGGATGTTTTTTTGACGGACCAAACCGCCATAAAATAAGGCCAGTCCGGGAATTGTCATTAACATGACCAGCGCGGTTGCCACAATCATCCATGCAGTATTTCCGGAATCAATAAATGGAACAGGTTCGGGAACCGCTGTCGCTGTTTCCTGCGCAAAAAGTAAAGTGGGGGCGATTAAACCTGGTAACGCCAACCCAATATATTTTAATTTCGATTTCATGTGATTAACTTATAATTGTCTATGTCTTCAAATCTTATTTGTTGTAAAGCGATTCATCGCCACGATCTTTGGTGCGGATTCGGATGGATTCACCGATATCGCTTACGAATATTCGTCCGTCACCACTTTCACCGGTATAGGCTGATTCGAGGATTGCATTGATTGATTTTTCAACATTTATGTCGCGAACAACAAACGAGATATACATGCGGGCAACTGAATTTACGTCGTAGGCGATACCTCTGAAAATAAGTCCCTGACGGGCAGTGCCCTGTCCTTTTACTTCCCACCACGAGAGAAAGTCTATATCTGCTTCGTGTAATGCTGCGCGGACTTCTTCAAACTTGGTTTTTCTAACGATGGCTTCAATTTTTTTCATGATATTAATATTTGAGGTTTTTTAATGAATTATAAGGTGATTCCTACCACAAGGTACAACAGGTTTTTTTCAGGATTCACAATAACCTGACCTGTAACCGGGATTGAGAAGCTGTCTGAAATTTTAATTGTTTTTCCGGTTCCAATTCCCACATGACAAACATTAAATTCACTGTCGGAGGTATGCCATCCATCTCCTGCCCCTAAGCTGATGTTAAAACCGGTAAATGCATAACCTGCCTGGAAATACATGTCATTTCCAGATGAGGCGGGAAGTGCAGCTTTATTCAAAATGTAATTAGCGCTTAAACTTAATCCTCCTTTCGTAAATCCAGCATTTACTTCGTAGGCATTTGCGGAATCTGCAGTGAATGAACCGCCAAGACTTGGATAATAGTAATCAGTCATGCCAAAGCTAAATCCATTGGAGAAGGCAAACGAAAAGTATGGATCAACTTCTGTATAGCCTGCTGCATCAAAAGAGCCCCAAACTCCAATTGTAAGAATGCCGGAATTGAATTTAACTGATGGCTGGAAAGCTGGTCCTGTGCCAAATTTAGTTCCTCTCCAGATGTAATTACTGAAAAGGTCAGCGCCAACAGAGAATGAAGATTTTTTTTCTTCCTGTGCTTTTACTCGGAGGGTGCAAATCGTAAGTAATGTAAAAATAACGAGGGTAAATTTCTTTTTCATGCTTCTCAATTTTTAGGGTTAAATTCTTAATGATCTATTTTCGGTGAATTCATTTTTCGATTTGGAAGTATTCTGAAAAAAATATGCTTTTCTGAATGAACTCCTTTTTCTGATACACTTGGTCAAAAGTATCCAATATTCCGAAATATGAATGATTGTAAATAGGGGGTAAGTGTGAATTAAAGATAAATTAACAAACAAAACCATCAAAAAATAGGGGTATAAAGCAAGAAAAATATAAAAATGTTATTCGTAATCTAAAAATATAGGGGTAAGAATTGAAAAATGTAAAAAATAAGATTTCTATTTACAAATATAAATGCATGATTTTCAAATAGTCAGTATGATTTCTAGAAATAAATTAAAAAGATAGAATATAATGAATATACAAGATAAAAGATATAAAAAGTAAGTATTAATAACTAAATAGTAAAAAACTGCTGTTTGTTGAAACTTGAGGTTATATTGAAATTTGCGATTCCGGTTCAGAATTTTCAATAATAATTTTTCTCCTTTACATTGGTTTTTTAATTTGCATCAATAATTCATGTCAAATGCAAATATGACAAAGTCCGAAAGGAGCAGTTTTTATATATTTGCAATCCTTTTGTAAATCAATTGTAATCATCATGACCTTTGAAGCAAATCAGGTTTTCCGGTTCTTTAAGTATTTCATCTTTTGGATGATTTTTTTCTGGCTTGCCAAAGTTCTCTTTCTGGTATTCAATTGGGTGCAAACCAGTCAATTATCGGTTAATGAAATTCTGCTGATTTTTGCTTATGGCTTAAAAATGGATGTTTCCACAGCTTGTTATTTGTTGGTACTTCCGGGCTTGATGCTTTCGCTCCGGTTTTTTTTATCCCCACAGTTTACAAATCGTTTCTTTTTGATTTTCACACTTGTTTTTTTGATCATGGCATCTTTCTTAGTGGTTCTCGACCTCGGCTTGTATCCACATTGGGGAACCCGTGTAAATGTTACTGCTTTTAATTACATCAACGATCCGGTGGCGATGAGTGCATCTGTCTCGATTGCTGATGTCATGTCAGGCGTACTTATTGCGGGTAGTTTATTGGTTGGATTTGGATTTCTTTACCGGCTATTTTTTCCTGAAGGTGTTGCTATCAACCGAAAAGTCAAATGGTATGCTTCTTTTTTACGGCTATTTTTAGTTGCCTGCTTAATTATTCCCATCAGGGGCGGTTTAGATACTTCACCGCTTAATCTGAGTTCGGTAGCTTTTAGTCCGAAACTCTATGTCAACCAAGCTGCCAGTAATTACTTGTGGAATTTTGCCAAGTCGCTCGAAAAGCGAAATCGGCTCAATAATCCTTGCACCACAATGCCAAAAGAAGAGAGTGAGCGGATTTTTAACCAATTTATGGAGTTGGATACATTGATGCATAGGCCACAGCTCTTTAAACTGAATACGGAGAAACAATCCAATGTAATCCTGATTATACTGGAAGGTTTCTCTAATAAGGTAATAGCCCCACTGGGTGGAATGCATGGAATTGCACCCAATCTGGATTCACTTTGTACAAAAAGTTCGGTATTTACGAATTTTTACTCCACTGGAAATCGTTCCGATCGGGGTATTTCGGCTCTTTTGGGTGGATATCCCTCGCTTTTAAGGACATCCATTATGGTATATCCTGAAAAATCAAGTAGTTTAACTCTACTTCCGGAGTACTTTAACCGGCATAATTACCATACTTCATTTTACTATGGCGGCGATATTAATTTTTATAACCTGAAAACTTTTGTGTTGCAGGGCAATTACGGAAAAATAACTACCAAAAGTGATTTTCCATCCGAATTGGGGCAGATGTCGAAATGGGGCGTTCCCGACGGCTACGTTCTTGTAAGGGCATTGGAAGACCTGAAATCGGAAATGGAACCTTTTATGAAAACCATTTACATGGTTAGCAGCCATCCGCCCTATGATGTTCCGTTTTTGAAGATCAAAGGAAGTTCGAACGAGGAGAAGTACCTGAATTCAGTGGCCTACACCGATAGTTGTTTGGGCGTGTTTATTGATGGATTCAGGAAATCACCACTTTGGGACAATACTTTATTGATAGTAACTTCCGATCATGGCACTTTGCCTCCCGGACCAACGGATATTACCGAACCTGCCAGTTACCGAATTCCGCTTATTTGGTCGGGTGGGGTAGTCGATTCGTTGCAATGGATTGAAACCATTACCCAACAGGTTGATTTCGGTATATCCCTTGTTCATCAGTTGGGTTGGCAGTCTGATCCGGCCCCGTTTGCAAAAGACTTTTTTACCGCGCATCCTTATGCTTTTTATATGCTTGATTCGGGCTGGGGCTATGTTGTTCCTGAAGGTTGCTTTTATTTCGATCAGAATACCAATGATTTTGTTTCGAACCCTGGTACGGAAAAGCCGGTTGATTTGAAGTTCCCCAAAGCTTATATGCAGGTTTTACATGATGATTTTATTGGTCGTTAAATGAAAATAGACGAGATTCGTTACGTCTTATAAAATAATAGATAACCAAATGATGGGACAAACAAAGCCTAATAAAATATTCCTGATCATTAATGAATATGCCGGACATGGAAAAGGAGCCACCTCGGTTGACATTCTCATCCCATTCCTGAAAAAGAATGATTTTGAAGTGGAATTTGTATTTACCCGACGACAAGGGCATGCTACCGAACTAGCCGCCAAGGCTTCGTCAGAGGGGTTCGGTCTGGTGGTTGCTGTTGGAGGTGACGGGACAGTGAATGAAGTGGCACAGGGTTTAATAGGCACCCATACGCCAATGGGAATTATCCCGATAGGTTCGGGAAACGGTCTTGCCCGTGAATTAGGGATTTCGATGAATATTCGCAGAAGCGCCCGTACCTTGATTGGGGGAAAAACACTCGATCTGGATGTGTGCAAAATCAACGATCAGCGTTTTTTATGTACCAGCGGGATCGGTTTCGATGCCCTGATTGCCCATAAAATGAGTAAGTCGGCCTCTCGCGGTTTTCTTAGCTATGTAAAACTGGTCGTTCAGGAAATTATTTTTTTGAAACCGATGGAAGTTCGGATGAAAATAAATGGAGTACACATCGCGGAATCGGTTTTTCTGGTCACTTTCGCCAATGCTTCCCAGTTCGGGAACAACGCGTATATTGCTCCTTCAGCCAGCATGACCGACGGATTAATTGATGTTGTTGTGGTGAAAAAATTCGCTAAAATCTGGTTGCCGGTTTTTGTAACCGCTCTTTTTACCAGGCAAATACACAAACTTCCATTTGTTGAATGTTACAAAGCCAAACACATAGACCTGGAACTGGCTGATACCTTGTATTTTCATTTTGACGGCGAGCCAGGGCAGTTGAAAATTCCTGCTCAGGTCAAACTTGACCCGGAAAAAATTCGGGTTCGGTGCATGAAATAATTTTGGAAATTTACCCGGAATTATTTATAATGCTAAGATCTTGTGTTGGGGTATTTAAATAGTGGTATAACAGTTGCTGCTTTTGTTTTAATCGTTTCTATCTCCTTGCTGCTTAACGGACTTAGTGTCTCCCTCATATTAATTGCAATTTTAAACAGCCCGGCTTCGCCCGGGGTAATTGCATTTGTTACCGGGTGCGACAAGGTAAAACGCAATCCCATCCTAATATCTTCATCACCCAAAAGAGGTTCGTACCAGCATTTTGGATATTTCGACCGGTCAGCATTCTGTGGCCAGGGACCTTTGGCCATCGCTTTCAGGGCTATAATTCCCATTTGCTTTTGTTTGGCGAGTTCGAGCACCTGTGGACCGAAATTGCCGGCATTCCAGGTGGCGAAATTAAAGGGGAACATGATGGAATCGAATTCAAAGCCATTCATTAAAGCCATCGCGGCCTCAACCGAATGGGCCGAAAATCCGATGTACCTGATTTTTCCTTCTTCCCTGGCTTCCCTGAATGTTTCGAGCGCTCCGCCTGGGGCGAAAATTGTTTTAACATCGTCAAGCGAAGTTACCGCGTGTAGCTGATAAAGATCGAAATGATCTGTTCGAAGGTTTTTAAGCGATTGTTCCAATTCCTTTCGGGCATCGTCTTTGGTACGCTTAGTGGTTTTGCATGATAGAAAGACATCTTTCCTGTAAGGTTCCAGCGCCGGACCTAATTTAATTTCGGCATCGCCATACGACGGCGCTACATCGAAATGGTTCACACCTGCATCTATTGCAAATTTCACGATCGAAGCTGCATCTTCGGGAGTGGCATCTTTGACAATGATTCCACCGAATCCGATCATCGAAAGCATTTCGCCAGTCTTGCCCAGCGATCTTTTTTCGAGCTTTCCTGCTGGGGGCGTTTCCCTTGCAATAAAAGAAAGATCGGCCGGGAAAAGGCTAAAAACCGGAGCAGCCATTACTGTTTTACTGATAAAATCGCGACGTTTCATATTGATAATTTTTAAGAAATGGAACTTGTTTCGTTTATACAAATGTCCCTGCAAGTTATAATAAATCACAGAGAATCTGATCTTAAATTTGTTGATGTTTGAATTATTAGTGACAACGGAATTCTCCAGTAAATTTCTTAATTTTAACCAAATAAAACCAGACATCATGAGCAAATCTATATCCAATCCTTTATCGCGCCGGAATTTCATCAGAGCCACTGCTGCAAGTACCGCAGGAATTTCTATTTTGCCGCTCTATCTCTGCAATACAAAATCATCGTTAAACAGCGTTATGGCAGTAGAGCAATTGCCTTCGATAAGAAAACGTAAATTTGGAAACTTCGATTTTGAGGTTACTACAATGGGATTGGGCGGGCAGGCTGCATTACAGTTGACTCCTTCTGATGTTGATCCATCTGCAATAATTATTAAAGCAGTAAAACTTGGTATTAATTATTTCGACTCTTCAAATACTTATGGTAGTAGTCAGTTACATTATAATAAAGCGTTTAAAGTATTAAATCTGATACCAAGTACCGCAAATTATGATGAACCCCTGAGAAAATCAATTTGGTTAACCAGCAAAACAAAAATGAAATGGGGTAACCCGGGGTATCCTGAACGTCCGAATGTCACAAATACCCCTGGCTCTCCAAATGTGAAGTGTGCAATTGATGACCTTAAACGTTCACTTTCTCAGATATTTGGTGATAATAAAGGAACATATCCAGAAGGAGCATACTTGGATATGATGTTGATGCATTCAATAAATTCAATTGAAACCAATGATGTTTTATATGAAGGATTGGAGACCCCGCTCGATCCAAATGGAAATTTTGGTGCTTTGGTCGCGCTGCGCGATTATCGTGATGGAACCAATTTAACCGGAATGAATTCAAAAAATGAAAAACTTGTCCGTCATATAGGTTTTTCAGGTCATAGTAGTCCTCCTGTCATGGTTGATTTGATTCAACGCGATGAATATGGAATTCTGGAAGCAATGTTGGTTGCTATCAATTCCAATGATAAAACTAAATATTGCATGCAGCATAATGTAATACCAGTTGCGGAGGCCAAGGGTATGGGAATAATAGGAATGAAAGTATTTGCAGATGCTGCGCTTTACCATAAAGAGCCACGTTGGTCTGGTTCGTCTGCCGATTTATTTCAACAAATTGGAACTTCTGAATTACCAAGTCGCCCTCTTATAGAATATACACTGACAACTCCGGGAGTTCATACTGCTATTATGGGTATTGGGCATATTGATGAAGATCCTCTTAAATGCCAGTTAATTCAGAATTTAAATGCCGCACAAATTGAACTAAATGGAATAACAGAAATCGAACGAAAAAGGATTGAAGAACTTACAAGAACTCTTAAACCAAACTCGAACTATTTTCAATTGTCAAAAGTTGGGCTGACTAAACCCCGAAACCTCCGGAATGTCGGAAATATAATTATTTGGGATAATGCGTTTGCCGGTGATGCTCCATTAAAAACTTATGAGATTTTGGTAAATGGTATAAAAGTGGGAGAAGTTGAACACCAGCCTCAAACTCTAAAAAGTATGCCTTTTACTTTTGAAATTCCAGCTAAATCAGGAGATAAAGTTGAAATTGCCGCAATTGACCAAAATGGCAACAAGGCTGTTGCGTTAATGGTTTTGACACTTTCTGCACCTGTACTTTCAAACGATAAGAAAAAAGTTCAGCTTTACCCGAACCCGGTTCAATCTGAATTAACAGTGAGTCAAATTGCTAAAGCTAATTCAGGAGTCTCAATTTACAATACTGTTGGCGAGAAACTGATCGAAAAAACAGCAAACGGAACTCAAGCTAAATTTGATGTTTCAAACTTGCGTAAAGGCATCTACTTCGTAAGATTTACTGATGGAAGCAGTCAGAAATTCATCAAACAATGACTTTATATAAATTTCTTAATTTTAACCAATTAAAATCTGAAATCATGAGCACATCCAAAAAGTATCCCCTATCTCGTCGTAATTTTATCAAAGTTTCGGCAACAACCACAGCCGGGATTTCCATGCTGTCGTTTGGAGGCTGTACAACCGATAAAATGCCATCGCCGATGAAACGTAAATTTGGCAACTTCGATTTTGAGGTAACTACACTTGCACTTGGAGGTCAGGCTTCGTTACAATGGACTCCTGCAGATGTCGATCCGGTGCCAATTATTCTTAAAGCATTTAAGCTGGGAATCAATTATTTTGACACTTCAAACCTCTATGCTGAAAGTCAGTTGAATTTCAATAAAGCTTTTAAAATTCTAAACCTGATTCCCGGAGAACAGAACTACGATGAAAAACTCCGAAAATCAATCTGGCTGACCAGTAAAACCTGCATGCGCTGGGGAAAACCAGGATGGACAGAAATAGAGAATGTAAACAACTGGTCGAACGGCATGCCCGATGTCAAGTGTGCGGTTGACGATCTGAAACGTTCGCTAACCCAGATTTTTGGGGACAACAAGGGCGGTTATCCGGAAGGCGCTTACCTCGACATGGTTCTGATTCATACTTTACACAACACTGCCGAAGTTGATGTGCTTTATGAGGGGCTGGAAACCCCGCTCGATCCCAATGGGAATTTTGGGGCTTTGGTGGCCCTTCGTGATTTCCGGGATGGCACTAACCTGACAGGCATGAATCCCAAAAATGAAAAGTTGATCCGGCACATTGGGTTCTCAGGCCATGCCAATCCTCCGGCCATGATAGATATGATTCAGCGAGACGAATACGGAATTCTGGAAGGAATGCTGGTTGCAATTAATGCGAACGATAAAACCAAATACAACATGCAGCACAATGTCATCCCTGTTGCCGCTGCCAAAGGCATGGGGATTATTGCCATGAAAGTATTTGCNNTATTTGCCGATGCTGCTATCTACCACAAGGAACCCCGCTGGTCGCGCGACCCGAACGATGTATTCCGGAAAGTTGGTACGCCCGAATTACCCAGCCGGCCGCTCATTGAATATTCACTGACTACTCCGGGAATTCATACCTTAATCATTGGTATCGGACAAATTGACGATGATCCGATGAAATGCCAGTTGATCCAGAACTTTTATGCCGCACAAATCGAACCCAACGGGATGCCTGAAAATGAAAGGAAACGGATTGAAGCCCAAGCTACACTGGTGAAACCCGCTTCGAATTATTTTCAGATCGAAAAGGTCGGTTTAACTGCTCCCGGAAACCTACGGAAGGAAGGAAACAAAGTGATTTGGGATACTGCTTATGCCGGCGATGCTGCTTTGGCAACTTATGAAGTTTTGGTGAATGGCGTGAAAGCTGGCGAAGTAGAACATAAGCCTCAGATCCTGAAAAGTAAACCCTTTGTTTTTGAAACCTCAATAAAGGAAGGCGATAAAGTAGAGGTGGCCGCGGTTGATCAGAGTGGCGGGAGAGCTGTAGTTCTATTGTCTTAGACTATTCCTGTAAAACTAAAAGAACCGTTCTTTCAGAAAAGGGGCGGTTCTTTTTATAGTTTTTTTAGAAAATACTTATCTGAAAATGAATTTTTTATGCGATGTTGAAAATCATTCGATTTCTGTCAGTTCTTTATCTTGATGTTTTATTCAACTTGCCAAAAAAACCTTAAATTGGCATCAAATCCATCGCCACAAACTTTGACATGAGCCTATTCCAGAAAACAGTAGAACGGAAGTATTTGAAACAGCTCGACTCTAAGCTAATTGCTGCAAAATACGATGAGTTTAAATCCTACTTTGGCAATCCGGAAATTCAGAAAAACATTCGAAACAGTAAGGAAGAGCAGTTTCAGGAGGGATTTTTAAGAGAGTTGTTTGTAAAGATTTTAGGATATACACTTAATCCGGACCTAAACTTCAATCTGACCACCGAATACAAAAACATAAAGGACAGCAAAAAAGCTGACGGAGCTATTATTATTGGTGAATCTGTAAAAGGGGTAATCGAGCTTAAAGGAACCAATACCACCGATTTAGGCAAGATTGAAGCACAGGCTTTTGGCTACAAAAACAACCAGCCCGATTGTGTGTATATCATTACATCGAACTTCGAAAAGTTGCGTTTTTACATCGACAATGCTGTTGAATTCATTGAGTTCAATTTGTTTAAACTCACCAAATCTGATTTTGAAATTCTCTTTATCTGTTTGGCGTATGACCAGATTGCAAAAGGAATTCCGAAAAAGGTAAAAGAGGAATCGGTAAGCCATGAAGATGTAATTACCAAAAAGTTGTACTCCGATTATTCTTTGTTTAAAAGGGAATTGCATCAGAATCTGGTTTCACAAAATCCACAGTTTGATGCTCTGACATTATTCCGGAAATCGCAAAAATTACTCGACCGTTTTTTGTTTTTATTCTTTGCCGAAGACCGGCAACTGTTGCCTCCCAACTCGGTTCGATTGGTATTAAACGACTGGAAAGAGTTACAGGAACGCGATGCGGAAGTTCCGCTTTACGACCGTTTTAAAAAATATTTTGGCTATCTCAACACTGGTTTTAAAGGCAAACGATACGATGTATTTGCATACAATGGAGGTCTGTTTGAGCCTGATGAAGTTCTGGACTCCGTTGTAATTGACGATAACTTGTTGTATAAAAATGCTTTAAAACTCTCGGAATATGATTTTATAAGTGAGGTAGATGTAAATATCCTGGGACATATTTTTGAAAATTCGCTAAATGAATTGGATGAAATTCAAGCCCAGCTAGACGGTAAGGAAATTGACAAAGCTAAAACCAAACGAAAAAAGGATGGTGTTTTCTATACTCCCAAATACATTACCAAATACATAGTTGAAAATACTCTTGGAAAGCTTTGCTCGGAAAAGAAAGCAGAACTCCAATTCAACGAGGAGGATTATACCACAGATAAAAAGCGACAGATCAAAACCAAACAGGCTTTGCTCGACAAGCTAAAAACCTACCAAAACTGGTTGTTACAACTCACCATTTGCGACCCGGCCTGTGGTTCGGGAGCTTTTCTCAATCAGGCTCTTGATTTTCTAATTGCTGAACACCGCTACATCGACGAACTACAGGCCAAACTATTGGGTGTGCCCATGATATTGAGCGACGTTGAAAAAAGTATTCTGGAAAACAACCTGTTTGGCGTTGACCTGAACGAAGAAAGTGTTGAAATTGCCAAACTCTCGTTATGGTTGCGCACCGCACAGCCCAACCGGAAGTTGAACGATTTAAGTAACAACATTAAATGTGGAAACTCGATTATTAGCGACCCCGCCGTTGCCGGAGACAAGGCATTTAATTGGGAACGGGAGTTTCCACAGGTATTTGGTCCTGAAAAAAGAATACCTCTGACGATTGAACCCAGAAAAGATGCAACACCCGATTACCTTAAACTGATTAAAGAGAAATCACTCGAAGCACAAGTTAAAGCAGAACAAGCCATCGCCTTGTCGAAAGAAGCAGCCGAAATCTCAAAAAAGGTTTACGAATATGCTGAGAGATTGGAAGAGGTATCGGAATTGGACTCCGTGTATGTCTATCGTAAAACTGGATTTGACGTGGTAATTGGGAATCCGCCGTATGTTGACATTAAGGCACTACCTAAAAATATTGTAGAACACATATCTACTACATATAAGACCGCTAATAATCGAATAAATCTATTCTCAGTTTTCATTGAGAAAGCTGGTAATATTTTGAAAGATGGGGGTAAATTTTCATTTATTATTCCTTCTTCATTACTAACTCAGGAATCATATAAACCACTTAGAAAACAATTACTTTCTGAATCTCATATCGACAATATAGTTAGACTTCCAAACGAATCATTTGGGGGAAGTGCTGGTGAGGTCAAGGTTGACACTATTATTTTTACTTTCACAAAAACGACCAACCTAAAATCACCAGTTGAGGTTCTAGTTTACAAAGGTTTTACCAGAATTAATGAAATTACAATTTTAAATTGTGATGAACTTTCATATATGGATCTGACCTTATGGGAACGTGATGCTGATTATATCTTCAGGATAAATATTAATGCTGAAATTTCTGATTTAATGTCGAAAATTGAAGGTGGAACAACTGTATTATTAAATTGCGCCGATTTTTGCTTAGGCCTAACTCCCTACGATAAATATAAAGGGCATACACCTGAACAAATTAACAATCGAGTGTTCCATTCGCTATTTAAGAAAGATGAAACTTTTAGAAAACTTTTAGCTGGCCATGATGTAACAAGGTATAGCATTAAATGGAATGGTCAAGAATGGATCAGTTATGGTAAATGGCTTGGTGCTCCAAGAGAAGAAAGATTTTTTACAGAAAAGAGAATATTGGTTAAGCAAATTATTGATTGGACGGCAAAACGGATTTGGGCATCAATAACTAATGATGAACTTTATAATGCCCAAAATGCATTTAATCTAATCGCTCATGAAAATTATTACACAGAATATCTACTTATACTTATTAACTCTCAATTGATATCTTTTTATCATCGTAAAAAATTTCTTGAAGAATATAAAGATCGGTTTCAGAAAATATTAATTAAGGACTGTAAAAACTTCCCAATAAAGGCAATCTCAAAAGAGAAACAGCAACCCTTCATCGAAAAAGCCGACCTTATGCTTTCCTTGACCAAAGAGCTTCAGGATTCTTCTCAAAAATTCCAACGGACTATTTTGCGAAAATTTGATTTGGAAGATTTACCTGGCAAATTGCAAAACTGGTATTTGCTTTCGTACAAAGAATTTATCGCTGAGTTGGGCAAAAAGAAGGTGAAATTGTCACTGAAAGAAGAAGCCAAATGGGAAGATTACTTTTTGCAGGAAGCTGAAAAAGCGTTGGAAATCAAAGCTGCAATTGAAACCACCGACAAAGAGATAGACCTTATGGTTTACCAACTTTACGAACTTACCGACGAGGAAATCAGGATAGTTGAAGGCGCATAATATCCTGCTTTTATCAAACCTATATTAAAAAACAGAGGCATCTGGAATAAAAATCCACTTGAAATGCATAAACCTCTATTTTGAATTATATTTGGGTTTCCATAAATTGACGCAATATGAAACTCTGGGATAAAGGAACCTCGGTAAACGAACTCATCGAAAAATTTACGGTTGGCAAAGACCGTGAAATGGATTTTTATCTGGCGAAGTTTGACGTGTTGGGCTCGATAGCACATGCCAAAATGCTGCAATCCATAAACTTGCTAACGGCGAGTGAGCTTGCTGAACTTCAGGCCGAGTTGGTTAATATTTATCGCATCATCGAAAATGGCGATTTCAGGATTGAAGAAAACGTTGAGGATGTACATTCGCAGGTTGAACTGATGTTAACCCGGAAACTCGGCGATACAGGCAAAAAAATTCACAGCGGGCGTTCGCGTAACGACCAGGTATTACTCGATCTGAAGCTTTTTACCCGTTCTGAAATTCAGAAGTTGGTTGAAGCTGTTTGTGGATTGTTTGATAAGCTACTGACTAAAGCCATCACGAACCGCGACCATCTGATGCCCGGCTACACCCATTTGCAGGTCGCCATGCCATCTTCGTTTGGCCTGTGGTTCAGCGCTTATGCCGAAAGTTTGGTTGATGACCTTGTTTTATTACAGGCAGCATTTAAAATTACCAATCAAAATCCGCTGGGTTCCGCGGCAGGTTACGGTTCATCTTTTCCGCTCGACCGGCAGATGACTACCGATTTGCTGGGTTTCGATTCGATGAATTACAATGTAATTTATGCCCAGATGGGTCGCGGCAAGATGGAAAAAACGGTTGCCTTTGGGCTTTCGTCAATTGCTGCAACTATCTCGAAATTTGCTTCCGATGTTTGTTTGTTCATGAGCCAGAACTTTGGTTTTGTTTCGCTTCCGGATGAGTTGACCACTGGTTCGAGCATTATGCCACACAAGAAAAATCCCGATGTTTTTGAGTTGGTCCGTTCTCATTGCAATAAAATACAGGCTATTCCGTACCAAATTAGCCTGATGACCAATAATCTGCCAAGCGGTTATTTCCGCGACCTTCAGATTTTAAAAGAAGTTTTTCTTCCCGCATTTCAGGAATTGTCAGACTGCATCAGTATTACCGGTTTTGTCATCGATAACATGACCGTAAACACCAATTTGTTGTCCGACGACCGGTATAAATACATGTTCAGTGTTGAAGATGTCAACAAGCTCGTGATGCAAGGAGTTCCTTTCCGCGATGCCTATAAACAGGTTGGCAATCAAATTAATTCAGGAACCTATAATCCTGCACGTAAAGTGAACCATACCCACTCCGGAAGTATTGGTAATTTATGTCTGGATGAGATTGCCGAAAAAATGATAGCTGTAGTTGAAGGCTATGAATTTGAGAAAATCGAAAAGGCTTACGGGAAATTACTGAGCCTCCCCCAACCCCTCCGAAGGAGGGGTGATATTAGCGATCTGTAGAAAAGAACTATACTTTTAGACAAAAAAGATTGGCCTTCAGTATTGGATTTTCAAAAGATTAAGATTGTTCCCAGTTCTGTTAATTAATCGTTATTTTTTAGATATTACAAATAATCAATGGAAACACCGATATATGTTGTAATTGGTTGAATAATTGATTGTTGAATGAGCATATTTATTCCTTTTCAGAAAGATTGTTATCTTTTTGCCTTTGGTGTGACTCGTGTGAAATTGGAGTTTTCTATTAAAATCACTATTTTCGCTTTCAGTTCGTAAGAAAAAAGTTTGATTTACTTATAATTTTAATGTTTTTGTGGTTCGATTTATGCAGAATGATTAAAAACAGATCAATCGGAAAGCTTTTTGCGAAAACAAATAATTTAAAAAACGAAGAGGATGAGTTTAGGATTTCCAAAAATACAGGGCTTGTACGATCCGGTCAATGAACACGATAATTGCGGAATCGGTTTTGTGGCTAATATCAAAGGCCAGAAGTCGCACGACATTATCGAGAGGGGATTAGAGGTTCTTGAAAATATGGAACATCGGGGCGCAACCAGCGCCGACAATAAAACTGGTGACGGTGCAGGTATTTTATTACAAATACCCGATCAATATATCAAGGAAGTATTGAAGGTCAATATTCCTGTATCCGGAAAGTTCGGAACAGGATTGATTTTTCTTCCGCAGGATAAGGAAGAGGCAGCATTGTGCGTGGATGTTCTCTCCAAATACATCAAACAGGAAGGACTCGAATTGATTGAGTACCGCGATGTGGCTGTTGACAGCTCTGCCCCCGGCGAAATCGCCAAACTGACCGAGCCTTTTATTAAGCAGGTTTTTGTGAAAGCTGACCTTGAACAGGATGTACTTGAACAAAAGTTATACCTGGTGAGGAAACAAGCAGAGAAAGAAATCCGTGAATCGAAACTAAAATTCAGTAAGTCGTTTTATGTGCCAAGCTTATCTTCCCGCGTAATGATATACAAGGGAATGCTTACCTCAGGCCAGTTGCGCGAATATTTTAAAGACCTTACCCATCCGAAATTTACCAGCGCCATTGCCCTGGTACATTCGCGTTTCAGTACCAATACTTTTCCAACCTGGGATTTGGCCCAGCCATTCCGTATGATCGCCCACAACGGTGAAATCAACACTATAAAAGGTAACCGCATGTGGATGTCGGCCCGCGAATCGCTCCTGAAATCGGAAATATTTGGCGAAGACCTCAAAAAGCTTTTCCCCGTTATCGAACCGAATAAATCCGATTCGGCCTCATTCGACAATACACTCGAATTCCTTCACATGACCGGGCGTTCGGTGCCACATGTCTTGTGCATGATGATTCCTGAATCGTTTAACTCGAAAAATCCGATTCCTGAAAGTCTCAAGGCATTTTACGAATATCATTCAACCATTATGGAACCCTGGGATGGCCCGGCCTCGATGGTATTTTCGGATGGCCGTTATATTGGAGGAACACTTGACCGTAACGGATTACGCCCTTCAAGGTACATCATCACCAAAAATGATATGATCGTGATGGGATCCGAAGTGGGAGTTCAGGTTTTTGCTCCTGAAGATGTGAAAGAAAAAGGCCGTTTGCGCCCCGGAAAAATCCTGTTGGTTGACACCAAACTCGGAATTATTATTCCTGATAAAGAAGTAAAAGCCCAGTTGGGCTCAAGGAACCCTTATGGTAACTGGCTAAAAGAAAACCGGCTGTTGATGGAAGATATTGAAGTAAAACAACGTGTTACTTCATCTTTAGGCGATCAATTCCAGACTTATTCAAAAGTTTTTGGCTATTCGAAAGAAGATATGGAAATGATCATAAAGCCAATGGCTACGACGGGCGATGAACCTACAAGCTCGATGGGGAACGATACACCTCTGGCGTGTTTCTCTGAGAAACCACAGCGTTTTTTCAACTATTTCCGTCAGGTTTTTGCACAGGTTACCAACCCGCCAATCGACTCCATACGCGAAGGGCTGGTCATGTCGCTGACCAACTACATCGGGTCGCTGCATACCAATATTTTGGACGAATCGCCTGTTCATGCGAAACTGATCAAATTCGAAGATCCGATTATTACCAATACCGATCTTGGCAAAATTAAAGATATGAAACACGAACAATTCTCGCACAGCGCCATTCCGATGGTTTTTCCTGTGAAAGAAGGCGTTGAAGGTTTCAAACGGGCGTTCGAGAATTTGCTGATGCTGGCCGAAAAAGCGGTGGATGAGAAAAAGCATTTCATCATCCTGTCCGACCGTCAGATTTCTGAAGAATATGCGCCGATTCCGTCCTTGCTGGCAGTGGCTGCAGTGCACCATCACCTCATTCAGACTCAAAAGAGGATGCAGGTTGGTATTATAGTAGAAACGGGTGAGGCACGCGAGGTATCACATTTTGCCATGCTGTTTGGTTACGGTGCGAGCTCGGTAAATCCATACCTGGCATTTGCGGCTATAGACGATTTGGTAAAAAGCGGTGAAGTTAAACTGGATTATTCAAAAGCACGATACAACTACATCAAGTCTGTTGATAAAGGATTGCTGAAAATCCTTTCGAAGATGGGAATATCAACGCTACGCAGCTATCACGGTTGCCAGTTGTTCGAATCGCTGGGTGTATCTGACGAAATTATCTCCAAATATTTCACCGGAACTGCTTCGAAATTTGGTGGGATCGGTTTCGAAGAAATCTGTCAGGAGTCTCTTTTGTTCCACAAGGAAGCTTACAGTAAAAAGAAACACCAGATCAATTCTAATTTTGAAAGCGCCGGGACTTACCATTACCGGAAGTATGGCGAACATCATGCCTGGAATCCTGAAACAATTGGATTATTACAGTGGGCTACCCGTACCAACGATTACAGTGTATTTAAAGAATTCAGCAGTAAGGTGGATTCCGAAAATGCAATGCCGACTTTCATCCGTGGATGCCTGAAATATAAACGAAACCCTATTAATATTTCGTTGGTCGAACCTGTTGAAAACATCATGAAACGATTTGTGACCGGCGCCATGTCGTATGGTTCTATCAGCAAGGAAGCTCACGAAGCGTTGGCAATAGCAATGAATACCATTGGCGGCAGAAGCAATACCGGCGAAGGCGGCGAAGATGCCGAACGTTTCAAAACCAACAAACGAAGCGCTATTAAACAGGTGGCTTCGGGCCGTTTTGGTGTTACCAACAATTACCTGATCAATGCCGACGAGTTGCAGATTAAAATCGCTCAAGGTGCAAAGCCGGGAGAAGGCGGACAGTTACCTGGTTTCAAAATCAATAATATTATTGCCAGGCTGCGTAATTCAACTCCCGGAATTACCCTGATTTCGCCTCCTCCGCACCACGATATATATTCGATCGAGGATTTGGCACAATTGATTTACGATTTGAAGGTGACCAATCCACGTGCAAAAGTATCAGTGAAACTGGTCGCCGAAAATGGGGTTGGTACCATTGCTGCCGGTGTGGCCAAAGCTTTTTCCGACCTGATTACTATTTCAGGTTGTGAAGGAGGTACGGGTGCAAGTCCGGCCAGTTCGATCAAATTTGCTGGTTTGCCTGTTGAATTAGGTATTGCTGAAACACAGCAAACGCTGGTCATGAACAACCTTCGTGGTCGGGTAAAACTTCAGGCTGACGGGCAGTTGAAAACAGGACGTGATGTAGTGATCCTTGGGATGCTTGGCGCTGAAGAATTCGGTTTCTCAACTTCAGCGCTGGTTACTTTGGGTTGTATCATGATGAGGAAATGCCATCTGAATACCTGTCCGGCAGGAATTGCCACTCAGGACGAGACACTTCGTAAACGTTTCATTGGCCGTTCAGAATTTGCCATTAATTTCTTTCGGTTTATCGCTACTGAAGTTCGCGAGCACCTGGCAGAAATCGGGGTCACCACCTTCGACGAGATCGTAGGCCGTGCCGATCTTCTCGAACAAAACCGCGAAGTTGGCAACTGGAAAATGAAAAAAATGGACTTCTCCCGTGTCATTCACATGCCTGAAGAAGCCAAACATCACGATATCAGGAACACGTTTCCGAATATTAAATCAGTTGAGGAGCACATGGATCATACCCTCATTCGCGATGCCAATAAAGCCATCAAGAGTAAGGAAAAAGTATGGCTTGCACATACTATAACCAATGTGGACCGAACCGTTGGAGCAATGTTATCCGGCGAAATCTCGCGTCGTTACGGCGAAGAAGGCTTGCCAAACAACACCATCATGGCTAATTTTACCGGAACAGCCGGGCAAAGTTTTGGCGCATTCCTGGTAAAAGGAGTTAGCTTCAGGCTCGAGGGCGATTCGAACGATTACCTCGGAAAAGGACTTTCAGGGGGTCGCATCATTGTTGTGCCACCTGTTGGTTCAACCTTTAATCCGGAAGAAAATATTATCATTGGGAATACTTCGTTTTACGGGGCCACTTCCGGAGAAGCTTACATTCGCGGTGTGGCCGGAGAACGTTTCTGTGTAAGAAATTCAGGAGCTAAAACGGTTATTGAAGGTAGCGGCGACCACTGTTGCGAATATATGACTGGTGGCCGTGTGGTAGTTCTGGGCATAACCGGACGAAATTTTGCAGCAGGTATGAGCGGCGGTATTGCTTATGTACTTGATCAGGAAGGTAATTTTGAATACTTCTGCAACAAGGGTCTGGTTGAACTTGCACCAGTTGAAGATAAAGCCGATATCGTTGAATTGCAGGATATGATCAACAAGCATTTGTTATACACGCAAAGTACGATGGCCGCTAAAATTCTGACCAACTGGGACGAGTACCTTCCCAAATTTGTAAAGGTAATTCCGTTCGAGTACAAGAAAGTACTGGAAGAATTGAAACTACGCGAACTGGAGAAAAAACTTCAGTTAAGCGAAGACAATCCAACGCGTCACGAGTAGAAAAATTCGA
This sequence comes from Prolixibacteraceae bacterium, assembly GCA_003457135.1. Taxonomy (GTDB): domain Bacteria; phylum Bacteroidota; class Bacteroidia; order Bacteroidales; family Prolixibacteraceae; genus Aquipluma. The sequence continues at coordinate 282,203 of DMSQ01000013.1, forward strand.
TGTTCGGAGTGCCTAAAGTTCGAAGTTAAAACTTTAGGCACTCCACATTCATAAGAATAAAAAGAAATGCGAAATAGTTTGGAGTTAAAACTTTAGGCACTCGACACTTTAAAAATACAAACACCATGGGAAATCCAAAAGGTTTCATGCAAATAGGACGGAAAGAGGCAGGTTATCGTCCAATTAATGATCGGATTTACGATTACGGAGAAGTCGAACAAACGCTTGATGAAAAGGACCGGATTGATCAGGCTGCGCGCTGCATGGATTGTGGTGTTCCGTTCTGCCACTGGGGTTGCCCTGTAGGAAGTAAAATTCCGGAATGGCAGGAAATGGTTTATAAAGCCGACTGGAAAGGCGCTTACGATATTTTGCATTCATCCAACAGTTTTCCTGAGTTTACTGGTCGTGTTTGCCCTGCACCCTGCGAAAAAGCGTGTGTTCTGGCTATTCACAACGAAGCGGTAACTATTCGTGAAAACGAAGCTTCGACCGTAGAACATGCCTTTAATCTGGGTTTTGTACAGCCGCGTATTCCTGAAGTTCGTACCGGTAAAAAAGTTGCCATTGTTGGTTCTGGTCCTGCCGGGCTTTCGGCTGCCGATATTCTCAATCAGGCCGGACATGAAATCACCGTATTCGAGAAAAATAATGCCATTGGTGGTTTGCTCCGTTTCGGTATTCCCGATTTTAAACTGAGCAAGACAATCATTGACCGTCGTTTGGAAATTTTCCTTGACGAAGGAATCAATTTCAAACCTAATGTTACTGTTGGAGTGGATATTAGCCGGGAAGAACTGCTGGCCCAATTCGATGCGGTAGTTCTGGCCAATGGCGCTGAACAGGCGCGTGATTTACCAGTCGAAGGCCGTGAACTGAAAGGTGTTTATTTAGCTATGGAATTCCTGATGCAATCGAATAAACGCATTGCCGGTGAAGATATTCCTGAAGAATTGAACATTTTTGCTAAGGATAAACGAGTACTGGTTATTGGTGGAGGAGACACTGGTTCCGACTGCGTGGGTACGTCTATTCGCCAGAAAGCCAAAAGCGTTACTCAGATTGAAATTCTCCCAAAGCCAACTGAAAACCGTGCCGGTAACAATCCATGGCCATACTGGCCAAACACGCTCCGTACTTCAAGTTCACACCTCGAAGGCTGTGACCGTCGCTGGAGCCTTTCGACCAAACGGTTTATCGGCGAAAACGGTGAAATTAAACAGGTTGAACTGGTAAAGGTGGAATGGGGGAAAGACAATGCCGGTCGCTGGGTAATGACCGAAAAACCCGGCTCAGAAGAAATTATTGAGGTTGATCTGGTGTTGTTGTCTATGGGTTTCACTCAGCCGGTTCATAATGGACTGCTCGATGAATTGGGTATTGAATACGATACCCGTGGAAACGTAAAGGTAAATGCCAGAAAACAAACTTCGGCAGATAAAGTTTTTGCATGTGGCGACATAGAAGCAGGCGCCAGTTTAGTGGTCCGTGCCATCGAAGCCGGAAAAATTGCTGCTCAGTATGTGGATGAATATCTTTCTCCTGAATAAAACACATACCTTCCAGTTCATAAAAGGCCGTCTCCATTCGTTTGGGGACGGCCTTTTTACATGTCTTTAAGATGGCTATTTTCTTATTTTTCTGTCTTAACATTTTTTAACGTTTCGAAATTTGCTTTTGGTTTTGAATTGTTGTAACTTTCTGTATGTCAGTTGTTAGTCATTGTTTCCAAAGATGATCCATAATCAGATTCAATTAAGAAATAGCTTTTTATAAACCTTCAAACTATTTACATCTATGTGGCAACGAATTACATTAACCTTGAAAAGAGTTTCGACTTTTGAATATAAGCCACGTTACTCGCGCCTTGCAGGAGATATTTCCAGCTTTGAACCTCGACTTCATAAACGAATAATTGATACTGGCAGTGCCCAAAAACAGTGGGCGCTGAAATCAATTGAATTGCTTTCAAAGACCAAACTTTTCCTTGAAGAATACAAAATTGACGAAGGCTGGAAATGCCTTCATGCGGCAAAGCGATTCGAAATTTATGGCATGGACAAACATGAACGGCTTGCGTTGGCAAAATCCATTTTTAAGGAAGCCGGAAAATTAAATGAATGGAGAAAGGAGTCCATCCAAAGTATGTTGGGAAATGAGGCCGGCAAAGTAACCGAAGCCCCGGAACCCGATGTACTTATTCTGGCGGCTGAGCTTAAAGACGAAGACTATAATAACATGTATTACATGAACCGTCTTTCTCACCATATTTTCTGGCTGCTTTCCGGCTTACTTTTTCTCATCTTGTGTTTAATTGTCTTATATTTCGTTATTTATACAAGTTGGTATGATGTCAGGTTCACTAAAGACGATTTAAGCCTTACTGGTTATGTCATCGGGGTCTTGTTGTTTGGATTTCTTGGAGCAGTCACCAGTGCAATTCTATTTACACGTAATCTGTCGAAATCATCAAGGATCAAGGAAATTACCAGTAGTCAGGTGGTGGTAATGAGCAAGATTTTTATCGGTGTTGGATTTTCAATTTTCATCTTTCTGATTCTTCGGTCTTCGGTAGCAGAGAATATTAAACTTTTTAGTTTTTCGATTTCACAGCCACTCGATTATTTTGCCTTAGCTTTTGCATCAGGCTTTACCGAGAAATTTGCGCAGAAATCAATGGGTTTGCTTATCGGAAAAGATAAAACCGATAAAAGTCAAACTTCGGAACCTGGGACCGTGTAAGTTTATTCTGACCGGAATAATTTAATTCTTCATAGACATCAATTATACTATAGGAAGAAGTTTAATCATCAAAAATATAATCTTTACCGTTATGAAAATTACAGATTTCACGAATCATCCGGAAGTCAAACAAATGATTGACGGGATGAAAAATGACAAAGTTGACCAGAAGCAGTTTTCCGATATTTTGGATTCATCAGGAAACCAGTATGTTGAACTTGTTCAGGAAGGTGGGGGCATACTGGGGGTTGCGTTAATTGGTTATACTTTTGTGCTTGAGCAGTTAGGTATCCGGTTTTTTAGTCTTGCCGGTACTTCCGCAGGATCGATCAATACCATGTTACTGGCTGGGTTAGGAGATATCTCAAAACGAAAGTCTGAAAAGGTAATTGAAGTGTTGGTCAATAAAAATCTATATGATTTTGTTGATGGGAATGATGATTCGAAAGATTTTATAAAAGCTTTGGTGGAAAAAGCAAAGCGGGTGAAGCTAATCTGGAAAGGATGGCAGATTGTGGATGAAATATTTGATGATCTGGGACTTAATCCGGGTGACGATTTTTTGAATTGGCTTACTAAGTTCCTAAAAGATAATGGGATAAAAACAATGGCTGATTTGAATGCTGAATTCCAGAAACTGCCTTCTGATTTAGTGATCCGTGAAGGAGTTTCAAGAACACTCGCCGGACTTGAACCTCGGCTTGCAATCATAGCTGCTGATCTGACAACTGAAACCAAGGTCGAATTTCCCGGAATGTGCAGCCTCTATTGGGCCAATCCCCAAAAGGAAAATCCCGCTATTTTTGTAAGGGCATCCATGTCAATACCCTATTTTTTTAGTCCGTTGAGAATCAGTAATATTCCACAGGGACCCGAAGCTAAAAAGAAATGGGAAGAACTCGTAAGTTTTAAAGGCAATCCTCCCAGGGAGTCGTTCCTGGTTGATGGCGGTATATTATCAAATTTTCCTATCGACGTTTTTCATAAATGTAACACCATTCCACGCATGCCAACATTTGGTATCCGTTTAGGCGATAACCGAAACATAGCGAACAAAATCACAAGTCCGACCAGCCTTTTCGGTGCAATGTTCAATTCATTGCGCCATCTTCACGATTACGACTTTATTCTTAAAAATCCTGATTACCATTTACTGATCGAAAAGATTGATATTGGTGATCACGACTGGCTCAATTTCGCGATTACTGATGCTGCAAAGCTCGACCTCTTTAAACGGGGAGCACAGGCAGCAGAAAGGTTCCTGCGAAAATTTAACTGGCTTCAATACAAGGAAGTAAGGAAACAATTAATCACCGAAGGAATATAAGGTCTTAGATGATCTGATGTTTTTTAATGAATTCCGGATCAATATCAACACCTAACCCCGGACCTGTGGGAACTTTAACCAATCCGTTTACACTTTGAAGGGGTGAGGTTTTGCAATCGAAAACCACATCAGTTTTAAATCCTTTGAATTCGTGATAGGGCAGGGCATTGGGAAGAGCCGAAACAAAATGCATCATGTATAAAAATCCCAAATCTCCACCGGTCATGTGCGGGGTGCATTTCTTACCAAAAGCTTGTGCCATTTTTGCCACTTTCATTGCGCGTATCATACCACCAAAATAAAAGCAATCGGGCTGAACAATCTCAAGGCCATTATTGGCAATCAGCCAGCGAAACCCATGAAGGCTGTATTCCTGCTCTCCGCCAGCCACAGGGATGGTGAGTGCATCGGCCACCTGTTTGGTTTCTTCATACCAGTCGAACGGGACCGGTTCTTCAAAAAACTGAAAATGGTATTCTTCAAGCAATTTACCCACCCGGATCGCTTCCTCAACCGAATAGAATCCATTCGAATCGGCATACAAAACCATATCGTCGCCAAATGTTTTCCTGACAAGCGGAATGATGATTTCAGTCCTTCCTGCCGGTCCAACGGCATTCATATCCGTAGTCCCGAACATGAGTCCACCAACTTTAATCTTCAGCGCTTTGGCATTGTATTCTGCCACGTCCCGTTTGATCAGTTCCATTGATTCCTCCACCGGTTTTTCACGGTATTCGGTAGCCTGGTAAACTGCAACTTCCGGATGGTAGATGTCGCCGATGAGCTGACCTATCGGTTTTCCTGCAATACGCCCCATCATATCGAGAATGGCAAACTCAATAGTAGCCAGCGGCACGCCAAGCGCCATTCCGGATAACCTGAAATTGAGGCTGTAGATGTAAACCTTTTCCAAAATTAGATCGAGTTCAAGGGCATCTTTATTCAGGAAAAAAGGTTGCAGAAGATTGGTGAAAATCGGATACAGCGTCCTCAATTGGCCACTGTGCCCTACCGAGATTCCTTCTGCTCCATCTTTCGACCTAACTCTGCACAAGAAACTATTTTTGTACCTCAGTAATTCAAGCGTTTCAATGATTACCGAGGAACTAAACAGTTCTTTTTTGAATACCGGCTGTTTCAGTATTTCATCGAGTAGAGAGAGGTTATGTAGAGACGTTGCATGCAACGTCTCTACCGCAGATCCCATTTTTTTTGCAGATGTTCCCAAAGGCAAAGATGCTGCCAGCCCACCGGCAATGGCTGTTGTAATGAATTTACGTCGGTTGGTTTTCATGAAATTATGTATTAAGATTGTCTGATTAATTTTATAAAATCGAGGTTGAATATTAGCTTACAACCACCACCTCATGATCCAAAATTGAATCAATCGTGAACTGAACCCATCCTTTTTCGACCTTACCTGAAATCTTCTGATCCGACACCAGCAACTGCAGACTCCTGCCACGCACATCTTCCGGCAATTTGACCCGAACCTTTACCGGACCAATTGGAATATATTCATCAGTGGGTTGGCGCCATGTTCCGGCGCTGGTCAGGTTGACCAAATGCAAAATCAGACGACCTTTTTGCTGGTACATATTGCAATCAACCAGTCCCGCACACTCAACAGCCAGCGGGATGTTGTCTTTTGATGCCCAGCGAATGAGGTTTGCCAGCAGGTTACCATGGTCAGGGAGATTGTAACGGCCAAACTGCCGGTCGAGATCGGCGGGTAGATAAGCGACGCGGCCACCACCTGAACTTGTGTTCAGGATTAAGCCCGGAATATCTGTTTTCGGTTCGCGCATCCAGGCTGTTTCCGGAGGATAAATCGGAAATGGTGGAATAAATGTCATCAGTACTTCTGTACTGGAGTCAATTTTCACGGGATCAAGAAAGCCTCCGAAAGAGAGAATATCCGTTTCGTCAAATCCTTTTAGTACCGGGTGACGGTCGCCGCTATCCTGGGGTTCCAGACCGGTTTGCGGACCGTCAAAATTTCTGCGGAGTTCAGGAGTGAGACGGAGGTAGGTGTGATAGGTTTCTCCGGCTCTTTTCCGGAGCGGTGCAACTGAATTTCCGGAATGCTGGTTTTCCAAATGGGCGCCAAACAAATCACCCAAGGCATAATCTGAACGACGATTGCCCCATTCGTCGTATAAACTGCTTTCACCGGTAGCCAGCAAACCTCCGTCACCTTCAGCAAATCGTTTTACAGAAGCAATCTGGCTATCCGTCATAAGACCAAGATTGGGAAGTACCAACAGGGAAAGGTTCTTTGCTTCGCGGGCGATGTGATCGGCATGTACCGGCAGATAAGGAATCCTTGCCCGGATAAGAGCCTGTATGATTCCGCGCCAGGGAAGTTCCACCATCAGATCGGTTTCATCGCGCCCGTAGAAATCCATGTTTTGCTGCGACCAGACCACACCAACCGTTGCAACCGGTTTACGGTTGATCAGGAATTCTTCATTGACTTTATGCCACCGGAAAATCGGGCCGGCGGTATGGTAAATGCGGCGATCTTCATGTGAAGCGCCAACATAATGCCACCAGGGCTGAATTCCGCCTGCCATTCCTTCAATCATCCACATCCGGGCTTCGGCAACAGGTTTACTTGCCAGCCGGAAAGTAGGCCTTCCCATCTGGTACTGGGCCATACTTTCAGGAATGAGTTTGTCCCATCCCAGCAGACCATGAATGAGCTTACCTGTATCTGCATTTTGCTGAAAACCATCCGCATCGCTGCGCGCCTGTGAGTCCAGCATGATGATGCCGGCACGCTTGCATATCTCTTTGTAGTCGCGAAAACTCCTCGACTGTCCGCTGATTGAGCTGCCGTTCATGCCCGACCAGATGCAGTCCGGACCTCCGGCTGCTTTTGTGGTACGGTTATTCAAATCCCATATTTCCAGTCTTCGATCGTAATTCCATCTGATCCATTCGCGGTAAACCTGATCGTCCCAGTTTTTAACCAGCGGAATTTCATGTCCAGCTTTCTCCTGGAATCTCTTTTTACAATTCTCACAGTAACAGACCGAATCGCGGCCAAGTCCGCTCCAACTGTTATCGGTGAAACCTTCAGGATGATAAAGGTTTGAAACTTCGGTCAGGATTGATGGAATGTGTTCGTTATAGTACGGGCTATTGACGCAGGTAATAAAAAGTTCGCCGGCTTTGTATGGTTTCCCAGCGGCGTCGATGGCAAACCAATCGGGATGAGCTTTGTAGAACTCTTCATGAGCACGGTTGGAATCCATCCGGGCAAACACAATCAGGCCATCTTCGTGGGCAGCACGGCATAAATCGCCGAATAGGTCACGGCCTTCCAAAAACTGCGCCTGCCTGTGAAGCGGCACTTTGCTTGGATAATAAGCCACAATTCCGCCAGCATTAACTATGATCCCTTGTGTCTGGGTGTCTTTCCAGTGTTTACGCCACCAGGCAATGTTGTAATGAGCAGGGTCTTTTTCTGTAATGTTGGTTTGCCCCCAGCGGGTTATGCGACGGTACCAGGGTATTTCGGCAGTAGTTTCTTTTTTATTGAAGGGGTTAAATGCTCCGAATGTCAGATCAGCAGAAGCAAGAAGTACCGATGCGGCGGCAGTTTTCTTCAGGAATGACCGGCGGGTATGGCTTCCGTAAGGATTAGCCAAATGGTTTAATTCTGATTTGCTCATTGTTTACGTTTCGGTTAATACAGTTTATAAATCTATTCCTATGATCTCATGATCCTGAATCTGTGGCACATGGAGGAATATCTTACCGGCATTGATTCTAAAATCAGCTTTCTGTCCGCTTGCCAAAAGCTGAACCTGCTGTACCTTGGTTCCTTCAGGAATATTAATGCTGACCTGCTGATCAACCGGAATAAATTCCCTGAACGGACCTTTCATCATCATCGGATTAGTCAGGTTTACCAGGTGAACGGTCATGGAATTCGACTGTCGCCAGACGGTGACATCAACTATCCCGGGACCTTTCACTTCAACAATTGGTTCTTCCTGAAGCGCCCAGCGGATGGTATTTCGCAAAAGTTTACCATGATCGGCGCTCATGATTTGCCAGAATGTCCGGTCAATATCTCCGGGGAAATAGGCAATCCGCCCTTTGCCAACATCGCGCAGGTAAAGTTCCCGGATGTCAGTTTCCGGAACACGCGGGTAAACATCTTCCATCGGAAGGTCGGGATAAGTCGGGATCAAAGTTACCGGTTCAGGAAATGACAATTTCGGAACAACCTTCACCTGATGAATGGTATTAATGATCCGGTAGGCATCTTCCAGACCTTTTAATACCGGATGAAACTGATTGGTTTCCGAATCTTCCTTCAGGCGCAGGTAGCTGTTTTGCATCGGACCTTCTACATTCTGATCAAAAGAAACCCCAAACAGATCGGCCAATCCGAATTCTGATCTTCGCTGGCCATTTTCATCATATAGCGAAGTCTCGAAAGTAGCCAGAATACTTCCTCCGCTTTCAACAAATTTCCGGAGCTGATCGCACTGTCCCGCTGAAAGCGCAGCGATATTAGGCAATATCAGCAGTTTAAAGAGTTTCAGGTGTTCCAGATCAAGCAGCCGGTCGTTCACCATTTCAAAAGGCATCCGGTCTTCGATCAGCGCGTGGTACATCCCTAGCGCATGATCACCATTTTTTTGCTGCCAGGCCTCTTTGCCGTAATTTCGGTTCTGTTCAGAGAAGACCATTCCCACCCGAGCCATCGGTGCCGTGTTCCGCAGATACCGCTCATTTCGGTAATGGAGCTGGTATATCTGATCCACGATATCGAGCCATCGTTTGTCATACAAAACACCGGAGAATTTAGTGAACCACGGTCGCATTCCATTGGCAGTACCTTCGGCAACCCAAATCCGGATTTCGGCTTCGGTCTGAACAGAATCTTTCCAGCGGTATTGTTCTTCAACGCCAACGCTGAAAATTCCGCCCAGCGGTTTCATTCCGATCGAAGCCCGTAATTCTTTGGCTCCTTTGCCGTTCGACCAGGGCGGAATTACGCCGCTTCGCGCCTGATGGTCTGTAAAGACGATATCTGACAACTGACCAGTCACTACTTTATCAGGAAAACCATTCGGTATAAACCGTGAAGTTGAATTTCCCTTGCGGATTACGTTGTCCCACAAAATCCAAAGTTCTTTTAGCCTAAAGGTATTCCATTCATCGTATTTTTGCCAAACCGGATCGAAACGGTTGACAGAACGGGGTAGATCGAATCCGGAATACTCTTTGAAGTTGCGTGTGCAGTGTTCGCAATAACAGATTCCATGTCCGGCCCAGCGGTTCGAGAAAATTCCGTCAGGCTGGTACCGATCCATAATCTCCTGATGCACTTTGGTCATAAACTCAAAATTGTACGGCCCCAGGGCGCAGGTCACCCACAAATCCCTGTTCGCCCAATGACGGCGTTTCTCCCCGTTGGCTGTTACTGCAATCCAGTCGGGATGGGCGTCGAGCACATTTTGCCGGACTGCATGGGGATCGGTGCGGGCAATGATGGACATATTCATTTTCCGGCAACCTTCAACCAGATAACCAAATGGATCGGAGTTGCCGAGCCAGTCGCTGCGGTGATGCAACGGCACATCGGTTGGGTAATAGGCCACCACACCACCGGCGCTCAGCGTTGTGCCATCGGCATGAATCCGCTTGAAAAAACTTAGCCAGAAATCGGGATCGAACCTTCCGGGGTCATTTTCTACGAGTGTAAGCTGCGCCCACCGCATGGGGCGGTCGAACCAGGTTTGTTCCGCCGGACTTCTGAAACCGGCAAGAACTGAAGACTCGGCGACAACAACTGCACCTGCAATTACTGAGGTGGACCTGATGAAATTTCTCCTATCCATAATCTGAAATTTATGGTCAAAAGTTACCAAAATAATTAGGTAATAATTCCAGATATCGAAATCATTATTCTTTCTATAAATCCTCCGAAATAGTTACCTTTGGTAGTGTTCTAAGTTAAATCAATAACCTAAATGAAAAAAAATGAAAAAAAATGATGAAAATTTTCGAATTGTTAGATCGGTCAGGCGGCTATTTGTAATGACATTCATGTTGGCTTTTATGGTGCCTGTCGTGTCAAATGCGCAATCAGGGAAGGTTGACTTCTCAGGTAGCTGGACATTAAATGCAGAGAAAAGTATTGTAGGCGAGGGTTTTGGGCAGCGAATGGGTGGTGGTAATTTTGTTTCTACGCAGGAAGCTAATCTTTTGACAGTTGTTAGAACAAGAACCAACCAGAATGGTGAGACTGTTACCACAACCTCGAAGTATTCCCTCGATGGAAAAGAGAGTATTAATACATCAACCAGAGGCGAAAGTAAGTCAGTTGCAACATGGTCGGCTGATGGCAAAGCGCTTACGATTGAAACTTCACGAACTTTTGACATGAACGGCGAATCCAGGACAATGAAGTCGTCCGAAGTGTGGACCCTTACCGATGCAAAAACACTTTCGGTTCAAACTTCATTTACAACACCAGACGGTGAGCAAAAATCAACCAGAGTTTACGATAAGCAATAAAAAAAACATGAAAAATTTCAAATTTCTTATTTTGTTTCTTTTTGCCATTATGGGCGCTGCTTCATTTGCCCAGGGGCCAGATAAGGCATCACTGGCAAAAGGAATGAATTTCATCGAAACCAAAACGTATTCTGCCGAAGAAGATGCCCAAATTCTGGAATTGTATAAAGACCTGCGTGTGGCCGATGTATCGGATGGTTTGGATATGGTCGGCTTACCGGGCACAGGATTGGTCAATCCGGATATTCATGCCGACTGGATTGACCTGAAAGATTTTGCCCATGTTTTCCGGGGAATAGCTGTTACTGCCCGGTATGTTCCCACGCAAAAGCCTGCCCTGCCTGCTCCTGGTGAAGATTTTGCCAAATGGGAAGGTAATTTTTACAATGCCTATTCGAATGAGGCTTTTACTGCATTGATCAGACCCGGAACTGCTGTTGTGATTGACGATGTAGAAGACCGCGACATTGGCTCAATTGGCTCGAATAACATCCTGTTCTGGCATAAGCTGGGCGCGGTTGGAGTGGTTACCGATGCAGGCTCGCGCGATACCGACGAAGTTGGGCTCGAAAGGATTCCGCTTTACCTGCGTAAAAAAGGACGCGGAATTCGTCCCGGAAGAAATGAGATTGAATCGGTCAACCGTCCGGTATCCATTGGTGGCGTACTGGTATGTCCGGGTGATATAGTGGTGGGCGATGGCGATGGCATTGTTGTTGTGCCCCGTGCAGTTGCCGTACAGGTGGCCAAATATGCCAGCGGAATTTTAACAAAAGACAAAGCTGGTAGAAAGGGCCTGTACGAAAGTTTAGGCCGTCCGCTGGATAAAACGGTGAAATAACCAGGTTCATCACCTAATGATATCAATCAACTGACGGGGTGACTTTCGAGTCACCCCGTCAGTGGTTTGAAAAACTATTTCGAGGCAACTACGTATCCCCGGCCTTCAATGGCTTTCGAAATTTCTGCCAGATTGGTTTTGTTTGAATCGAAACGGACAAAGGTTGTAGAATCTTTGTAATTGGCACTAATGCTGTCGATACCAGCCAGAACATTTACTCCTTTGGCGATGGATGTTTCACATTCGTCACAATGCATGCCTTCAACCCTCAGGCTGACTTCAACCATAACCAGTTCAGTTTTTTCCTTTGGCGCTTGTTTAGGCCCACAGGCTGCCAGGCTTATTACAAGAGCGGCGATCAGGATAAATGGTTTCATTTGGATTTGATTTTATTTACTATTTCACCACTGCTTTCAGGATATCTTCGCTGCCCTGGCCGGCTTCAACCATGGCCGATGCAGCTTTCCCTCCCAAAAGTCTGGCAATCAGACCGGCATTCATTCTTGAGATATAGGTTTTTCCGTTAGCATTTTCATAGATTGAGATCCGGCATGGCATGATTGCTGAAATATGCTGTGTGGCGCTTTCGCTGAGCACACGGGAGGCTATATCCGGTTTGCAAACTGAATAAACTTTTACTGGTTTAACTTCAAAACCTTTTCCGGCCAGAATTTGCTGAAGGTCGTACTGATGCGGTAAACTCCAGTTGTGTTCTTTGACCGATTCGGTGATTAACTCGGCGGTTTTGTCCATATCGTATTTGCTTTCACTTACAATGAACATCAGTTTGGGGAAGACAAAAAGAATGACCAAACCAAAGATCACAATTCCTGAAAATAGTCCTGCTAAAAACATAGTGTAGAATTTTTTAAGTATGAAATTGAAACAGACAGATGGACGATTTGTTTATAGTATTTCTAACTAAAGGGCATATATGTAATTCATTCTTTAATACAGGCTGTCGAAAATCAAAATAATCATCATTAAAAGATAGAGAAAGTTCAGTTTCAGAAATGATGACCGTACTTCGATGTCTTTTTTGATCAGAATGGCTGCTGTGAGCGAGAAAAGCAAATAGAAAATATAAAGGAGCAATACGAACATGGCCGTTGAACTTTGTAAAACCGTGAGTGAAACGATGAGCGCCGTAGCTATAGTGGCCAATATCCAGGTAAAACTCAGGCGTTTGATCTGGTTGTCGTTAAAAATGGAATGGAGGCTGGGAAATCCGGCCAGTTCATATTCTTTGCCAAACATGAGCAGCAACAGCCAGAAATGAGGTATCTGTCCAATAAAAAAGAAAAGGGCAACCCAGAGTATTTGTCCGTTAGACCAGTCTCCCCCTCCTGCGAACCAACCAATATAGGGAGGCAACGCGCCAACCAGCGAACCCGGGACAACTGCAAATGCAGTTACTTTTTTAAGCGGGGTATAAATAATATTGTATGAAAGTAATGTCAGGAAACTTGTCAAAAATACGATCATCGGGAAACTGGCGATCAAAATAAAAGCGCCATAGGCAAAGTATGCGAGAGCAATCCAAAAGGCAGCTTTGGGAGTGATTTTCCCTGAAGGGATGGGCCGGTTTTTGGTCCTCGGCATCAATGCGTCAGTTTGATATTCCTGAAGGTGGTTGATGGCACCGGAACTGCACGACATCAGAAAAACTCCGAACATCAACATCATGGCCTGTCCGTCTAATAAGCCTGTTTTCAATGCATATCCGGTATAGGCAGACAAAGCAATGGGCAAAGAAATACGAACTTTGCCCAATTCTAAAATTATTTTTATCCAGTATTGGATACTTGTTGTGGTCATTTAAGCGTCTTCAGGTATTCCGTAATTTGTTTCACATCGTCTTCCGACAATTGTCCGGTATAGGATAACATCAATCCTTTACTGAATCCTTTCACCACATCGGCATTAGGGTCAAAAATGGAGCGTTTAATGTATTCATCGTCAACAGTAAATTCACGTTCATTCCCGTCTGAGATAACTGTTGCCTGATGTCCATAAAGCCCCTTGAATGATGGACCGACCAATTTTGATCCGTCAACCGAATGGCAGGCAAAGCAGCCAATGTTTTTCATGATCCGTTTTCCGTTTTCAGTTGGCGAGTCAACTGCTGCAACATCTACCCGTTTGGTTGTATCTACATACCATTTGTTGAAATCGGTTTCGGGCATCACTTTTACCCAGTTGTACATGTAGGAGTGGTTCATTCCACAGTATTCGGTACAGAATAATTCGTAAATACCTTCCCGTTGGGGTATAAACCATACAAATTTATCACGCCCCGGAACAACATCTTCTTTTACCCTGAACGAAGGAATGTAAAGGCTGTGTATCACATCGAGCGAAACCAGGTTCAGCTTTACTGCCTTGTTCATCGGAACAAAAAGGGTATCGGTCTTTTTCCCGTTTTCATACTGAAAAGTAAAATTCCACATCCGGCCTGTAACCTGAATGTTAAAACTGTCATCCGGGGCTTTTCGCATCGGAGCCCATCCGGCCCAACCATAGTAGAACATGACCAGAACCAGGATAGTAGGAATTACAGTCCAGATAATTTCGAGCTTGGTGCTACCCTTTATTTGAGTTGCCTGAGGGTTCTTTTTGTTGTTGTACTTGTATATGAAATACAACATGGTAAAAGTCAATCCGATCAGAAAAGCAAAGGAAATGCCTAAAATTAGTATAAAGGCCTTATCAACGCCGGTGACAAAATTTGAGGCATTTGTTGTAGATAATAGGATATACATAGCTTTTATCTGTAATAGTAATCTAAAAATGTAATGAATATAACTGCCAGGAACACCAGAAATACAAATCCAACCATGAACCGCAGAAAGGGCTGATCAAATTTGAGGTGCATGAACCAGGTTAAAACAAGAATGGATTTTAATGTCGCAAAAATCATGGCTCCCAATACCGAATATTCATGCAGATTGACTTTGGTTATCCCGATTGACATGAAAGTAAAGGTAATCAATGCAATGAGGATATAGAAATAAATTTTGTAGGGTACAATATGATGTTTTTCTTTTTCCATAGTATGGTGAGTTTATTAATGAATCAGATAGAATAAAGGAAACAGGAAAATCCAGATCAGGTCAACCAGGTGCCAGTATAAACCTGCATTTTCGAGCAACGAAGGCCGGTCAGCATGTGTGGTGCCTTTCTGAACTCTCCTCAAAGCAACAATAATGATGATCATACCGATGACGATGTGAAGGGCATGCAATCCGGTCATGACAAAATACAATCCGAAGAACAGGATTTCACCCTGCCCCATATCGTTGATCAAATGCTGAGATCCAGGCCAAATGCCGTGTTCAAATTTGACACCCCATTCAAAATATTTATTAATCAGGAAAATAAGCGCCAGCATGATTGTAATTTCAAGCAATAGCACGGTTAATCCTTTGTTCTTCTGCTGAAGCGATGAGGTTGACATGGCAATGGTCATACTGCTCACCAGAAGAATAATGGTATTAATAGCCCCTATGGTTATATTTAGTTCGTGTGCGGCCATCTGAAACGCTTCCGGGTTAAGAAAACGGTAGATGGAATATACGATGAACAATCCGCCAAAAAGCAGAAGTTCGGTAAATATAAAAAGCCACATTCCCAGTTTGGATGCTTCCGGATCGTAATGCGGATCTGAATGTTGTACTACATGTTCCATAAAAGTCGTATTCTTTATTTAGTATTCGTAAGGACCGTCTTTTTCACCATAGACAGGTATTTCTTCAAAATTCTCAACCGGAGGCGGCGAGGGAACGGTCCATTCCAGTGTTTTACCATTCCAGGGATTAATTTCTGCAATCGCACCGATTTTTACTGACCTGAACAGGTTGATTACCACAATCAATAAACCAAAGGTCATGACCCACGAACCCAGCGACGAAAGGATATTTGCTGCGTGGAATTCGGGAAGGTAATCATAGTAACGACGCGGCATTCCGAGCATTCCAAGATAAAACATGGGCGAATAAAGGGTCAGGAAGCCAATGGTGAAAAAAGCCCATCCCACTTTTGCCCAAACTTTATCGTACATGCGTCCGAACATTTTTGGGAACCAGTAATGGATAGCGCCGAAGAATGAAAAACCAACTCCGCCAAATACAATAAAATGGAAGTGAGCCACTACAAAAGCGGTATCGTGTACATAAACGTCGGTTGCCAATGCACCGAGCACCAATCCGGAAAGGCCTCCAATCATGAAAACAAAAATGAAAGTGACCGCCCATAAAAAGGGGATTTCAGGATTAATGGAAGCTTTATGCATGGTCGAAATCCAGTTGAACACTTTAATGGCGCTTGGAATGGCAACTAAAAAGGTCAGGATGGAAAATGTATATTGTGCAGTCCCGCTCATTCCGGAAGTAAACATGTGATGCCCCCAAACAAAGTAACCAACAAAGGCAATGGCCAATGTTGAAGCGATAATAGCCCTGTACCCGAAAATATGTTTTTGTGAGAAGGTCGGAATAATTTCAGAAATGGCTCCCATGGCCGGAAGGATCATGACATAAACCGCCGGATGGGAATAAATCCAGAAGAGGTGCTGATATAAAACCGGATCGCCACCCAAAGTTGGGTCAAAAACCCCGATGCCGAAAATACGTTCGAGAGCCACCAAAACAAGTGTAATTCCAATTACCGGTGTTGCCAGCAGTTGAATCCAGGCGGTGCCATATAGTGACCAGGGAAATAGCGGCATTTTCATCCAGGTCATTCCCGGGGCCCGCATACGGTGAATAGTCACAATAAAGTTCAACCCGGTTAAAATGGATGAAAATCCTAAAATAAAAGCCCCGAATATGGCTGGCAGCAGGTTGGTCCCTGTTTTAAAACTGTATGGCGCATAAAAAGTCCATCCGGTATCAGGCGTACCATTTCCAAACAGTACAGAAGAAATGACCAGAATGGCTCCAAGGACATAGAAGTACCACGACAACAGGTTCACTTTCGGAAAGGCTACATCTTTGGCTCCAATCATGATTGGGAGCATAAAGTTGCCAAATACTGCCGGAAGCCCTGGTATTACAATCATGAAAATCATGATTACGCCATGAACTGTAAATACCGCATTGTATGTTTGCGGATCCATAATGGTTTTTCCCGGTGCAATTAATTCAAGTTTCATGGCCAGTCCGAGAAGAACTCCAACGGTGAACATCGTCAACATGGAGTAGAGGTACAATAAGGAAATACGCTTGTGATCGGTCGAGAAAATCCAGCTAAATATTCCCTTGTATTTTCCCTTGTAATCGAGGTAGCTTACATCGTGTGGAATTTGAGTTACTGTTTGCATAAATCAAAACTATTTATTTATTTTTTTTGGTTTAAAAATAAGCACCATGAAAAACAGAGCGGCGATGAATAAAATTAAGGTGCCCGAAATTTTAGTAACATTCAAAACGTATGCCTGACCAACCGGGTCGTATGAAAAGCAATACTGAAGTATTTTATTTATTGTTGGGGCCGACATTCCTTTCGAAGATTCGATAATGGCCATCTTGAAATCAAAAGGCAGAAAATTTATTCCGTTCAGGTAACGGGTGATTTTTCCTTTCGGACTTACAACAGTCACCGAAGCTGCATGGGTAAAATCTTTTCCTGCCTTTTTGTATTTAAAACCAGTGGCGTTGGTCCCTTTGGAAATACTCGCGCTGTCTGAAACAAAAAATTTCCAGCCTTTGCTGATGGTTTCTTTTTTGGTCACCAGGTTCAGGTAGTTTGCTTTTTTCCTGATACCCAGATCTATGGTTTCCGATGGATCGAAACTGATAGTCAGAACCTGATAATCAACCCCGGAAATAAGATCAGACTCTTC
Organism: Prolixibacteraceae bacterium; assembly: GCA_003457135.1. Taxonomy (GTDB): domain Bacteria; phylum Bacteroidota; class Bacteroidia; order Bacteroidales; family Prolixibacteraceae; genus Aquipluma. The sequence goes on from DMSQ01000013.1 coordinate 299,501, forward strand.
CATAACCCTGGCAAGCCCTTCCATAAGCGGACTGCAAATTCCGGGACAGCGGTAATAAACCCAATTAATGATGGTAGGTTTATCAATCAAATCGGTAAGCGCCACACGTTGTTTATTCTCATCAATCAAATAAATGTCTGTCGGAAGAAAATCATCTAAATGTTCAACTATCCCAATTTCAGGATCTTTGGTTAGGTCGTCAAATGCTTTTTGACCATAAAGATTAATTCCGGAGTATAGAACAAGAAATGAAATCAGAAGAAATGCTTTTCCTGAAAATAATGTAAAAACAAACTCATTCAACCCCGAAAATTTATTTTGTGACCTGCAATTTTGATGCATACCGAAATGTTGACTTTGGTTCATCCTGATTTTTGGTTTTCAGCTATCCAATTGTCTGATGGCTTTTTGTCCTAAGAAACCCCAAACAGTAAGGATTGTTTATAAAAATACACTAATTATTTGCAGCAACTTCCTTTTTCAACCATTTCTTTTGGTGTAAGTTTTTCGGAGGTCGGGCTGATGAACGGAATTCCCAGTGACATTCCTCTCAGGATAAAAAGTACTCCAAGCATGAAAACAAAATAGGGTACAACTTTCTGCATTTTTAATCTTAATCGTTGCCCGATGGCATCACTTGCAAGCGTAGCAACCAGTAGTAACGGAATGGTTCCGATTCCGAAAAGCATCATGAAAAGTATGCCGGAAAATACTGCTCCAGAACTGATCGCCCCGGCAATGGCAACATATACCAGTCCACAAGGCAAAAGGCCATTGAGTAACCCGATCATTAACAGTGAATAATAAGAGCGGTCGGTGAAGAGTTTTTTCAGGCGGAGGATCAACCTTGCTGCGAATCCACTGAATAAACCTGCGATAGTAATCTTTTCCCTGAAAACAAAAGGGAACAAAACGCTGATGATCATGGCGGAACCAAGCAGAATGGAGGTCCATCGCTGAAATCCTGCCAGATGGATTCCACGACCGAGCAGGCCAAATAATATTCCAAGCATACTGTAAGTGGCAACCCTGCCTGAATTATACAAAACAGCTCCTGAAATTTTTGAAATCAGGTCGTGTTTTTTCAACGGCAACACGACTACAATTGGGCCGCACATCCCGATACAATGAAAACTGCCAATGAGGCCAATGGTTAAAGGTGTGATAAAATCCATATGAGAGTTTAATATCTAAAGTTTCGGTTCATTTATTGTCATTCAGTCATTTAATTGTCATTTGTTGTTTTTGGAGGTCAACCCGAGTTCGCTCTACAATGAATGATGCGAAGCAAATGACCAACAATGACTAATATTTATACCAGACTGCTCACTTTCTAATGTTCAACTGTAATTTCTTCCTCCTGATAATATCCTATTTCATTGACATTCCAGTCTATTTTTACCTGATATCGTCCTTGTTCAAGGCTTTTCAGATCAATAATCTGGATGAAATCTTTATCCAGTTTGATTTTCAGCGTCAGGTCCCTTTTTTCTTCAACCGGACTGTAAAAATGAATTTCACCGGAATACTCCTGAAAAGTTGCCAGATTTGGGAAGGTGAGTCTCAAAGATTCCTCCGAAAGTTCGAACTTTATTTTTTCAGCCAGGGCATCTGTTTTCTGCATTTTCTCTATATGTTCCTGATACTTGATTGATTTCTGATAGTAGTCCTTGTCCACCAAATCGTAATCCTGCTTCACCGCGATGGATACAAGAAAGATAAATCCTCCAATCATTACAATCATGGCAAGCACAATGCTCGTTCCCCAGTTAAATTTTATCTTCATTTCTGCTTTTATTGAATTTTTAGTTGTCAATATTTGTCATTCATGGTCATTTATTGTCATTCATGGTAAAAATCGACAACAAGAAAATAACAATAAATGACGTGAAACTAATGACTATAAATGACAATCATTAACTGTCAACTGAGACTGATCACTGCTTTGCGTCCAGCGAATTGGGCCCGACAAAAGTGGTCGAAACCTTCTCAATTTGTTTACCATTTTCAAATATTCCGATCTCCAGATGGCTGTTCGACAATTTTACGTTTTCCTTCTTAATAACTATCAGCAAATCACGGTTGGCAACTTCGCCTTTTGCAACCTTTAGCGGATCGCCCATCAAAATGATTTCTCCTTCCGGAGATAAAAGTTTCAATTCGATGACCATTTCAAAGTTAGTTTTATTCATCATTTGCAGGTTATACAGATTGCTGTATTTATCAGCGCCATATTCCTGAAACATGGTGCCGGGCGACCGGTTGATCGAGGTTTCAATATCGCCACGGACAGTAAAAAGATAGGTGATCACTGTCAATAAAGCGATTAAAACCAGTGAATACGCGATTACACGGGCATTAAACCTGATCTTTTGACCTTCCGAAATCGATTTTTCGGAAGCGAAACGGATCAATCCGGATGGTTTTTTTACCCTTTTCATCACCGAATTGCAGGCGTCAATACAAGCTGTACAATTGATACACTCCAATTGCGTTCCATTCCGGATATCAATCCCGGTCGGACAAACATCCACACAGTTGTAACAATTAATGCAGTCACCTTTCAGGCCGCGTTCGCCCTTGCCGCGAGGTTCGCCACGTTTATAATCATATGCTACCAAAATGGTATTCACATCGAGCATTACTCCCTGCAAACGGCCATAGGGGCAAACGATGGTACATACCTGTTCGCGAAACCAGGAGAATACGAAATAATGAGCTCCGGTAAATGCGAGAACTCCCAGTAATATTCCAAATTGCTGGAGAGGCCAACCTTCTATAATTTCTCCCAGTTTAGCCGTTCCCGTTACGTAGGCGATAAAAGTCAGAATGGTGGCAAATGAAATACACAGGTAAATGCCGTGTTTCAGAATTCGCTTCAGAGCCTTGATCGCGTCCATCTCCTGTTGAGCCAGTTTTTGCTGCTGCTCCGGATTGCCGTCGATCAGGTGTTCAATGGGCCGGTAAAGAAATTCAAGGAATACGGTTTGCGGACAAATCCAGCCACAAAATATTCTGCCGTAAATAACTGTAAATAATACAATGAAAACGATGAGCGCAATAACGGCCAGAACCAGCAGATGAAAATCCTGTGGGTAAAAAGTGTTGCCAAACAACACGAACTTACGCTCCAGAAAATTCAGAAAGATCAGTGGCTCCCCGCTGATTTTCAGAAACGGCGCCAGGTAAAAGAAAATCAGTAAGGTCCATGCAATAATCCGGCGGATGTTATACAGTTTTCCTTTTGGTAATTTAGGGAACAGCCAGACCCGATTCCCATCTTTTCCGAATGTTGGCGGGCGGTCCCTGAATGTTGATTCCTGATAGTTTTCCATTAGAAGCCTCCCCCCAACCCCCTCTGAAAGAGGGGGCTTAAAGATTTCAATTTTTCACTCCCTGCGGCGCTTTCTGATTGGGTGGATTAGTACCCTGTAAACTCAGAATATACTCGATTACATTATTTATCTGAGTTTTATTCAACTGACTTTTATAGGAAATCATTCCCTTTTCAAGCACCCCTTCGTTAATCACTTTCAGTAAATCTTCCGGTTTTCCTCCATGTATCCAATATTCGTCGGTAAAGTTTGGCCCAACCAAACCTTCGCCGAACTTGCCATGACAAACCAGGCAGGTTTTATCGTAAATGATTTTACCTGCAGCCAGAATTTGCTCTTGCGTCATAGGTGCAGCAGCCATTTTTACCGCTTCTTCTTTTACCGCAACTTCAGTTTTGTCGCGCGCAGCCATAACTTCCTTCCGATATTCCTTAACCTGGATGATGCTCTCATCTTTAAAAACAAAAAGAAGGATCAGATAGGAAATGGAGATGATAATTGTTACGTAGAACAAATATTTTAGCCACGGCGGAAGCGGATTGTCCAATTCTTTAATCCCGTCATATTCATGATCTCCTCCAAAATACTTAATCTTGGTTACCTCGTCAATTTCATCGTGAACTTCGTTGGGTTCCTTCAATTTATCGTTGTCATTTGTATGCATAGTTCCAGTATTTTGATTGAATTGTAAATTGTTAATTGGTCATTTATTGTCATTAAGTCATTGGTAGTCATTCATTGTTCACTTCGCCTCAGAAAAATAAAAATGACAATGAATGACGCGAAGCAAATGACTATGATTTCCTGTCTCACATCTCCATTTTTCCTTCTTCGGAAACTGAGTCTTCCAACGGCATATTGCTGAATTGGATTACTTCTTCTTTTTTCATCCGGAATGCCTGAATGGAGACAACCACGAAAAAAGTAAAGAAGATGATAAAACCTATCAGCGCATAGATTTCAACATTAAATATATTGCGGAATGAATCTGTTAGCATGGCCTATTTATTTGTTGATTTTGTTGAAATGTCAACACCAAGCCGCTGTATGTAAGCTATCAGGGCAATAATTTCCCTGTTGCTGTCAGTTTGGATTCCTGCGGTTAGAAGGTCTTTTGCAATACTGTCAGCTTGAGCCTTTAGGTCTTCAATTGCTTCTAGTTCGTAATTGTCGGGGTAGGGGACTCCCAATACTTTCATCGCCCTGATTTTTCCCGGAGTTGACTGGATGTCTATTTCCTTAACGGCCAGCCACGGATAGCCAGGCATGATTGAAGCTTCGTTCATCTTTTGCGGATTGATGAAATGGTTATAATGCCATGAATTGGGTTTGTAAATCTTGCCTGTTTTTACTCCTTCGCGAGCTAAATCCGGACCAGTCCGTTTCGATCCGAACTGGAACGGGTGATCGTAAACCGATTCGCCCGCTTTGGAGTATTCCCCGTATCGTTCTGTTTCCGAACGGAATGGCCTGATCATTTGCGAATGACAGGTGTAACAGCCCTCTTTCACGTAGATATCCCGACCCTGCAGTTCGAGCGGAGTATAGGGTTTTACACTGGTAATGGTCGGAATATTGGATTTGATCAAATAGGTCGGAATCACTTCAATAATTCCGCCAATCAAAATGGCGATAGTTGCCAAAATAAGGAAACGTATAGGTTTGCGTTCGAGGAAACGATGACCTGATTCCGACTGGGTTTTTTCATTTGGTAAGGTTTCCAAAGCAGGAGCCTGTGCTTCTTCTTCGGCTACAAACGAACCTGCCTGGATTGTTTTTACAACATTGAATACCAGGATCAGAAATCCAACCACATATAGAAAACCACCAAATGCCCTGATCATATACATCGGGATAAGCTGTGCAACTGTTTCGAGAAAGTTCGGATACATCAGGAAGCCGTCCGGAGTAAACTGTTTCCACATCAAAGCCTGCGTAATTCCACCGATATAAAGTGGAACAGCATAAAAAACGATTGCAAGAGTGGCAATCCAGAAATGGACATTGGCCAGTTTCGTTGAATAAAGTTTGGTATTGTAAAGACGCGGAATCAGCCAGTAAATCATCCCGAAAGTCAGTAATCCGTTCCAGCCTAATGCACCGATGTGAACGTGTCCGATGGTCCAGTCGGTGAAGTGACTGATTGCATTAACTGTTTTAAATGATAGCAATGGGCCTTCAAAAGTTGACATCCCGTAAGCGGTAATTCCTACGACAAACATTTTCAGGATCGGGTCTCTTCGGACTTTGTCCCAGGCGCCGCGCAGGGTAAGCAATCCGTTAATCATACCACCCCAGCTTGGTGCAAGCAACATCACCGAGAAAGTTGTTCCCAATGCCTGAAGCCAGTCGGGCAGCGAACTATATAACAAATGGTGGGGACCAGCCCAGATGTACAGGAAAATGAGCGACCAGAAGTGAACGATGGATAGTTTGTATGAATAAACCGGACGTCCGGAAATTTTAGGGACAAAATAATACATCATCCCTAAAAATGGTGTTGTCAGAAAGAACGCGACCGCATTGTGGCCATACCACCATTGCACCAACGCGTCCTGAACTCCGGCATAAAGCGTGTAACTTTTCAGGAAACTAACCGGAATAGCCATTGAATTTACGATGTGTAAAACGGCAACGGTAACCCAGGTTGCGATGTAAAACCAGATGGAAACATAAATATGACTCGTTCGTCGTTGTAAAATGGTGCCGAACATGTTCCAACCGAAAATAACCCAAACAATAGTGATGGCAATGTCGATCGGCCATTCCAGTTCGGCGTATTCTTTCCCGGTGGTAAATCCTGCCAGCAAGGTAACTGCTGCTGCAACAATAATTGACTGCCATCCCCAAAAATGTATCTTACTGAGTAAATCACTGTACATCCGCGTTTTTAACAACCGCTGCAGCGAATAGTAAATTGCTGTAAAAATGGCATTTCCGATAAAAGCAAAAATTACCGCATTGGTATGCACCGGCCGGGTACGCCCGAAAGTGGTAAAATCAAGCCCGAAATTCAAGCCTGGAATAAAAATCTGAAGGGAAATTAGCAATCCCGCCAGTAAACCGACAACGCCCCAAACAATGGTTGCAATTGCAAAATTTCGGGTCATGCGGTTGTCGTATGAAAACTGTTGTAATTCCATATTGATGTGTTTAGTTATTTTCTTGTTGTTTCGAGTTGCAGGTTCCGGGTTTCGGGTTAAATAAAACTCGTATCTCGTAACTCGCAACAATTCATCCGGTCAAAGTGACTGATCAATGCGACTCTTTTGCCTTTTCCTTTTTCCTTTTTTCTGATTTCTGGCTTTTTTCTGCCAACTGCGACTGATCACTGTTCTCTTTCATCTGCGGATCTTCAAACAATATCCGAACCGATGGGGTATAGGTATCTTCATACTGGCCACTTTTTACCGCCCAGATAAAGGCAACTAAAAAGGCCCCCGCCATGATGATGGCTACAAAAACCAGAATGAATATGACCGACATTTTCTGTTCATTTATTTGTTGTAAACATTTAGTATTTTCTTTGAATCCTTGTTGTTTATAAACGTGATCTTTTAGCTGCTAAATTTACTGAAAAACTGGCAAAGACTACTACCGACACGGAACTAATCGGCATTAAGATGGCAGCCACTATCGGAGTAAGGTTGCCCTGAACAGCAAACGATAAACCCACGAGATTATATAAAAATGAAATCAGGAAACCTACCCGTACAATTTTCATGCTTTGATGGGTGAACCGCAGGTATTTATACAAACGGGCAAACTGTTTCGATTGCAGAATAGCGTCGCAGGCCGGTGAAAAATTAAATACATTGTCGGCAATCACGATGCCCACATTGCTTTCATTCAACGCGCCTGCATCGTTCAGTCCGTCTCCGATCATCAGTACTTTCCGCCCTTCCTTTTGTAATTTCCGGACATAATCCAGCTTGTCAGTTGGGGACTGGCTGAAATGCAGGTTTTTTTCTGAACCGAAAAAACCGATCAGGTTCGACTTTTCAGAATCATTGTCTCCGGTTAACAGGTGAAGGTCGTAGGTTTTTCTCAGGTTTTGAATTAGTTCATGCAATCCGGGACGGTATTCATTTTCGAGCTGAAAATGACCGGCCACCGAATCCTGAAGATATATCCAGACTTCCGTATTCAGAATATCATCGTCGCTCTTTTCCCCGGTAACAAAAAACCGGGAACCCATGTTGATCCTGAATCCATTGATCACACCGGTAATTCCGAGCGCCTGAATCTCCTGAAATTCTTTTACCTCCAACAATTCATCTCCTGAAATGAAATTGAAAATAGTTTTACTTAGCGGGTGCGAAGAATGAAATGCCAGCGATTTGATAAGCTGAAGCTGACTTCGGCTAAGTTCTTTCCCGATAAACCGGATGCCCGAAAGCTGAGCATTAGTGATCGTTCCGGTTTTGTCAAAAACTACCGTATCAACTTTGTATAAATGTTCGATTACAGCAGTGTTCTTAAGGTAAAATCCTTTTCGTCCAAATTGCCGGATGGTGCTTCCGAAGGTAAATGGAACGGTGAGAGCCAGAGCACAGGGACAGGCAATAATCAATACCGACGTAAATGAAAACAGGGCAATTTCAGGTTTATTCAAAAGCCAGAACAGCCCCGATCCGATAGCGATTAAAACCACTACCACGGTAAAATACTGGCTCACCCGGTTCACAATGGTATTGAGTTTATTCTCAACCTTGAATGGATTTTCAGACTGATTCCAAAGTTGGGTCAGGTAACTTTGTTGTACTTCCTTTTCGATGGTAAGTTCAATGGCGCTTCCGAACTGCCGGCCCCCTGCAAACACAAAATCGCCTTCTTTTTTGATTACCGGCATCGACTCGCCTGTTACAAAACTGTAATCAATGTTCGCGTTTCCACTTCGAAGTGTTGAATCTGCCGGAACAATTTCCTGGTTCCTTACTAAAATACGGTCGCCTGCTTTCAATTCTTCCAGGGGAATGGTCGTATTTCCAGAGTTGGAAATTTTGGTTACGGCCAGCGGAAAATAGGTTTTGTAATCGCGCTCAAACGAAAGCGCCTGATATGTTTTTCCCTGGTACCAACGTCCCACCAGCATGAAAAATACCAGTCCTGTTAATGAATCAATGTAGCCAATTCCCCGTCCTGAAAGAATTTCGACCAGGCTTTGGGTGAAAAGCGTAACCAGTCCAAGTGCAATAGGCAGATCAATGCTGATCATTTTCATTTTAAGGCTTTTGTAAGCTGTCAGAAAATAATCGCTGGCGCTGAAGGTTAAAATTGGAATGGCCAGCAGCACGCTCAGCCAGCCAAACATCCGGCGGATATCGGCTTCCAGAAATTCGTGCCCGGGCAGGTATTGCGGGAAATGGTAAATCATGGCATTCATAAAACTGAATGCTGCCACTCCGATTTTGATAATGAGTCTGCGATCTGATTTGTCGGTCGGGGTTTTTTCAATGCTGTGTTGATTAATTTCCGGGATGTAGTGAATACTCACAAGCAATTCAACAAGCTGTCGAAGTGATATCTCGTTTTCATTGAAAGTAATATTGATTTCTTTTTTCGGAAAGTTAACAAACGACCGGATGATGCCATTATCCAGGCTATGCAGGTTTTCGAGCAGCCAAATACACGACGCACAATGTATTTCAGGAATAAAAAAGCTGACTTTCGAAATCTGACCGTCAGAAAACAGGAGAATTTTTGATTTAAATTTTTCCAGATCCAGAAAAGCATAGGTTTCGCTCACCGGGCGTTTGTCGTCTTCGATGCGGATACCCGGCATTTGCTCAATCTGATAATATTGTTTGAGCTGGCTGGTGTGGAGTATCTGGTAAACGGTTGAGCAACCTGAACAGCAAAACGGGTTGCATTCGAAAAGAATTGGGGACTTTCCACACGAATTACCACAATGAATACATTTCAGGTCTTCACTCATACGATCAGGGCTGACTTTTGATTTTCGGGTAAAATAAGGATTAAAGTCCGGAAATGTTCAATGTTAAAGTTAAAAATAACGAGAAAAAAATATGGGGAAAGGCTGATTATTTCAGTTGCTGGTCTTTTTTGTGAAGATTGACTGGATTGCCAAAATATAGGGTTCGTTTGATCATGGGTTTAAGGTATTTCGAGTTCGTTGGGTTTGGTAAAATTTTCGAGGTTGAGCTGGTGCATTTTTTTTAAAGCTTTCCAGGTTGCCGAACATTTTTATCAGTTTTCCAAGTTCAATCGGATCACAAATTCCATCAATTATTTCGTTGTATGAACTGTATTCCCATTCATCGTATTTTTTGCGGAAGCCATGGTGAATGGGGTTGCGATGGGTATAGATTACTGTATTCAGAAATTGGATTTTATCGGATATCGGTTCGCGTTTGAAATTCTTGATAAACAGCGAACCCATTCGTTGATAAACCTTGTTGAACGACTACGTGTAGCAACTGAACAGGTTCGAGAACTGTTTCGATAAATATTTTTCGATATCGCTGTCGCTAATCGAATTCGATATTATAACTTTTCCAAAGTTTCGAACTTTGGAAAAGTTATTATTGGAGTTAGTTGTTTTATTTTTATTTCGAATCAGCTCCTCGATCACAGCGCGCTTGCGAATCCTGACGACCAGATGAAAATGGTTGGGCATCAGGCAATACGCGTAGGTTTCGGCAATGGGCGCGATGTACAGGCGATACTTTTCCAGAAAATAACGAAAGTTATCAGGCTGGCGAAACACATTCTCGAACCCGTTGGCATGATTGAAAATGTGGTAGCTGGTATCGGATAAAAGGGGTAGCATGGGATTATTCTATTTTTTGACTGTATCGAAAAATGATTTTTCCATTTGGTTTATTTCGCGACCTTTTCGGGATCGCTAAAAAAACGCCCCGTCCAGGAAGCGCTTTCTATTCATATCTTATATGCAGGCTTATTTACTTCCTGCCAGATAACTTATCCCGGAGAGCAAAACATACCAGATAATAATCAGGGGCAAAGCATAGACCTGAAGCAGAATTAACATCAGGATGGTGATTGCTATAAATAGATACCGAAGCCCGTTTTCTTTCAGTTTCAGGTTTTTGAATTTCAGGTTGAACATGGGCAATTCGGAAACCATCAGGAATGAGCAACTGAATATGGAAGCAAGAAGTGTGTATTTATTCAGAATTATCGGTTCAATAATAGTTCGGTCGCCTAAGACAAGAACTAAAGCAAGTGATGCAAAGAAAATCGCATTGGCCGGTATAGGCATTCCGAGGAATTGATCACTTTGGCGGTCGTCGGTATTAAATTTTGCCAACCTGAAAGCCCCGGCAATTGGTATTACAAGACTTGATAAAAGAAATATCCATTGGCTTAAATTTGCTTCAATATCCTGAATATGCTGGTTTTTTCCAAAAAGGGTTAGTTCGAGCATGGTGAAAATGATTGCGGCGGGAGCAAGTCCGAATGAAACAGTATCGGCCAGCGAATCGAGTTCTTTGCCAATTGATGAATAAGCATTCAGTAAACGGGCAGAAAAACCATCAAGAAAATCGAAAATGGCTGCTGCAAAAATGAATACCGCAGCAAGGCCAAGCTGGCCATCAATGGCAAAAAAAACCGACAGACTGCCACAAACAAGGTTCAGTGCGGTAATCGTATTCGGTACCCAGAAAAACAGTTGAATGATACGGCTCATGATCAGATTTCGCCAATAATGGTTTGTGTTCCTTTAACTTTGTCGTTTATTTTTACCAGAAGTTTGGTGTCGAGAGGCAGATAGAGGTCAACCCGCGAGCCGAAACGGATAAAACCTAATTCAGTGGTTTGGTCAACTTTATCGCCCACTTCAACATAGTTGATAATGCGGCGGGCCATGGCCCCGGCAACCTGGCTCATCACAATTTCGCGCCCGTCTTTTATTTTGACTGCTGTTGTGGTCCGTTCGTTTTCTTCAGCAGATTTATCTTTAAAAGCGGCATAAAACTCACCATCCTTGTGTTTCATATAGGTAATCACTCCCGGAATTGGTATCCAGTTAATATGTACATTGGTGGGCGACATAAATATGGAAACCTGGAGGCATTTGGTTTTTAGGTACTCGCTTTCAACAGTTTCTTTAATCTCACAAATTTTTCCATCAGCCGGCGACAATATGGCTTTTTCGTTCAAATCGATGCTACGTTGCGGGCACCTGAAAAATTGAATAATCAGGTAATAGATCAATGTATAAGCGCCCAAAATTCCAAATTTGATGTAATTGTCGGTAATGAAAAACCACAATATTAAAATGAGGCCCGCAAATATTGCGGTTGCATAATAGATGGTAGTAGTGCCGGCTTTATGAAATTTCATTATTAAGTCTTGAATTCTGCGCTCAAAAATAGTAAATAATTGAGCTTTTTATCGGTATTATTAATTTAAAATCTCGATTAACCTATTCCACAAACAGTTTCAGGTACATCACTGCAACCGGCGTTGCAAAAAACAATGAATCGAAACGGTCGAGAATGCCGCCATGTCCGGGCAGGATATTTCCGCTGTCTTTAATGCCAAAATGTCGTTTGAACATTGATTCGGTTAAATCGCCAAAGGTTGAAGAAATAACAGTTAAAATACTGATGGCAATCCAATGAACCGTTTTTATTTCAGGAATAAAGCCGGAAATGAACCAGGCAGCTACAATAGCAGTTAATGTGCCCCCAATTGCGCCCTCCCACGATTTTTTTGGCGATATGCGTTCAAAAAGGCGATGTTTTCCGATTGAAACGCCAAACAGATAGGCTCCTGAATCATAAATCCAGATGATTGAGAAAAGGGCGATTAAAAGTTTTGGAGAATAATTATTTCCAGATAGAATTTCAGGAAAAACCAAAAAGTTTACGAGTGATAATGGAATGGCAATATAAACGGCGCTAAAAATGGTTACAGCGATGTTTTCAACAGGTTTTTCTTTCTTGCGGTAAAGCTCTGCAGCTATAACCAGAAGCAATAGGGGAAATAGTCCAAACAGGAAGGTGAATTCTAAAATTCCATGAGCAATCAGGAAAGACAAAGTAAATACAATAACAGCGATGAAGTAGCTTAAAACCTGATTAGGCTTAACTTCTGATAGCTTAAATAGTTTGTTGTACTCTGCAACTCCACCAATTAAAATGATCAGGAACAAAAGGGCGTAACTGTATGGGCTGGCTATGATCGCAGTCAGCATGACTATTACCAGAACGATTCCGGTAACCGTTCGTGTAATTAATTTCTTCAAAGGATTAAATCTTTAAGCAGTTCGGTGGCTTTTGCTTCAAAGTCCTGATGAACCCAGACTTCCAAATCTCCAAAAGAAGGAAATGTTGAGTCGCGTTCGGCTATTACGACACAATTAACTTCTTCGTTTTCGAGAATCTCTTTTGCAATTTCAGCCTGAAACCCTTGCCCGGTGCGAAATACACAAATCCAATCTTTTTCCATAACACAAGTATTAAATTGGTTCTTCAGAAATCAGTACAATCAGCGATTTCGGGCCATGCATGCCCATCACCAATGTTTTCTCGATATCGGCAGTTCGGCTGGGCCCGGTGATGTTGCTGATGAGCGAAGGTAATTCATTTTTATATTTATACTGAAGTTTTTCCAATGTCTGGTCCAAATAATTGGTCAGTTGCGACTGGTGGGCGACAACAATATGCGTTTCGGGAAAAACATTCAGGCGGCGGCCTGAAATTTGCGCTGAACTGATGAGCACCGAACCTAAATGGGCAACCAGAAATTCGCAGCCGGTTACGCCTATGTTTAATTCAGTAAAAGAGTTTTCATCTGAATCAAATTCAATATTACCGGTAAGTAATTCCTGAAGAACAGGGTCTGTACAAAAAACTCTGTTTTGGCTTTTCTCCTGGCACACTGATGCAATCTGATCAACAATTTCAGATTTGGTTTTGCACAACATCACTTGTCCACCAACGATTTCCAGATTGGATTTGAATTCCAGTTCCAGAGATTGGCTTAGGGGATGGTAAATAGGAGAGGTGAAATCGGGATAGGTCACCTCAATTTCACCTCTTTTATCCTGGGCGGCCTTTAATCGGGCCAGAATATTGTTTTTGGCTGAATCCATTACGCAGTAATTGATACAGCGTTTTCTTCCGTAGATTCGGGTAGTCCGGCTATTGCTTCTTTTTTCGGTTCAACAACCATCAAAGGTTTTTCCCATTTGCGTTTTCCAAATACTTTTTCGAGATCTTCGCTGAAAATGACTTCTTTTTCCAGTAGCAATTCAGAAAGTTCCTGATGTCCTGCTTTGTGTTCGTTAAGTATTTCGAGCGCTCTGAGATATTGGGTTTCGATCAGAAGTTTTGATTCTGAGTCAATTAGTTCAGCCGTTTTTTCGCTGTATGGTTTGGTGAATCCAAAGTCGTTTTGACCTGATGAATCGTAAAAACTTATATTTCCAACTTTGTCGCTCATTCCGAAAATACTGACCATTGCATACGACTGTTTGGTCACTTTTTCCAAATCGTTCTGGGCGCCTGACGAAATACTGTTGAACGATATTTGTTCAGCCGCGCGTCCTCCGAGCGCCGAACACATTTCGTCGAGCAACTGGTCTTTGGTGGTGATCGAACGTTCTTCGGGAAGGTACCAGGCAGCTCCCAGCGCTTTTCCGCGTGGAACAATAGTTACTTTTACCAGTGGGTGCGCATGTTCGAGCAGCCAGCTTATTGTGGCATGACCTGCTTCGTGGTAGGCAATCCGACGTTTTTCGTCAACCGAAATGATTTTATTTTTCTTTTCCAGTCCACCAACGATACGGTCAACAGCATCCAGGAAATCTTGTTTCTCAACAATATCTTTGTTTTTTCGTGCTGCAATCAATGCCGATTCGTTGCAAACATTGGCAATGTCGGCTCCCGAAAAACCAGGTGTTTGTTTGGCAAGAAAAGCAGGTTCAACTTCAGGAGAGAGTTTAATTGGTTTCAGGTGTACCATGAATATTTCCTCGCGTTCGTTCAGGTCGGGCAATTCAACGTGAATCTGGCGGTCGAAACGTCCGGCGCGCATCAAAGCACGGTCGAGAATATCGGCACGGTTGGTTGCTGCCAGAATAATTACTCCTGAATTGGTATCAAAACCGTCCATTTCAGTCAATAGCTGGTTCAATGTATTTTCACGTTCATCGTTCGATCCCATGTTCGGATTTTTTCCACGGGCACGGCCAATAGCGTCAATTTCATCAATGAAAACAATACAAGGCGCTTTTTCTTTGGCTTGTTTAAACAAATCGCGAACGCGCGAAGCGCCTACACCAACAAACATTTCAACAAAATCGGAGCCCGACATCGAGAAAAAAGGAACATTGGCTTCACCGGCTACCGCTTTGGCCAATAAGGTTTTTCCGGTTCCCGGAGGGCCAACCAAAAGGGCTCCTTTCGGAATTTTTCCACCCAACTTGGTAAATTTGGTCGGGCTTTTCAGGAAGTCAACAATTTCTTCCACTTCCTGCTTGGCTTCGGCCAAACCGGCAACATCTTTAAAGTTAGTCGAGACTCTTGAATCTTTATCAAATACTTTGGCCTGCGATTTTCCGACATTGAAAATATTGCCAGGGCCACCGCCACCTGAACCTTTGCTCATCCGTTTGAAAATCCACCACCAGATCAGAATGATAATGGCAAATGGAAGAATCCAATTCAGAAGTTCGCCCAGGTAGTTGTGAACTTCTTCACTTTCAATCCCAAATTCAGCAGTTCCATAAGTTTCCTGAGCTTCCTTGATGTCGGCGTTAAATGAATCAAAAGATCCAATGGCGAAATGAAAATGTGGTCCGGTTTTGCTTGGCACATTAAATCCGGATTCCATTTTACTTTTGTATTTTTCATAACTTGAATCTTTAAGGTATATTTGTGCATCCTTACCATTGACAACCACTACCTTCTTGATGTCCTGATCTTTAAACATGGTATTTTTCACTTCAAACCAGGTCGTTTTGGTTGGCCCGGTGCCCATCGTAAACATTTGGATAGCAAGAAATATAACGATGATTAATCCGTATATCCAGTAAGGATTAATTTTCGGCGCCTTGTTCATATTCGGCCTGATATCGCCGAAATTGGATTTTTCTTTATTGTTTTTATTTTCTGCCATTTTATTACTGGTTTTCATCTTTTATTAATTCAATATGTGCATCAGCCCAAAGGTTTTCGAGGTCGTAAAACCTACGGGCATCCCGTTGAAAAATATGTACCATAATGTCGGCATAATCAAGTAGAACCCAGATCGAATTCTGGTATCCATCGGTATGCCAGGCTTTTTCATTATGAAATTCAATTACGGTATCTTCTACCGAATGGGAAATCGCATCAACCTGAGTGTTCGAATTTCCGTGACAAATGATAAAATATTTACATTCGGTATTATTAATTTTAGTTAGGTCAATTTTAACAATATCAATCCCTTTTTTCCTTTGAATTCCTTCAACAATGGCATCAATCAATTGTTCAGTTTCAATTTCTTTAACGCTTTTATCCATAAATATTTATTAGAACTACAAAGATAAATTTTTTAATTCATAAGATGTGATTAAACTTGTGAGATGAATTTCCTGAATGGATATGGAAATGCAAATTTAACCTGCATAATGGAGAAAAGCATTGATAACACAATTGTCCGCCTGCAAGTCACCGATTCTACCAACAACTATGCCAACAGTCGGATCAGGGCAAATGAGGTCGCTGAAGGTACTGTCTTTTTGGCATACGAACAAACAGATGGCCGTGGTCAGTCAAGCAATTTTTGGGAAAGCGAACCAGGTGAAAATCTTACTTTTTCATTGGTGCTTTATCCTGAATTTCTTGAAATCCGCCGGCAATTCATGCTTTCGAAAGTAGTCACTCTTGGTATTTATGCTGCTATGAATAAGTATGTTGACCAACTTAGTATTAAGTGGCCAAACGATATTTATGCCGGCAACCGGAAGCTGGGTGGAATACTGATCGAAAATTCCGTCGTGTATGGATTACTGAAAAGTTCGGTCATAGGAATCGGGCTCAATGTGAATCAAACCACCTTTCACAGCTCTGCGCCTAATCCGGTTTCCTTGAAGTTACTGACAAATCAGCACTACGATTGTGAAATTCTGCTGACTGAACTGTTATCGGAAATAAACAGATACTATAATCAGCTTCGCGAAGGAGGTGATGAAGATATAGATCAGGAGTTTTTATCAGTACTGTACGGGTTGAATGAAAGACATTTATTCAGAGCGGAAGATGAGGTTTTTGCAGGCGAAATAATCGGGGTAAATGAAATTGGACAATTGCTTATCAGGAAAGAGGATGAAAAAATAATGGAATTTCATTTCAAAGAAGTTGAGTTCCTGCAAACATCAAAATGATTCTAATATTCAGGTCTTTAAGTAGTGATTTTTGGTCATTAAATGGTCATTTATAGTCATTAATTGTTGGGTTGTAGATAAGTGACCACCAATGACGGGAAGCTAATGACCTTCAGATGACTTGAACTAACTTCGACTGATTACTGATCGCTGACCACTACTTATACGGCAGCGCCGCCAGCATATCGGCCAAACGGTTGATACCTTCTTCCAGTTTATTATTGACCAGCATTTTTATCATCATGCCCATATCAGCATCGAGAGTTAGCCTGAGTTTGGTTTCATAAGCTGCAACTGGCAGAAGCTGAATCCAAAATACTATTCCAACTGGCATACCGCCACTGCTTTTTATTTTTATCGTTTTGAATGGTTCGCGCTCAATGACCCTGATTTCAGCCAAACCCATTCCGGCAATCTGGAACCGGCAAGAATCTGTGTCTGATTCGAAATTCGAAATCTGAATCTGAGGTACATGTTCAGTCATCTTTGATAAAAGACTTTCGTTCACGTATTTCGACAGGTTTTCGAAGTTCGACAGGTAATTGAAAATAATTTCCTGACTATTGTTGACAATTTTTACGTCGCTTACATATTTACTTACAGACATATTCCGTGGTTTTTGAAATAAAAATCCCCTTCTCCGGTTAGAAAAGAGGAAGTTATATGGATGAATGAATAAACTTATTTGCCCCAACTTTCAGGCTTTTCGCGCCATTTGTTGAGTTTTTCAACTTCTTCGGGTTTTACATCGCCCGATTGCAAAGCCAAATCAATCAGTACCTGATAGCGGCTCAATGCAGTGAGTTCCAATCCTGCATCTTCGAAATTTTTACGGGCATGTGGAAAATTATAAGTAAAAATAGCGAGCATTCCAAGTACATCGCCGCCAAAATTGGTAATTGCTTCGGCTGCTTTTAAACTGCTAACTCCGGTTGAAACCAGATCTTCAATAATCACGACTTTCTGACCAGCTTTCATGTCACCTTCAATCAGGTTTTCGAGCCCGTGATCTTTTGGTTTTGCACGAACATAAATAAATGGCAGTCCCAATTCCTGGGCAACCAACATTCCGTGAGCAATGGCCCCGGTAGCCACTCCGGCAATTACTTCAACCTGCGGATATTTTTCGCGTATGATTTTACAGAACTGCTCGCAAATGAAAGTCCGTTCCTCAGGATAAGACATAATTTTGCGGTTGTCGCAATAAATCGGGGCTTTCCATCCCGATGCCCAGGTAAACGGATTATTGGGCTGAACTTTTATGGTGTTGATGTGAAGTAGTTTCTTTGTAACTTCGATTTGAATTTGTTCAATCATGATATTTTCTTTTTTACTTATAATGCTGACAAATGTACAAAGTTTTTTTCAATGACTCTAGTATTGTGATAGCTTCAGAAATGAAAAAATCATCAAATAATAACATTTCAGATAGGATAGATTTTGGAAGTTATTCTGCTGTAAATCAAATTATTTATGACATTGAACATGCTGATAAAAGTTCAGAATATTTGATTTATAATCCTGATATTTTTCAACTCTGGAATTATTTCAGGAGACGATTTGTAGAGATTCCGGCTGCCGGAGGTTTGGTGCGAAACGATGCAGGTTCTTTTTTATTTATCAAACGATTGGGTGTCTGGGATCTTCCGAAAGGTAAAATCGAAAAAAACGAAACGCAGGCGAGTGCGGCAGTCCGTGAAGTGGAAGAGGAGTGTGGTTTTTCCGGGCTCCAAATCGTTCGTCAACTTGAATCTACTTTTCATATTTACCGGTCGCCTTATTTGAACTATCCGGATAATTTAGTTTTGAAAGAAACGAATTGGTTTCTGATGAATTACTCCGGAAATGAAATACCGGTTCCGCAAAAGGACGAAAATATTGAAGAGGCGCGTTGGTTTGCCCTTTCAGAATTTGATCAGGTGCTGGCCAATACCTATTTGAGTTTGCGTGATTTTTTTAGTAAAACCTTATCTATTGTTTAATTTTCTGGTTGTTCTTCTGCATCTGTTTCAGATAATCACTTTTAAACAATTGCCCCAGTTGCCGGTCGAGTCCATCAATCGGGTTGGGCGCGGGCGAGAGCAGAAGTTTCCCGTCCTTGCCAATCAGGAACGAATTAGGAAAGGTTTTCACTTTGTACGTTTCTTCCAGATTATTATCGGAGGTGGCAAATATTCCGGCCCAATTGCTACTGTTTGTAAATGCGCCGCCATTTGGGACCACATTAATAATTACCAGTTTGTCCTTGTAATGTGAGGCAATCGTTTTTAATTCATTCAAATGTTGTTGGCAAATGGTGTTTTTCGGATCGGTGAAATGCAGATAGATATAATTATCCCTGAAATCTGAAAAAACTACATCCTGTCCTGTTAAGTCCTTTAAAACCAGCGTGGGAGGATTAGTTCCAACTGATAAATAGACAAGCCTGGAACGGATTAATTGTGCTGTTTTTTGTTCGAAGTCGCTCCATTCACTATTTTTTACCAGATCAAGCAATTTCAGGATAGAAGTTTTTGAGAATTGTTTGCTGTAAAAGGCATCTTTCATTGAATTTAAAAGTACCCAATGCGAAAGTTCCCTGTTGAAATGCAATTGTTTCTGGAAATATTCGTCCAGCTTCTGTAATGCGGATGTTTGGACCAGGTTTTTGATTTCGGTGTGGTTTGCCGAATTGGTCAATACGCTGAAGTAATTCAGGAAGACCTGATTAAACAGGCTTGAATAGGCCGCCAGGTTGTATATTGGTTTTTGGGAACTGAAATATGCTTCCATAAAACCAGTTGCTTTTCCCTGATGTAGCGCAAAATCAAGGTTTGCTTTCCGGAAGAGTTTGTGCGATTCGAAAAGTGGCTGATTGGTCTTTGCAAATTCTTTATCCAGAATGTTCTTCACGGTATCAACCAGCGATTTGGAACGATTGACAAAAATCTGGTCAAAATATTTGTTTTCATAGCTGGCATAAGCTTGCTCAAATTGCTGTACCTGAAAATTCAGTTCATTGTTATCAGGCTTTGAAAGACCGAACCAAACCGGTTCAGGTTTATTAAATGGGTTCCTTTTCTGCGATTCGGTTAAACTTCTTTTCGGCGGAAATATTATTTCGTACGACTTTCCGGGTTCGAGATAAATCATGCCGTGATAGCCATCAAAATCGGCAAAACAAAGGCTGGTTTCGGCCAGATCTATTTCGAGGCTAAATGCACCCCCGGCATCAAACCTGATGTTTCCCAGTTTAATTTTTTCTTCTGAAATGAAATCATGCAACCAGTTCAACTGTATGGAATTATGGGCATATCCTGAAGCTTTTCCGGTAATCTTAACAGTTGCGGATAGTGCCGTAAATCCTTGAAATAGAAATGACAAGAGGTAAAATAATGTCAGGTAACGGATTTTCACTAAAGAGATTTAGATAATGGGATTAAGATCATTAACTGAAATAACGAATCGTTTGGTTTTTTATTCTTCTGTTTTGAAATCGGCCATATTTAAGGCTGATGGTAAAAACATACTGGCATCTCCTCCATGAAGAATAATATCGCGTACGATGGTCGAATTAATTGGTGTATGTTCGGGTATGGTTAACAGAAAAACAGATTCTATTTGGGGGTGCATCATTTTATTGACCTGTGCAATTGCCCGTTCAAATTCAAAATCGGCCGAAGTACGGAGCCCGCGAAGGATATATTGTGCTTTCACTTTTTTACAGAAGTCAACCGTCAGCCCTTCATAACATTCAACAGATACTTTGGGTTCGGTTTTGAATACTTCTTTAATCCATTTTTCTCTTTTTTCAAGGGGAAAAAAAGACTGTTTATTCGCGTTATATCCAATCATGACTACTATTTTATCGAACAGGGGAATTGCACGTTTTACAATGCTTTCATGTCCAACTGTAAACGGATCGAACGACCCGGGAAATATAGCAACTCGTTCCATACTCTTCATTTTTTGGAAGTTTTTGAACTGTAAATATAGTGCCTATTGTGGTTTTTATGAATTTTGATTCGTCAAAATGAAACAAACAGGTAGGTTTAACTGCTTTTTTCTTTTGGGTTTCGGCTAAAAAGAAAGATCAGCGCCAGTGCAGATGCTGAAATCAATGCACTAATAATTAGCTGGTTTGGCTTGCTGCTTTGAAAAAAAGATGTTTTTTGAATGGGATCAAAAAATTGAATACTGATTAAAACCAAGCCATTGTTAATGGCATGACCCAAAATACATAAATAAATATTGCGTGTTCGAAGCATCAGGATACCCAAGAGCAGACCAAGAACAAACGTGGCCGGGAATTGCCAGGGATTAAGGTGGAACAGCGCAAAAAGAAGAGCCGAAACAAAAACTGCGGTGAATTTCGAATTGTTCCGCATCAGGCCATGCATAATCACCCCTCTGAAAATCAGCTCTTCAATAACAGGGGCCAATATAACAACCTTCAGGATAGCGCCGTAAATTCCATAATCACTTTCGAAAATCTTGTTGAATAATTCCCAAAACCATGCCGGAGGAGGAAGAACTTGGTCAAGGGCAACATTAACTTCGCCAATCAGATTATGTGCTGCCCAAAGGAAAAGCAGAACCGGGAATAAAATCAGAAAAGTAAACGATTTTGCAGGGAAAAGTTCTTTTAACGGAACACCTGCCCGCCGATACGAATAGTAAAATATGAAAAAAGCTGATCCAACGCCAAGTACAATTTTTTTAATCGGATTGTACAAATAATCTGTGCCGTTATAGTAATCGAGAAGAGCTAAAGGAAAATCAACGATGGTTTGGATGAAAGTATAAAGTACGATCAAATGAATTGCGCCAAGGATGGTAGGATAATGTTTTGTCTTTTCTTCGTTCACTCTTTTCTGAATTTAGAAAGCCTAAATTAATTTACTTTTTCGGAAAATAAAAGCAACCTTGAATTGTTTACCTGAATGTCGTTGTATCAGTGCACATCTCACTTCTTATTTGTTCGGCCAGCCATATTGAAAGTATTTCAGATCCATTGTCGTTAAGGTGGCTGGCATCCATCCAGTTTGATCTGTCGTTGAAAATGGTTTGTGGGGGAATAAGCAAGGATGCAATATCCTGATAAAATGAACTATGTTTTGGATTCTTAAGCTTTGATCCGGAATCTGGCAGATAAACAAATTGAATTGGTATGTTTTTTTCTTTAATCAGGCAGATCATTTTTTCAAGATAGGCAAATGGGTATTTCAATTGAACTTTCTCAATTTTTTCGAGGTTAGTATGGCTTAACCTTTTTTGCCATAACCTGCTGTTTTCGTCTAATTCAAATTCAGTTGCAATCCTATCGGTGGCTGCATATCCATAAAGTTCAGAAGTTGGATCAGGATATTTTTTTCTGAAGATATATTTTGCCTTAAAAAATTCCAGACGGGCTGATCCGCCATGAAACAAATCTGAAAAATAATCCCGGTTGAAAAGGGTAGGAGTTAAAAGTAAATCTTCCGTTTCGGCAAGGTATGGAAATATATCATGGCTATTTTTTTCTTCATCTTCATGTACTTCAATTACAATAAGTTTTGGCGATTTGTGCTTGAGAAGCATTTTCAGAATGCTAAATTCAATATTTCTTCCATACCGGCAATATCCCAAATTTACGACATGTAGGTTTAATTCACGCAATTTTTCCATTTTTTTCTCCTGAATGGCATGAAGGGTATGTGAAGAACCGATAAAAGCCACATCAACAGGTGCAGGATTGTGATTTATCCGGTCGTAAATCCATGCTCCGTGGTTGTAGCAATCATGTTCTATATAGTGGTAGGCAAATTCTTCGGAATAGGGGACAATAAACAGAACAGCAGCCGGAAACATCAGGAAGCTAAAAAACAGCGCTAATTTCAGGAGGATTCGTTTCATAGCTTAAAATTGAAAATAGATAAATTGAGGTGCAGCATGTAAAACTCCAAAAAACAGGATCATAAAAGCCAGTATCAGATAAATGCTCCAGCGCATGAGGATTCCGCTTTTTTTAACTACGCTATCGAAATTGTTTGGTCCGATCAATATTTCAAAAAGTATGAATAGCGGAAAACTTACAAGAAGTGAAAGGGTAAACTCCCTGAATTCGTTATTGGCAATAAAACGGATCCATACATTGGGAATAAAATCAAAATTCAGTTGACAAAAGCTAGAAAATATAGATATACTCTGTTCAATCGAATCGGCCCGAAAGAAAACCCAGGCGAGATTGACAATTATAAATGTAATCACAAGTCCAATCCACGAAAGTTTTTTCGGGAGTGAAATGATTTTCAAAAGGAAAAATTCAGATACCAAAAATAATCCGTGCAGAAATCCCCAGATCATAAACGTCATTGATGCTCCATGCCATAACCCTGAAATCGTAAAGGTTAGCATGACATTGAAAACCCACCGGCTTTGCGAAACACGGTTACCTCCCAAAGGAATATAAACGTAATCGCGAAACCAGGTTGAAAGTGAAATATGCCACCTCTGCCAGAATTCCCTGAAATTTTTGGCCAGATAAGGTGTTCTGAAGTTTTGCATCAGGTCGAATCCCATCAAACGGGCTGAACCAATGGCAATGTCTGAATAACCTGAAAAGTCGCAATAAATCTGAATCCCGAACATGAAGGTTGCCACCAGCAATACTGTTCCATCATACTTTTCAGGAGAATTATAAATGTGGTCCACAAAATAAGCCAACCTGTCGGCAATCACCATTTTTTTAAACAGACCGTAGAGGATAAAACGAAAGCCTGAGCTCAAATGATCGGAATTAAAGCTTCGTGGCTTCAAAAATTGTGGTAACAAATGTGATGCTCTTTCTATTGGACCAGCCACCAACTGAGGAAAGAACGAAACAAAGGTCATGAACGGGACAAAATCATTCGTTGGTTGTATTTTCCCCCGGTAAATATCAATTGAATAACTTAATGACTGAAAGGTGTAAAAGCTTATTCCGACTGGTAGAATGATTTGAAGAGTTTTCAGGTTGGGCTGAAACCCGAATTGAGCGATCAAATCGGCAAATGTATCGGTAAAAAAATTGAAGTATTTGAAAAAACCGAGCATCCCCAGGTTGATGAACATGCATATCCAGAGTAAATAGAGCTTTTTTTTCTTGTCGGATTGACGGAAAATAGCCCTTCCCAGAAAAAAATCAGCGGATGAACTGATAAAAATGAGCGCCAGGAACCGCACATCCCACCACCCGTAAAAGCAATAACTGGCAATAAATAAAAGCAGGTTTTGCCAGCGGAAGTTCTTTCTTAAAATCCACCAGTACAGCACAAAGACCAATGAAAGGAAATAAAAGTAGGTAAGTGTGTTAAACAGCATTGAACAGATGCATGGGTTTAAACGAAGATATTTTTTTCTTCCTATGAATAATAAAAAGTTTGTGAATATTTTTGAACAATAACGTGTTGAAATTTAAATAAAAAACTTCTCAAACAATTTGATTTTGTAAATAAAATGTACTTATTTTGCGGACTGTTTGAAAAATGTGAGATTCTGATTAAAAAATAAGACAATGTCAAGAGTTTGTCAAGTAACCGGGAAAAAAGTAATGGTGGGAAATAACGTTTCTCACTCAAAGCGCAGGACAAAACGGAAGTTTCTTCCTAATTTGTTCAAAAAGAAGTTCTATCTACCTGAAGAAGATCGTTGGATCTCGTTAACTGTTTCAGCCAGCGGAATCCGTACGATCAACAAAAATGGATTGAACGCTGCATTGAAAAGTGCAAAGGAAAAAGGTTTTATAACAACTATTTAAGCTTTAAGAAATGGCCAAGAAAGGTAATAGGATTCAGGTAATTATGGAATGTACCGAACAAAAGACAAGCGGAGTTCCCGGAACTTCAAGGTACATCACCACCAAAAACAGGAAGAATACTCCTGAGCGTTTGGAAAAAAAGAAATACAATGCTAACTTAAAGCGAGTTACTGTACACCGCGAAATTAAATAACAAAATAGTATGGCAAAGAAAGTAGTTGCAACATTGCAGAAAGGTGCCGGTAAAGGTCACGCAAAAGTGATTAGAATGGTAAAATCCGAAAAGACTGGTGCATACATTTTTCAGGAAGAAATTATTTCGAATGAAAATGTAAAGGAATATTTCCAGAAATAGATCTAAAATTCTCTATACAAAAAAGCTTTCATCACTGGTGAAGGCTTTTTTTATTGAATTTGATGTTCGTATATTTTTACTCTTAAAATCGTGTTGTTATGGGTATCTTCGGAAGTTTTACCAGTAAGAAAAAAGAAAGTCTGGATCAGGGACTTGCCAAAACAAAAGAGAGTGTATTTCAGAAGATTGGAAGAGCTATTATTGGTAAATCAAAGGTTGACGATGAGGTTTTGGATAATCTGGAAGAGATTCTGATTTCGTCGGATGTCGGAGTTGATACGACGCTGAAAATCATCGAGCGCATTGAAAAACGGGTTTCGGTTGATAAATACATGGGAACTTCCGAATTAAATTCCATCCTGAAAGAAGAAATAACCAGTTTGCTTGAAGAGAATAACAGCAACGATATGGCTGATTTCGATCTTCCGGAAAGCGATGACCCCTATGTAATAATGGTCGTTGGGGTGAATGGCGTTGGAAAAACAACAACTATCGGCAAGTTGGCCTTCCATTTTAAAGCTGCCGGCAAAAAAGTTGTTTTAGGAGCGGCAGATACTTTCAGAGCTGCAGCTATTGATCAGCTCCAGATTTGGGCCGACCGGGTTCAGGTTCCACTCGTCAAACAGGGAATGGGCGCCGATCCGGCTTCTGTTGCATACGATACTCTTTCATCTGCAAAATCTCAGGGCGCTGACGTGGTGATAATTGACACTGCCGGACGACTGCACAATAAAATCAACCTCATGAACGAGTTGGGTAAAATAAAATCGGTCATGAAAAAGGTTGTGCCCAATGCCCCACACGAAGTCCTGCTCATACTGGATGGCTCAACGGGTCAAAATGCTTTTGAACAAGCCAAACAATTTACCAAGGCTACCGAAGTAACAGCTTTGGCGCTTACCAAACTTGATGGAACTGCAAAAGGCGGAGTGGTAATCGGGATTTCAGATCAGTTTAAAATACCTGTCAAATACATCGGGATAGGAGAAAAAATGGACGATTTGCAGGTTTTCAGGAGGAAAGAATTTGTGGAATCGCTGTTTAGCTAAAAGCTCCTCTAAACCTCAAAAGCCCCTCTAAATCTCCCCGAAGGGGAGACTTTAAATAGCCCTATACCAACCCTTCCCCGAAAGGGAAGGGAGTTTGGTTATCGAATATTCTGAACGTATTAACTTCTAATTATGAATTCACTATCATCAAAGGACAAGTCTCAGCATCCCGATTCTTTACCCCCTCTTGTGGAGGGGGCAGGGGGAGGCCTCAAAATAAATGTAGTAACTTTGGGTTGTTCCAAAAACCTGGTAGATTCTGAGGTATTGCTTAACCAGCTTGCGATGGATGGATTTGAGGTAGTACACGACTCAAATGATACCGATTCGGATATTGTCGTGATTAATACCTGTGGGTTCATTCACAATGCCAAGGAAGAATCGGTCAATACCATTATGGGATTTGTGGGGGCTAAAGGTCGCGGCGAGATAGAGAAATTGTATGTGATGGGATGTTTATCAGAACGCTATAAGTTGGATTTGGAAAAAGAAGTTCCGGAAGTGGATAAGTTTTTTGGTAAGTTCGACATGAAAGCTGTAGTCAACGAATTGAAAGCAACTTACCGTCCCGAATTCATCTATGAACGAAAAATTACTACACCTTCGCATTTTGCCTACCTGAAAATTTCGGAAGGATGTAATCGCGTTTGTGCTTTTTGTGCTATCCCGGGGATGACAGGTAAGCACAAATCAAAGTCGCTCGAAGATTTGGTAAAGGAAGCCAAATACCTTGCTAAAAAAGGCGTTCAAGAAGTTTTGCTGATTGCCCAGGATTTATCGTATTACGGTATCGACCTTTACGGAAAAGGAATGTTGGCTGAATTAATTCAGAAAATTGCTGAAATTGATGGAATCGAATGGATTCGGCTTCATTATTTGTATCCAACCAAATTTCCGATGGATATTCTTCCATTGTTCAAAACAGTTCCTAAATTGTGTAAATATATTGATATTCCGCTTCAACACAGTTCCAACAATGTGTTAAAACAAATGTTGCGTCATGTGACCACCGAAGAAACCGATGCCCTGCTCCTGAAAATAAAGGAGGAAGTTCCAGGAATCGCCATTCGGACAACTATGCTGGTCGGCCATCCGGGTGAAACCGAAAATGATTTTGAGCAACTTAAAAGATTTATCCTGAAGCATAAATTCGATCGTTTGGGCACATTTACCTATTCGCACGAAGAAGGAACTTACGGATATCAAAAGTATAAAGATGATGTTCCAGAGGAGCTAAAACAAACCCGTCAGGAAGAACTGATGGGAATCCAGCAAATTATTTCATCACAGATGAATGCTGCAAAAGTTGGACAAATCCTGAAGGTAATTATTGATCGGGAAGATGATGAATTTTTCGTCGGAAGAACTGAATTCGATTCTCCTGAAGTGGATGGCGAAGTGTTGATCAGCAAAGAAGTTCGGCTGAAAAAGGGACAATTCTATCAGGTCGAAATTACCGGCTCTGATGAATTTGATTTATACGGAAGAATCGTAAAAGATAAGAATGGTTACTCTGTTATTTTACGGCCAGAATAATTTCATTTACCAGAGTTTCGATGGATATACTCCCAGATCGGTCAGTTTTTGAATCTGTTCGATCACATAAGGTTTGTCTTCTTGATAGGTAACTCCAAACCAGGGCGATTCTGCAGATAAAACTTCAACACTTGCCTGCCCTCTTAAAATCATTTCAAAAACTAGGAACGGAATGTAGAATTCCGATTTTGGCTGATGGATGTTGTTCTTTAAAAATTCGATGAATTGATTTTCGATGTTCTGAAAAAGTGAAGGATGAAAACCCCAGAAATTCATCGAAACAGCTTCCTTCCCTGTTAATTCAACAGTTTCACCGGTTTCCGATTCACATAGTATTTTTTGATTTTCCTGCCTGATTTTATGGGTTTCAGTAATTTTGGTCAATTGACGGTCAGGATTGGTCACACAAATACCTCTCGAAACAGATCCGAATTCTGAAAGCGTATTATTCAGTTGATAACCAACCATAGCGTATTTTGCCGGATCGGTTAATTTTTGAAGATAATCAGCAATAACCTGATAGGCTTCAGCTCCATAAAAGTCATCGGCATTTATAGCCGCGAATGGCTCATTAATGGCATCTTTAGCCATCAAAACGGCATGACCGGTTCCCCATGGTTTTTCGCGACCTTCTGGATTAATAAAACCAATAGGAAGTTTATCTATTTCCTGAAAAACGTATTCTATTTCAATTTTTCCTGAAAGTTTTGGTTCGAAGCGTACCTTAAAATCGTCTGCAAAGCTTTCCCTGATTACAAACACTACTTTCCTAAAACCAGCCCGAATAGCATCAAAGATGGAATATTCCAGAATTGTTTCACCATTTGGGCCAACAGGTTCAACTTGTTTGAGGCCTCCAAAGCGACTGCCCATTCCAGCTGCAAGTATTAAAAGGGTTGGTTTCATTCTTTGTAGTTTGGATTTATTTAAAGATTAAAATCATACAAAATTACTCAATTATCAATAATCCCACCGATGTTTGTATGATTCAGAAAATAAAAAGTGAAAGAAATTTCAGTGTATAAAAAAAGGATGTTTTTTACGACATCCTTTTCTTGAATAATTCATGAAGATAGAATTTCTATGCTTGGTTTTTTTTGAGTTTTGTTTTAATGATTATATAAAGAAAAATGAAAGCAACAATCAGTATTGCAGGCAGTACTGACATACTTTTTATTGTTGCGATCGGTCCTGCGTCTGCAATAGATTTTCCCATAATAGGCAAAACCATTGCAGTGGCAACAAAACCTCCTCCGCCTAAAATCGACATTCCAAGCGCTCCTGATTTTGGTGTATATTCTGAGGCTACTCCAATCATGGTTGGCCAGAAATAACAAACCCCTATGGCAAATACTGCTGCCGAAGCAACTGTCATTAC